>NZ_JBXWRR010000017.1:0-62186 GCF_059613025.1 Ruegeria sp. BHSC223
CTACAACAGCCGTCGACCGCACTCATCGCTTGACGGGAGAACCCCCGATCAGGCCTACTTCAACAAGCCAATACCTGATGCGGCAGCGGCGTAACCCAGGCGGAAAAACACCTACAGAACGCCCGAAACCTGTTCAAACAAACCGAACCACCTCTGCTGGTCAAAATCCTGAACTTCGCCGGGATTGATCGGTGTTGCCATAGCTTAGCTCCATTTCCAAAGTTATCTTTATGACTTGCCTGTTGCAGCGTCTAAGTTCAGAGCATCGGGCGCTCTTGGGCCATAAACACATTCTGCTTCCAGAATGTTAACTATTTGATCGGAAAGGACGCGACCTTTATCTGCGTCACTCCATCCTGCGCAAAGCGCAGTCAGACAGATCCCAATCAGCGTCGCCAAGGGGTGTTGCGCTGCCTTTTAGGTCACGCAGGGTTGGCACCGCTTGGCGAGAGCAGCGGCGCGGTTCAGCTTGAACTTGGCTCGAGATTAGGGGTTGGCTGCGGGCTGTAGTGGATGAATGAAGCAGTGTGTACGGATGCGAATTGCTGCAAGCTTCACATGATCCGAAAATGCTGCATCGCGCGCTTCCATCGTAGGAACCCCAGCAGCGAGTTGCCCGCCCGATTGTTCATCGAGCCGCTCGGTTCAAGTAGATCGGCAGCGCCGACTTCGTTCAACGCAGCACCGTAGAACCGAAAGTTCTGAAACGCAGAACGTTGAATTCGGAGATTGGCAGATCCGACACTCCGTTCAGGATCAGGTCAGCGATGATCCGGCCTGTGATCGGTGCAAGCGCAAAGCCATGGGCCGAGAAGCCGAACAGATGATAGCCCCCGCCAAGTGTGGCCGGGCCGATCACCGGCAGCCGGTCGGGCGTGATCCCCTCGATCCCGGCCCAGCCGCGCAACACCCGCACGCCTGCCATGCAGGGGAATATTGCCGCCGCTGCCGCTGCATTGCGGGCAAGTTGGCGCATATCGAGGGCCGTGGTGCCAGTTTCGGGATTGGCGCGCCCCTGATAGGCGCCCCCGATCAAAACCGTGCCATTGCCGAACTGCTTGAAGCTCAGCGCCCGCCCCTGTGCGCCCACGACAGGCGACAGGAAAGGTTGCAGCCTTTCGGTGATCATGAGCATTAGGGCCGATGCCCTGACCGGCGCGTGATCGCCCATCATCGCGGCCAGGTCTCCGCCCCATGCCCCTGCAGCGTTGATGAGCAAAGGGGCGGCAAAGACAGGGCCGGTGCTTTGCACGGTCCAGATGCCGTTGGCGCGGCTAACGCCAGTAACTTTGCTTCCCTCCACAAGGTCCGCCCCGAGCGCGCACGCCTTGCGGGCAAACGCGCGCACCGTCCGGAACGGGTCGGCATGCCCGTCGCCGTGGACAATTGTCGCGCCCAGGCAGTGCGGGGCGACATCGGGAAGCAGCGCGCGCAAGGCGGTGACGCCAATGATCTCTTCATGCTTGAACCCGCAGGAAACGAGCCTCTCACGACGTGCATGCAGCGCGGCAAGCTCATCCTCGCTCTCGGCCACCTTGATCTGGGCAGCTGGGGCAAAAGCGCAATCATCGTCTACAAGCTCGGAGATCCGGTGCCAACACTTCAACGCGGCCTCGGCAAGCGGAAGTTCCGGAAACGCCCGACCCAGTCGCCGCACGCCACCGGCATTTACGCCCGAGGCGTGCCGCCCGGCGTGATCCTTTTCGACAACAACGACGCGCATCCCGGCTCGTGCAAGATAGAGCGCTGCCGACAATCCGTGCAATCCTGCGCCGACGACCACGGCATCGGCCTTTACGGTCGCCCGGACCATCTTCGTCACTCCGCCTCGTCGAGCGCCGCCAACTGCCCAAGCTCCAGAGGCTTGACCGGCGCGCGCAGGCGCGCGGCGCCGACATCGGTTATGGCGCATCCCCGTTCGGCGGCGATTACCTCTGTCACCGTCAAGCCGCAGAACCGCCCCTGACACGGACCCATGCCAGCGCGGGTAAAACTCTTGAGCTGGTTGGGGCCCCTGCAACCCAGCGCGACCGCCTCGCGGATCTGGGCGGCGGACACCTCTTCGCAGCGGCAAACGATGGTGTCGTCACCGGGCGGGATGCGAAAGCGGTCCGCCGGGCGATAGAGTGTATCGAGAAAGCGCCTCAATCCGGCCTGATGATCCAAGGCCCGGCGCATGCGCACGGCAAGGCTGTCGCGCTGTTCGGTCGTGATCCTGCCCAACCGGTGCAAGGCGCCAAGCGCCGCGATCTGCCCACCTGCTTCGGCGGCCACAGCGCCCGCGATCCCGGCGCCGTCACCGGCGACGGCAATGTTTGGATGGCTGGACGTGCCCCAATCATCAACGCGCGCATGCCAGCAGGCCTGTTCGGGATGCCAGTCGTGCCGACATCCGGCAGCCATCGCCAGATTGACATTGGGGACCACACCCTGATGCAGCAGTACCGTCTCGGCGGGCACGCGACTCCAGCGGCCCGACTTGCAATATTCCACCGCCTCTGCGGCCCCTGCCCCAACGATCCGGATATCCTCGACCCCGCTCATTACCGGGATCCCAGAGGCACGGATCTCCCGTTGCCAGCGCCAGCCTTTCCACAGGCTGGCCGCGTGGCGCATCGTTCCGGGCAGATGAGGCAGCGCGCGGGTGTAGTTCCCTCGCGGCGTGGTGTCGAGCAGGCCCGCCACCTTGACCCCGGCGCGCAGGTACTGATGCGCGACGAGGTAGAGAAGCGGCCCGGTGCCGACGAAGACCGGCACCGGCATGGCGATGCCCGATGTCTTGAGCAGGATCTGCGCGGCGCCCGCGTTCATCACCCCCGGCAGGGTCCAGCCCGGCACGGGAAAGGGGCGCTCCTGCGCGCCGCTGGCAAGGATGATCTGATCTGCCCGAAGCAGTTGTGCGCGATCGCCTATCGTTACGCCAATCTCGCCGCTAGCGTCGACCTGCCAGACGGTCGCGCCGGGAACATAGCGGGCGGTGCTGGCCCGGAACCGGTCGACCAGGCCTGCGCCATCGAGATACTCTGCCCCCAGGATCGCGGCGCCGTCCTCGCGGCGCCGCTCGACGGCGCGATAGATCTGACCGCCGGGCCGGGGTTGCTCGTCCAGCACGAGAACCGAGGCGCCGTGATGGCTGGCCAGTGTCGCGGCGGCCATGCCCGCGGGGCCGGCGCCGATGACGACGATATCGTGCTGCTCGTTCATGTGTCCTCCTCCGGGTCAAAGGACAATGCCGAGGTCACGTCAAAGGCCCCTTTCTGACGGGACACCCGCATTCCGTCGCGCACCTCGTGCATGCAGGCCTGCTGATTGCCCTTGCCGTCGATCTCGACCAGGCAGTCGAAACATACCCCCATCATGCAGAGCGGCCCGCGCGGTGTATCGGACAGGGCGGTGGTGCGGAACTGCCGGATCCCGGCGCCAAGCAGCGCCGCCGCAACGGTGTCTCCGGGCTGTGCCTCGATCACGGTGCCTTCGAAATGGATGCGGACAGGCGCGCCCGTGACCTCAAACACTCGGGACATGCTCAAACCTTTCCGGGCCAAGGCCGCTGGTTTCGCTCGGAAGCCCGCCCTTGGCAATCGCGGCGGCAAGGCTCTGGATATGGGCGGCGGCAAGGGTGACGCCGCTGTGACAGGTGGCGGCATAGGCGCCAGGACAGGTTTCCGAGCGGGCATAGATCGGTGCGCCATCCGGCGACATCACCCGTAACGCGCCCCAGGCGCGGACGATCCGGGCGTGGCGCAGATGCGGGAATGTTTGCACCGCACGTGACGCGATCCGCGCCTGGCAGGCGGCGGTTGTGCCATCGTCGAACCCCACCTCTTCCTTGCTCTCTCCCAGTTGCACGCTGCCTTCGGCGGTCTGCCGGATGCCGGACAGGGGCAGGTCGAGGAACGGGCGCATACGCTCGGTAATCAGGTTCTGGCCACGCTGTGGGCGGACCGGAACCTGCAACCCGACCTGTTGCGCCAGGGCCGGCGTGCCGAGGCCGCAGGCGACGACAACCTGTTCGCAATCGAAGCTCTGGCTGGCGGTTCTGACCTGAAACCCATGCGACCGCTGCTGGATTTCCAGCACCTTCTCGCCACTTCTGTTCGTGCCGCCCAGCAACTGGAAACCTGCGTGCAACGCCCGCAACAGGGCCAGCGGATTGACATGTCCGTCGGTCGAGGAATAGCAGCCCCCCACCACATCGGGGCCGAGGCCGGGCACCATGTTTCCCAGCGCGCGGCGTTCCAGTATCCGATAATCCACATGCGGGGCGTGGCGGCACAACAGCTCCATCCGCTCGGCCTTTTCGGTCATCTCGTCATCGGAGAGAAAGATCTCGATCCCGCCGGGCCGCCGATAATCGAGGCGCAGACCGGTCAGATCGGTCAATTCGCTCGCCAGCTGTTCCCAGCCCTGCGCCGATTGCCAGGTCCACTGGGCATAGGGTGGCATCTCGACCCCCTTGGACTGCACCCAGACCAGCCCGAAGTTGCCACGCGCCGCGCGAAAGGCGACATCGCCCTCGTCCAGCATCAGGGCCCTGACCCCGCGGCGTTGCAGGCCAAAGGCAATCGCGGCCCCGACCAGCCCGCCGCCGATCACGATGGCGTCGGCGCTGGTCATGCGAACCTGCCGATAGCGTAGGGCGCAAGATCGAGGTTCAGTGGCTCGCCCGCGATCAGCCCGGCAAGGATGCGCCCGGTATTGGGCGCCATGCCCAACCCGTAATGGCAATGCCCGAAGGCCACGAAGAGGCCCGCCGCGCCCGGCACCGCCCCGATCGCGGGCAGGCTGTCGGGAAAGGAGGGCCGCACCCCCATCCAGGGGGTGACGGTTTCGGTATCGAGCCTTGGGAACAGCCGTTTGGCCATACGCCGGAATACCTCGGCGCGGCGATAATCGGGCGGAGCGTCCAGTCCCGCGAACTCGGCGGTTCCGGCACAACGCAACCCGTCGCGCATGGAACTGGCGACAAACTTGCCTTCGACATCCATGACCGAATTGTTCACCGCGATCCCCGGGTTGGCAAACATCAGGTGATAGCCCCGCTCCGCCTCAAGCGGCAGTGTCAGTCCGAGCGGCGCCAAGAGCCGTGCTGACCATGCTCCCATGGCGACAACGGTGCAAGCGCTTGTGAGCGTGCCCCCGGTTGTGTCGATCCGCCATTCGCTCCCGTCGCGTTGCAGACCGCGAAGCTCGGCCCGGCGAAACCGGGCGCCCATGCGCAGGGCCTTGTCCATCAGCGCCCGGCCCAGGGCGCCGGGATCGGTGGCGCGGGCCTGATCGCGGATCACGATCGCCGCCCTGTAGTCGGGCGCGATCTCTGGTTCGATCTCGCGCAGCGTATTGCCGTCGATCCGCTCCAGCGGCACCCCCCGGTCAAGCCGCATCCGCCAGCCAAGCGCATCGAGATCCGCGTTTGCGGGGTTGCGAAAGACATGCACATAGGCCGCGTCCCGCAAGAGCCCCTCCTGCCCTGTCCCTTTCAGGTGCTGGCGGTAGAGTTCGACATTGGGACGATTGAGCGCGTTCATCGCATCGGCAATCGCGGGCAGTCGATCAGCACCCCCCGCGCGCAGGAACCGCAGCAGCCAGGGCAACATGCGCGGCGCGTGGGACAGTCTGACCGACAGCGGCCCCTCGCGGTCGATCAGCCATCCCGGCACTTGCTTCCAGAGGCCCGGCATCGACTGCGGGACGCAACTCCATGGTGAAATCACCCCGGCATTGCCATGGCTGGCCCCGCTGGCGGGATCGTTTCTGTCGATCAGTTCGACATCGAACCCCTTTTCCAGCAGGGACAGCGCGGTGCAGATACCGACGATGCCCGCCCCCAGAACGTGAACAGAGCCTCGCGCGGCGCCCTGCATTACGCAACCTGTACCCGTTTGCTGGCATAGACTTGCTGGAGCAATACCGGCAGCGCCACCATCATCGCGAACAGGTCGCTCTTTGACCCGGGCGTGACCATGAACAGGGCAGCAAGGGCGATCACCCAGCGAAGGGGTTTCGGCATCGGTGCGATGAAGAAGCCGCTGACGGCGGTTGCCATCATCACCACGCCCAGACCACAGGTCAGGACGGTTTGCAGGAACTCGGCCCAGGTGAAGTACTCTTCGAGCACGATCAGCATCGCGGGTGAATAGACGAACACCATCGGCACCATCAGCTTGGCAATGCCCAGAGAGAAGGCCGATAGCCCTGTCTTGAACGGATCGGCCCCCGCGATACCCGCCGCGGCATAGGCCGAGGCACAGACCGGCGGTGTGATTTCCGAAATCACGCCGTAATAGAGGACAAAGAGATGCGAGGCGAGCGGCGGAACACCGAGGTTGGCCAGCGCCGGCTGCGCGACCGTCGCCAGCATGATGTAAAGCGCCGTGGTCGGCAGGCCCGCGCCCATCAGGATGCAGGTGATCGCGATCAGCACCAAAGAGATGAACAATGTCAGGCTGGGGATCGAGATCTCGAGCATCGGGATCCAGCTGATCAGCCCGTGCACGGTTTCGGCCAGAGACAGGGCGCCATTGGCCACCATGAAGCCGAGCCGGAAACCCAGCCCGGTGGAATTGACCACGCCGACAACGATGCCGATGGCGGCCACGACGGCACCCACGGCAAGCGCGTATTTGGTCCCCAGCACCGCGCCGTCCATCACGTCGCGGATGGTCATCCTGTGCATCGGGTTGAGAAAGCCCACCACCAGGGCCGAGGTGATCCCCCAGAACGCCGCCATATGGGGCGAGTAGCCGCTGAACAGCACATAGATCAGGACGAATAGAGGGATCGAGGCGGGCCAGCCGCGCTTGATCACCTGCCAAAGCTGCGGGATCTCGGCCTCGGGCACGCCTTTCAGCCCCATGCGCTTGGCCTGGAAATGCACGATGCAGAGCACGCCGATATAATGCATCGCTGCCGGGATCGCGGCGGCCAGCACGATGGTGGTATAGGGCACCTCGAGAAACTCGGCCATGATAAAGGCCGCAGCCCCCATGATCGGCGGCGTGATCTGTCCGCCCGCGCTCGAGGCCGCCTCGACCCCACCCGCCAGGTGACCGGGATAGCCCATCCGTTTCATGTTCGGGATGGTCAGTGAACCGGTCGACACCGTGTTGGCGATGGACGATCCCGAAATGGTGCCGAAGAAGGCCGAGGAAACGACGCTGACCTTGGCCAACCCGCCAGTGTAGCGGCCGGCGACCACGGTGGCCATGTCGACGAACAGTTGCCCCAGCCCCATCCGCTGCGCGAGCACGCCAAAGAGGACGAAATGGAACACAACCGTCGAGACGATCCACAGCGTCACGCCATAGATGCCTTCGGACGGGAAATACATGTTGTTGATATACTGCGACCAGTTGATGCCCGGATGCATGATGGTCTGGATCGGGATGTACTGGCCGAAAACCGCGTAGCCGGTGAACAGCAGGATGATGATCGGAACGACCATGCCCAAGGTGCGCCGGACCGCTTCGAGCAGAACCACGATCAGCGCGGTGCCAAAGACGACGTCGATCAGCCAGGGGTCCCCCTGTCGCATCACCTGCTCCACCATCTGAAAATGGATGCCGAAAACGGTGACGTCGACCCCGTACCAGGTCACCCCGATATAGAGCGACGTGGTGATCCCGACGACGATGAAGATCCAGTCGATCAAGGGCACGTTGCCGAACCGGTACCACGCATTCGGGCGCATCGGTTGGTTCCGGTCGCGCTTGAACATGGGAAAGCTGATAAAGATCAGGGTGATGACACCGGCCATGTGGAAACCCATGTGCCAGTAATCGACCGGCACCCCGATCCCGGCGGTGACATAGTGATAGGCCGCGAACACCAGCGAGAACAGAAAGACGAACCTGACGATCCAGGGACCGACCGTTCGGGTCTGAAGCGCGCTGTCATACTTCTTTTCAAGCTGTTCGGCCTCGTTAACGTCAAAGGTCGCCATGTCAGTCTTTCCGGATGTGAAGCGTTGGTTACCCGTCCGCAGGCGCGCGGCGCCTCGGGGTCGGTGAGGGAAACGGGCGCAACCCTGCGCCCGTTTTGACAGGGCGCGTCGGTTACTTGATCATCCCGATCTCTTTGTAGAACCGTTCGGCACCGGGATGCAGCGGGATCAGAACACCGGTCAGCGCGGATTCAAGCTGGATCGCCTTGCCCTTGGCATGGCCCTTGTCCAGCAGGCCGCGGGTCTTGTCGCTCCAGAGCGCCTTGGTGATCTCGTAAACCAGGTCCTCGTCCTGATCGACCGAGGTGATCAGCTGGGCATTCACGGCAACCGTGGCGGTATCGGCGGTGATGTTCTCATAGACGCCGCCCGCGATGTTGCTGTGCACATAATAGGGGATGATGCCGTTGATCGCGTCCCGCTCGTCATCCGAGAAGGAGTATAGCTCGAAACCCTTGGTCGACCCCAACTGGATCAACGCTGCAAAGGGCGTGCCGCCGGCATAGAAGAACGCATCCAGCTGACCATCGGCCAGGCGCTGTGCGCTTTGCCCAAGGCTCAGTTCGTGCTCCTCGACGGTGATCCCGTAATGCTTGAGGATCATCCGCACCGATACCTGTGTGCCGGACCCGGCCGCCGCCACGCCGACGCGCATGCCTTCGAGCCCCTTGAGGTCGTCGATGCTGGTACCCTTGGCCAGAACCAGGTGCATATCCTCGGGATAGAGGTTGGCAATGACGCGGATCTTGTCCTTGGGCACGCCGTCGAACTTGCCTTCGCCCTTATAGCCCTGCACCACGCTTTGCGCGCCTGCCAGACCGGCATCGAGCTGGCCTGCGTGAATGGCGTTGACATTGGCCACCGACGCATTGGTCGACACTGCGATTGCCACCAGACCGGGCACGCCACAGGTGCCGCCATCTTCACAAGCCCGCGCGCCCGGCGGGTTCGAGATTGCGTTGGCGATCAGGCCCCCGATCGGGAAATAGGTGCCGCCGGCCCCGCCGGTACCGATACGCCAGAATTTCATGTCCTGCGCAGTCGCGGCGCCAGCCGCCAGCAACAGACCTGCGGTCGCCGCAATCAGTTTGTGTCGCAATTTCATGTGTCACTCTCCGTTGGTGGTTATTTACACGGTTTTGGTCGTCGTCGGCAGGAACAGGACTTGGGTGTCAGGAGCAAGCCAACAATCCGGCGCCTTCTACAGGGCCCTGCCGCAAAGAGTGACCGGTTCAGCCGATTAGCACAAATTGTAAATTTTTTTGATATGATCGATTTTTCTTATGGGATAGAGAGCCTTCTAAACCAGTCAAAGGGCAACAAATGAAGCTGAGGCAGCTTGAAGCGTTCCGCGAGGTCATGCTGACCGGTTCGGTGACCGAAGCAGCGCGCAACATGGGTCGGACACAGCCAGCAGTCAGCGCGCTGATCGCAGGGCTGGAAAGCTCGGTCGGATACCCGTTGTTCGAGCGACGGAAGGGACGGTTGCACCCGGTTCCCGAGGCCCATTACCTACTGGACCAATCCGCTACGATCCTCGACGATCTGGGCAAGCTTTCGCACAACATGCGGGCCGTGGGGCGTTTGCAGGAGGGTCATCTGAACATCGCCTGCCTGCCAGTGTTCAGTACTATCATGCTACCCAGACTGATTTCGAGTTTCGTCAAAGACCGGGGAAATGTCTCGGTCTCGCTTGTCAGCCAGTCCTCGGAACGTGTCTATGAACGGCTGGCATCGCAGCAATTCGATGTCGGAATCGCCGAAGCGACGACACATTCACCACTGGTAACCGAGGTCGAGACCAGCATGGACTGTCTTTGCGCCGTGGCTGCGGACAGCGATCTGGCACGCCAACAGATCCTGACGCCACATGATCTGGTGGGGTTGCCGATGACAACCTTTATCGACGGCCATTTCATTCGCCGCCAGGTCGAGAACGCCTTTGTCCGCGAACGCCTGGACCTCACCATTCGTTTCGAGATGCAAAACGCGGCCTCGCAATTCGCATTTGTCGAGGATGGGCTTGCCTGGGCGATCGTCAGCCCGATGAGTGTCTACTACTACAAGCAATCCGAACTCAACCAGCCGCGCATCGTGTTCATTCCGTTCCGCCCGTCGATCGTTTATCGCATCGCGGTGCTGACACCGGCACACACCCCGGTCTCACGCCTGGCCCGTGCTTTCTCCGATATCCTGGTCGACGAAGTGCGGCGCGTTGCTGGTCTGGACCCCCGCCAGGATCTGTCAGACAGACTATAACCAATCTCATCAAGGACAATTGCGCTGCCTCCTAGGTCACGCCAAGTTGGCGCCTCTCGGCGAGAGGATCAGCCAGCGCACTAGTCTATGGTGGTCCATCTGTTGATGGGTTTCAGTCCGATCTCTGCCCGGATTTTTCGTCCTTCAACCAGAACAGCGTAAGTCCCGGCCAATAGAGTGCTGCGCGTGCCACCGTTGGGTGGAGAGATCACACAGAGCCCGATAGCCGAACGCGCCTCGGCGCTATAAGCGCCGCTGGTGACAAAACCGACGATCTCATCGTCTCTGAGAACGGGTTCGTTGTGGTGCAATAGCGCGTCCGGATCATCCAACCGGAGCGAACACAGGAACGCACCCTTTCCAGCAGCCTTCCGTTCGAGAAAGGCATCCCGTCCGATAAAAGGCACCGGCTTGTCCGTCTTGCACACAAATCCAAGGCCCACCTGGTGCGGCGCGTCCGTATAGGCCAAATCGTGGCCCCAATGCACGAAACCCGCTCCGATGCGCAGGGCGTTCAACGCTTCGCCACCAACTAACTGCAGGCCGTGCGCCGCACCGGCGTCCATCAGGCAATCGAAGACATGCTCGGCAAAATCGGGAGTGATGAAAATCTCCCATCCGAGTTCCCCGGTATAGGACAACCGTTGGGCAAAAACGGGGGCGTGGCCGATATGAAAGTGTTGCAGGGTATTGAAAGGAAAGGCACTGTTGCTAAGGTCCGAGTCACAGACGGCAGTAAGGATATTCCGCGACTTCGGACCGCAGAGAGATAGCACCGCGTAGGCCGTCGTTGCATCAGTGAAACGCACATCCTCATCGGGCGCGACAAGCCCTTGCAGATAGGCGCGATCCCGCCGTGTGTGCGATATCGCGCTCATGACCATGAAACTCTCTGGCCCGTGCCGCGCGACGGTCACGTCGCTTTCAATCCCGCCCCGGTCATTCAGCATCAACGTGTAAGCCACCTTGCCCAAGGGCAGCGCCATGTCATTGGTGCAAGCGCGTTGCAGAAAGCGTTCCGCGTCGCGTCCCTCGACCATCAGTTTTCCCAACATGGAATAGTCGATCAGCCCTGCCGCCTCGCGCACGGTGCGCTGTTCGGCCAGCATATGTTCGAACCAGCTTGGACGGTGGAAGGAATGATCGTAGGTGGGTGTGTCCCCGTCGGGCGCGAACCAACCCGGGCGTTCCCAGCCCTGCGCTTCGGCATAGGCCGCACCACGGGCCTTCATCGCGTGGTAGAATGGTGTACGCCGCAAACCTCGTGCGCTTTCCCGTTGCCGCCCCGGCCAGTGCATCGCGTAAGTCAGCACCAGCGTTTCAGGACAGCGTTCGCGCAGATAGGGATCGCGGGCTTGCCACTCCTCTATCCGGGCGGGGTCCATCTCGGACAGGTCCATCGTCGGGTGGCCTGCCATGATCCAATCGGCGAGCGCCTTGCCCGCGCCTGATCCAGATTGGATACCGGTGGAATTGACCCCGGCCAGCACGAAGTACCCCTTGAGATCGGGCGCCTCACCCAGGGTGAAGCGGCCATCATGGGAATAGCTTTCAGGTCCGTTGAAGAAGGTGCGAATGCCCGTCTCTTGCAGGATGGGCACGCGGTTCATGGCCAGGTCCAGCACCTCCATCACGTCATCCTCGACAAAGGGCAGGCTGTCGAATTCGAAACTCTCGGGGATGCCGCCGGTCGCCCAGGGTTTAGCCTGGAAATGGGCGAAACCGAACAGCAGCTTGCCTGCGTCCTCTTTCCAATAGGTGCCGTCGCAGTAAGAGCGTAGCACCGGCAGGTCGGCGGGCAGGTCCGGGATCGGCTCGGTGACCAGATAATAATGCTCGCAGGCATGGAGCGGCACGCCGACACCGTTCTGGCGGCCCAGATCACGCGCCCACATGCCGCCGCAGTTGACCACGAAATCGGCGGTGATGGTGCCGTGATCCGTGCGCACGCCGGTCACGCGACCATTGGCGGTCAGCACCTCTTCGACCTTCACGTTCTCGCGGATCGTGGCGCCGTATTTTCGCGCGCCCCGCGCCAACGCCTGGGTCAGGTCGACCGGATTGGCCGACCCGTCCGAGGGCATGTGGATGCCGCCCAGAACGCCCTCGGCATTCATCAGCGGCCAGCGCTCGGCAATCTCTGCCGTCTCCATGTAATGCGCCTCGACCCCGAAAAGGCGTGCGAAATCGGCCTTGCGCTTCAGCTCGGCCATGCGCTCGTCATTCAGCGCGATGGATATCGAACCCGATTGTCGGAAACCGGGGTTCTGGCCGGTCTCCGCCTCGATCTCTTGCAACAATTCAACGCCATAGCTGGCAAAGGCGGTGGTGGCATGGCTGCCCTGCAATTGCCCGACCAGCCCCGCCGCGTGCCAGGTGGTGCCGCTGGTCAGCGTCTTGCGTTCCAGCAGCACGACATCGCTCCAGCCGCCCTTGGCCAGGTGATAAGCCACCGAGCAGCCCATGATGCCGCCGCCGATGATGACAACGCGGGCCCTGTCGGGAAGCGGAGTGGTCATTTGCTTGATCCTGTCTTGAAATTCGGGGATTGGGTGCGGTGGGTCAGCCGGTCGCGAACAGGCGACCGGCGCCCTCTGGCACGCCGCCAAGGCTCGCCAGCCGCATCAGGTGCCAGGCCAGAACCTGGTTCGAGGCGATCACCGGCTTGCCAATCCGCGCCTCGGCCTGGGCGATCACGTCAAGCGCGCGCAGGCTGGTGCAGGAGACAAAGACACCCTCCACCTCGTCACGCGCACCGATGGTCGCGACGGCATCAAGAATGCTCTGGGCCGAGATCCGGGCCACGGTGAAATCGTCGGACTGGTTGAACGAGGCAACCGCCACGGTTTCGAACCCCGCGGCGCGCAGATTGGCCTGCATTTCCAGCGTCACCTCGGGCGGATACGGCGTCAGCAGCGCGATCCGGCGCAGGCCCAGCGCCGAGAGCGCCGCCTTGCAGGCGGTGAGCGGGTTCGAGGTGCGGGCGCCGGGATGTACCGCGCGGATCATCTCGTCCACGCGGGCCTCGCCGATCATCGTGGCGCCCGAGGTGCAGGCATAGCCGATGGCGTCAAATCCGAAAGACGGCGGCAACAGTTCGGCGGTGCGCGGCAGATCGGCCTGCATCTGGCGCAGGGTTTCGGGCGAGACCTCCATCGCGTTGGGGATGCGCGCATGATAGAGCGCCACGCCCTCCCCCCGGAATAGCCGGGCGAACTCGTGCTCGATGGTCTGATCGGTCTGCAATACGATCAGCCCGATCCGGGCCTGCTGGCCAAGTCCGGCATCGGTTTCGAACGCAAGCGTTTCAATGACCGACGGGGGGGAGAACGCGGCGTTTTGCATGGCTACATCATCGCCCCGGCGCCGGCGCCATCCGATCCCTCTTGTTGCGCAAAGAAGGACGTCCCCTTGGGCACCGCCGGCAGCTCCATCTGATAGGTGGTGCAGCGCACCCGGCCCGAGGCCTCGCCGCGCACCAGTTCATGGGTGAACCGGCTTGGCAGGTGGTTGGGGCTCAGCTCGATCGCGTCCTCGGCGTAATAAGTGGTGATATACAGCGTGCGCGGCTGGTCCGACAGGTTCGGCGCCGAGCCGTGCAGCAGGCTGGCATGCATCAGGCAGACCGACCCCGCCTTGCCGGTGCATTTGACGATCTTGTCACGCTCTGCCTCGACGATCGCGTCATCCACCGCGCCGGTGAACACACCATTGTGCCAATGCGAATGGATCGGCCCCTTGTGGCTGCCCGGGATCACCTCGAGCGGGCCATTTTCCAGCGTCACGTCGTCGATGAACAACAGGCAGGTGATCATGTCGTCATTGGTCATCGGCTCGAACGGGAAATCCTGGTGCCATTTCACCTGGGTGGCTGATCCGGGCAGTTTCGAGTTCACCTTGCCATGATGAAAGCGCACGCCGGGTCCGATCAGCTCGGCGCAGTAATCCACCGTGCGCGCTTTGCGCATGGTGTCGGCGTAGACCTCCGAGACCTCTTCGGGCGACTGCACCCGGCGCAGGGCGGGCTTGTCTGCGCTGTGACCCGGTTGCAGGTCGAACCGTGCGCGACCGTCCAGCGTCTCGCCATAGTCGTCGGCATGGGCGCGGCTTTCCTCGACCCAACCCGCGAACTCGGCCCTGAGCGCGGCCAGCTCATCAGGCGAAACCGCATCCTCGACAACCAGCACGCCATCGCGCCAGAACATGTCCTTTTGTTCCTGTGACAACAGTCCCATCGTCTTTCCTCCCTTGTTTGACCCGGTTGCACCGGGGGTGGTCATGCCGGCAGCAGCGCCGTGCCGGGGTTCTGGAAAACCCGGCCGAAGCCGGTCAGCTGATCGGTGATTCCGGCGCGGCGCAGGCAGCTCCAGAACTGGGCCTGGTTCGATGTGATCACCGGCTTTCCAGCGGCCTGTTCGATCTCTTCGACCACTTCGAGCGCGCGTATGCCGCCGCAGGACAGAAAGATCGCGTCTGCCTCGGGCCGGTCGATCGCCAGGGCGAATTCCTTCCAGAATTGCGGCGTTACCTGTCCCATCTGGGTGCCCGTGGACAGGTTGAGCCCCTGGATATCCAGCACCTCGAACCCCTTGGCCAGTAGATACTCGGCCTCGGCGGTGTTGACCTCGTCCAGATAGGGCGTGCCCACGACGATGCGGCGCGCGTTCAATGCATCGAGGGCGTCCAGCACCCCCTGAACCAGGCACATCGGCCGCGCCCAGGGCGCGCCCTTGGCGATCTCGGCCATGACCCTGTCCTCGCCGATGACGATGGACCCGCTGGTGCAGCTATAGCTGATGACATCGGGTTTCAGGTCGGGCTGGATCCGCGCCGCGGCATCGGCCATGTGGTCGATATGCCGGGCAAGCGTTTCTTTGGTGGTGAAATCGTCGGTCTTCAGGCGGGTGATATGCACCGCGACACCCGGCGGCACCATGTCGAAGAAATCCGCCTCGGCCGCCAGATCGGTGGACATCAGGATAAAGCCCAGCCGCGCACGATGATGGCGCCCGGCGTCCAGCACCGGTGACCAATCCCTGGATACGACCTGTTTTCCCGAGGTGAACATATGCGTTGTTTCCCTTGCGAGGCGGAGGCCGGCACATCGGGTGCGAGACAAACCGCAATAACTGGTATATACCAGACTCACACGATGTAACGGTGAGTCCGCCCGTTCAGTCAAGTGAAATAATTTTCCTTGCCCGAACTGGTATATACCAAATACCCTTGTTAAAAATTGCGGGAATCAGATGAACGACGCAACACCCGATCAGCTCCGGACAGGACCATCGCGCGACACGCCGCGCTTTCAGCAGATCGTTCAGGACATCAAACGGCGGATCGTCGATGGCAGCCTGCCGGAACATGCCGCCCTGCCCTCGGAACGGCGCATCGCCGAGGAAACCGGCATCAGCCGGATGACCGCGCGGCGCGCGCTTGATGCGCTCGAGGCCGAAGGGCTGGTCTATAGCGCCGACCGGCGCGGGCGCTTCGTCTCGCCCAAGCGGGTCAGCTATGACGTCTCGAACATGGTCAGCTTTGTCGCCGATGCCGAAAGCCGGGGCGCCGCGCTGGGGATCGAGGTGATCCGGGCGCAGGAGGGCCAGGCCGACGCCGCGCTGGCCGCGCGGCTGGGGCTGAAACCGGGTGCCGCGATCTATGAATACACCCGCCTGTTCCATCAGGATGGTCACGCGATCTTTGTCGAGACCGAATATGTCGATGCCGCAAGATGCCCCGATTTCCTGTCTCACGACCTGCATCAATCCACCACCCGTCTGCTCGACAGCCACTACGATCTGGTCGCGCATACCGGGGATATCATGATCCGGATGCGCGGCGCCCATCCCGAAGAGACCCAGTTGCTGGGATTGGCGCAAAGCCAGTCGGGGATCGAACTGACCCAAGTGATCCGGGACGCATCCGGGCGCCCTTTCTGTTTCGGTCGCCAGTTCTGGCGCGGTGAACTGGCAGAGTTTTCGGCCCGCGCCATTGTCGGAGGTTTTACCCATGGCTGACAGTCCCATGCGCGGCTTCGCCGCCGCCGAATTTCAGGCCCGCACGGCGCGGGCGCAAGACAGGATGGCGGCACAGGGGCTGGACGGTCTGCTGCTGATGACCGAACCCGAGTTGCGCTATTTCAGCGGCTTTCACACGTTGTTCTGGCAGAGCCCGACCCGGCCCTGGTTCCTGTTCGTGCCCGCCAGCGGCAAGCCCATTGCGGTGATCCCCGAGATCGGCGCCGAACTGATGCGGCGCGGCTGGCTGGACGATGTGCGCACCTGGCCCGCGCCGCAGCCGCAGGATGACGGGATCAGCCTGTTGACCGAGCTTTTGTCCCCGCTGGCCGCGCGCGGCGCGCGATTGGGCGTCATGAAGGGGCATGAGACGCTGCTCAGGATGCCGCTGGGCGATTGGGAACGCCTGATCTCTGCCCTGCCCGGCCTCGAGATTGCCGATGCCACCGGCCTGGTGCAGGGGCTGCGCATGGTCAAGACCCCCGCCGAGATCGAGAAGCTGGCCCATATCTGCGCGATCGGCTCGGCCACGTTCGAAGCGGTACCACAGTTCGTGTCCGAAGGGATGCCGCTGGACGCCGTGTTTCGCGAATTCCGCCGCGCGGCGATCGGGTTGGGCGCGGATGACGCGCCCTATGTGGTGGGCGCCGCCGATCAGGGCGGCTATGCGGATGTGATCTCTCCGCCCTCGCAACGGCCCCTGCGGGCGGGGGACGTGCTGATGCTGGATACCGGCTGTACCTGGGACGGGTATTTCTGCGATTTCGACCGCAACTGGGCGATAGGCCGTGCCGATGATGCCGCGCGCCGCGCCTATGACGTGCTGTGGCGCGCCACTCAGGCCGGGATCGACGCCGCGCGCCCCGGCGCCACCTGCCGCGACCTGTTCGGGGCCATGTCCGCCGTCATCGCCGAGCTGGATGACAGCGGCGGCGATATCGGCCGGCTGGGCCACGGGCTGGGCATGCAACTGACCGAACAGCCCTCGCACGCGGCCTTTGACACCACCGTGCTGCAAGAAAATATGGTCCTGACCATCGAACCCTCGCTCAGCTACGGCAACGGGCTGATGATGGTACACGAAGAGAATATCGTGGTGACCGACGGGCCTGCCCGATTGCTGACCAACCGCGCCGCGCCCGAGTTGGTGATCTTGCAATGACCCGCATGCCCGCATCCGATCCCCTATTCGTCCACGCGGCGACCCGCTCGACGACGGGTGGTTGGAGACACGATCACGCAACTTCAGAAACTCTGAAATTTCTTTCAAAGGTTTCAAATTGCTTTGAGAGGACACGCTCTCTAGCCTCGGTGCGGGTGTAAACGTCCCGAAACCCGCACTTGGACAAGGCCAGGGACGGCAAAAAACAAATCACCAACAGGAGAAGACCATGAACAATCCCATCACTCTGGCCAGAAGCGTCATCGCCGTCGCGGCCATGACCACGGCATCGGCCGCATGGGCCGAATGTGGCGAGGTCTCGCTGACCGAAATGAACTGGCCCTCGTCCCAGATCATCACGCATACCGCCAAGTTCCTGATGGAACAGGGCTATGGCTGCACGGTCGAGCTGGTGCCCTCGGCCACCGTGACCTCGGTCGCATCGCTTGCCGAGAACGGCGAGCCCGACATCGTGACCGAACTTTGGCTGAACTCGGCCGGCGAGCCCTATCTCAAGCTTGAAGCCGAAGGCAAGGTCGAGCGTCTGGCCGAGGTGTTCAATCCCGGTGGCCTCGAAGGCTGGTGGATTCCCTCGTACCTGGCCGAGGCGCATCCCGAGCTGAAGACCGTCGCCGACATCCTAGCCAATCCCGAACTGGTCGGTGGCCGGTTCAACAACTGCCCGGTGGGCTGGGGCTGCCGGATCGTCAACGACAACCTGATCACCGCGCTGGGCATGCGCGACAAGATGGAGATCTTCGATCACGGTTCGGGCGAGACGCTGGCCACCTCGATCGCGGCGGCCTACGAGGACAAGACCCCCTGGTTCGGCTATTACTGGGCGCCCACCGCGGTTCTGGGCAAATACCCGATGACCCAGATCTCGATCGGCGATATCGACGCGGATGTGCACCTGGCCAACCAGTCGGCCGAAAATGCCAATCCGGGCGTGTCGGACTTTCCGCCGGCGCCGGTGCTGACCGTCGCGACGGCAGCCCTGACCGAACGGGCGCCGGACGTGGCCGAGCTGATGCGCAATCTTAGCTTTGACATCGACGTCATGAACGCCGTGCTGGCCTGGAAAGACGACACCGGTGCCTCGGCCGAAGAGGCGGCGGTCTATTTCCTGAGCAACAATTCGGACATCTGGGCAAGCTGGGTCAATGACGCGGCCCGCGAAAAGCTGGCCGCCCTGATCAAGTAATCCGGAACTTCCGCCGGGCCGCCATTGGTGGCCCGGCGGTTTCGACACCCGCCGTCGCGCATCCGGCACCAGACGGGAACCGTCCGAGACAACCGTGAAAGGGGCTCGTTCTCATGGCCACCTATGACTTTCTGTTCAACAGCCTCGGCTTGCGCGACTGGTGCGATGCCGGCAAATCCGGCGAAGCCACATTGTCGATGGCCGATCTGCTGGCCAAGGCCGGTGGCAAGACCGAGACCACCCTGTTCAACCTGCCCTTTCCCTCGCTGGACGAACTGAACAAGGCCTGCGCCGCCTTTGCCAAATCGCGCGATGTGACCAAAGGGGTCGAGGACGCGTTCCTGGCGGCCAAGGGCGCGCTGCGCTTTGTGCTGGACCCGCTGACGCAGCCGCTGAGCTGGATGCTGGAATTCGCTCTGGCCACTTTCGAGGCGACGCCGTGGTGGATCATGATGCCGCTGCTGGCGCTGGTGGTCTATTTCGCCTCGCGCTCGATGCGGCTGGTGGGCTTTGTCATGGCCTGCCTGGTGTTTCTGGCCTTTGTCGACCACTATGACCACGCCATGCAGACGCTGGCGATCATCTTTGTCTGCGCCTTTCTCTGCGTGCTGTTCGGGGTGCCCATCGGCATCGCCATGTCGCGCAACGACCGGCTGCAACGCATGACCATCCCGATATTGGACATGCTGCAAACGCTCCCCTCTTTCGTCTATCTGATCCCGCTGATCTTTCTCTTTTCGGTGACCGAGCCCAAGCTCTATGGCATCGCCATCATCCTTTACGCCATCGTTCCCGTCATCCGCCTGACCGATCTGGGAATCCGGCTGGTGGACAAGGACGTGATCGAGGCCGCCGACAGTTTCGGCATGACCGACCGGCAGAAGCTGTTCGGCGTGCAGATCCCGTTGGCCCTGCCCAATATCATGGCCGGGGTGAACCAGACCATCATGATGAGCCTTGCCATGGTCGTCATCGCCTCGCTGGTCTCGGCGCCGGGCCTCGGGGTTCTGGTCCTGCGCGGCATCCGCAACCTTGAACTGGGTGTCGGCCTTGTGTCGGGCCTGGGCATCGTGCTGCTGGCGGTGATTCTCGACCGGGTCACCAAAGCCGCGCTCAACCGCGTCAACGCCGCGCAACAGCACTGAGGGACACGGGCATGAGCGACAATATCAAGGTTTCGATCCGCAACCTCTACAAGATCTTCGGGGCCGATCCGAAAGCGGCGCTGAAACATGTGCTGGACGGCATGTCCAAGGCCGATCTGCTGAAACAGCACCGACACGTTCTGGGGCTGCGCGACATCAATGTCGACATGCGCGAGGGCGAGATCACCGTGATCATGGGCCTGTCGGGCTCGGGCAAGTCGACACTGATCCGCCACCTGAACCGCCTGATCGAACCCACCTCGGGTGAGGTGCGGGTCGATGGCGCGGATGTGCTGGCCTATGACGAGGAAAAGCTGCGCAACCTGCGCCGCGAGGTCATGTCGATGGTGTTCCAGAAATTCGCCCTTCTGCCGCACAAGACCGTGGCCGAGAACGCGGGCACCACGCTCAAGGTGCGCGGCGTGGCCAAGCGGGACTATCTGGTCGAGGCCGACAAATGGCTAGATCGGGTCGGGCTGCATGGCTATGGCAACCACTATCCGCACCAGCTGTCGGGCGGCATGCAGCAGCGGGTCGGGATCGCCCGCGCGCTGACCTCGAACTCGCCCATCATGCTGATGGACGAGGCGTTCTCGGCGCTCGATCCGCTGATCCGCACCGACATGCAGGACCTGCTGCTGGAATTGCAGACCGAGTTGCACAAGACCATCGTCTTTATCACCCATGACCTGGACGAGGCCCTGAAACTGGCCGATCACCTGGTCATTCTCAAGGACGGCTATATCGTGCAGCAGGGCGAGCCGCAGCATATCCTGCTCAATCCGAACGATCCGTATATCGAGGACTTCGTCAGCGACATCAACCGGGCCCGGGTGCTGCGGGTCCGCTCGATCATGACACCGCTCGATGGGCAGCCGGTACCGCCCGACGCCCATGGCGAGGTCGATCATGACGATACGCTGGAAAGCATGATTGCCCGCTCGGGCGGCGACACGTCGCATCGTTTTATCGTGATGCGCGATGGTGTGCCTGAGGGAACGCTCGATATGACAAACTTGGTCAAAGCACTGGTGCCGCGCGTTGCATCAGACGCGAGCACGCGGCGGAACTGACAGCACAATGAGGAGGTGTCAGACAGCTTCAAACCGGTCTCAGCTCGGACAGTAACCCTGCCCTTTATGCCGCAGCAAGTTGGCGCCACTCGACAAGAGCAGCGGCGCGGTTCAACCTGAAATTCTGTCGGCTGGTGAGGCTGCGCTGCGAGTTGGAATGGTTGAAGACCGAGGCGTGGTCGGAAGCAAACTTCTGCAAACTTCGCACGCGCCGAAAGCGTTGCATTGCCGGCGCGCGGCGTCGGAATGGCAGATGCGAATTCTCCGCCCTGTTGTTCAGCCAGCGACCCGTTTCCTGCCGATGGCTTTCATCGCCGCACCATAGGACCTCAACCGGTCGATCACCAGGACATGAGGTCGACCGTGGCGCTTCATTGATTTTCTGAGGATTTTCAATGCAGCCTTCTTGTCCCGCGTCTTTGTCACAAAGCTTTCCAGGACCTCGCCTTCGTGATCGACGGCCCGCCAAAGGTAGTACCGCTCGCCATTGATCTTCACGAACATCTCATCCAAGTGCCAACGCCACTGCGGCCAGGACCGAAGCCGATCCGCGCGTTTCCTGCGGATCTCGGACGCAAACATCGGGCCAAACCTTTGCCACCAGAACCGGATCGTTTCGTGACTGACATCGACGCCGCGCTCGTGAAGCAGCTCCTCGACATTATGCAGCGACCGCGGAAATCTGACCTACAGCATCACCGCCAGACGAATGATCTCTGGACTGCTGTGGAAGTATATGAACGGATCGCGTCTCGGCATCCTCAGAGGCTACGAGACCGCCCTGCCCGTCTCAACCGGATGCCTTCTGAGACCGCCGTTCATACCTTTGACAATACCACAACTCATTTTACCGACGCGCGGATTCCGTCCCCCAAGACATCAAACATTTGGTGAATCTGATCCTCACTGATGATCAGGGGCGGTGACATCACGCACATATTGATGATAGGCCGAACCAGCAGACCCCGTTTCTGGCATTCGGCATCGATCCGCGCGCCGATCTCATAGTCGCCTTCCAGCAAGCTGGTTTTATTCCCGTCGAGCGAGCACTGCACGCACCCCATCAGCCCCATGCCGCGGGTGTCGGTGACAATGCCGATCCGGCGCAGATCGTGCAGCCGTTCCTGGAACACCGGCGCGACCTGCCGGACATGTTCCAGAATGCCTTCGCGTTCGATGATCTCCATGCTGGTCAGCCCGGCGGCGGCGCAAACCGGATGGCCGGAATAGGTGTACCCGTTTGAGAATGTGGCATCGTTCCCGGCGATGTCGGCAATCAGCCGGTCGGAAATGATCGCGGCCCCCATCGGGGCATAACCCGATGTCATTCCCTTGGCGCAGGTGATGATATCGGGCTGAATGCCGAACACGTCCTTCGAGGCGAACCAGTGACCCAGCCGCCCGAAGGCGGTCACGACCTCGTCAGAGATATAGAGCACGTCATGGCGGCGGCAGATTTCGAGACAGCGCTTGTGATAGCCTTCGGGCGGGACAATCACTCCGCCCGACGCAAGGATTGGCTCTGCGATGAAGGCGGCCACCCTATCCGCCCCAAAGGTCAGGATCGCGTTTTCCAGATCCGCGATCTTTTCGTCCAGGAAGTCCGCGACACTCTGGCCCTCGGCACGATACAGCGGGTTCACATTCGGCAGGAAATGGGCCAGGTCATCGGCCTTATCCAACCACAGCCGGTCACGCTCTTTGCCGCTGACGCTGGCGGCCAAATAGGTGCTGCCGTGATAGGCCTTCTGCCGTGAAATTACGATCTTCTTGTCGGGATGTCCCATCAGGTTGTTGCGGAACTGGATAAACCGCAGGGCGCTGTCGACCGCGGTAGAGCCGCCGGTGGTGAAGAACACGTGGTTCAGATCGCCCGGCGCCCGCTTTGCCAGTTCGCGAGCAAACCGTGTGGCGATCGAGTTGGTGTTGTTGAAGGGCGAGAAATAGGCAAGCTGACGCGCCTGTTCCGCCATCGCATCGGCCATCTCTGTGCGGCCGTAACCGATCTGGGTGCACCACATGCCGCCGGGCCCGTCGATCAGCCGTTCGCCCTTGTCGTTGACGATATGAATGCCGCTGGCAGTTTCGACAAAAGTTCGGTCGTTCTGACCTACAGCGGCCATGCCTTCCCACGGGTGAACGAAATGACCGTTATCCCAGGCTCTGAGTTCGGTGTTATCCACGGCGAGCCATCTCCTCTTCTGACATGATGATCGGAAACTCCGCACGCACCTCTGCGTCGGCGGCGCCGAAATAGTTGGGGAAATGACTGTCCAAGATCGTGTTGGCCTTGTCCCGCGCCCGTTCCAGAAGGTCAGTCTTACCCTCGTTCTCCCAGGTGTCGGTGCGCTCGCGATCCATCAGCTGCGGATAGACGAACTCGGTATTCATGTAGGTGAGCGTATGGGAGTTGCCGAGGAAATGACCAGGGTCGAGGGCGCATTTGTGGATCACGTCCACGGCCATGGTCTCGTCCGAAACCTCTATCCCGCGCAGGGTGCGCAGGATCATGCCGCCGGCCTCGTCGTCGATGACCATGCTTTCGAAACTGCATCCCATCAAGCTGCCGATCATGCCGCCGAACTCGCACAGCCGGTTGGCACCCGCATGGGCGGCCAGCGAAAAGGTCAGCGCCTTTTCCAACCCGTATTGCGCATCAGGCACCTTGGCGTCGGTCATCCCCGCGCCCACGGAAGTGGGCAGGCCATAGAAATTGCCCATCTGTACCGCGGCGGCCCCGATCAGCGCCTGTTCGCCGCTGCCCCCGGTGAACGAGCCGCTGCGCAGATCGGTGATGAAGGGCCATGCGGCAAAGCAGACCGGACAGCCGGGGGTGATCAAGTTGACGATTGCCACGCAAGCGAGGGTTTCGGCCACGGTCTGCACCAGTGTTCCGGCCAGCGTGGCGGGGGCGGTGGCCCCGGCCTGCGGCGGCACCGCCAGATCGACGGTCAGGCCCAGTTTGGCGGTGTCGATCAGAAGCTCCATGTTCTCGCGCCCGATCCGCAGGGGCGAAACCATCGGGCAGCCGCCAAAGATCACGCTGGGCTTTTTCATGAAACTGCCTTCGCCGCCCGAGGCCAGGTCGAACATGCGGATCGCGTGCGGGATGTGGCTGCGGTCGCGAAAGGTCAGGCAGGCGGGTTTCTGGCTGCCCGCCAGCATCGCGTAGACGGTGTTCATGTCATGGGCGAAATCGTCCGTCACATCGGTGGCCAGAACCGTATCGCCCAGCATGTGGATGTTTTCCAGTTGATCCACCAGCCGGGTGAAATCGTAGACGTCGCGCAGGGTCGAGGGGCGATAGGACCTCGTTTCGTAGTCGAAGGTGGTGACCGCCGTGCCCGAATTGGCGAAATAGACGCTTTCGGCGGTGCAGTGCATGTCATCCTTGCCCTCACGCTCGCCTCGCGCAAAGACATAGAACTCCTTTGCGGCGACAGAGAGCAGGTCCTCCATCAGCGCGCGGGGAAAGCACAGGCGGCCATGTTCGTTCAGCACCGCGCCCTTGGGCAGGACAAGATCCAGCAATTCGGGAAAGTGATCGGACACGCCAGTGCGTTCCAGCACGGTCAGCGCGGCCGAGTGGATGTTTTCCATGTCGCGCTGGCTGAGCGGTTTGTACCGTCCGCCCTGCATCCCGCCATGTACCGCCTCGTTACCGGTGGTCGCCTGCTGCACCGCGATCCGCGCGGCACGTCCGCCGCCACCCCGCCGACGAGGTTTTGTGGGTGTCTCAACCATTTGCTGCCTTCCTGAATTCTGGGTCCGGCCCGATCATGCGTAGATAGAAGTTGTAGAAATCGCCCACCCAGCCTTCCATTTCGCTCAACGGGCCGGGCTGGAAATAGGCCGAGTTCACGCCGGCCTGATTGTGCCGGATGATGCGTTCGTCATCCTGGGAGGTGACATGCCAGAGCCAGGTGAGCGCTTCGCGGTCATAGTCGCGCCCCTCTTCAGCGTCGGCATGGACCATCCAGACCACCTCGATGTCGGTCTGCTGCACGTCGCGGGGCAGGAACCGGTAGCCGACCAGGTGATCGGAATAGACCAGGAACCAGTTGAGTGGCCCGATCCCCATATCGGTGGCACCGCCGTCATACCCTTTGAGGTCACCCAGAAGCGGTGCGAGGGGCGTGCCATCGCGGCTGCCGGTGTCGTAGCCGGGATAAAGCGGATAGCGGCGCAGATAGGCGCCGGTGAACGGCGTCGGAGCGGCCGCCCCGGTCAGGTCCAGCATCTCGGAGGACAGCCCCGCCGCCGCCGCGCGTTCCGCTAGCGGACCCACGAGCTCGGCCATTTCCTTGGGCGATTTCAGGCTGTGCGAGCGCGAATATTCCTGATGCGCCGGGCCGCAATGATAGCATTCCAGATAGTTCTCGACCGCCAGTTTCCAGTTGGCGGGCACCGGATAGCTGGCCTTGTGCGCCACCTTCAGACGGTCCAGCCCATAGGGCGTGGTCAGCGGGGCCAGTTGCGCCAGCGCCGGCTCCAGTGCCGGTGTGTCCGCGTCGCAGCAGACAAAGATCAGTCCCTGGAACAGCGTCACCCGAACCGGGAACAGCCCCCAGCGCGAGGGGTCGAAATCCGGCCCCATAGCCCGGCCCGCGCGCAACTCGCCTGTCAACTCAAAGGTCCACGCATGATAGGGGCAGGCAAAGACGCGCGCCGTTCCCTCAGCCTCGGTGCAGATGCGCGAGCCGCGATGCCGGCAGATATTCAGATGTGCGCGCACCCCGCCGTCGCGGTCGCGCACGATGATGATCGATTCCGACCCGTAATCGAGCAAGACATAATCCCCAGCCTCGGGGATCTGGCTTTCGTGCCCGGCCCAGAGCCAGTTCCGGTTCCAGACCCGCGCGATATCGTGATCATAGATCGCTTGCGAGGTGTAAAACCCGCGCGGCATGGCCAGTCCGGGGTGGTATTCGGCAATCAGCGCGTCGAGTTCGGGGGGGCGTCCGGTCATGTCACGACTCCTCTCGCAGGTCGATGATTTCACGGCGGAACCAATCCTTGTCGGCATCCTGTCTCGGGCGTTCGAAATCACGGGCGGCGCGATGGCCGGAGAACACCGCATCGACGATCAGGCCCGGCTGCGCGGCATCCCCGATCAGTTCGAGCGTGGTCAGGCTCAGAGGCTTCAGGCTGGTGTGCAGGGCGGTCTCGCGGATGCGCTCGGTCACCAGCACCGCTGATCCGCAGGCCAACGCCGTTCGCCGCCCGGTAAAGGCGCAGGCCAGGCTGGCATTGCCTGTGCCAAGCGCCGCAAGCGTCTGGTTGCAGCGGATGTCCACGCCCAGGTCGATCAGCCGGGCCTGAATGCGATGCTGTTCCAGAGTGTTCACGGTGAAGCTGGAAACCAGGCTCTCGGGCGTGGCAAAGATCACCTCCAGACCGGCCAAGGCCAGCTTCTCGGCAATCACGCCCGCAAGATAGACATTGTCGTCATCATAGACCAGGACCGGGCCCGCCGGGGGCATCTGGCCCGACAGGATGTCGTCGGGTGTCAGGATGGTTGCGCCCGCTGCGATATCTGGCGCGTGGCGCTGGGTGTTGCGGCCGATGCCGTCGCGGCGCCACTGCGCCCCGGTCGCCACAAACACGTTGCCGATGCCCAGTTCGGCGACCTGCGCCGCATCCAGCGCGCTGTTGGTGAACATACGCACATTGGCGCGCCGGTTCAGGTCGTTCAGGCGATAGTCCATCACCCGGCCCCAGGCCGACAGCCCCGGCAGGCGGCTTTCACGGGCCACGCGCCCGCCGAATTCGGACGATGCCTCGGCCAGTGTCACCTCATAGCCGCGCCGGGCCATCTGCATGGCGCATTCCAGCCCGGCCGGGCCACCGCCGATCACAAGAACCTCGTTCTGCTTACCCTTCGAGGTGATGACCTCGGGGTGCCAGCCGCGGCGCCATTCCTCGCCCATGGTCGGGTTCTGGGTGCAGCGGATCGGAATGCCCAGATTGTCCGAGGCGACGCAGATATTGCAGCCGATGCATTCGCGGATCTCGTCGATGCGGCCTTCGCGGATCTTGGTCGGCAGGAACGGGTCGGCGATCGAGGGCCGCGCCGCGCCGATCAGGTCCACGATCCCCTTTCTGACCATCGACACCATAAGGTCGGGCGAGGTCAGCCGGCCCACGCCCACGACGGGCTTGCCGGTCACCTGCTTGACAAAGGCAAGGGCGTCGTTCTGGTATCCGTCCTGCGGCTGAAACCGGGTGGTGATGCTGTCATTGTCCCAGCCCGAGACATTGACGTCCCACAGGTCGGGCAGATCGGCCAGCAACTCGACCACGGCGCGGCCCTCTTCGGCGGCCTGCATGCCGTCGGGTCCCTGCATCTCGTCAATGGCGAAACGGAAGGCCACGGCACAGGTGTCGCCCACCGCCTCGCGCGTGTCCTCCAGCAACTCGCGGGCAAGCCGCACGCGGTTTTCCAGCGACCCGCCATATTCGTCGCTGCGGGTGTTCATATGCGGCAGCATGAAATGCTGGGCGATCGACATGGAATGTCCGGCATAGACATAAATGATATCGGCGCCGGCCTGTTTGGCGCGCAGCGCTGCATCTCGGTGCCAGCGGCGCAACTCGCGGATATCGGTCTTGTCCATGGCGCGGGCGTGTTTCGGCATCGCCAGATCGGCGCTCATCTCGGAGGGGGCCAGGATCGGCGCGCGGCTCAGATGGTTAACGGCGTGGTTGCCGTTATGCACCAGCTGGATCGCGGCCAACGCCCCATGTTCGTGCACGGCGTCCGTCATCAGCCGCAAAGCTGGAATGTCACGGTCATCCCAAAGCCGCCCCTCGGGAAAGGGCGAAAGATCCGAGGTGGGATGAATCTCGGTTTCCTGGTTCGAAACCACCGCCCAGCCGCCAGCGGCCTTTGTCCCCCGCACACCGGCGTCGGCGCGCGGACGCAGATGACCCAGCCCGGTGCAATGCGGTACCTGAAAGAACCGGTTGCGGGCTGTTACCGGGCCGATCTTAACCGGTTCAAAAAGCAAAGCGTATGGGTTCGCGTCGGACATGTCGCGCGTGTTCCTATCCGTCGGGGCCAGGGGCGCAGAGGCGCCCCCGGCGAAATGAGTGAATTAGAAGCCGGCCTTGATCCGCTCGAACTCGGCCAGCATTTTGGCCTCGAGTTCCGGCGTCACCGCGTCAAAGAACAGGCTGCCTTCGAAGAAGCTTTTAGGATCGGAGAACCCGTAGGCCTCGATGTTGGCCTGATCGGCCATCTCGAACGCCTTGGCGTTGGAATGCGGATACCCCCAGTTGTCGATGATGTACTGACCGCTGACAGGATCGGTGAGCGCGTTGAGCAGGTCATAGACCTGTTCGTCCGGCGTGGTCGAGGATTTCAGATGCACATAGCCACAGACCCAGGTGGCGATACCCTTGTCGACGTCCCGCATCATCGCGGCGGGCACTTCGTTCCAGATCAGGTTCAGCTCGGACTGGTTCCAGGCCCAGCCCATTTCGATCTCGCCGCTGGTCATCGCCTGGTCCAGCTGGCCCGCATCCGACCAGTAGAACCGCATGTTGGGATGAATCGCGCGCAGGAAATCCGACGCTTCCTTGAACTGTTCGTCGCTCAGATTGGTGTAATCGGCGCCGTTGCCGGTGGCCAGCGAGGCCAGCGCATAGGCTGACGAGGCCGCATCGGGAATGGCGATCTTGCCCGCATAGGCGGGATCGGCCAGCAGTTGCAGCGAGACCGCGTCGGCAGCGATCTTGTCGGTGCGATAGATCAGGCCGGTATTGCCCCATTCGAAGGGCAGCATGTAGAGCTTGCCATCCAGAACGATGCCGTCGACCTCCTTGATCTCGGGCAGCATATCGGCCCAGTTGGTCAGCTTGCTCTCATCCAGCGGCTTGATCAGGTCGGCTGCCACCCATTTGCGCACTGCGTCCGAACAGGGATGTGCAAGATCGGCGGTAAAGCCCGACATAAGCTTCGTAAAAGCCTCTTCCTGGCTGCCGAAATAGGAATAGCTGGGCGCCTCGTTCCCGTATTTCGCCATGTAGCTGGCGAAAAAGCCCGGATCCTCGTAGCCCGACCAATCGAAAACGCTCAGGTCCGCCCCCCCGGCGCTGGCGCAGCCGGTGCTGATGGCGGTCGCGAGTGCGAATGCTGCAATGCCTTGAAGTCTCATGTTTTCTCCCGTTGGCTTGATTTTCTTTCTTTACCCAAATCGATCACACTGGCCACTTGCAGGCCCAACCAGACCGCGTCACCGCGATTGAAATCGACCGTGTGGAAATAGTTCGGCACCGACACCGCGATCGGTTTGTCGATATTCTCGACCGCGACATGATAGTGGATGTTCTCACCGTAAAAGGCGACATTGCTGATTTTACCTTTCAGCGTGGCAGGATAGTCGGCGGGTTTGTCGGCCTTGATTTCCAGCTGTTCGGGGCGGATGCCGACAATGATGTCGCGTGCCCGATCGGTGGCGTTGACATTTCGTTCGATCCGCATGCGGCCAAACCCGGCCGCTTCAATGGAAAGCATGCCCCCGGTTTCCTCCAGTACAGTGGCCGGCAGGATGTTCATCTCTCCGATGAAACTGGCCACCGCCCGGTTGCAGGGGCGCGCATAAAGCGTGGCCGGCGTGTCTACTTGCTCCAGGCGGCCATCAAACATCACGCCGATGCGGTCGGACATGGTCATAGCCTCGTATTGGTCGTGTGTGACCATGACAAAGGTGATACCCAGCGACTGTTGCAGGTTACGCATTTCGAACTGCATTTGTTCGCGAAGTTTCTTGTCCAGCGCCGAGAGCGGCTCGTCCAACAGCAGCACTTTGGGTCGCATGATCAGTGCGCGGGCCAGTGCGACCCGCTGGCGCTGACCGCCAGACAGCTCATTGGCTCCGCGTTGGTGCAACCCTCCCAATTCAACCATCTCCAGCGCCTCGGTCACGCGGGCGTCGATCTCGGCTTTGGGCACCCGCCCGCGCAACCCATAGGCCACGTTGTTGGCCACATTCAGATGCGGAAAAATGGCATAGCTCTGGAACACCATGTTGGTGGGACGGTTGTTGGCCGGCACGCCGGCCATGTCTTGCCCATCGATCAGGATGGCGCCCTGTGTCGGTTCCTGGAAACCCGCGATCATTCGTAGCACCGTGGTCTTGCCACAGCCCGACGGCCCCAGCAAAGAGAAGAATTCGCCCTGACGAAGGTCCAGATCGATCCCGGAGGCCGCCAGGAAACTGCCATAGCGTTTCTCGACGCCTTTGAGTTCTATGATGTTTTTCTCGGTCATCAGACGTCTCGAGTTGTTGAGCGGCGTTGGAAATATTTGGCCAGCACCAAGAGCATGACCGAGGCGAAAAGCAGAATGGAACCAAGCGCCAGAACATTGGGCAGCTTGGCCGGAAAGCGGATCTGGCTCCAGATGTAGACCGGCAGGGTTGGCTGGTTGCCAGACAGAAAGAAGGCCAGCACGAATTCGTCGAAGCTGACGGTAAAGGTCACCAGAATGCTGGCGACGATGCCCGGGGCAACAACCGGCAGGGTGACACGCCGGAAAGTCTCGAACACGCCACAGCCCAGATCATAAGAAGCCTCTTCGAGCGAGGCGTCGAAATCGTCAAAGGCGGATTTCAGGATCGATACGGCAAAAGGCAGTGCCAGAAAGGTATGCCCCAGCGTGACCGTAACCAACGACGGCTGCAGACCAAGGAACAAGAACAGCACCAGCATCGACGAGGCAACGATGATGCCGGGAATGACGAGCGGCAGCATCACCAGCCCCTCGGCCGCAGCCTGACCACGAAACCGGTAGCGAACAAAAGCGCGGGCAGCGAACAGCCCCATGGCGGTGGCCAGCAATGCCGTGACTGCACCGACACCCAGCGAATTCCAAAGCGCCTGGATCAGGGTATCCTGCTCGCCCAGCTTGCGGTACCAGTCAAGTGTCCAGCCCTTGATCGGAAATGCAACGATGGTTCCACTGTTGAACGAAAACAGCGGCAAGAACATCACCGGCAGGTAAAGGAAGATCAAATAGGCAAAGGCGTAGATCACAAGGAGTGAAGGACGTTTCATCTAATTCGCCCCCCCAAACCGCGACCCGCGATGACGAACACGATTGCCACAAAGCCGACCGACATCATCGCCAAAAGCGACAGCGTGGCTCCTAAAGGCCAGTTGTTCGCAGCACCGAATTGAACCTGAATCAGGTTGGCGATCATCTTGCCATCCGACCCGCCCACCAGCGCGGGGGTCACATAATCGCCCACCGTTGGGACGAAAATGATCAGGCTGGCGGCAATGATACCGGGCACGGTAAGCGGCAGCGTCACGCGCAGGAACCTTTGCAGCGGGCTGTTGCCTAAGTCGGTCGCTGCTTCAAGCAGGCTGGGGTCGATCTTTTGCAGACTGACATAGATCGGCAGGATCGCGAACGGGGCCCAGGCATGAGCCAGAGTCAGCACCACTGCAAACTCGTTATAAAGCAGAAAATCAAGCGGTTCATCGATCAGGCCGAGCCCCAGTAGCGCCGAGTTCATCACGCCATTGAATCCCAGTATCAGCTTCCATGCGAACACCCGCAGCAGGTAGCTGGACCAGAAGGGAATGGTGATCAACAAGAGCCAGATCGTTTTTCTCCGGGCCTTCATCGCGATGAAATAGGCAATCGGATAGGCCAGCACCACGGTCGCCAGAGTGACCGCGCCAGCGATCCAGATCGAACGCAGCATCAGGTGATGCACCAGCGGATCGGACAGCGCGGCGCGATAGTTCCCGAGCGTGGGCGTCTTATCAAGCGTAACGTAGGTCTGCGTCCAGAAGGAATAGGTGATCAGAATGACAAGCGGCGCCGCCACCAGAAAGCCGACATAGGCCGTGGCAGGCGAACTGAGAGCATATCCTCTGGCCGCTTCGCTTCTGGGCTTGAACACCGGACCTCCCCGACCTGGCCTGCCTAAATTCCCTAATGGACGATTGTCCATTAAGTATTGCGCGGCGGCAGTGCTTGTGTCAATCTACTCTTTGAAATTTGATGGAAATCGATCTACATGGTTGAATATGAAAGATATTACCTCAACCAAACACCGTCGACGCCGACCAGCCAAGCGTGATCCAGAAGCCAGCCGGCAGGCATTGATCGACGCGACTCTCGACACGATCGCTGAAAGCGGCCTGACGGAGGCCTCAGTCACAAACATCATTCACCGGGCGGAATTGTCGCGCGGAATGGTACACCTGCATTTTGGCGGCAAGGACAATCTGGTAACCGCAGCGGCCAAGCAGTTCAGCGAGCACTACTATTCAAAAATGGATCGGATGACCGACATCGGCGACGCCCCCCCGGCGGTGCGTGTGATGGCGATCGTCGTCGCCGATCTTTCCGAAACCCTACTCAGCCCGCGCGGGATCAAGATCTGGCATGCATTCCGCGGCGCGGCAAGTTCTCACCCCGGGATCGCCCAATACACCAGCACCCAAGACGAGCGTTTGGTGCAAAAACTGCGCTCCGCCTTTGAAGAAATAGCTGGCGAGGAGGGGGCATCGGCAACTCTCGCCGAAGATGCCACCCATGGCACGCTAGCGCTGCTTGAGGGCATGTGGGTGCACTACCTGACCGACATGGAGAATTTCTCGCGCGTTTGGGCGATGGAACTTGTGAGGCGCTTCCTAGCCGGGCTGTTCCCCATCCATTTTTTGGACCCTGCTACCAGCGCGAAGGCCATTTCTGGGAGGTGTCAGACAGCTTCGAACCGGTCTCAGCTCGGACAGTAACCCTGCCCTTAATGCCGCAGCAAGTTGGCGCCACTCGGCTAGACGGCGGCGCGGCTAAGCTTGAAATTCTGTCGGCTGGTGAGGTTGCGCTCCTAGTTGAAATAGTTGAAGACTGAGGCGTGAACCACCCTGCCCGTCTCAACCCGATGCCTTGTGGCAAGACCCTTCGGATCAATGTAGGCCAGGGGGTCAAGGATACGATGCGGGTCTACCCTTGGGCGCAACGTAACACCCCCCCGGAAACGAAGTTCATCAACCTGTCGGGGCGGAAGTTCGGGAAGTTATTCGATCCGACGGACAACGAGGCCATGACCGGTCGCGGTGGCAGCATTCCGCCACGCGTCTGGCCTGCGCCTGACCCTCCACCGGTCGAAAACTGGATGATCATTCCCGGGCAGTGCCTTTCGAGTCCCTCCTTGAGAGCCGCGTACTTCTCCGGGCGCCTCCTTTGAAAACAGGAACGATCACGGGACCAAACCAGGTCCGGTAGGCGGCGAAGCGTCTACAGATCTAGGGGGCACCTCAAACCAGCAACCCGTTTCCTGACGGTGGCTGGCACCGATTTCCTTGAGGGCAGCACCCCCGCAACCGTTCTGGTTGCAGAAAACAACGCCCCCAGCAGTCAGGTAACGGACGCGTCCGCTTTGTCACAGGTCGGTTTGATATGCTTGGCCCCAATCACGACCACCGGACAACGCGCGGCAGAGAAAAGGTGCCTCAGGTCCTCTTCGCTCTTCAGTGGACCCACGTTGAGATCAACGACAATTGCCGCGACGCGACTGCGATCAACCCTTTTGAAAACTGCTGCGACCTCCTCGGTGGTTTGAACCTCGGATATCTTGGCCGCGGATGAATTGGCCAGCGCGCGCACCATGGCCAAGACCTTGGTCGAGTGTGAGTTGGGTGCACCGATCAAAAGCACATTGCCATGAAATCCAAGCATGGGGCGTTGGCAGAGCAGCAAAATATCTTCGTCGGCAGCAGCGGCGCATGCGCATGTGATCAGATCGCCTTCGGCCACCTCGCAACTCAAGCGCTCAGAGCGTCCAGATGACAAGTCGGCGATGAGTGTCTCCAGACGGCTTGCCTCCCATTTCACGGTTCGCCGCAACTGTTCGTCAGTTGGCATCTCCCGGAGCGTACCGTCGAGGGCTACGACCCTATGCCCTACACCAATAGCGAGGTCTGCAATCCGCGTATCTACTAGCAGGCCCCTCGGGATCGCTGGCAGCATGTCCAACAGGGTACGCGCAAATGACATCGTGGCCTTCACATCGGAACTATTCATTCCAACGACCAGAAGATGAGGTTCAGGACGCATCTCCTTGCTCATGAATGCTCACCCTCACCTGCCGCTTCGGTGCGGGCAGAAAACGCTCTGCGATCCCTGGCAAACGTACGAAGCCTTGCCTCGACTTCTGCATTCACGCTGCCATCCGGGAACTCTCCCGTTTCCACCCTTGCGCCTGCGGTGCGACCGGTCATGATTTCCACCCCCTCATCGACAGACCGGATCGGAATGATCCGAAAACGCCCCTGCCCGACGGCCTCGACCACCCGATCGCGCAGCATGAGGTGTTCGATATTCGAGGCCGGGATGATCACGCCCTGATTTCCGGTCAACCCACGCTCGGCACAGACATCGAAAAACCCCTCGATCTTTTCGTTGACGCCACCGATGGCCTGAACCTCTCCAAGTTGATTGACCGAACCGGTGATCGCGAGATCCTGTCGAACCGGCCTGCCCGAAAGCGCCGAAAGCAGCGCGATCAGTTCGGCACAAGACGCGCTATCCCCGTCGACACCGCCATAGCTTTGTTCGAAGACGAGGCTGGCGTGAAGCGAGAAAGGTGCATCCAGCGCATAGGTCGATGTTAGATAGCCCCCAAGGATCATCACTCCCTTCGAATGCAGGGCGCCGCCAAGCTCCACCTCTCGCTCGATGTCGATCAGCTTGCCCGCCCCCATCCGGACGCGCGCCGTGATGCGCGAGGGGCGGCCAAAGCGGTAAGTTCCTGTTTCGACGACGGAAAGACCATTGATCTGACCGACCATTGTGCCCTCTGTATCGACCAGGACAATCTGTCGTGAAATGGCCTCTTGGAAACGTTCCTGTACGCGCGACGCGCGACGCTCGCGCTCGCCCACCGCGCGCGCGATTTCGGTCTCGCTCACGATTGAATGCCCGTCCGATCGCGCATAGTGTTCCGCCTCGCGAAGCAGATCGGTCAACTGACCGAGTTGCAGCGTCAGCTTGCGCGCATCGCCAGCAAGACGCGTGGCCTCGTCCAGCAACCTCGCTGCGCCGGAATCGGTCAGTGGAAGCAAGCCCTGCTTCCGCGCGAAGTCGTGAAGGACCGAGGCCAGACCGAACAGTGTTTCGCCACTGCGCGTCACGGTGCCTTCGAAATCTGCCTGCACCTTGAACAGCTCGGAAAATTCCGGGTCCAGCATGACAAGCAGGCTGTGCAGCCTGCGGTCGCCCACCAGAACCACCCTGACGTCCAGCGGAATTGGCTCGGGCTCCAGCGAGGTCGTCGAGAACAGGCTCATGCGATCGACCAGAGACGTGATGGTGATCGACCGTTTCTTCAGGCACCGTTTCAGAGCGTCCCACGCGTAGGGTTCTGCGAGAATTCGCCGCGCATCAATCAGAAGATATCCTCCATTTGCAAGATGCAGCGCCCCGGGTCGAATGAGGGAAAAGTCGGTGACCAGAGAGCCCATCTGGGAAATATGCTCGATCCGTCCCGCCAGCCGTTCCAATGAGGGAAGGTCCTCGACAACGACTGGTGCCGAAGACATCGCAGCCGGATCGTGGGACACGATCACGTTGACCAGGTAACGTCGAAAGATCGGGTCCAGATGCGATTTCGCTATTGCTTCGGGAAACGGCCCGTTCTGTCGCTGAGCTGCCGCTTGGAGAAAGATCTCGGGGTTCTCGATCATGTCCTTTCGGACACGAAAGAGATAGTCGGACACTCCATCGACAGCACCAAAGGCGGACTCCGCCTCGCCGATCCGGCTGGAAACCGCGCGCTCTGCCATCTCGGCATTCAATGCCTCGACCCGCGAGCGGTGCTCACGCTCCATTTTGGAAGCGTCTCTGAGTATATCAGAGAGCTGGTTCTGAAAACGCTCGACCTTCTCCTCGATCACTGTCTGCTCGTCTTCCGGTAGCTTCTTAAACTCCTCGCTCTTGAGAACATTTCCCTCCTTGGTGGCAGCAACCATGAAACCCATCGGCGTTCTGATCAGTGTCGTGTTTTCCTCCCGAGCGCGCTCTGCGAAATCGGCCATAGCCTGCTCGTGCCGCTCGCTAAAACTCTCTTCAATAGCGCGCCTCTGCGCCTGATATTCCTCGGATTCGAAAAGCGCAGGCATGTCGCCCGCCAGGTCGTCTATGACGTCCTCCATCTCGACCTTTAGCCGATCCGCCAGGCCAACAGGCAACTTCAGCGCGACCGGTTTATGAGGCGCATCAAAGTTGTTCACATATACCCAGTCGCATGGTGTTTCGCGCGTGGCAGCATGAGCGCGCAGAACCTGTTCCACCGTGGTGTGGCGCCCCGTCCCTTGCGGGCCGAGAACGAAAAGATTGAAGTCTTCGTGCCGAATTTCCACTGCCAGCTTGAGGGCACGCAGCGCTCGTTCCTGGCCAACCAGCCCACCTTTGCCAGTTTGCTCGGTTCCCGCGCCGACGAGGCTCGCGGGATCACAAGTTCGCCGCAACTGTTCGACCGACAGTTCGCCCTTCAATCGTGTAGCCATGATAGCCACCCTGCGTAATCTTCATGCATCCAATCTACGCAGCGGGAAGAAGTCCGCGTTGATCTCCATCAAGCGTTTTCGGCTTGTCTATGTTGCTCCTTTGTCGCACCAGCCCTGTAGTCGGAGGCCGCAAATGGCAACAAGTGAAATCAAGCCGGGAGGCCTCGGCATCCCTACTCCTCCAGCCCCTGTATCTTGCCGAGCAACATGTCAATGTCCTCGCTTTCGTGAAGTTTTATTTCCCGACCGGTCGAAAGCAGCAGAACTTGGTCGCCGGAGTTGTTGCCAGTGATTGCGACAATGTGTTGGACATTGACCACATGACCAGTGAGTTCGTCATCTATGATTTCAATCATCTGCACCATTTCATGACCCAATTGTTCTTCTCGTTCGCGCGCCCCAGGCCCGCAGTCAGGCAGACAATAGCCGGTCCACCCAAACTCAGAAAGAATGACTCTCGTCATATCATGAAGCGGTGTCGAACTGGTCTCAGCTGGAACAGTAACCCTACCCTTTCTGCCGCGGCAAGCTGACACCACTCGGCTAGGGTGACGGCGCGGTTGAATTTGAAACTCTGTGGGCTGGTGAGGCCGCACTTCGAATTGAAGTGATTGAAGGCCGAGTCATGACGGCAGCAAACATCTGCAAACTTCGCATTCACTTGAAGCGTTGAATACCCACTCTCTTCATAGGAATGGCGAATGTGATTTCTCCGCCCTATTGTTCAGCCAACGAACCCGAACGTTTCGTGGCTGACATCGACGCCGCGCTCGTGAAGCAGATCCTCGACATTGCGCAGCGACAGCGGAAATCTGACCTACAGCATCACCACCAGACGAATGATCTGTGGGCTGCTGCGAAGGGAATTACAAGGATCACGTTTCGGTATGCTCAGAGGCTAACTGCCCACCCTGCCCCGCTCAAGCGCCATCCCTCTGACAAAGCCAAACTGAGACTAGGGTGGCTGGCGGTCCTGTCAGACAGATTCTAACTGGTCTCAGTTCGGGCAATAAACCTGCCCTTTATGCCGTAGCAAGTTGACGCCACTCGGCCAGAGCGGCAGCTCGGTTCAACTTGAAATTCTGTCGGCTGGTGAGGCTGCGCTCCGAGTTGAAATGGTTGAAGACCGAGGCGTGGACGACGGCGAACATCTGCAAATTTCGCACGCGCCGAAAGCGTTGCATCGCCCGCTCTCGTCGTCGGAATGGCAGATGTGAATTCTCAGCTCTGTTGTTCAGCCAGCGACCCGTTTCCTGCCTGTGGGCATTGCCGATGTCCTTCATCGCCGCACCGTACGACCTCAACTGATCGGTCACCAGGACATGAGGTCGACCATGGCGTTTCATTGATTTTCTGAGGAATTTCAATGCGGCCTTCTTGTCCCGCTTCTTCGTGGCGTAGCTCTCAAGGACTTCGCCCTCGTGATCGACGGCCCGCCAAAGGTAGTGCCGTTCTCCATTGATCTTCACAAACATTTCGTCCAAGTGCCAACGCCACTGCGGCCAGGACCGAAGCCGATCAGCGCGTTTCTTGCGGATCTCGGACGCAAACATCGGACCAAACCTTTGCCACCAGAACCGGATCGTTTCGTGGCTGACATCGACACCGCGCTCGTGAAGCAAATCCTCGACATTGCGGAGTGACAGGGGAAATCTGACGTACAACATCACCGCCAGACGAATGATCTCTGGGCTGCTGTGGAAGTATTTGAACGGATTACGTTTCGGCATGCCGACAGGCTACAAAACCGCCCTGCCCGTCTCAACCAGATTCCTTCTGACACCGCCGTTTGAGTTCCTTGAGTTGGTCGGTTCCCATACCGCCATACTGCTTGCGCCAGCGGTAATAGGTCTGCTCGGTAATGCGCACTTCGCGGATCGCATCCACGCGCTGCATCCCCTGGCCGACAAGCACATCAACCTGCCGCAACTTCTGAACTATTTCCTCGGGCTTGTGCCGCTTGTTTGCCATTCTCTGTCCTCCGGTCCCTATACATAACGGTGGACCAATTCAGATGGGGCATTTCAGCCTTAACAAAACCACCCCGCTCCTTTCAGATCACCACGCAGCCAGCGTGACAGGATATGTCTGGCAGTTAGATCCGGCCCATCCCGATAAACAACTGACGATCCTGATCCTTGATCGCGCGCCGGCCGTGCATCACCCGGGTATTGTCGAGGATCGCGACATCCCCGTCCTGCCAGTTGATCTCCGTGGTGCAGGTCTCGGCCAGGGTCCGCATTTCCTCGATCTCTTCCGCTGTCACGACCGACCCATCGGCCAAGCGATAGACCGGCGCCTCGTAATTGTGCGACGGCCCCAGAACGGCGTTCGCAAACCCGGCCCCGCCGGAAAAGGCCGAGGGTCGCACCGGGTTCAACGTTATGTGATAGGTCAGCGACCCGTCCTCGTGTAGTTCAAAATCCTGGTTCGGGATCGCCGCCTTGAATTGCAGGATATGCTCCTCTGTCACCTCTTCCGGCTTGGAAATTGCCGGGTGTTCATTAGCCAGGTAGCGTTTCCATAATTCCTCTGGCAGGCGGCGCGAAACGGTCATCGGTTGACTCCAACGCGCCCGCTGGGCCTCGTTCATCGCGTCCAGAACCTTGCGACCGTCACAGACCGTGGTCTGCGATCCCTCGAACGCCGCGCGGGCAGAGTAAAAGGCAACCAGATCGGGGCAGACAGGCGTGTTGCCGTTCTCGATATGCAACCCGATCGGCCCGGTTCCGGCATCGACCTTTTGCGTGTTCTTCTCTGAGAAGGCGCGCGCAGGGTCAAAGGTGATCGTGCGGCAGAACTGCGCGGTCAGCGCGCTGAAGACGCTCATGTCCACCTCGAAGCCACGCAACAGTGCCCAGCCGTCGCGCTCGAGATGGCTGCGCACCACATCCATTTCCGCCGCGCCAATGGCGGCCCGCGGCATCTCTGCCCGAACGATATTGTAGGTCATGCTCTTATCCTTGTTGATCCGATTGCCGGGGCTCATACCCGGCGCAGCGTTTCGATTGCTTGAAGGGTGTTTTCGGAACGCGCCTGCGCCCCCACGGACCGGTCCACCAGTGACGGGAACAGGCGCTGCACCTTGACAAAGAACCGCTCCTTGCCCCGTGGAAAGCTTTCGCGCCGCCCGGCATGGATCGCTGCCCAGGCCTCGGTCGCGACACGCTCGGCACTGTCGAGCACCATATCGAGCGGTTCAACCAGCGCCCCGAATTCTGCCTCTGCGGCGGTTCTGGTGGCGCGAGGTGCCACATAGGTCACCCCGATCCCCGATCCCGAAAATTCGCGCCGGATCGCGTCGGAAAACCCGCGCAATCCGAACTTCGTCGCCGAATATGCGGCGAAATAGGGATACGCGATATCCCCGAACACCGAACCGATATTGACGATCCGCCCGCGCGCCGCCCGCAAAGCAGGCAGCATCTCGCGGGTCAGCGCCATCGGTGCCAGCAGATTGGTTCGCACCATCCGCTCCAGCGCCTCGTCATCCAGATCGCCCACTGGGCCGACCGTCAGGCATCCCGCGTTGTTGATCAACACATCGAGACGGGCACCGACAGTCCCTGCGATGCGCCGCCTGTCCTCGGCCAGGGTGACATCCCCTGCCAGGATGGCGACCTTGTCCGATCCCGCCATTTGCGCGGTTTCCTCCAAAGACGACCACGTGCGCCCAACGATCAACGGTGCATAACCCAGGCGCACGGCCTCAATGGTCAGGGCCCGTCCGATGCCGGACCCGGCGCCGGTGATGAGTACAGATCTGGGTATGGTCATGAGGCAAGGCTTTCGATTATTGGGAACAGAGGGACCGCCGCGCGCTCGTTGACCAGCGCCGCCACAGTCTTGCGGTTCGGGGTGCCGGCAGGGAACAGCAACCCCCGCTCGGATGGAGAGGTCACGATCAGTCCTACGGGACGCGCATAAATGGGCAGATCGGACAGCAGCCGTGCAATTTCGTCCGGTGTGACCGGCGCAATCGCCGCCACGACCAGCACCAACGCCCCATCCGCCCGCAGGCCCAGACCAGAACTCATCACACGCGGATCGGCATTCACTCGCTGCTCGATCCATTCGGGCGAGATGTTGCGCCCGTCCGGCGTGATCAAAACTGCATCCTTACGACCCTCGACGATCAGGCGGCCATGCTCGATGCGCCCCAGGTCGCCCGTTCGCCAGCGCGCGGGCGCGGAATCGCCGTTCAGGTAACCCATCATCACCGTTGGCCCCGAAACCGTGATCTCGCCCGCCTCGATCCGCACATCGAGACCGGACAGGATCTCGCCCGCGCTGCCGATCACATTGTCGCCGGGCCGGTTCATCGCTACCACCGCGCAACATTCCGACAGCCCGTATCCTTCGTACACCGGGATGCCCACGCCCCAGGCCGCTTCCAGCAGGGCAGGAGCGCTGGCCGCCCCCCCGACAGCGACAAAGCGCAGGCTGGCTGGAGCGCGCTGACCACGCTGTGCCAGATCAGCCACCCAGCGCCCCAGCACGCCGGGCGCCAACAGGCTGGTCGTCGGCCGCACCCGCGCGAAGGCTTCGGTCAGGGGTGCGATATCCGCTTGAAACAGGGTCCGGGTGGCAGCAAAGTCGAACCGGGTCTCAGCTCCGGCCAGGATCGGCAGGTAGATGCCGCAGATCTGCTCCAGAAGCTGCGCCAGCGGCAGCACCGACAGGTGACGTTCCGCCTCGGTCGCCCGCACTAGCGGCATTAGCGCCGCCAGCGAGGCCGCCATCTGCGAGGCACCGATCACCACGCCCTTGGGCCGCCCCGACGACCCCGAGGTATAGATCACCCGGTCCCCGCCGGGCTGGTAAGGCGGCAACTCCAGCCCCTCGCCCCCTTCGGCTGCTGATGAAATCACCCTCAGCCCTGGCGCATCGGCAAATGCCTCTGGCCGATCCGTGATCACCGCCCCCACCCGCGCATCGGCCAGCACATGTCCCAACTGCTCGGCCCCGAAAAAGAACGGCAGCGGCACCTGTCGGCGGCCGGTCAGCGCCAGCGCAAGATCGGCCACCACGTAATCGCAGCCGCCCGCAATACCGATGGCGATACAGCGCGGCGCCCCCTCCAAACGCCGCGCCATATCCGCGACCCGGCTCGCAAGCTGCGCCCAAGTCAGGGCCGCGCCATCACCGGAGAACGCCAGCGCAGCGGGCCGCGTCCGCGCGTGGTGCCGCAAAGTGTCAAAGACGCCGTTCATGCCATCGCCTCCCGCAATCCGGCAGGCTTTCGGCCCGGCACCAGGTCGGCGCGCCGACCCTCCCCCTCAACAAAGGCACAGACCCAGGGATCAACCTCGTAATACCGGCCCCAGGCATCCGGCGCCGCCACCTTGTCCGGCGTTGCGGCGCAGAGCGCGCTATACCCCAGCCCCGCCCGCGTCAGCAGTCGGCGCAGGGGATGGGTTGCGGTAAAGACGCCGCAGATGATGCCGCGCGCCCGGCCCCAGCCGATCATCCGGTCCAAGAGCGGCAACACCGGAAAGGGCGAGATCGAGGCCAGTGAGGTGACCTCCATGATCTGTCCAGCACCGATGTCGAAACCGGTCGCACCGGCCAGCGCCGCGGAAAACCCGCCCTCGACATAGCAGTCGGAAAAGAACCCGTCCTGCGCTGTGCGTATCCCGGCCGCGCACAAGATCTGGCCATCGGCACCAAAGGCCGCCGCCAGCAGTGGGGCGAACTGCGTCACCTCTGCGCCGTAGCAGCGGCGATAGACCTCGGCGATATGCCTCTCGGCTTGGGACCGCTGCGGATTGTCCGCCGGAAGAAACTCGAATCGCATGGGCTGCCTCGCGTTGTTTGCTTGCCCATAGAGATGCCCGCCCCGGCTTACAGTTCGCTTACAGCCGGGCGAAATCTCGACACCCGGCGCGATCTCGGTCCGTCATCTGAACGCGATCGAGAACACGCTGCCGCCGCCGGGCCGGTCCTCGACCTGTACATCGGCCCCATGCGCTGCCGCCACCGCGCGCACGATGGCCAGCCCGATGCCCGACCCGTCGCCCGACGGGCGCCGCCCACGGTGAAACGGCTCAAAGATCGCCTCGCGATCCTCGGACGCAACCCCCGGCCCCCGGTCCAGAACCCGCAGGACGGGCGGGTTGTCCCGCACGTCGATCTCCACCTCGCTGCCCGCTGGCGCATGCGCCAGCGCGTTGCGCACCAGATTGTCCAGCGCAATCCCCAGCAAGCCTTCGTGCCCGGCGACCATCACGGTGTCGGCGCCCGTCACTGCCAGCATCTTGCCGGACTTCAGCGCCGCCATCGCGCGTGCGCCCGACACCTGCCGGGCGAGCTTGCACAGTTCGACCTCAGCAAAGGATTCCGGCATCAGCGCATCCGCCCGCGCCAGATCGACAAGCTGTTCAAAGGTCGCTTCCAGCCGGATGACATCCTCTTTCAGGCTCTCCCGCAGCTCCGCGTCGTGAATCGTGTCGACACTGGAATGCAGCACCGCCAACGGCGTCCGCACCTCGTGCGCCACATTCGCGGCAAAGGCGCGTTGCGCCTTGTAGCCCTGTTGCAGCCGCGCAAAGGCGGTGTTCACCGCCTGTGCCAGCGGCACCAGCTCGGCGGGCAGATCATCCGCGCTCAACCTTCCGTCCGGCGCATCCGGCCCGATCTCCAGCGCCTCGCGGCGCACCTTGTCCAGCGAAGAGAGCGACAGGCGCACCGCACCAACCGCCGCTGCGAACACGATGACCGAGCCCAGCAGGATCCACTGGGTCTGTTCCTGCACCTCGTGCCACATGGTATCCAGCACCGGCCTGTCCGTCGGCGGCAGATAGGCTGAGGCCAGAACGCAATATCGCTCCGCCTTGATCAGCCCGCAGAGCGCCACGCCCCTGCGCGCGTTCGGAACTGCGATCTCGGCCGCCTGCCCAAGAGCGAGTCGCGCGATCTGCTCGCGCAGCTTCGACGTGTCCTCACCGCCGACAACCGCATGTCCTGTAGGCCCGAAGATCGTATAGCGATAGGCCCCCTCGACCCCACGGAACCGCAGCACCTGCGGATCAAAGCCGAGGCTCGGCAGGTCCGGATCGATCTGGACCAGGATTTCCTTTGCCTCACCGTACAGTGCCTCTTCCTGGTTTTCCTCCAGATGCTCGAAGAATTCAAAGATCAACACTGTCACCGACATAAGGATGGTCAACAGCAGCGCCGCCAGGATATTGACCGTCAGCTTGCGTTGCAGTGATCCCGCCGCCCCGACCGGCGCCTTCAGGATCGCCAGCACATGCCTCATTGGCCATCGTCTTCCATCAGATAGCCGATGCCACGCAGGGTGTGGATGGTGCTCGATGCCCTGATATCCGCCAGTTTCTTGCGCAGACGGTGGATCGCCACCTCGATCGCATTGGGGGTCGGCGGCTCATCGAAGCCGTATAGTGCGTTTTCGATCACGTCCCTGGACAGGATGCGCCCCTTGCGCCGCATGAACAGCTCCAGCAAGGCCAGTTCGCGGCGCGAGAATTTCGCTGGCTGCCCCGCCACCAGAACCGACCGGTCTGCACTGTCGAACCGGATATTCCCAACAACAAGCTGCACGCCCAGCGCCCCACCCGGCCGACGCAACACGGCACGGATGCGTGCCATCAGCTCGCTCACGTCGAAGGGCTTGACGATATAGTCGTCCGATCCCGCGTCCAGCCCGGTGATCCGTTCATCCAGCGTGTCCCGCGCGGTGCAGATGATCACTGGCGTATCGGCATTTACCCGTTTCAAACCTTGCAACACCTCCAGCCCATCTATGTCTGGCAGTCCAAGATCCAGGATGATGGCGTCATAGAGATAGCTTTGGGCCGAATGCATCGCATCGGACCCGGTCGACACTGCATCGACCACAAAGTCATGTGCCTGAAGGCTGGCACAGGTGTTCCGCGCCAGCCTTGCATTATCTTCCACATAAAGAAGCCGCATGGGCCCCGTCCTATTTACGCACGTAGGTCACGGTCGAGCCATCATCGGCCTTGAATGAAACATGTGCAAGATTGCCCGCGTCATCATACCAGACATCGCGCTCCAGATCGCCCGAGATACGGAAGTGATGCGCATTGATCTTGCCACGCCCTGACGGCACTGCCTGCATGCCCAGATCAGTAACATGGACCGACATCACCTTTCCGTCGATGGTGTTAAGCAGATTGTGGCTCTTCACGATATCGTCGTTCCACAGGCTGGCCGGCAACAGACCGTTGCCAAGTTGGCTCAACTGGTGCGGCGTGCCATTGTCATCTGTTTCTGAGGCGATCGCGGTCATCTTGCCACCTGCCCAGGTCTCGGTGCTCTGCTGTTCAAAAACATAGGCGTTGAGCTGGATCAGCGGCACCTTGACCGCGATCTGAGTTTCCACTTTCACCGAATAGGATGCGGGCGACCCCACAAAATGATAGGAATGATCACCGATATCCTTGCCCTTCCGGATCACATCGAAACGCAGGCTGCCCTGATCGGGCAAAGATGACGCTGCAGCGGGTGAAGCCAAGACCGGGAAAAGGGCCACTAGGGCGAATGCGAATTTTGCGCGCACTGGGGTTTCCTTCATAGTTGAGAAGTTTCTTGGGACCTCCTCATGCACAAGCGCGCTTACTTAAACCTTACAAGATCAAAACGGGTCCAACGGTGCTGTCAGACAGTTTCTAACTGGTCTCAGTTCGGGCAATAAACCCGCCCTTTTTGCCGTAGCAAGTTGACGCCACTCGGCCAGAGCGGCAGCTCGGTTCAACTTGAAACTCTGTCGGCTGGTTAGGCTGCGCTCCGAGTCGAAATGGTTGAAGACCCAGGCGTGGGCGGCGCGAATTTCTGCAAACTTCGCATTCGCCGAAACCGTAGCATCGCCCGTTCTCGTCGTCGGAATGGCAGGTGCGAGTTCTCGGCCCGATTGTTCAACCAGCGACCCGTTTCCTGGCGATGGCTGGCACCGATTTCCCTCAGAGCGGCACCGTAAGACCTGAGCCTGTCGGTTACGATCGATTCCGGGCGACCGTGCTTACGTATTGCTTTCCTTAGAAATTTCAGTGCGGCTTTCTTGTCCCGCTTCTTCGTGACGAAGCTCTCAAGGACTTCGCCCTCGTGATCTACCGCCCGCTAAAGGTAGTGTCTTTTGCCGTTGATCTTCACGAACATCTCGTCCAGATGCCAACACCATCGGCTCGATTTCATCCCTTCGACACGTCGCTTCCTGATCTCGATGGCGAACATCGGACCGAACCTGTGCCACCAAAACCGAACGGCTTCATGGCTCACGTCAACGCCACGCTCATGGAGCAAATCTTCCACGTTTCGGAGAGACAGTGGAAAACGCACGTACAACATGACCGCCAAGCGGATGATCTCTGGGCTGGTCTTGAAATAGCGAAATGGCGAACGTTTGGTCATGACCGGACGCTACAAAACCGCCCTGCCCTCCTCAAGCCAGTTTGCTTTGACAGCAACGACGGGGGAAATCTGACGTACAGCATCACCGCTAGACGGATGATTTCTGGGCTGCTGCGGAAGTATTTGACCGGATCACGTTTCGGCATGCCGACAGGCTAGGAGACCGCCCTTCCCGTCTCAACCGGATTCCTTCTGACACCGCCTTGCTCGCTCTTCCCTCACCCTCACCTGCGATCCGGTGGCCCTCGCGAACTGCCTCGGCATCGCCACTGACGCCTTCGCGCCGGAGGTGTTCTCCTTCACGCTGCCGTTGACCCTGCGCCGCCGCGGCGTGGAAACCCGGATCGTGACCGGCGCGCGCGCGCGCATGCCAGACCCGGTGCTGCTGCGGAACCTGGCCCGGGCACATGACTGGACCCGTGACCTGCGTGGCGGTATCCCGATGTCCGGGGTCATCAACAAGAGCCGCCAATCCGAATCCTTCGTCCGCACCCGCTCGCAACTGGCGTTCCTCTCGCCCCGGCTTCAGGCCGCCATACTCGCTGGAACCCTGCCGCCCGAGATGACTGTCCGGCGCATCCTCTCCCAACCGATCCCCATCGACTGGGCCAAGCAGGAACAGATCTACGGACTGCCCAAAACCTGATCCCCATTCAATCGTTCGAACTCCGGGCCGGTCTCTGCGCCAGAGATCGGCCCGGTCGCATTCACGCGTGTCGCCGCAACATCGACGTGACGCCCCCGATGCGTTTTTCCCTGTAAATTCCCTGTTAATGGCTCCCCGAAACGAAAAACCGCACCGCCAAAACGGCCCGCAGAGACTGCGCCCGAAATCCCGCCTTTCCACGCCGCTGCAATGCGTCTCTGCGCGCCATCACACCGCGCAACCGCCCGGAATACCCGGCAGAAAAGGCATCAGCTTCGTTATAGGGGGAGTACCCGAAGGTGGCTGGCGGTGCTGCCAGACGAATTCGAACTCGTCTCAGAAAGGGCAGGATGACTGCCTTTTAGGCCGCGCAGAGACTGCGCCATTCGGCCAGGGCGGCGGCGCGGTTCAGCTTGTAGTTAGCTCTGGAGGAGAGGCTGCGCTCCGAATTGAAATGGTTGAAGACCGAGGCATGGACGGAAGCAAATTTCTGCAGACTTCGCATCCTCCGGAAGCGGAGCATCGCACGCTCCCGTCGTCGGAACGGCAGGAGTGAATTCTCCGCCCGATTGTTCATCCAGCGGCCCGTTTCCTGCCGATCGGTAGCGCCGATTTCCTTCAGGGCAGCACCATAGGATCGTAGCCTGTCAGTTACAAAAATATGCGGATGGCCGTACCGCTTTATCGTTTTCTTCAATAATTTCAATGCAGCTTTCTTGTCGCGTGTCTTCGTGACGTAGCTTTCCAGAACCTCGCCTTCGTGGTCCACGGCCCGCCACAGGTAGTGTCTTTCGCCGTTGATCTTCACAAACATCTCATCAAGGTGCCACCTCCACTGCGGCCAGGACCGCAGACGATCGGCGCGTTTCCGTCGGATTTCTGCGGCGAACATTGGCCCGAATCTATGCCACCAGAACCGCACCGCCTCGTGACTGACGTCAATGCCGCGCTCATGCAGCAGGTCCTCGACGTTCCGCAACGAAAGCGGAAACCGAACATACATCATCACCGCCAGTTGGATGATCTCACGGCTGGTCTTGAAATACTTGAACGGGTCGCGTTTCTTCATTCGTAGAAGCTATCCGAGCCCCCTGCCCCGCCGCAAGTCAAGTTCCCCTGACAGAGCCCCACAGAGACCAAAGCCGCCGGCGGCGACCAACATCCCGTCATGCAGAAGGCCATTTAGAGCCTCGGCAGCCGTTTTGTAGACCTTGTTCATGCTGCGCGTCCTTTCGAGGCATTCTCAGGAAGGCGCAGTCCAAGAATGCGGCGCGCCTCTTGCCAGCTCGCCACCGGACGATCGTTCCTGTCACAGATCTCAACGGCCCGGCGCACCAGTGCTGCGTTGCTGGGAGCGAGCGTGTCGCGATCCAGTCGAACGTTGTCTTCCAACCCGGTGCGCGCATGACCGCCCGCAGCTATGGCCCATTCGTTCAGTTTGAGCTGATTGGCACCAATGCCCGCGGCGCACCATGGCGCGTCTTCACCGAACAGGCGGCGCACGGTGTGGATGTAATAGTCGAACACGTCCCGATCGACCGGCATCGCGTTTTTCACGCCCATCACGAATTGGATGTATGGCGTGCCGACAAGCTGACCTTTGTCCGCCATATCCTTGGCTTTCAGGATATGGCTCAGGTCGAAGGCTTCGATCTCCGGTTTGACATCGTAGGCCCGCATTTCACTGGCCAGCCAATCGACCAGATCGGGCGGGTTCTCGTAGACACGCGTCGGAAAGTTGTTAGACCCCACCGACAGCGAAGCCATGTCCGGCGACAGCGGCAACATTCCACCGCGTGTCTGACCCGCGCCTGAGCGCCCTCCGGTCGAGAACTGCATGATCATGCCGGGGCAGTGTTTCTCGATACCCTCTTTCAGCGCGGCGAACTTCTCCGGATCGGAAGACGGGGATTCATCATCGTTGCGCACATGGGCGTGCACGATGGTGGCTCCGGCCTCAAAGGCCTCATGAGTCGATTCAACTTGTTCTGATACCGTGATCGGAACGGCAGGGTTGTTGGCTTTCGTCGGCAAACTGCCCGTAATCGCCACGCAGATAATGCAGGGATTGGTCATGGGTGTACTTATCCGTTGGACGTGGCCGGACAGAGGCCAGCATGTCCGGGTTCAGGTTTCAGAAAGGAAAGGTCGAACAGTGCCGGACGCTTGCGCGATGCCTCGATGGCCTTGCGCTCGTAATCGGTGAAGAACATCCAGGCCGCTTCGGCTTTTTCATGTTTCTTGCATCCGGGGCACGGGGTTTTCGCGTTCTTGCACATGACTCCTCCTGCGCAGGGTTTATCGGTCAGGCAGCTTTCGCCGCCGGGCTTGGCATCTTTCCCAGTGCGTCCACGAAGAACGGACGAAAGCCTTCGGGATGTTCGCTCATCGGGAAGTGACCGAGCTCGTCCATGACCGCCAGCGTGGCGCCCGGGATGGCCTTGGCCGTGCGTTCGGCGTCTTCGGGTGTACACGTCAGGTCATAGGCCCCGACAATAATGTGCACCGGCGTTGCCCGCGTATCGATAGTCGGCAAGCGCGGGATCAGGCTGTCGTCGCGGGTGTAAAAACTCAGATCGCCGCGGAAAACGCCCGGACCGCTCTGCATGAACATCCAAAGCGTGTTCCAACGTTCGGAGTCGGGCGCATAGGGCGAGATATTGGCCGACACGAGCGCCGCGCCCATTTCACCGCCATGGGCGTCGGGACGGTGGAACCAGTCGATATCGTACCAGGCGGGCTGGAAGTCCGAGGCCTCTATCGCGATGAAGCCGCTGAATTTTTCCGGGTGAAGCGCTGCGATTTGCAGAGCAATCCGCCCGCCCATCGAGCAGCCAGCAAGGACCGGGCGATCAAGACCCAGCCCGTCGATGACGGCCAGAACGGTTTCGATATAGGCTTCGGTCGTCAGCAAGTATTCCTGGGTCTCGAACCCTTCAGGCGGCAGCGACTTGCCGTGCCACGGCATGTCGAAGGCGATCAGGCGGTTGGATGCGGTGATCTCGGCATCATTCATCAGATGACGCCACTGACGAGTATCTGCACCTGCGGTGTGCAGGCAGATGACCGGACGCCCTTGGCCTGCCTCTTCGAAATAGATGCGACGCGGGGCACCGCCCACGGTGACGGTGACATAGTGACCGGTGATAGGCTCTATACTCATGCTGCCAGCTCCTCTTTTGCGCGGGCGAGAGACAGCACTTCCTTGAAGAAGCGCAGGTTCTTGACGAGGCTCAGAATGTCGCCGTCAATCCGACCGCGACCGATCTTCACCAGTCCGAAGATGTCATGGAAACCCGGCTCGGGCCGCGCCTCCCAGAACTTGTTCAGCGCTTCGGCATCCGTCCGCAAAGCAAAGCGCCAGGGCGTCTTGCGGCTGGGACCTTCGACCACCGAGACGATGTGCCCCTTTTCGAAGGACAGGTAGAATTCATCGCCACCCACCTCGATAAGCACGGTTTCGGAAAACAGCCGACCGAGGCGCAGCAAATGCGGCGTTGCCTCAAGGCGCGTTTGTATTTGCTTGAAGGTATCGATCACCTTGGCCTCCCATGCGTTCATAAGCTGGGGAATAGCTGCCATGATCGCGGCCCCGTGGGCCATGCCAGCGAGGGTATGGGTCAATACTCTGCCTTGCGACCTTGCGATAAACGCCATGTTCGCAAGGGTCGGGTCGCCGTCGGTATCACCCGATACCGCCGCGGGCATTGGGTAAGCGTGGAGATTCGGCAAAGTCTGTGTTGCGACGAGAGGCAGTCACGCAACTCGTAACCGGATATACAGATTGCCAGGAGGAGGATTTACCCATGGGCATCGTCAACCAAGAGAACATCACCGACGTCGTGATCGAGAGCCTCGGCAAACATGGCGACATCACCGACCGCCAGCGCGAACTCGCGACCGGCCTGGTCAAACACCTGCACGCTTTCATCAAGGACGTGAAACTGCAGCACGACGAATTCCTGTTCGTTTGTGACTACCTCGCCCGTGCCGGCAAGCTCTGCAACGACAACCGTCAGGAGTTCATCCTTCTGGGCGACATCCTTGGTGTCGAGGTTCTGGTCGACATGATGACCAACCCCGTCGAAGGCAACGAAAGCGAATCCACCGTTCTGGGCCCGTTCTATCGCGAGAACCCGCCGGTTCTGCCCAAGGGCGGTTCGACCATCCAGAAGCATTACGACAATGAAGAGACCGCCTATTTCGAAGGCTACATCAAGGACGAAAACGGCAACGGCATCGCCGGTGTGACTCTGGACGTCTGGGAAGACGCGCCGAACGGCATTTACGAAAATCTCGACCCCGATCAGCCGGAATACAACCTGCGCGGCCGGTTCGAGACCGACGAGAACGGCCATTACGCCTTTGTCGCCGTGCGCCCCGTACCCTACCCGATCCCGGACGACGAAACCGCCGGTGAACTGCTGCGCTTCATGGGCCACCACCCGAACCGCCCGGGCCATATGCACTTCATCATCTCGAAAGACGGCTACCGTCCGCTGATCAGCCAGATCTACGACGCCGACAGCGCATGGCTGGACGAAGACAGCGTCTTCGCGGTCAAGGAAAGCCTGATCGGCAAGTTCAAACCGGCAGCTGCCGATCTGGGCACCGACCTGCATTTCGAGTTCGATTTCGTGCTCAAGACGGCCGCCGACGAAAAGGCGATCGCCGCCGAGTAATCCCCGATACCTCCCTGAAAACTGGCCTCCGCAAGACGGGGGCCTTTTTTCGTTTTGAGGTATAGCATATCGTAAGTTCTTGGGAGGACGGCGAAAATGAACTTCAAACAGCTGACCTATTTTATTGCAGTCGCGGAAGAGCTGCATTTCGGGCGCGCCGCAGAACGCCTCGATATGGCGCAACCCCCGCTCAGCCGTCAGATCAAGCAACTTGAGGAAGACCTTGGCGCGATCCTGTTCAACAGGGGCCGGAGCGCGATCACCCTGACACAAGCAGGTGGGCGGTTGTTGAAGCGAGGCAAAACAATCCTCGCAGACCTTGAAGACACGCAACTGGAAGTGCGTCGGCTGGGACAAGGGGCCGAAGGACGGCTCAGGATTGGGTTCGTCGGCTCTGCCACATACGGAATTCTGCCAAACATCATCAGATCGTACCGGGCGAATTACCCGGACGTGAACCTAAGCCTGGTCCCGATGAACAACGCCGAACTGCACCGGTCCCTGGTGTCACGGGAACTCGACGTCGTATTTGCCCGGCCAACCCTGAAAGACCCTGAGTTCCTGTCGAAGCACTTGGTCGAAGAAAAGCTGATCCTCGCTCTGCCCGATATCGTCGATACGGGCACTCGGACAGTGGCCAAGTTGGAACGGCTAATGACCCATCACCTGATCCTCTACCCCGAACGACCAAGGCCCAGCTATGCGGACATGGTTCTCAAGGCGATTGAGGATGCGCGCTTCGAGGCGCCCTTGCGTATCTGGTGCATGGATTTGCAAACCGCGCTCAGCCTTGTCGCGGTCGGCGAAGGCGTGTGCATCGTCCCGGAATCCGTCGCGAATGCGCCGCGCAAGGGCATGAAGTTTCTCGATATCGAACCCGAGATCGCGCGGACCGAACTGTCGGTCAATTACCGCCTTGATGAACAGGGCGTGCACGTCAAGAATTTCGTCAACATCGCGCAGAAAGTGGCGCGAAAAAGCCCTGTCAAAAAGGGATGAGCGTGCAGCGTGCGTCGACCCTGCACGTCGGCCTCAGACCCCAAGCCAGGTGTGTTGCGCCTCTTCATCGGCCCTGATCTGATCCGCATTGCCCGTCCAGACGATCTGGCCCTTGCTGACAACAACCACGTCATCGGCAAGAGAGGTGGCAAAGCCGAAGTTCTGCTCGACGATGATCATCGACAGGCCCGCCACTTTCAGCTCTTGCAGCTTGTCATGGATCAGCTTGACGATGATCGGGGCTAGGCCCTCGGTCGGTTCATCGAGGATCAGGAGCTTTGGGTTCATCAGCAGGCCCCGCGCGATGGCCAGCATTTGCTGTTCGCCACCCGAAAGCTGCGTGCCGCCGTTTTCCATGCGCTCTCCCAGTCGCGGAAACAGGTCCAGTACCCGCTCCATCGTCCATTCAGGGTTCGACCCGCCAAACCGCTTGGCCGCAATCTCAAGGTTCTCGCGCACGCTGAGCGATGGAAAGATATCGCGTGTCTCTGGCACATAGGCGATCCCGCTCTTGGCGATGTCAAAGGGTTGCCCTGCGATCGGCTTGCCACCCCACAGGATTTCGCCGGACTTGAGCGGCAAAAGTCCCATGATCGTCTTCAGTGTCGTGGATTTGCCGGCGCCATTGCGCCCGAGGATGGCCAATACCCGACCGGCCTGTGCCCGAAGCGACAGGCCATAAAGGACCTGCGTTTCGCCATATCCGGATTCGATTGCGTTCAGTTCAAGCATCTTCCCAGTTCCCCAGATAGATTTCCTTGAGCAGGCTCGACCCGCGTGCCTCTTCTGGCAGACCGTCAAAGACCACTTCACCGTAGTTCAGCACCGTGATCGTGTCGGCCACGTCAAAGGCAAGGTCCATGTCATGCTCGATTATCAGCATTGTCAGGTCGCGCGGCAGGTTGTTCAGCAGATCGTGAAATCCTTTGGACATTTCCGGCCCGACACCGCTGGTCGGTTCGTCCATCAACAGAACAAGCGGCCGTGTGGCGAGGGCTACACCAACTTCAAGCTGGCGACGCACGCCATAGCTGATCTCGGACACTTTTGCATGGATGAAGGGCATCAGGTTCACCTGCTCGGCCACCTCTTCGACGATCTCGCGAACCTCGGGTTTTGCCAGGCTGTCCGACCAAAGCTGTGTCGCATTGCCCGTGTGAACTGCCGCCGCAAGCCCAAGGTTTTCCTCGACCGTCAGACCATCGAACAACGTGTTCTTCTGATAGCTGCGCGACAGGCCCCGGCGGGCGCGTTTGGCAACGGGAAGTGCTGTGACATCTTCACCCGCCAGATGCACCGAGCCGCTGTCGGGGGTCAGCTCGCCGACCAACTGGTTGAACAGCGTTGTCTTGCCCGCCCCGTTCGGCCCCAGGATCACCCGGCGCTCGCCCCGTTCCAGCTTCAACGACACGTTGCGCGTGACGTGAACGGCACCAAAGCTTTTGTCCAGATTACGTGTCTCAAGCATCGGTCAACGCCTCCTCGGGCTCCTGTTTGCGGGTCGCATCAGCCAGGCGGCGGTCGAATACGCCGCCCCAGCGGGCCTCGACCCAGCCGAAGATGCCGTTTGCGCGGCTCATCACGACGGCGATCAGGATGACGCCGACAACAAGGTGCCAATAGGTCGTGACCGAGCTCAGTTCATGTTTCAGGACGACGAAGGCCGCCGCTCCGATCAGCGGTCCGACAAGCGTTCCAAGCCCACCGAGGATCACCACAACCAGTGCCTCGCCCGAGACGGTCCAGCTCAGCAGCCCGGGCGAGATGTACATGATGTGTTGTGCGGCCAGCGCACCGGCGAGGCCTGCGATCATGCCGGACAGGCCGAACACATCGGCCTTTACACGCCAGACCGTCAGGCCAAGCGCTCGCATCCGCTGTTCATTGTGCATGACGCCGGTGAGCGAGCGGCCAAGACCGGATCGCAGGATCATCACAGAAGCACCGTAGACCGCCCCGAGAATGGTCAGACAGAAGAGCGCAAAGCTGCGACTGTCGTTCAGATCGATGCCGATGAAGCTCAAGTCCAGCCGGGATAGGCCGCCCAACCCGTCATCGCCGCCAAAGAGAGGGGCCTCGAACACGTAGGAATAGGCCATTTGCCCGAAGGCGAGCGTCGCCATGATGAAGTAGATACCGTGGCTGCGCGACCCGATGGCGCCGATCACCCAGGCCGCTGCGCCGGTCAGCGCAATGCTTCCCGCAATGGCGACGGGCGGTGCGATCCCCGCCTTGGTCGTCAGGATCGCGTAGGCATAGGCCCCGACCCCCATCAGAGCGCCATGGCATAGCGAGACCATGCCACCGAAGCCCGCAACGATGTCGAGCGCCAGAACCAGCATGGCAAGGATCAGGATCTCTGTCAGGATCTCCAGACCGAAATATTCGGCCGTGAAAGCCTGGAAGAGGGCACCGGCCGCGAGCAGGACCAGAGCGGTGTAACGAAGCGTGTTGTGGCGAAACATCGTCTTATCCTCTCGCGGGAAAGAGGCCCTCTGGCTTGATCACAAGGACCGCAGCCAAAAGCGCATAGATGAGAACAGAGGCCAGCCCAGGGGCCAGAACGGCACCGAAAGTCTGCACAAAGCCGTAGATCAGCGATCCTGCGATGGCACCCTTGAGCGAGCCGAGACCACCGATCACGATCACGATCAGCGTCGGGATCAGGATCTGCAGCCCCATGTCGGGCGTCACGCTCAGCAGCGGTGCCGCGACCGCCCCGGCCAGACCGGCAAGGGCACAGCCCACGCAAAAGACGATGAAGAACAGCCGTTCCACGTTGATGCCCAGACAGGCCGCCATGGCATCATTGTCGACACCGGCGCGGATCATCGCGCCGATCTGGGTGCGGCCGAGCACGAAGGCCAAGGCTCCGAAGATGGCGAGACCCAGAACGATGATGAACAACCGGTAGGTCGGATACTCGACACCAAGGAAGGTCAGACGTCCGCCAAGCAGCGCGGGCACGTCGATGGCAAGAGCCAGATCACCCCAGAAGATGCGTGTCAGATCGAGCAGGACAAAGATCAGCCCGAAGGTGACGAGAACCTGTGCCATGGGCCCCGATTTCCGCATCCGCTTGATGAGGCCGGAATAGAGCAGGATCCCCACCCCGGCGACCGCCACGGGCGCCAGAAAGAACCCCATCCAGTAGCCGCCCACGGCAGCCAGCGAGGCCGCGAAATACGCGCCAAGAGCATAAAGCGAGCCATGCGCGAGGTTCACGAAATGCATCAGCCCGAAAATGACCGTGAGGCCGATGGAAAGAAGAAACAGAAGCATGGTCAATTGCAGGGCATTCAATGCCTGAAGCGTCCAGAATCCAAGATCATGTGCCATTGAGGGTCCTCCTCGAACGTTTTGTCCCGGCCACAGGCGAGCGGCCGGGACCTTTCGGTCAGTTGGAGACGGGTGCCATCTCGCAGCCATTGGTCGGATCGGCTTCCGCGGGGAGCTGAGCGAGAACCTTCTGCGTAAGTCCACCTTCACCAGCGACGGTCTCGTAAACATAGATTGGCTGGATGATGTTGTTGGTCGCGGGGTCGATCGAGAGCTGACCGCGCGGCCCCTCAAAGCTGACCTGGCGCAGGGCATTTGCCAAAGATGCACGGTCGGTTGCGCCTGTTTTTGTCGCCTCAATCAGCGCGCGAGCAGCATCATAACCTTGGACAGCAAATTCCGACGGAGTGCGGCCGGTTTCCTCGGTGAAGGCGGCCACGAAAGCAGCGTTCGCCTCGCTGTCGATGGTCGGAGCGTAGTGCAGCGCTGTGATGACGCCTTTGGCGGCCTCGCCTTGCGCATTCACATAAAGCGGTGAGGTCAGGAAACCCGAGCCATAGAGGGGGAGTTCGGCTTTCAAACCAAAGCTGTCATATTGCTTGACGAAGGAAATCGCCTCGCCGCCTGCATAAAAAACGTAGACCGCATCCGCACCGCTGGCCTTGGCCTGGGCGAGATAGGGACCGAAGTCCTGCGTCTTTTGGAACGGCGTGAATTCCTGCCCGACGATCTCGCCGCCTGCGGCGGTGAAGGTCTCGGCAAAGGCATCGATCATCTGGCGACCGGCGGCGTAGTCAGGCGCAAGCGTGAACACCTTCTTCACGCCCTGCTCTGCCATCCAGGTGCCCATCGGACGGTTGATCTGGCCGTTGGAAAACGACATCCGCGTGATGAAAGGCGAGCAAGAGGCACCGGTGGCCTCGTCATTGCCGGCATTGGCCACGATCAGCGGCACACCTGCGCCATGCACCATGTCGCGCACCGCGCCCAGAACACCGGAACTGACGATCCCGACCATGACATCGACCTTGTCTTGCAGGATCAGTTTCTTGGCCTTGCCAAGCGCGACAGGCGGCTTCACCTCGGTGTCTTCGCGGGCGATTTCGAAAGTGACATCGGTCTCGGAACCGAACTGTTGCAGACCGAGGTTGAAGCCGGTCTCGATTTCATTGCCGAGCGACGCGTAGACGCCCGAGAAAGGGAGCAAAAGCCCCACTTTGATGTCTTCTTCTGCCACAGCAGGCATAGCAAAGCTGGTGGCGAACCCGAGGGCCGCCAGGATTGCGCGTTTCACTTTGGATTTCCTCCAGTTGGTTAATGACCCCTCCTCAGGGCCTATCCTAAGTCGCCCCCACCGACCGGGACGGTGACCCCGGTGATGTAGGCAGCATCGTCCGACGCCAGGAACAGGATCGGACCTGCCTGCTCGTCGAGCGTTCCGTATCGTTTCATGAACGAGGACTGGATCGTCTGGTCGACGATGGTCTGGTACCAGTCTTCGCGTTGTTCTTCTTCGGCGTTGGGGTTGCGCGGCACGACACGTGGCGGGGCCTCGGTTCCGCCCGGGGCTGTTGCCACGACGCGGATGCCGCGTTCTGCCACTTCCCAGGCCAGGCTTGCGGTGATCGCGTTCACCCCCCCCTTGGCCGCCGCATAAGGCACCCGATTCAGACCCCGCGTAGCAATGGACGACACGTTGACGATTGTACCTGAGCCTTGCGGCAGCATCCGTTCAATGGCGGCGCGGCAGCAGTAGAGTGTCGGAAACAGCGAACGGCGCACTTCTGCATCGATCTGCTTGGGCTCGTAGTGCTCAAAGGGCTTGGCCCAGATCGTTCCGCCGACATTGTTGATCAGGATGTCGATGCGGCCCCATAGGTCACAGGCCTTTTGCATCGCCTTTTCGCAACCGCTCCAGGTCTCGAGGTTGACCGAGATCGCCTCGGCCTCACCCCCATTTTCGCGGATCACCGCGACGACGTCCTTGCGGGCGGGCGAGCGGTCCACGATCAGAACCCGCGCCCCTTCGCTGGCCGCCCGTTCGGCGACGCGGCGGCCGATACCTTGTGCCGCGCCGGTGACGACCATCACCTTATCGTCGAACCGGCGTGTCATGCCGCTTCGGCCTTCTCTTCGGTGGGGTTGAATTTCTCGTAGTAGAAATTCGCAGGCTCGACGCCCAGTTTCCCGAAATGCGCGCGCACGGCATCGACCATGGGCGGCGGGCCGCACAGATAGACGTCGCAATCCCCATCGTGCAGGTCGTCGCCGCTAAGGTGATCGGTCACGAACCCCTTGCGCTCATGCGCGTCTTCTTCGGCGGCCAGAATGGTGATCACGGTGACGTTGCCGATCTTTTCAGCAAGCGCGTTGACGCGGTCCAGTTCCACGAGGTCGGCGGCGCGGGTCACGGCATAATAAAGCGTGATCGGGTGCTCTGCTCCCTGCTCGGCCACCTGTTCCAGCATCGACAGGAACGGCGCCAGACCGGTGCCACCGGCGAGCCAAACCTGCGTGCGCTCGATTGGCCTCAGATAAAAGGCACCCATCGGACCGGTTGCGGTCAGAGCGTCGCCAGGCTTCGCTTGTTCGCCAAGATAGGTGCTCATGACACCGCCGGGCAGGTTGCGGATCAGAAAGGTTGCTTCCTGCGCGCCCGGTGCGGACGAAAAAGAATAGGACCGGTGTTTGTCCGTACCGGGGACTGTCAGGTTCACATACTGGCCCGGCAGGAAGTTGATCGGCTTTGACAGTTTCACCCGCAGACCGAAGGAGGTCTCGGAGAGCTTGTCGACGCCCTGTACTTCGGCCTCCACGGCCTCGGGCGCGGTCTTGCAGATGGCGGACGAGGCAGGGACGCGCACGACGCAGTCGCTTTCCGGGGTCATCTGGCAAGTGAGCGCATAGCCCTGTTCGGCCTCCTCGTCGCTCATCGACTCGTCCATGTAGAACTCAAGCTCGTACTCGCCCTTTTCGACAAAGCACTTGCAGGTGCCGCAAACGCCGTCCCGGCAGTCCATCGGCAGGTTGATCTTCTGACGGAAGGCCGCGTCGGTCACCTTCTCATCGTCATCGCACTGGATGACGCGCGTGACGCCATCTTCGAAATTCAGGGCAATGTTGTAGGTCGTCATGGCATGCTCCTCCCTTGGCCGCGCACCCTGACGTGGATGCGCGGAGGTTTTTAGTCTCCCGGAGAACGGGGATCAGACGTGGTAGACGTCGATCACGTGGTGAATGTGATCGTTCTTCAGGACCACCTTCTTGTCGGTGATCAGCGGCTTCGGCCCGCTGGTGTCGATCGTGTAGAACGAGGTGCCCCAATGGGTGTCGGTCTCATGGTAGCGATAGCTCAGCGTTTGCCAGTTGAAACGCAGCTTGATTTCGCTGCCCTCACGGCTCAGCACCTCGATACCAGAAAGGTAGTGATTGGTGCGCGGTTCCGGCAGGGACGTCGCCGATGATCGATCTGTCTTGATCCGGAACACTCGGTCCTCGATCCCCTGCTTGTTGGGGTAGTACATAAGAGACATTTCGTTCTGGGGATCTTCGGTCAGCGTGTCGTAGTCGTCCCACGCCGGCATCCAGAACGGGCAGTCCTTGTGGTAGAAGGTGAGCCAGGCGTCCCACTCACGATCGTCCAGCGCACGGGCCTCTGCGAAGAGGAAGGCTTGGATTTCGTCGTAACTCATGGCTGTGGCGGCATCATTTCGATCAAGTGTTGCGGTATTCATGTCTTTTCCTCCTCACTCGGCCGCGGTACGCGCCTGGGGTGCTGTTTCGCGTTCCTTGGCAATGGCCTCGCCCATGCGTTCAGACCAGTTGGTGTGTTGAATAACGAAGAGACCTTCGTCTTCCGTGCGGGCACCGGACAGAACCGGGTTGATGCCCAGGGCCTTGGCGTCTTCATCCGGGCCTTCGATCCACTGGGTTGCGCCGCGTGTCAGGTCGTTCCACTTTGCATGCGATGCGCCAGCGTAGCCACGCTGCGTGGCCCGGAATTCTTCGGTGTCGTCCGGCGTTGCCATACCCGAGGCGTTGAAGAAATCCTCATACTGCCGGATGCGGCGGGTGCGCGCTTCCTGGCTCTCGCCCTTGGGCGCGATGCAGTAGATCGTGACCTCGGTCTTGTCGACCGAGACGGGGCGGAAGACGCGGATCTGGCTGGAGAACTGGTCCATCAGGAAGACGTTGGGATAGAGGCAGAGGTTGCGCAGCACTCCCACCATCCATTCGGCCTTGGTCTTGCCGTACTTCTCGGTCCATTCCTCCAGACGCGGATAGCCGGGGCGGTTGGTCGGGTCGGCCCATTCGGTCCAGAGCAGGATGTGGCCATTCTCATAGGCGTGGAAGCCGCCGCGCTGCTTGGCCCATTTGGACGCGTCGGTCGCCTTGATGTTGTCTTCCTTGCCGTCATCGGTCCGGTGAGCCGTCGTGGCGACATAGTTCCAGTGCACGGCGGACACGTGATAGCCGTCCGCACCGTTTTCGGCCTGAAGCTTCCAGTTGCCGTCATAGGTGTAGGTGGACGAACCGCGCAGCACTTCCAGACCCTCGTCGGCCTGATCGACGATCATGTCGATCATCTTGCGCGCTTCGCCGAGGTATTCCTCCAGCGGCTTCACATCGGCATTGAGCGAGCCGAAAAGGAAGCCACGGTAGTTCTCGAATCGGGCAACCTTGGTCAGGTCATGGCTACCGTCCTTGTTGAACTGCTCGGGGTAGCCCGCGCCCTTGGGGTCCTTGACCTTGAGCAGCTTGCCTGTGTTGGAGAAGGTCCAGCCGTGGAACGGGCAGGTAAAGGTCTTCTGGTTGCGGCGCTTGAAGCGGCACAGCTGCGCACCACGGTGCGAACAGGCGTTGACCAGCGCGTGCAGCTCGCCGTCCTTGTCGCGGGTGATGACGACGGGCGTGCGGCCCATGGTCAGGGTAAAGTAGTCGCCCGGGTTCGGGATCTGGCTTTCATGCGCCATGTAGATCCAGTTGCCTTCGAAGATGTGCTTGATCTCGAGCTCGAACAGCTCTTCGTCGGTGAAGATGTCCCGGCGGCAGCGGAAGATGCCGTTTTCCGGGTCGTCCTGGATCGCGCCATCAAGCCGCGCTTCGAATTCATCGAGATTGGATTGGGTGAACATGTGTGGTCCTCCTCCTGACTGCCTCGGCGCTTTGGAACGCGCTTTGGCGGGGTTTGATATCCGTGTCGTGGGCTTATTCTCCGGCGACGGCTTTCATGGTCCGCCCGCCATCGCGGCGGAAGAAATTGATCTTGTCCTGGTCGAGCTTTGCGCCGATGCCGATGCCTTTGGGGATCTCGACACAAAAATCGCGGTAGATGATCGGCTCGGCGAGAATGTCTTCGGTCAGCAGGAGCGGGCCGAAGAGTTCGGTGCCCCAGGCCAGATCTTCGACGGTCGAGAACAGCTGCAGCGCCGCGGCGGTGCTCAGGCCGGTTTCCAGCATCGTGCCACCGTAAAGGCCCAGTCCTGCCGCCTGCCCGATGGCGATGACTTCAGATGCACGCTTGAGCCCACCCGACTGGCCGATCTTGACGGCAAACACATCGGCTGCGCGAGCCGAAGCAACCTCAAGCGCATCCTCGGGGCCATTCAGTGCCTCGTCCGCCATCACGGCGATCTCGTAGCCCTTGGCCAGTTCGGCCATGGCGGCGCGATAGCGGGCGGGCACCGGCTGTTCGACCAGTTCGCACCTGGCATCCTGCAACCCTTTCAGACCCCAGCGGGCGTCCTGCAGGGACCATGCGGTATTGATATCCACGCGCACGCTGGCCGCGTCACCGACCGCCTGCTTGATCCGTGCCACATGGGCCACGTCCTCGCGGACAGACCGCTTGCCGATCTTCAGCTTGAAGATGTTGTGGCGGCGGCTTTCGATCATCTGATGCGCTTCAGCAATGTCGGTGTCGGAATTGCCCGAGGCCAGCGTCCAGGCGACCGGCAGACGCTCGTGAACGGCCCCGCCAAAAAGTTGCGAAACCGGCACGCCCAAGCGCTTGCCCAACCCGTCCCAGAGGGCGATCTCGACAGCTGTCTTGGCAATGCGGTTACCCTTCACCAGCTTGTCGATGAGCTGTATCGCGCCATTCACATCGTCCGCATCCCGGGCAATCAGCGCAGGCGCGATATAGGTCTCGATCGCCGACTGGATGCCTTCAGGACTTTCCGGTCCGTAGCTCAGCCCGCCAATCGTCGTGCCTTCGCCAAGGCCTTCGGAGCCGTCCGAGAACTTGACCCTGACGAGTACGGCAGTTTGCGTGCGCATCGTGGCCATCGAAAGCACGTGACCACGAATGGTGGGGATGTCGAGAATCAGGGTCTCGATCTGGTCAATCTTGGTCACTGGGGCTCACCACATCTACAGGTTTCTATTGGTTGCAGATTGCCCGCCCGCGCTGGATTCTGTCTATGATTGGCGGGGTCTTGGGTGATACCCTGACGAGACATGAGGGTGCCTGCGGCACCTCTCAAACGAATACAGGCGCCACCAATGGTGACGCCTGCAACGGATCATTTACGTGGATGACTACTGATTAGAAATCCACATCGATGGCGATACCGCGTTTGACTGCCAGATCGACGACGGCCGCGGCGACGGCAAGGTCCTGCAGGCCGACTCCGGTGCCGTCGAAGAGGGTGATCTGGTTGTCCGAGGTGCGGCCGGGGTTGGTGCCGTTGATCACTTCACCCAGTTGCACGATGTCGCTTTGCCTGATCAGGTCCTGGGCAATGGCGTGCTGCGCCTCGCCGATGCTGATGGATTGCGCGACCTCGTCCGTGAATACGCTGGCGCGGGCCAGCAGGGCGGCCTCGACCTCTTGCTTGCCTTTGGTGTCGGTTCCC
>NZ_JBXWRR010000018.1:0-58026 GCF_059613025.1 Ruegeria sp. BHSC223
GGGAACCGACACCAAAGGCAAGCAAGAGGTCGAGGCCGCCCTGCTGGCCCGCGCCAGCGTATTCACGGACGAGGTCGCGCAATCCATCAGCATCGGCGAGGCGCAGCACGCGGTGGCGCAGGGCCTGATCCAGGCGGCTGACGTGACGCAGATCGGCGCTGTCATCAAAGGGACCAACCCGGGCCGTATCTCCGATGCGCAGATTACCCTTTTTGACGGGACAGGCGTCGGTTTGCAGGACCTTGCCGTCGCCGCGACCGTCGTCGACCGCGCCCGCGCCGCCAATGTTGGCACCGAAATTGAGTTCTAAACCCGGTCCTGTCCGGCCGACCAGTTCCCTCATCGGCCCCGGCCTGCGGGACCGGGGCACACTCAACCGCTAAAGCTTTTCCACCGCTCTGCAGCACATCGCAATCAGAGCAACCAACGCTCTGGCAGCAGTGTGGCCGGCCCCCGCCTGATCCCGGCGCCTGCTTGATCTATATCGACAACGCTTCGCTAAACATATGTATTTTCTTGCATGCGTTTTTCCAGCTGCCGAGTCGTGATCTGCTCGTTTCCTGCCCGGCACACCTGACACAAGTCGGCGAGCAAGGCGCGCAAGGGTAAGGAGTCGCGGATCAAAATAGGAGGAGAACCTATGAAGCAGTTACACGTAACTGCCCGTCACGTCGAAAATTCCTGAAGCTGGCTGCTGGAAGCGCCGCAATAGCGGCCATCTCCGAGCCGGCCCCGGTTCAGGCTCAGATTACCACAAAGGCCCGGATCGTGATCATCGGCGCGGGCGCCGGCGGGACAGCGCTCGCCAACAGGCTGGTCCGCCACCTTGTCGGCGCCCAGATCACGCTTGTCGATCCGCGCAAAGAGCATCTATACCAACCTGGTCTCTCACTCGTCGCCGCCGGTCTGAAGCCCGCAGGTTACGTCGTTTCAAGGACAACGGATTGGCTTCCTAGCGAGGTGAGACTGATCCAAGAGGCGGCGGTGGCCATTGATCCCGTTGCAAAAACCGTAGCGACGGCAGACGGACAGACGCTTCAGTACGATTATCTTGTGGCAGCACCTGGGCTTGCTCTCGATAATGACGCGATCGAAGGGTTCTCGTTGGATATGGTCGGTCGGGATGGGATCGGGGCGCTATATGCAGGCCCGGAATATGCTGAAAAAACATGGCAGGCAGCGTCGAAATTCAGCGAAACCGGAGGCGTTGGTCTTTTCACGCGGCCCGAAACCGAGATGAAATGCGCGGGCGCGCCCCTAAAGCACACGTTTCTGATTGATGACATCACGCGCCGGGCCAGCAACCGGAGCAAAGCAGAGTTCGTCTACGCCGCGCCGCAGGGGGCGCTGTTTGGCGTACCGATCGTCGCCGAAAAGGTGCGGATGCTCTTTGCCGACCGAGCGATAGAGACCCGGATGCATCACAAATTGCAGTCCATCGACGCAGGTCGGAAACGCGCAATCTTCGCGGACTAAGACGGCTTCGATGTCGAGATAGACTATGACTACATCCACATCATTCCTCCGCAGCGCGCGCCCGATGTGATCCGGCAATCCGATCTGTCCTGGACAGATAAATGGACCGATCAGGGATGGGTCGAAGTGGACGCCCTGACATTGCGGCACCTTCGCCACCCCGAGGTCTGGGCGCTTGGAGATGTGGCAGGCGTCCCAAAGGGCAAGACGGCGGCAAGTGTCAAATGGCAGGTCCCGGTGGTCGAGGATGGGCTATTGTCTGCCATCGCCGGCACCGAGCCGACCGAAACCTACAACGGCTACACGTCCTGCCCGCTGATCACCAGGGTCGGGCGCGCAATGCTGATCGAATTCGACTACAACAATGATCTGGTGCCCTCCTTCCCGGGTTTGATCGCTCCTCTCGAAGAGCTTTGGGTCAGCTGGCTGATGAAGGAAGTCGCTTTGAAAGCAACTTACAACGCGATGCTGCGCGGTCGCGCCTAAAGAGGAGTCACGGCGATGAAAGACCTGACATTCGAGACACTTCTAGCCGTTTTCCAAGAGATCTTTGGGCGCTGGCTCTTCTGGTCGATGGTCGGTGCGGCAATCATCGTAACGGTGGCCTATCTCTACGTCCTTGTCCGTGATCGTAAGGTTAGCTGGACCAAGTTTCTGCTTGCTCAACTCTCGATGCCCTTCGGCGCAGTTGCCGCGGTCTGGTTTGTGCTGTTCATGACCCACTCGCACCTGGCCGATATGGGCGGCCCAATAGATATCATTCTTCTGCTCGGGATAGCAGGCGTAGGAGCGATTGGGGCGGCGGTGCTGATTTACACCCTTCAATCCTTGATCAAGGGCGCGCACGAAATCGACTGACCCCAGCGGCCATCCTGATGCAATGCGCTGGCCCCTTCTGAACAGCATCGTTCTGCAAGGTGACAGGAGGATCGGTACCACGCCCGTGCATACCTTTCGTACGGGACATGAAAAAAGGCGCGGGGATTGCCCCCGCGCCGAAATTTTTTTGCCAGTCAGGCTCAGCCGATGATCGCGTTCAGCGTCGCAGACGGCCGCATGATCGCCGCCTTCTTCTCGGCCGAAGGCTTGTAATAGCCGCCGATATCGGCGGATTTGCCCTGGGCTGCGGCCAGTTCGGTCAGGATCGCCTGTTCGCCATCGGCCAGCGCCTTCGCCAGAGGGGCAAACTCGGCGGCCAGTTCGGCATCGTCGGATTGCGCCGCCAGCGCCTCGGCCCAGTAGCGGGCGAACCAGTAATGGCTGTCGCGGTTGTCGGGCTGACCCACCTTGCGGCTGGGGCTGCGGTTGAAATCCAGAATGCCCTGGGTCGCCGCCTCGGCGGCGCGGCCCAGCACCCCGGCCTTGGCATTGCCCCGGCTGTCGGCGAGGAAGTTCAGGCTTTCCCCCAGTGCGCAGAATTCCCCCATCGAATCCCAGCGCAGGTGGTTTTCCTCGACCAGCTGTTGCACGTGTTTCGGGGCCGAGCCGCCGGCGCCGGTCTCGAACAGCCCGCCGCCCTGCATCAGCTTGACGATCGACAGCATCTTGGCCGAGGTGCCCAGCTCCAGGATCGGGAACAGGTCGGTCAGGTAATCGCGCAGCACGTTGCCGGTGATGGCAATGCTGTCCTTGCCGGCGGTGATGGTCTTGAGCGATTGCGCCGTCGCCTCGCGCGGGGCCAGGATCTGGAACTTGTCGGCCACGCCCGCGGCTTCGAGCGCCGGTTTGACATAAGCGATCAGCTGCGCGTCATGGGCGCGATTTGCGTCCAGCCAGAAGATTGCCTCGGACCCGGTCAGGCGCTGACGGTCCATCGCCAGCTGGATCCAGTTCTCGATGGGCGCCTTCTTGACGGTGCAGGCGCGCCAGATATCGCCCGCCTCGACCGCATGCGAATGCAGCACGTCGCCATTGGCCAGCACGATACGGATGGTTCCGTCTGCGGGCGCCTCGAACGTGGTCGGGTGCGACCCGTATTCCTCGGCCTTCTGGGCCATCAGGCCAACGTTGGCCACCGACCCGGCGGTGGTCACGTCCAGCGCGCCGTTGGCCTTGAAGAAGTTGATGGTCTCGTCATAGACGGTCGCATAGCAGCGGTCGGGGATCACGCAATTGGTGTCGCCCTTGGCACCGGTCTGGTCCCAACCCTTGCCGCCCGCGCGGATCACGGCGGGCATCGAGGCGTCGATGATCACATCCGACGGCACGTGCAGGTTGGTGATGCCCTTGTCGCTGTCGACCATGTACATGGCCGGACGATCCGCCTTGACCGCCTCGATGGCGGCCAGGATCTCGGCGTCGCCCTTCACCCGCTCCAGCAGGTCGCCCAGACCGGAATTCGGGTTCACCCCCAGCGCCGCCATGCGGTCGCCGAATTTCTCGAACACCGGCGCCAGCCAGGCCTTGACCGCGTGACCAAAGATGATCGGGTCCGAAACCTTCATCATCGTGGCCTTCATATGCAGCGAGAACATGGTGCCGTCGGCCTTGGTGTCCTCGATGGCATGAGCCAGAAAGGCCCCCAGCGCCTTGACCGACATGAACGTCGCATCGGCAACCGTGCCTTCGTCCAGCTGCCAGTTCTTCTTCAGCTCGGTCACGCTGCCATCGGCGCCGATGAACTCGATCCGCGCCTTGCCCGCCTGCGCGGCGGTGATGGTGGCCGATTTCTCGTTGGCATAGAAATCGTTGCCCGGCATCGAGCTGACCTTGGTTTTCGAGGTCGAGACCCATTCCCCCATCGAATGCGGGTTCTTCTGCGCATAGCTCTTGACCGCCTTGGCCGAACGACGGTCCGAGTTGCCTTCGCGCAGGACCGGGTTCACCGCCGAGCCCTTGATCGCGTCATAGCGCGCACGGATCTCCTTTTCCGCATCCGTGGCGGGCGCCTCGGGATAGGACGGGATGTCGTAACCCTGGTTCTGCAATTCCTCGATCGCGGCCACCAGCTGCGGCACCGAGGCCGAGATGTTGGGCAGCTTGATCACATTGGCGGTGGGCGTCTTCACCAGCTCGCCCAGGGCGGCCAGATCGTCGGACTGGCGCTGATCGGCGGTCAGGTTTTCCGGGAAGGTCGCGATGATGCGGCCCGCCAGCGAGATATCGGGGGTTCCAACGGTGATATCCGCCGCCGAAACGAACTTGCGGATGATCGGCAGGAACGAGGCGCTGGCCAGCTCCGGCGCTTCGTCTACAATGGTATACAATATGTCGGAGTTCATTTTATCAGCCATATTCTCTTACCTTTTCTAGCCTTTCCTGGGGCGTGCGATCCGAGAGTGTGTTGCCACATCCATTGCGGCGCGGCGGAATCGGACCAGGGGTCCGACACCGGTTACTCTGATTTGACAGGCTCCCCATACATGGGCGCGCGCCGCGTTTCAATCGACGGAGACTGCGCATTTTGCCCCAGTCTGCGCAAATCCGCGTGCGAGGGGGAGAAGGGCGCCAGATTGGTGCGGCTTGATGTGTGCAAAAACTTGAAGTTTTGAGTATTTATAGCGCAATGGTTTCACCGTCCTGCATCAAGTCTCGGCAGGCACTTTTGAGCGGCATATCCTGCACATCAGGCCGGATGTCCGCTATGCGGGACCTTCCTGCCATACTCTCATGCGGCTATTGCTGACGCAGAAAATGCTTGCGGGCGCGGCATGGTTCTCGCTGTAAAGTAGCATGTGTCGCCAGAGCGGTCATTGAACGCCCAACAGAGGGGCGAAATTCAAATCATCCTTTCTCTGCAATCAGGATCATTTAACAAGGAGCGGGACCCTTCCGCCATTGGCGTCTAGCTGTCAGAGGTCCGCTTTAGAAGGGCTCACTGAAATAATTTGGTTTTTGCTCATCAATCAAGTGACCCTTGCCTGCGGGCCATGTTGTTGAAACAATAAGTGGCTTTCAATCGGAATCCAGACCGTGAATCTGACGGATGAAGAAGCTGACCTGATCTTTTCGATCATGCGAGACCTGAGTGGCGAGTTCGACCATTATGAGGTCCGTCGGCGTGTGGGTCAGAAGATGCTCGACCTGCTGAAAGCCGACTATTTCGCATCCTACATCTGGGACGACGATGCGCGGAAGTTTGTGTCCTGCGTCCAGATCAACATGACGGACGACAACCTGCGCAGGTACGAAAGCTACTTCCAGTTTCATGACCCGATCACGCCAACACTGCAAAAACGAAAGAAGGCAACACCTGTCAGCGAGGTGATGCGGCATGACCGTCTGGTCAAGACCGAATTCTTCAACGATTTTCTGAAACAGGACGGTCTTTGTTACGGCATGAACTACTTTGCCTATGACAGGGGCGACAATATTGGGGACCTCCGGATATGGCGTGGGGCGAACCGTGAGGACTTTACACCCAGGGAGGCCCAGATCGTAGATGCTGTTGGGCCGAGCCTAGTCAATGCCCTGATCCGGGCGAAGAGCGCGGTCGAGCAGTTACCGTCCCTGAGATTTGCCCAGATCGCCAATGATTTGGGGTTCACGGTTCGGGAGGCCGAAGTGGCCGACCTCCTGGTCACGGGGCTCACCGATGACGAAATCTGCGGCAAACTCGGGTTTTCCAAACCCACGCTTCGCTCCCATATTGCATCCATCTTCCGAAAATCGGCGCTGAACCGGCGCACTCAATTGGCTCAGTTCTTGGCCGAGAAAAATCATCATTTGTGATGATAGGCAACTGATCCTGCCAGTTTCTATTCTGTTCTCCAATCATCAGGGAGGCAAGGATGTCGCTGGATTTGGAGTGTTTGGATGCGGTCGCCACGGTGGCTGCGATCAGGGATGGATCGGTTTCTGCGGCAGAATATGCCGAGGCTTTGGCTGATCGGGCCGCGAAACACTCGGACCTGAATGCGGTTCAGAGTTTCGATGAGGAACACGTCGTCCGGACGGCAACCAAAGCCTTTGAGACCCACCCAGGGGCGGCACTGGCCGGTCTGCCGGTCGTGGCCAAGGACAACATCAACACAACGAACTACCCGACCTCCGGTGGCACGAAGGCTCTTCTGGACCATACCCCAGCCACAGATGCCGGTGTTGTCCAGCGGATCAACCAGGCGGGCGGCTTCATCGGGGCCAAGGCCGCGATGCATGAACTGGCCTTCGGCATCACGTCAAACAACGCGGTTACCGGGGCCGTGCGCAATCCGAACAATCCGGCCATGATCCCCGGTGGGTCATCGGGTGGCACCGCAGCCGCCATTGCCGCCGGAATTTTCCCCGCAGGTCTGGGCACGGATACCGGCGGGTCCTGCCGTATTCCTGCGGCTCTCTGTGGCGTAATTGGCTTCCGTCCGACGACCGGGCGCTATGACGGCGGCGGTGTTGTTCCGATCTCGCACACCCGCGATACAGTCGGCCCTCTGGCTCGAAGCGTTCGCGATATCGCTCTCTTTGACAGCGTTCTATCGGGCGACAACGCCGATATTGCCAGTGTCGAGTTGACCAATGTCACGCTTGGCGTTCCCCGGCAGATGTTCTTTGACAACCTCGACCCGGCGGTCGCCGAAGCGGTCGAGGCACAGCTTTCCTTGCTATCTTCTGCAGGAGCCAAGTTGGTCGATGTCAACTTTGAGCCGATCTGGCCGCATAACGAAGCCTTCAGTTTCCCGGTCGTGTTCTACGAAGTCATGCGCGACCTTCCGGCCTATCTGGCCAAACACGCCCCGGACGTATCCTTCGAAACACTGGTTGCTGGCATTGGATCACCGGATGTGGCCGGGGCCATCGGCAGCCAGCTTGGGGATGAGGCGATGCCGGAAGCCGCCTACCGTGCAGCACTGGATGTGCATCGCCCGGCGATGCGTCAAATTTACGGTCAGGTTTTTGAGGCGAACGGGCTGGACGCGATCGTCTTCCCGACGACGCCCCTGCCTGCCAGGCCCATCGGGCAGGACGAAACTGTCACACTGAACGGTGACCAGGTCCCGACCTTCCCGACTTACATCCGCAATACCGACCTGGGATCAAATGTCGGCACTCCCGGCATTTCACTTCCATGCCCTGTGTCTTCGGGTCTTCCGGTCGGCATCGAGTTTGATGCCCTGCCCGGAAAGGACCGGTCGCTACTGGCCCTGGCACGGGCGGTAGAAAAAGCAATGGCGCAATAGACGCCATTTTCAACAAAGGGAGGAACTCATGTTGAAATCAACGACGAAACTCTTGGCCAGTGCCGCAATGGCCCTGACACTCGGAACCGTATCCGCCACCGCCGACATCAAGGTCGGGGTGCTGGTGCCCGATTCCGGACCGGCGGGCCTCTTCGGGCCGTCCACAAGGAATTCGGCCAAACTGGCGGCAGAGAAGATCAACGCAAGCGGCGGTATCAATGGCGAACAGATCGAACTGGTCTTCGCCGATGTCGGTGTGCCCCCGGCAGAAGCCACTCAGGCCGCGTTGCGGCTGTGGAAAGGGGAAGGTGCCCAAGCCTTTGTAGGCATGCATGACTCGGCGGTACGTGAAGCCCTGATCGGGCGATTTGGCGGGCAGGTCCCGTATGTTTACACACCGGTCTATGAGGGCAATTCCTGTGCGGACGGGCTATACATCACTGGTGAGACCCCGAGCCAGCAGCTTGCCCCTGTCATACCCCACCTCGCCGAAAAAGAGGGCGTGTCAAAATGGTATCTGATCGGCCATGACTATAACTGGCCCCGTGACACCAACGCCTTGGCCAAAGGCTATATCGCCGATGCAGGTGGTGAGGTCGTGGGTGAGGAATACGTCCCCTTCACGGTTGCTGAGTTCGACTCTTCGCTTCAGCGCATCAAGGAAAGCGGTGCCGACGCGGTGCTGATCACCCTTGTGGGTGGCGGTTCCGTAGGCTTCAACGTAAGCTTCGCAGGCTTCGGACTGGATGAACGGGCCATTCGCCTGGGCACCCTGATCGAAGAAAACACCCTCGCCGGTATCGGTGCGGACAATGCGGATCGGCTATTCTCATCTTCCGGCTATTTCGCTTCTATCGAGACCGAAGGGGCAGCGTCTTTCGCAGCCGACTACTCGGCTGCATACGGGGCAGATGCACCGGCTCTGAATGGTCTGGGACAGTCGGCCTATGAGGGTCTGATGCTGCTGGCCGCTCTGGCCAACAAGGCAGGCAGCCTTGACGTTGCTGCCATGGATGCCGCCGCAGAAGGCACCACATGGACCACCCCGAGAGGTGATAACACCCTGACGGGGCATCATATGGCGCAGACGATCTATCTCGCCGATGGCAGCGGCGGGGCGTTCAACATCGTCGCGTCGTTCGACAACGTGGCGTCGTCCGAAGCCTGCTCGAACTGACCTCCCACCCATGACGTCTGTTCTCATCCTCAATTTGGCCTGGCAGATCAGCACCTTGGCTTTGGTCGCCCTGGGCTTGGCCATTGTCTTTGGCAAGCTCAGGATCATGAACATGGCGCATGGGGAATTCGTGATGATCGGGGCCTATGCTCCGGTCATCACATCGTCGCTGGGTCTGCCCGGCTGGCTACAACTCCCCGTCTGCCTGCTGACCGTGGCGTTCGTCGCCTTCATCTTGGAGCGGGTAGTCATCCGCCACCTCTATGGCCGGATGTTTGACAGCCTTCTGGCGACCTGGGGCATTGCCATTCTGCTGCGTGAGGCCGTGGAACTGATCTTCGGACGCGGCTATCAGTCCGTCAGCCCACCCATCAGCGGCACTCTCAGCGTTCTTGGTTCCGACTATCCCGCCTATCGCATCGCCGTCATCATCGGCATCATCATCGGATTTGCTGCCCTCTACTGGTGGAATGCCCGATCCAAGGTCGCCACCCGGATCAAGGCGATGGTCGGCAATCCGGACTTGGCCGAGGCCATCGGTATCAACACGGCCCGTCTGTCCGCCGGAGCCTTCATCTTCGGCTGCTGCACTGCGGGTCTGGCCGGATTGATCCTTGCCCCGACCATCCGCATCGAACCGATGATGGGCCTCGACTACCTGATCCGGTCGTTCTTTGCCCTTGTTGTTGGTGGCCTCGGCAGCCTCGAAGGGCTTGGTATCGGTGCCGGAATCATCGCGGGCACTCAGTCCTTCCTCGGGGCTGTCGTCAGCCAGACCTATGGCTATCTGGCCGTGCTGACCCTCTCAATCCTCTTTCTCTGGTTGAAACCTGATGGCATCCGTTCTTCTTCCCGTTAGTCTGCTTCTGGCGGTCCTGCTGTTGATCCCGGAGCTTTTCGGGGACTTCACAGCCTACCAGATCGGGCTTTACCTGATCTACGGCATCGCGGCCCAGGGGATCGGCTTTCTCTGGGGCAAGACCGGGGTGCTGCCGCTTGGTCAGGCCCTGTTCTTCGGCGTCGCGGCCTATATTACCGCCATCACCCTACGGGCCGAAGGCGGTCTGGTTCTGGACCTTGCCCTTGCCGCTGGTGTTTTGGTTATCATGGCAGTTTTTGCCTTCGCACTGGCCGCGCTGATCTTCAGGGGCCGCAACGAAAGCGGACCCTATTTCTCACTGATCACACTGGCTTTGGTGATGATTGCCGAACAGATCGCCGGAACGGCAACCAACCTGACCGGTGGCTTCAACGGGATGAGCGGGTTCCAGAGCCTCGGCAACCTCGACCCGTTTGGCGGGTTCTACTACGTCATTGTGACTGCAACTGTGGCGGTGAGCTTGCTCCTGTTCATCCTGAACCGGCTTCCGGTGAACTTGATCGCCAGGGCAGTCGCGAATAACGAACCCCGCCTGCAATTGCTCGGCTTCCCGACCCATGCCGTCAAGGGGGCGGTATTCGCGTTCTCTGCCGTTCTCACGGCATTGGCCGGGGGGCTCTTTGCCTCGCATCAGGGCATTGTGACCCCGACATCAACCGGATTTGCCCTCTCCGCCGAGATGGTGATCCTCGCTGCCGTCGGAGGCCGCTTCCACGTTCTCGGCCCGCTGATCGGGGCCGTGATCGTCGGCTGGGCCTCTGCCGAGTTGCGCGACAGCTTCCCCTATTGGGAACTCCTGATGGCCGTGGCCTTCATTCTCGTCGTTTTGAAGGCCCCTGGCGGCATCGCGGAATTGCTGGAATCCGCCTACCGACGCTTCAGACCAGTTGGGACAACGGTACCAAAACCGGCAATAGTAGCTCCAAAGCCCAGGAACGGCGTTGCCAAATCTCGCCTCCAGTTCGACGATGTTAAGCTCAGCATCGGTGTTGTCCGCATCCTGAACGGTGTTTCCTTCGAAACCCCAGCAACCGGCATCGTCAGCGTGATCGGGCCGAACGGGGCAGGAAAGACCAGCGCCCTAAACACCATCACCGGCAATCTTCGTCTGACCAGCGGGAGTATTTCGCTTGGCGACACCCGCATCGATAGCAGGCCACCACACATGGCCCTTGGCGTCGGCATCGGTCGCAAACTGCAAGTGCCATCGGTGTTCTTCTCCATGAGTGTGTCCGAGAACCTGTCGATTGCCATGATGGCGAACCGTGCAGGACTGATCGACCTGTTCCGCCCAACGACATTTCAGTGGCGGTCAAAACCACTGGCAGACCTTCTGGAGCATCCCTCGGTTCCGCTTCAGGAAGAACTGGTCCAACCCGTCGAACACCTTCCCCAAGGGCACCGCCAGTTCCTGGAATACGCAATGACCATCGCTGCCGAACCGCCGGTTCTGTTGCTGGATGAGCCATGTGCAGGACTGTCCCCCGATGAAACGGGCCTGATGACAGACCTGGTGCGCGACTACCAGGCCGATACGGGTGGGCTCGTAATCGTCATCGAACATGACATGAGCATCGTCGAGGCGATCTCGGACAAGGTTCTTGTCCTGCATCTGGGCCAGGTCCTGGCCTTTGACACGTTCGACAAGGTGCGGAGTAACCCGGACGTTCAGGTCGTCTATGCCGGAGGAACGAAATGACCGCACTCTTGGAAATCGATACCCTGACCGGAGGCTATCGCGACACCAAGGTCCTGTTCGATGTGTCCGCCCATATCGAGGCTGGAAGCGTTCTTGGTGTTTTCGGTCGGAACGGTGTCGGCAAAACCACCCTTGCCCGCCTGGTGCAGGGTGGACTTCACCCAGTTCACGGTGACATCCGGTTGAATGGTCGTTCAGTTGGCGACCTCCCCGCACATGCCCGGCGGGGCCAGGGTATAGGCTACATGCCACAAACATCCATGGTGTTTGATGATCTGACGGTCAGGGAGAACCTGACGCTCGGGAATGCCCGGGAGGAAACTGAAACGTATTTCGACCGGTTCCCCCGATTAGCCGAGCGGCTGGACCAACCAGCAGGAACCATGTCGGGTGGGGAACGAAAAATCCTGGCCTTTGTCCGAACCATGATCGAGGACACGCAGGTGATTATTCTCGATGAACCTTCTGAGGGCGTCCAGCCTGAAAACATCGACCACATGGCCGAGTGCCTGAAGGAGCGGGCATTGGCAGGTGCCGGAATTCTGTTGTGTGAACAGAACCTGAGCTTTCTAACCGGAGTTTCGAATTGGTTCTTGGGGCTGGACGCAGGCAGGGTGGTTCTGAACAAGTTGGCAAGCGAAGTGCCGGCTTCGGAATTGAGGTCGATCTTAAGCTTGTAGTTTGAAGTGGCCCACTCAATTCCGTTAGTTTCGAGATGGGCTGATGCAAGAACACGGCCATTCGTTTTGTCTGCAGTATTCGACATAGCGCGCTCTTCAGAAACCTTCGCCGTGTGATCTACGTACGACAGGTATAGTATGAGCGACCTTTCGCTGCACCGGGCATGCACTGGCAATTTGCGGACTTTGCGGCCGGTCGACCTTCCGGGGCGAACGGCTGTTGTCTGCGCATAGTGTCCGAGTAGCCTGGGACCCGCCACAACAAACCTCGAATTGCTGCCGGCGCAAACAAGTGCATCAGGCAGGTTCGCAAGCGGCCGATCATACAAAGAACAACCAACCGAAACCGTCATATGGCGGCAGCGAGCCCACTGCGGCCTTTTCTCGACCGACCATTGCTGCAACCCGGCAAATGGCCACTGCCGGCTCAAAAAAATATTGTGAGGCTATTTCTAGACGCCGATTGCTTGCTAAGACACGCCGGGTTCGGCCAATTTGAAGACCTCCAGCGGTTCGCGGAGGCCCTTCAGAGTGATCTCTCCTCGGGACTCGACAGGATAATCGTCTTCGACAGCGATGCTCGCCTTTGGACTGAGAAGGATTTCCCCGTCACCGGCTTCATCGCAAAGCCGCGACGCAAGGTTAATTGCGGTGCCAGAGGCCGTGTAGTCAAAGCGGCCTTCGGTGCCGACCATGCCAACCGTTGCATAGCCTAAAGATACGCCAACTCCGAAGCCGAGCCTGTAGCCCATGCGCTTCCACATCCTGCACAGGTCGGCCATCCTTTCGCGCATGGCGATCGCGAGGCGAACGGCGTCGCCAGCGGGATCTTCACATGGGATCGGATCATTGAATAGCACCATGACCCCATCGCCCATCCGAAGATCGACACCGGCACCATGCAAATTTATCAGTTTGCCCATTTCCTCATGATAGGTTTGCAGCACGTCGATTGTTTCTTCCGGCTCAGCCGTCTCGCAGAACGCGGTAAAGCCCCGGATGTCACAAAATAGAACGCCAAGCAGCGCGCGGTGGCTTTGCAGCATTCGCTCGGAACCGGACGAGACGATTGTGTCCGCCACAGCTGACGGCAAGAACCGCTTCAGCCGTCCCATTCGCTCAATCTCGGTGACCTGATCGCTGACTTTGGCCTCCAAGGAAGCGTTCAGGGCTTGAACCTCTAAGGTTCGCGCCTGTAGCGCGCGGAACTGACGGGCATTCTCGATGGCTATGACGGCCTGCGCCGCGAAGGCTTCAACCATAGCTATATCGTCACTCGAAAAGGGCTGAACCCGTTTGCGATAAAGGATCATCGAGCCAAACCCTGTGTCGGAGGTCAGCAGGGGGACGCACAGGATGGTTCGCATGCCCTCAAGATCGACCTGATTGACGCGCTCGACATTGCCCTCGCGATAAAGATCGGTCTCCACGATATCGTCGATCGCAATCACGCGGCGCTCCCGGATGCATTGGGCGGCACCTAGGGGCGATGTGGCGAGGTCTGCAGTCCAGTCTTCGAACATGGATTGAAAAGGGGCGCCGACCCCGTACTGTGCCGGGCCAGTCAGGTACTGCCCGCTCTCATCGAGCACTGTAATGAAACCCGACTGCGCATCGCAGACGCGGCAGGCGTTTTCCAGAATGGTGTGAAAGACCGGAATATCGTCTTCGCGGGAGGCACTGATGGCACCGAGGACGCGACTTGTAGCGGCTTCGCGGTCCAGACGTTTCTGCAGGTTGCGGAACTGGCGGACATTTTCCAGCGCAATAGCAGCCTGAGAAGCAAATGTCTCGACCAGGGCAATCTCATCGGGTGTGTAGGGATGAACCTCCGTCCGAAACAGGATGAGAACGCCTTCACCGCCTTCCGACGTTAGCAGCGGCACGAACAGGTTTGTGCGAATGCCGGTATCATCCACGACCGACGTGAAGTGTGAGACGCCGCTTCGATATCCGTCCGTATCGGCCATGTCCGCGACATGGACCACTTTGCCCGTCAGAATGGCTTTCGCTGAAAGCGAAATGTCGGGGTTCATCGAAACCTCCCCGCGCGCATACACATCCAACGTCGCATCGCTGACACCGCGCGAGACCGCCATGCGCTGATGCGGATCGCCCTTCTTGCCGAGGGCCAAAGCGCCTGCACTCGCACCGCACAGATGTATGGCATTATTTAGAATGACGTCGAAGACCGGCATCTCATCATCGCGGTGTTGATTGATGACCTGCAAGATTTCCTTTGTTGCCGCCTCCCGCTCCAGCCGCGTCCGCAGCTCCCGGAACTGTCGAATGTTTTCCAGAGCAATCACGGCTTGGGTGGCGAAGGTTTCGACAAGCGCAATCTGTTCGTCGTTGTAAGGACGGACTTCGTGACGAAAGATGATGAAACAGCCGATCCCCTCACCGTCTTTGATTAGCGGAACAAAGAGGTTAGTGCGGATGCCCTGAAGATCGCACAGTTCCACCACATTCGGGATACCCGCCCGGTACTCGTCGGTGTCCATCATGTTCGGCAGATGAATGGGCCGCTTCTCAAGGATGGCACGTGCGGCGAAGGAGCGTTCCGGGTCCATCGGCACGCGGCGAGCACTGTAGATATCCTCCGTGCTTTGTACGGCGCCGTGATGTGCGATCATGGTTTGATGGCTGTCGGTCCGGCGTCCAAGGACGAGGGCGGCAAAAGGCGCTTCGCAGAGCTTGCGGGCGTTGCCAAGAATGGCGTCGAACACAGGCTGTTCGTCGTCGCTTGCGTTGCTGATCGCCTCCAGGACTTCACGCGTGGCGGCGGAACGATCGAGACGATTCTGCAATTCGCGAAACCGGCGTACGTTCTCGATCGCGATCACCGCCTGTTTGGCAAAGTTTTCCACCAAGGCAATGCTTTCATCCGAGAACGGAGCCACTTCACGGCGGCTGAGAACAATTGCACCGATACTCACGCCCGCTGCGATCAACGGCACGCAGAGATAGGTCCGGTATCCTTCTTCCTCGACCATCCTTTTTCGGGTTGGATTACCACCGAGATAGAGTTCGGTTTTTGACAGATCGTGAATGTGGCGGAGAACACCCTCGCGAATTGAGGTCGGCAGATCGTTTGGCTGGTCCAGCGGCATGACCTCACCCACGCGGAATGACCGCATCTCATCGCCCCAAGCTGCGACGCAACGATATGTCTCGCGTGCGCTGTCAGCAAGTTCCAGCCGCGCCATGGGCGCGTTGCACAGTCTGGCGGCGTTGCGGAGGATCGCGTCGAACACAGGCCCTTCGTCATCCCGCGACATGCTGATTGCATCCAAAACCTCGCGGGTTGCGGCAGCCTGAGACAGGCGCGCCTCCATCGCGCCGATCTGACGGGCATTCTCGATCGCTATGGCCGCCTGATCGGCGAAAGCCTGCGCCAGTTCGAGCGCGCGGTCGTTGAACGGATGCACACGGGTCCGGTAGACGCTGAAGACGCCGATCAAACGTCCCCCGGAGGTCATCGGGATCGCTGCCAGTGAGCGCGCTTGGCCGAACTTCACCGTCGCAAAGCGCAGCGGGTTTTCTTCATGGCTGATGTCCTCGGCACCCACATCGCCGATGCTAACCGGCTTCAGCGATCTGGCGGCCCTGCCGACCGCGGTATCCGGCCCCGGATTGAATAAACCTTGGCTCGCCAGCCAGTCTGCGAAAGGCGTGCTGATGTTGCAGGACCGCATTTCGGTAAACGCGAAATCCCCATGGTGCTCCAATAGGATACCAAACTCGGCCTCACAAATCTCGAGGGCCTGTCCGAGCACTTCGTCGATCACGTCATTGAGATTCGCGCTGCTTTGACTGATGATCCGCAGGACACGTGTCAGCGTGCGTTCGCGCCTTATCGCATCATCGAGTTCAAGCGCCAGATCTGCGGCCAGGCCAGCCTTGTCATGATCATCGGTAGGTACGGTCGTGGGATCGACAAGCGCCTGCACCAGCGCGATCTTGGATGTGACGTTGAGCTTGCTGTAGACGGTGCGCAGATGCGACCGGACGGTGGTTGGCGAGATGCCCAACTCTCGCGCTATTTCCTTGTAGCTGGCTCCGTCGGCGTAAGCAGCAGCAACCTCGGCTTCTCTTTTCGAAAGCGTTTCAACAGTTTGTGCCGGATCCGTCATGCCACCCCCTGCAAATGTAGTAGCAGCATACCCCACATCCCTCCTGCATCAATTGGTTCATCTGCACGATATCGCGGCGCCAGCTCGCTGCGTACCTTTAGTGGACGACGCGGGGAAAGGCCCCGCAGTTTACCAAGGAGACCAACAGATGAGCATGATCACAGATGCAAAAGCATTCTTCGAAGCCTGTGAAACGGGCAAAGGGTGGGACGGGTGCGCGCAGTTCTGCACCGCAGATGCTAGCTTTTCCTGCCAAGCCGGCGCGCTGGAGGATACGCACACGCTGGAGGCATATGCCGAATGGATGAAGGGCATGCTAACGCCGATCCCCGACGGCCACTACGAATTGAAGGGGTTCGCAGCAGACGAAGACCGAAGCATTGTGCTGGCTTTCGCAGTTTTCCACGGCTCACAAACCGGCCCAGGCGGGCCAGTCGATCCGACAGGTGCAGCTGTTGCGACTGACTACGTCTATGCCATGGAATTCGCGGGTGGGAAGATCACGCACATGACGAAGGTCTGGAACGATGGTCATGCGCTGAAACAGCTCGGTTGGGCCTAGTTCCAAAATCGCGTGCGCTCCGGTGGTCCGATGCGTTCGGCACTTGACCGGGCTTGAAAAACACAGTTCGCGGGCGACGATCTGATCGCTGCCTGCGGGCTCAAGGTGACCAACAGAGCTTTTCCAACACTGCGATTATGCCCAACCACACCTTTCCGTCCTGTCGGCCCGTTTACAGTGCCGTCTGCCGCTAGCCGAAGGTCTTTGCTGTTTCAGGTCATTCAGCATGGAAACTTTCACCAACTGACTATTATCTTCGTTGCTATGCTGCGAACAACGGGTTCGTCCAAAGTGCCGTCGGTCGCCCAGCCTATCATGCTGCACAGTGCGCCGACTGCCGCTTCGATGAAGCTGCGATGCGGCAGAGCGGTACCCAGGTAACGGCCGAAGTCGCCCCGCGCCATCATGGGCTACGGCAAAGGCCGCGAGGCCGCCTGTTTCGCCGCCCTGACTCATTCGGTGAATTATCCGACAATCCTATTGTCGCCCGATGACGAGACCCTCCTAAACATCGGTGTGACCGGCTGCGAGAGTCGGCGCCTGCCGGACAGGGTCTTTACCGAGAACCCGGAGGCTGACGCGCGCACCGCCGTCCTTCTGTTCTTCCATGACCACGACCGGGAGCCGGCGCTGCTCTTGGGAGCGCTCGATACCCCCGCCTTCTACATCGGCGCCCAGGGTAGCCAGCGCGCCCGTGAAGAACGGCACCGGCAGCTTGCGAGCCTTCCTGCAGGGTGATCACCAGGACATCGAGGAAGTTCGGATCCCAGTCTGCGGCCTTCCAGAGCGCCGGCCAGGCCAGCCCGCGAATACAGCCACCACCCAGCTCTGCACCCAGAGGAACAGGAGCGTCGAGCCGAAGAGCCAGACCATGGCGTACATGATCGGCAAGCCCATCAGCTTGGGTGGCCTGAGTAGGCCGATGAACACGCGGGACTGGTCAGCCATGGACCCCAAAGAGCGCGAATTGCTGAGACAGATGCAAGCCGCCCCGACTGCGAACCGCCAGTTCCACGCGTCCGACCTGTGTCGTTTGATCGGTCACGCTGCCTACGAAGCGCGAGTACTGGGTGTAATCCGCAAGTTTGGGTGTCAGAGGTTTTCAGCAACCTTGGCGGTGCACGGACGAGCGGTGCAGGCAGGGGAGATATCCAGGTAGGTTCGTTTGGCAGGCGTTGGAGGGGGGGAACCCCCCTACAGGTGTCAAGATCCGATAGTGAAGTTTTTGTTATGACATGTTCAGAGCGGATCCGGAAATCGTGCAAGCTTCTCGCTGTCGCATGTCAGCTCAATCGTTTGCCAATTTGAATCCATGCCCTTCGGTGTCCAGCCAAGCCTCAACGGCAACTGCTGCCAGTGTGATGTCTTCGGCACCGCCCATGCCTTTGTCGTCAAGTCCGCCCTTGACGACCCTGACGTTGACGTCGCCGAAAGGAAGTGCGGATGCCACGGCCTCTTTGTCCACTTTGTCCGGTGCTGGCACACCAATGGTCACATCTACACGCATTTCCGAGGGGTGCTTGTAACTGTAGAAAATTGTCAGCGAACTGTGCCGGATGGCGTCGGAAATGCCTCGCAACGCAGCTTTGGTATAGTCATGGCCATGTACATCGGCGCCCATTCCAAGTTCACAGATAAGCGGCTTCATGACGGTATCTCCACATCATAGGAAACGGTGACGATTGCGTTCGCAATCAGGGTTTTGTGGCCCATCATCTCTACCTCAAGGCCACCATTTACAGCTTCGGCTGAGACTATGCCCGCTGGCACCTCGGCTTTGACGATCTCCAAATCAACGGCATCCGGATTGGCGACACCCACGCGGATATGGACGATCATCGCGTCCAGTGGCAGGTCAAAGGCCGCACCCGCGACAAGGAAATTGCGGTGCAAGGCATCGTGCACGGCGCGGGCAGCAGCCTTGCTATAGTCCTGTCCTTTTAGATCGGTGCCCATGCCCATCTGAACAGCAAATTGCGTTTTCGGCATCGTTTACTACCTATTCTTTCATGCGGTTTTCGACGAGATCGTCAACAACAGCCGGTTCCGCGAGAGTTGAGGTGTCGCCTAGTGAGTCGAAGTCGTTTTCGGCGATCTTGCGCAGGATGCGGCGCATGATCTTGCCCGAACGGGTCTTGGGCAGGCCCGGCGCCCATTGGATCAGATCCGGTTTGGCGATGGGGCCGATCTCCTTGCGCACCCAGACCTCAAGCTCTTTCCGCAACTCGTCGGTAGGGTCTTCGCCCGCCATCAACGTGACATAGGCATAGATGCCCTGGCCCTTCACCGGATGTGGATAACCGACGACAGCGCTTTCGCTGACCTTGGGGTGGGCAACCAGCGCGCTTTCGACCTCGGCGGTGCCCATGCGGTGGCCCGAGACGTTGATCACGTCATCGACCCGGCCGGTGATCCAGTAATAGCCGTCGGCATCGCGGCGGCAGCCGTCGCCCGAGAAGTAATAGCCCTTGTAGTCGGTGAAATAGGCCTGCACGAAACGGTCGTGATCGCCCCAGCAGGTGCGCATCTGGCCGGGCCAGCTGTCTTTCAGGCAGAGCACGCCCTCGGCGGCAGTTTCGGTCTGTTCTTCGGCGGTCTGCGCGTCGAGGATCACCGGCTGCACACCGAAGAACGGCTTGGTGGCGGAACCGGGCTTGGTCGCGGTGGCGCCGGGCAAGGGCGTCAGCAGGTGGCCGCCGGTTTCGGTCTGCCACCAGGTGTCGACGATTGGGCAGCGGCCGTGGCCGACGACATCGTTATACCAGTTCCAGGCTTCGGGGTTGATCGGTTCTCCCACGGTACCGAGGATGCGCAGGCTCGACAGGTCGTGTTTCTCGACCCATTCCTTGCCCTGACCCATCAACGCGCGGATCGCGGTGGGGGCGGTGTAGAACTGGTTGACCTTGTGCTTTGCGCACACCGCCCAGAAGCGGCCAGCATCGGGATAGGTGGGCACACCCTCGAACATCAGCGTGGTGGCGCCATTGGCCAGCGGGCCATAGACGATATAACTGTGGCCGGTGACCCAGCCCACGTCCGCCGTGCACCAGAAGATGTCGCCGTCGTGATAGTCGAAGACATACTGGTGCGTCATCGAGGCATAGACCAGGTAGCCGCCCGACGTATGCACCACGCCCTTGGGCGCGCCGGTCGAGCCCGAGGTGTAGAGGATAAACAGAGGGTCCTCGGCGTTCATCGCCTCGGGCACGCAATCGTCGGCGACCCGGGCTTCCATCTCGTGCAGCCAAAAATCGCGGCCGTCCACCATCGGGATATCGCCGCCGGTGCGCCTGACGACCAGCATCTTCGGGCTGGACTTGCACTTACCGAAGGCCACGTCCGCATTGACCTTAAGCGGCGTGTTGCGACCGCCGCGCGGGGCCTCGTCTGCGGTCACGACCACGGCGGCGCCGCAGGCGTCGATCCGGGCGGCCAGTGCGTCGGCAGAGAAGCCGGCGAAGACCACCGAATGGATCGCGCCGACCCGCGCACAGGCCAGCATCGCATAGGCGGCCTGTGGGATCATCGGCATGTAAAGCACGACGCGGTCGCCCTTGCCGACGCCCATCTCTTTCAGGACATTGGCGAATTTGCAGACATTGGCGTGCAGGTCGCGATAGGTGATGTGCTGCGCCTCAGCGTCCGGATCATCGGGTTCCCAGATGATCGCGGTCTGATCGCCGCGGGTTTCCAGGTGACGGTCGATGCAGTTGGCGGAAACGTTCAGCTCGCCATCCTCGTACCACTTGATCGACACGTTGTCATAGGCAAAGGACGTGTTCTTGATCCGGGTCGGCGCTTTGATCCAGTCCAGCCGGCCGGCCTGGTCGCCCCAAAACCCTTCGGGATCGTTCACCGATCGGTCATACATCTGCTGATACGTGGCGGCATCCGCATGCGCCTTGGCAGCAAGCCCTGGGGACGGTTGGAACAGTTCTCGTGACATGGATATTCCTATTGCGAATGAGTGGCGTTCGCCCTATTGCGCTTGACCTTGAGGCGGTCGAAATCTTCTTCGGCGTGATAACTGGATCTGGTGAGGGGGCTGGCCGACACCATGGCAAACCCCTTTGATTTCGCAATTCGCTCCAGCCTGGCGAATTCCTCAGGGGTCACGTATCGCTTGACCGGATAGTGCCGTGGCGTGGGCTGCAGGTATTGGCCGATGGTCAAGAAATCGACCTCGGCGGCCCGCAGGTCGTCCATCACCTGCAGGATTTCCTGGTCCGTTTCGCCCATCCCCACCATCAGGCCCGATTTTGTGGCGACGTCCGGGTCGAGATTCTTGACGCGTTTCAGCAGGTAGAGGGATCCGAAATAGCGCGCGCCTGGACGGACTCTGAGATAGAGGCGCGGCACGGTTTCGATGTTGTGATTGAAGACATCCGGCTTGGCCCGCATCACCGTTTCAAGCGCGGTCGCATCTGACATCCGGAAATCGGGTGTTAGAATTTCAATCGTCGTGTCCGGCGTTTTGCGCCGGATCGCGCGCAATGTCCGTGCGAAATGTTCTGCCCCGCCGTCCTCCAGATCATCGCGATCCACCGAGGTGACCACGACATGGCGCAGACCCATTTTGGCCACGGCGTCCGCGACCCGGGCAGGCTCGAAGACATCCAATGCATCGGGCCGTCCGGTCGCAACATTGCAAAATGCGCAACCGCGGGTGCAGGTATCACCCATGATCATGAAGGTCGCGTGCGATTTTGACCAACACTCGCCGATGTTCGGACAGGCGGCTTCTTCGCACACGGTGGTCAGCCGCTGACCCCTGACCGTGGTGCTGGTGCTCTCGAACACATCTCCACTCGGCACTCGCACCCGCAGCCATCGGGGTTTCGGCAACGGTCTTGTCGCGTCTACTTTCTGTTTTTCAGGGTGCCTTATCCGTTGCGCCGCCGCGGTCACGTTACTCTCCGTTTTCTGGTTCTGACCTTGGTTTGATGGATCACATTGCCAAGAGGTCTTTGGCTGCTAGACCCTCTCGCCCACGTCATCAAAAAAATGCAGGTGGCGCAGATCAAAGCTCACCCGCTGCACCGCATTCTCTTTAAGGGTGACCTGGCCGGGAGCGCGTATCTTGACAATCTGATCACCCAGATAGGCGTTGATAATCGTATAGCTGCCCAGCGGTTCGACAGAACTCACATTCACATCAATACTCGGGTTTCCCTCACTTTCGCCGAGCCAGATGTCTTCCGGGCGCACACCCAAAGTGCCATCGCCGCCTTTGCGCGTTGCTCCGACTATGGGAATTGGTGGCAACGACGAGGTATTGAAATGAACGCCGGACTCCGAGTACGCGCCCTTGAAAAAATTCATGGGTGGTGAGCCGATAACTCCGGCCACGGCCACTGAATTGGGGGTGCTATACACCTCGTCGGGCGTCCCGATCTGGGCAATCTTGCCGTCGATGATCACTGCAACGCGGTCAGAGATTGCCATGACCTCTTCTTCGTCGTGGCTGACATAGACAAACGTCTGGTTGTTCTCGCGCTGCAGCCGTTTGAGTTCCACCCGCATCTCTTCGCGCAATCGCGCGTCAAGCGCCGCAATCGGTTCGTCCAGCAGCATGGCCCGGCTTTCGGCTGCAAAGGCTCGGCCCAGGGCAATCCGCTGACGTTCCCCGCCCGACATTTGTGCAGGGTTTTTGTGCAGGATGTGGCTGACATGCAGAACCTCGGACACGAAATCGAGTCTTTCTTCGATCTCCTTCTCCGACGCGCCGCGTTCTTTGAGGGGAAAGATGATGTTTTCCCGTCCCGTCATATGCGGAAACAGCGCCAGGTTCTGAAAGACCATGGAGATATCGCGTTCAGCAACATCCAGAGCCGCACCGTCCTTCCCCGAGAGCGTCACGGTCCCCTCCTCGGGCTGCAAGAGCCCGAGGATTAGTTTCAGGATCGACGTTTTCCCGGTGGATGGCGGGCCGAAGATGCCAAAAAACTCCCCCTGCGCCACGCTCATGCTGATCGGGCCGAGTGTAAAACCAGGGTATCTTTTTACCGCGTTCGAAATCTCAATCGCTGTCATCTTACTGTCCTCCCAGCCTGCGGCCCGACTCCAGGTCAAATGCCATGCTTGCCCCTGACGGCAGATAGAAGGGAACGTCGTCCCCGACCCGCAGCTGCGCCTGATCATCGAACGCGAGGAACATGGTTTCCTGAACTTGCAGATAGGCCAGCCGTTTCGGCCCGACCCGCTCCAGTACCTCGACCTTGCCCTGCATCCGAATGTCGTTGTCAGCGCGCTTCTCACCGAAATAGATGTCCTGCGGACGAATTCCGAAAGACCCGCTGTGCACTTTCGCATCGCTGGTGAAAGCGGTTTTCACCTGCCCGTCCAACCGGATCTCTGCGCCGCCGTGCAGCATCAGTCGAAGGGCGCCCTGTTCCTCGCGCAATTCGCCATCAACAAGGTTCATGCGTGGACTGCCGACGAAGTTTGCGACAAACCGATTCTGAGGGTCGTTGTAGATGTCGAGCGGTGCGCCGTATTGCATCAGTTTTCCCTGATCGATGATCGCTATCTTGTCGGCCAGGCTCATCGCTTCGATCTGGTCATGGGTGACGTAAATCATTGTCTGGCCGAATTCGTGCTGCAGCACCTTCAACTCGGCCCGCATATAGGCGCGGAATCCCGCATCGAGGTTCGAGAGCGGTTCGTCCAGCAGGAAAATTCGCGGCTCGACGATGGCAGAGCGGCCGATGGCCAGTTTCTGCATTTCGTTCACCGACAAGCTCGAGGCCGGTTGGTCCAGCCTGTGCGAAATGCTCATCCGGTCGGCCATAGCTTTCACCCGGCGCTCGATTTCGGATTTTCCGACCTTTTTCACCTCAAGCCCATAGGACAGGTTCTTGTAGACGCTCAGATGCGTGAAGATCGCGTAGTTCTGGAACACGAAACCGATATTGCGGTCTTGCATCCGCACGTGGCCCAGGTCCTGGTTGTCGAACAGGATCGCGCCTTCGGTGGCGTCTTCCAATCCGGCTATCATGTTCATCGTCGTGGTTTTGCCACAGCCCGATGGGCCCAGCAGGGCAACAAATTCACCCTCCTCGATGTCAATGGAGATGTTGTCGACGGCGGTGAAATCGCCAAAGCGTTTGGTAACGTTCTGAATCTGGATAGATGACATTCCCTGCCCCCCTTATTTCTTGGCCATGTAGGACAGGCCCTTGACCGCAAGAATGCTGAGCGCGATCAGGATCGACAGGCCGATGGTGGCCACATAGGCCCACTCCAGATCACCGAAGGTCTGTTTGTAGAGAAAGACCGAGATGGTTTCCGTCTGCACACCCGGTCCGCCCTTGGTCATGATGAAGACCAGATCGAAGATCTTGAAACATTCGACTGCGCGCAGCACGAGCGCGATAATGATGACAGTCTTCATGCGCGGCAGGATGATCTTGACGAAGTTCTGCCAGTTCGACCCGCCAAGAAGCTTTGCCGCCAAGAGCTGATCCGAGGGCACGCCCAACATCCCTGCCAATAGGATCAGGAACATCAAAGGCGTCCACTGCCAGATATCGGCAATGATGACCGAAATCATCGCGCGATTCACATCCGTGAGCCACGAAAACTCTGCCGGCAGGCCAAGATGGTCATTGACTGGCCCAGTGCCCTGGAACAGCAGGAAGAACATCAGGCCGACGACGGCGGGCACGATCATCATCGGGGTCAGCATGATCGAGTAAAAGATCTTGCGCCCCGGAAACTTGTCGATGAAGAGATAGGCAAGCGCCATGCCAAGGAAGAATTGCGCGGGCACCGCTACGATCATGATGAGAACCGTGCGCCAGAGCGCCCCCCAGAAACGGGGATCGGTTATCATGAACCAATAGTTTTCGCCCCAGTTGAAGACTTCCCATGCCTGATACCAGGGGATGCCTTCCAACGGAGTCCACCAGGTGAAGGACAGGTAAAGCTGCATCAGGAGCGGAAAGACCACGATGAACAGCAACAGCAGCAAGGTCGGCAAAACGAACCAGAAGCCCATGCGCGGCCCGTCGCGGGCGACCTTTTGCCAGTAGCCCATGGTGTCGGCATTTCCCGTGGTGTCAGTGAGGGTTTGATCGGTCATTGTTTCAGTGCTCCGAAGGTTAGGCCACGCACTAGGTGCTTCTGAATCATCAGGCCGAAGACGACAGGAGGAATGGCAGCGATCACGCCGAGGGCGGCTTTCATGCCGTACATCTGACCGCCCATCGCTGAGGTCAGAGTTGCCATGTAGACTGGCAAGGTGACCCATTCCTTCTGGGTCAAAAGCAGCGCCAGCAGGTAGTCCGACCAGTTGAGGATGAAGACAAACAATGCGCAGGTCGCCAGACCCGGTTTCACAATCGGTAGCGTGATCCGATAGAAGACCCGCCAGTACGAACAGCCCGCCACGCGCGCCGCGTCTTCGATCTCGACTGGCACTTCCTCGAAGAAGGTCTTCATAAGCCAGAAGGCGAAAGGCAGGGTGACGATCCCGTAGATCAGGCTCAGGCCCCACCAGGTATCCACAGCGCCGATAAAGGCCCACATCACCATGACAGGGATCATGACCGCCAGGGGCGGGAAAAGTCGCAATTGCAATACCGACAACGGCAGGGATTGCGCCAGGCCGAACCGTACGACTGCGTATGAAGACAGCGTGCCGCACACGACCGCGATAAGCGTGCCACAGATCGAGGTCACGAGGCTTGCGATCAACGGGCCTGAGATCGTTCGGTCGAGACTGACGACCAAACCCTCGGCATGACCGTAGAAGATAAACTCAAAATTCTGCCAGGTCGGGTTTTGGGGGAACCACGTCAGGCCAGAAACCGTTGTCCATTCCGGGTAGGGTTTGAAGGCCATCGTGACCATCCAAAGCAGTGGATAGAGCACGACTGCGCTTGCGAGCAAAACAAAGAAGTATTTCAGCGCCATGGCGCTTGCCGAGGTTTTCACGGGCCCACCCCCTATCATTTCAAGTGTTTTGATGTTCGGGGCCCGGGCATGTTTCCGGGCCCCGAAGACTTCCGACGCAGGACTATGCGTCGTCGACGATGGTAGGCCAGGTTTCGCGGCTCGCCTTGATGGCATCCACGATGCCGTTGCGACGCTGACGTTTGATGATCCGCTCCCATTTGCCTTGGGCGGCGTCCATTGCCTCGCGTGCCGTTTTCTGACCGGTGATCGCGGCCTGGATCTCCTCATCCAGGGCGTTGTCCAGCGCGGTCTGCCCGGCGAAGTTGATCGACGGAACCGACCGCGCAATCGTCGCCGGGATCGTCTCCATCGAGTACGGGTGGTAGGTCGACGCCACGAGCGGTTCCCTGAAGTTCGCCTGCTGGAACGGGTCGAAATATCCGCCCGGGTTGCCGGCCATCCAGGTGTAGGTACGAGTCGAGCTGAGCCACTGCAGGAAGAGATAGGCGGCCTCGGGATGGCTCGACTGTGACGAGATCCACGCGGTGATGTTGTAGTAGAGCACCGAGCGGCGGTTGATCTTGTCACCGAAGCGTCGCCCGACAGGCAGGTGGCTTCCGATCATGCCGGTGGCCTTCGATTTCGGAGTGCCGTCGGCGTTGAACCCGTCACCGAACTTCACCAGGTTGGTGTAGATCGCGGTGTGAGGGATCAGCAGGTTCCACATGGTGGCGTAGGCCTCGGCCCATGTGAAGGTCAGCGAGTCCGGCGGCGACCACTCGAAGGACCGCACGTGTTCTTCGGCGCATTGGATCCCGAGCTCGGTGTTCAGTTGAGGATTCGCGTCCGCGTCGAAGAAGTGGAAGTTCGGGAAATCCATCGAGGCGAAGCGGGCATAGAAGGTCGCAAGACCCCAGAACGGGCTCATCAGGTTGCCGTTGCCATACATCGTGCCGTTGCCGAAATCCTTGCCTGTGAAGAATTTCGAGATGCGATCGACCTCGTCCCACGTGTCAGGTGTTTTCAGCTCTGCCCCGGTCTCGCTTAGGAAGGCCTCCTGCACACGCGGGTCTTCGTAAAGACCCTTGAGGTAGAACCAGGTCTGATAATCGCCGTCGAGCGAGACGGAATAGTAATCGCCGGCGTAGGTATAGAGCAGCTTCTCGTTTTCGGGTGTCGTCGTTCCGCGTTCGCGATCACCCCAATCGGGCTGATACCGCGTGACGAAATCAGAACAGTTGACCGCCCCGCCCGACGACACCAGATCGCCGGTCGAGTTCCACGGCCCGGTGTAGATGTCGAAAGAGCCGCCCCCCGTCGTGACATCCTGCATAACCTTCTTGAAGATGTCTTCGGCGGGCGCGCCGATGATGTCGATCTCGATGCCGGTCTCGCGCTCCCAGACCTCCTTGGCTGACGGTGCCCCATCCGGGAAAGGTTTGGTGATCTGTCCGATCGCCCCGTCGGTCAGAAGCATGGTGATCTTCTGCGGCACGTTGCCGGCTTCGCGCAGCGCCTTGATGCCCTCGATGGCGCGCCCTTCCGACATGGTGTTGTTGTACTGGAACCGCTCGGCGCCATCAAAACCGGTCGGGCCGCCGGTCATGCCTGCGGCATAACCATTGGCAAAGGCCGGGGCAGCCATGAAATTCCCCAGCATTCCCATGCCGCCTGCCGCAGCCAGCGTTGCCGTGGAGCTCTTCAGGAACTCGCGGCGAGATGGTTGAATCACATTTGGTGTCTTAGATGACATTTTTCCCTCCCATTTGGACATCCAATGTTGTCAGGGAGAGATAAGCAACAAGTGTGCCAAGGCCTAACCGGGAGTGATCTATGGCTCGTCCAGACAGATCTAGCCGAGAATTTGCTCTGGCAAATCAGGTAGTTCGACCGTGTCACCATCGTAGAGTGCAAGGCAGACTTCTAGCGTGGTTATCAACTCGCGGATGTTCCCGGGCCAGTCGTAGCCAAGCAGCGCCTGCCTGGCTTCCTTCGAGAAATGCAGCGGTGCATCGGGCGAGACGACACGAGCGACCTGATCGATCACCCATGACTTGTCCTGGCGTTCGCGCAAGGCGGGGATTTGCAGGACGACGCCGTTGAGGCGGTAGAAGAGATCCTGGCGGAACTGTCCGGCATCGACCAAAGCCTTGAGATTTCGGTGCGACGCCGACACGACGCGCACGTCCACCGGCACCGGTTTTGTCGCGCCGACCGCCATGACCTCTTTTTCGGCCAGCACGCGCAGCAACCGCGCCTGCAGCGCCAGAGGCATATCACCGATTTCATCGAGAAAGAGCGTGCCGCCATTGGCCTGTTCGATCAGGCCCTTCTTGCCTTTGGCATGGGCGCCGGTAAAGGAATTGGGCGCGTAGCCGAAAAGCTCGCTTTCAATCAATGCTTCAGGCAATGCCGCGCAATTGATGGCCACGAACGGCCCCTTCTTCTTGCGCGCCTTGTGAAGCGCCTTGGCGACGAACTCTTTCCCGACCCCGGTTTCACCCTCAAGAATGATACTGATGTGCTTGTCCACGATCCGGGCAGCTTTTCCGGCCAGTGCAAGCATCTTGCCATCACCGCCGTGAATACGGGTCAGCGCATCGGGCATCGCCGGCTTCGACGCGACGCTGACCGATTTCACCGGCGCGCGCACATCGGCGAACATGATCTGACCGTCGGACATTTCCAACGCCTGCTCACCCGGGGTCTCTGCCCCCAGCAGACGGGGAATATCGTTGAAATCGAAGTCGAAGACATCCTCGAATGGTTTCCCGACGAATCCCTGGCGCGTTTTCCAATCCTGGCCGAGCGTCTTGGCAAAGAGGCGGTGAGCGCCATGCGTCAGGCCGGAAATGGTGCCATCGGCCGCCACCGACACCGCGCAATTCGGGTCGACACCCAGAAACTCCGAGGTAGTGTTCAGCCGCATGATCCAGTCGGACTTGCGGGAATTCATGAGGTTCGCAAGCTCAATGCGGCGAACGCAGGATTTCACGACTTCGAGTGTGAGCGCCTGACTGTACTTTTCCGAAGGCGACATCAGCAAAGAGACATCCAGCACACCGATCAGCGACCCATCGACATGATAGATCGGGGCAGCCGTGCAACTCAGCGGCGTATGTGCCATGTCGAAATGATCCGTTTGATGGATCGTCAACGCTTCGCCAGAGGCAAGGCAAGCCCCAACGCCGCAGGTGCCGGCATTCGCTTCCGACCATTCCGAACCGATATATAGCCCCGCCCGCTTAAGTTCACGATCAACTTTTTCGTCGCCGATGAAATCGACTGTGACGCCCTTAGCATCGGTCAAGAGCAGGACGTAGCCCATCGAATTCACACGCCGGTAGAGATCCTCCATGCCGAAGCGCGCAATGGACAGTAGGTCCTCGGCCTCCTGACGGTGCTGGCGCAACGTGGTTTCCGGCAGGATCCGTGCTTCGCCTCTGTGTTCCGGATCGAGTTCATGCTCGTTAAGGCAGCGAAGCCAGGATTGCACGACCTCGGGGTCGCGCTCGGTTGCTCTGCCTTCCGCGGCATCAACAATTTCCTGGACGTGCTTTTCAAACACGATTGTCTGGTTCATTTCGCCACCCCTCCCAAAGTGTCGAATGAGAACCTACTGGGAATGTATCCCCGTAGGCGCAAATATCGTTATCATGCTTCGCAAAATAAGGCGACTCCTTACCGTAGAAGACTAGTTTCGTGGGGCGCGTGACCGTCATGCGAGCCCGTCGCATTTGAGACGGATTCGTCAGAGACCCCCCAAAACGGCTTTTGCGCCGGACACCGTGACTGCGGTTGCATCCGGTTCGACGGCAATACTCACAACATTGCCGTTCCGTACCAAAGCAGCGTACCGCTGGGTGCGCATACCAAGACCAAGTTCCGTTAGATCAAGCAATTGGTCCGCGGCCTTGGCAAAGACCTGACTTCCATCTGCCATGAAATGTACGTTCGCCGGTGGGTTCAGGCTGTCCGCCCAAGCTTTTACGACGAAGAAATCGCTTGTCGCCAGAATAACGATGTCGTCGACGCCCTTTGACAGGAACTTGTCAGCGTTTTGCAGATAACCCGGAACATGGTCATCTGCGCAGGTGGGCGTGAATGCGCCCGGCATCGCGACCACCAGAACCGTCTTGCCTTTCGAGAATTCTGAAAGGTCGATTTGCTTGATTTCGCCGCCTTCGAACTGCTGAACCGGCGTGGAAGGAATGCTCGATCCGACTTCCATGGAAACCTCCTGAAAATGTAGGATGTCGTCAAAGGTGATCATAGGCATCAAGGGCCTTGGCGGCGTAGACCGTGCCCGGCCCGCCCGACATTTCGACTGCTACAGCCAAGACTTCGACCAATGTGTCACGGTCGGCCCCATGGGATTTGGCTTCGTTCACATGGTAGAGGATGCAATCCTCGCATCCGCGTGCGGCTGCGATCGCAACGGCAATGGTCTCTTTCATCGCCGTGGAAATCTTCCCTTCCCTAGCAGCGGTATCTGCGAGCCCTTTGAAGGCCATCATGGTTTTCTGATCGGCTTTGAACAAACCCATCAGTCGTTTGTTGGCCTCGGCCAGCTTTTCGTTATGTGCGCTCATGTTCTTTACTTTCTGTCATTGGATGTTCCCGTCCGGCGGGGAGGTCACCGGACGGGACTTGAGATGTGCTCGCATACGGCCAGTCCGACGAGACACATCGACCGCACTTTTGCGCAGATGCGCCAGTGCGACAGGAGCAATCAGAGCTGAGCCTTGATCAGCTCGTTCACGCGTGCGGCATTCTCCATCATGACCATGTGCCCGGCATCCGCGATCACTTCGACCTTGGCGCCGCTGATTGCGCTGGCATGGCTTGGCGGAATAACGGCGTCCTCCGCCCCCCAGATCACGGTCGTCGGGACGCCCGACGCGGCGACTCCCGCAGCGATGCTCGCGCCCTGCTTTCCTTGTGAAAACAGATTGCCTTTGAGCGCGTCCAGGAACGCCTGGACACCATCGAGGCGCTTGTACTTCAGCAGATCATCCACCATCGAGCGGCTGACGAGGCTGTCATCGGCAAAGAGGTGTTTCAGCACCGGCTTCAACTCCTTGCGGGACGCCGCCGAAACAAATCCACCGATATAGTCTGGGTTGATTTCATCCCCCAGACCCGCCGAGCAGATCAGCGTCAGCGATGCCACTCGCCCCACATGGTCAATCGCCGTCTGTCCCGAAACCAGCCCCCCCATCGAATGGCCAACCAAATGTGCCTTTTCGATGGACAAGTGATCCATCAATTGAATGACGGCCGTCACCATCGTGCCAAGACCGGGGTTGTCGATGGACTTTACCGACCCGCCATGACCAGGCAAGTCAAGTGCATAGACCGGAGCATCAGCCGCAATCGCATCAACGTTGAAAAGCCAATTGTCGCTGTCGCCGCCAAACCCGTGAATGAAAATGACCGGGGTGCCTTCGCCCTCCCGCGTCAAATAGCGGATACGGCCGATTTCAAGGTCGGCTGTCTGATGGCTGGGAACTTCCTCTCCGTCTTCCTCGACCTCGGGCATCTCGAAGGCCGCAACATAGGCGTCGATCTCGGCATCCGAGACCGACGCCGGCGCCAGGACACCCAAAAGAGCCTGAACCGGATAAATCTCTCCGGCTGTCCCGACGCATCTGCGCAGGAGGCCACCGTCGGCGGCCTCCACGACATTTGCGATCTTATCGGTCTCGACATCCATGATCTCGTCGCCAGGGTTGATCTGAGTTCCTTCTTCCACATGCCAGGCGGCAAGGGTGCCCACTTTCATGGAAAGCCCCCATTTCGGCATCAGGATCGGTACGATTTGATCGCTCATCCGACTTACGCCCCCATCGTCTTGCGCACGGCCTCTGCGATCCGGTCGGGCGACGGGATATAGAGGTCTTCGAGCGAGGGCGAGAACGGCACCGGCGTATGCGGCGCGGTGACCATCTCGATCGGGGCCTTCAGCGCCTTGAACGCATCCCGCGCAACCGTCGCCGAGACGTCCGTCGCGATCGAGCACCGCGGGTTGGCTTCGTCCACGCAGACCAGTCGCCCGGTTTCCTCGACGCTCTCGATCACCGTGTCCATGTCGATGGGCGAAAGCGTGCGCAGGTCGATCACTTCGCAGTCGATGCCCTCCTTCTTCAGTGTTTCCGCCGCCGCCAGCGAATTCGGCACCATCAGGCCATAGGCCACAATGGTCACGTCGCTGCCTTCGCGGGCGATATTGGCCTCGCCAAAGGGGATCGCATAAGGCTCTTCCGGCACATCGCATTCGGAGGCGTAGAGGTTCTTGTGCTCCAGGAAGATGACCGGATCATTGTCGCGGATCGCCTGGATCAGAAGACCCTTGGTGTCATAGGCGTTCGAGGGGCAGACCACCTTGAGACCCGGAATGTGGGTGAAGATCGGTGTCAGCATCTGACTGTGCTGGGCCGCCGCGCGGAAGCCCGCGCCGCACATCGCACGGATCACCACCGGCGTTTCGGCCTTGCCGCCGAACATGTAGCGGAACTTGGCCGCCTGGTTGTAGATCTGGTCCAGGCAGACGCCCATGAAGTCGATGAACATAAGTTCCGCAATCGGACGGAGCCCGCAGGTCGCGGCGCCGATGGCCGCCCCCACATAGGCGCTTTCCGACAAAGGCGTGTCGATCATCTGCTTGGGGTGCTTGTGGTAGAGCCCTTTGGAGACCCCAAGAACCCCGCCCCAGGCGTCATCTTCGCCTGCGGCGCCCGCGCCGCCCACGATGTCTTCGCCCATCATGATGACGGTCTTGTCGCGGGCCATTTCCTGATCAATCGCTTCGTTGATCGCGTCTTTCATGCTCAGTGTACGAGCCATTTCTCAATCCTCCTTGTCTTGTCGTTAATAGGCGACGTACACGTCGGTGGTCAGTTCTGCGGGGCCAGGCAGCGGCGCGGCTTTTGCCTCTTTGACGGCCTCGTCGATCAAGGCGAGGACCTCGGCATCGATCGCGTCCAGTTCGGCATCGGTCAAAACCCCGGCCTCGGTCACTTTCGCGCGGAAGATCTTCAGACAGTCGCGGTTCTTGCGGTTGTCTTCGTTTTCGCCCGGCGCACGATAGGTCTGCGCATCGCCTTCGAAGTGACCAAAGAACCGGATCATCTTGCACTCAAGAAGCGTTGGGCCAGCCCCTTCGCGGGCGCGCTTGATGACCTCGCCCGCCGCCTCGTAGACGGCAAAGAAGTCGGTGCCATCGACGGTGATGCCCGGCATACCGAAGCCAGTTGCGCGATCGACGTAGGAGTCGGAGGCGACAGCGTAATCGACGGAGGTCGATTCAGCATAGCCGTTGTTCTCCACCACGAAGATCGCAGGCAAGTTCCAGATGGCGGCCAGGTTCATCGATTCCAGAACGGTACCCTGGTTCGACGCGCCGTCCCCGAAGAAGGTAATGCCGACCCCGTCGTGGCCAAGCTTTTGCGCCGCCAGTGCGGCTCCGCAGACCAGCGGTGCCCCCGCACCCAGAATACCGTTCGCGCCCATCATGCCCTTGGACAGGTCGGCAATATGCATCGAGCCGCCCTTGCCCGCGCACGACCCGGTGGCCTTGCCATAAATTTCGGCCATCATGGCTTTGACATCGACACCCTTGGCAATGCAGTGGCCGTGCCCGCGGTGGGTTGATGCTATGCGGTCATGGTCTTGCAAATGCATCATGATGCCGACGCCGGCGGCTTCTTCGCCGGCATACAGGTGCACAAAGCCCGGAATGTCGCCGCGGCCGAAATCGACATGCAAGCGCTCCTCGAATTCCCGGATCGTCTTCATCCGGCGATAGGCGTCCAAGAGCCCATCTTTCTCCAGTGGGAATGGGTTGCTCATGAGGTCCTCCCTTTTGTTACTGAGCGACATGAAGCGAACCATTCGCTTCCTTGGTGAGAAGCCCGTACTTGGCGGCGTAGGCCATGCAATCGGGCACGTTAATCGTGCGGAAGGCATCGGCCTGAAGCCGGATGCTCACATCGTCGATTTCGCTGAAGGTCAGTTCACGCTCACCATCGAGCGCAAAGGAACCGGCCGAGACGCTGGGCAGGTAGACATCGTCCGGGACGATCGTTTCCACGGCGCCGATCCCGACCTCTTCGATCAGCCCCGGCGCGATAGGGGCGGTCAGGCGGGTCTTGGCCGTCTCAAGTGGGAGCAGGCGGACACGGCGTCCCTTTGGTGTTTCGCGATCCAGCGGTGCCAAAAGGCCAATAATCGAAGACATGCCGATCCCATCCGGTCGGCCAAATGTCACAAAAAGATCCCGAAAGCTTTCGGTCTTCCAGATCGCCCGCGCGCCGATGAATCTCTCCGAGACGACGGCGACATCGACCAGGGCAATCTCGCGCTGATCGTTGACGCGGACTTCCAGCCTCTTGTTGTAGGAAAATGCGTGGTCGCACGGCACCTGCCCTGTCACGGCAAGTCCGACAGCAAGGCCGGTGATCGTCGGCTCGCGTAGCTCAGGGAATGCGTTGTTGGTTCCCGTCGATACCCCCGCAATTGGGGTGTTACCGCACCTGGAGACAACGACGCGATTGGTTCCGTCGCCGCCCAGAACCACGATGGCACCAACGCCCTGATCATGCATCTGGCGCGCGGCTTCGGCGCTGTCGTCCGATGTGCAGGTCACCGGCATATCAAGGTAGGTGACCTTCGGAAAGCGCTGTCGGCCTGTCTTGCTTTCGCGCTCGATCGTGCGCATTAGCTGGGTCCGGATGCCGCCATTCTCGGGCATAATCACAACCTCGTCGACCCCAGTGGCCGAGAGCCCCGTCAGCATACGCAGAACGATATTGGCCCTGTCGTTGATCGGAAGATTGCCCGCGTGACTGACAATCCTGCGAATGTCACGGGCAGAAACCGGATTTGCAATGATGCCGACTTTGGTCACGGGCGACGCCTCCATTTACCCAGATAAAGCAACAAGTGTGCCAAGCGCCGGGCCGCGCCCTCCGCCCGTATCGAGTCAGTGCGGTGAGATAGGAAAAGCGAGGCGCAGGACGGTCGGGCGCTTGGCGTCCCCGCAGTTGTCAGACCCAAGATCCGGACGTTGCCGACGAGCGTTGTCAGGCGGCTTCGGGCTCGACCTTGTATGGCATAATTTCAGGCAGACTGAGGCGCGCAACTCAGTACACGACCAATATTACCGTCGTATGAGAGTGGCCAACGGTCGGGCGTCGCCAACAAAATGGAGCCGCGGACCGATCGGACGGCTCCACGGCTTGCCTCATGATGGTCAGGGCACATGATTGCGTCGACCAGACAGCGGTCGCCAATGAGACGGAAACAGGGCGAACCCGGACGCCCGAGGCAGCACGGCCCCGGCGGCGTCCAGGTCCGGCCGACGTCAGCCAGCGGCTGTGACAGCGCGTCCGGTCAGCACCTTCACGAGGTTCGCCCGGTAAGCGCCATCCCCGTGCAAATCCGAAATTAGACCGTCGGCGGAGACCGCCAGGTCGGCAACCGCCTCTGCCGCGAAGCTGTCACTCAGGGCAACCTCGGCTTCCGTCCAGCGATGAACTCCGTCCTCGGATGCGCCCGTCACAGCGACCCTGACGCCGTCGGCGTATTTCGCGACGAACACACCCACCAGAGCAAAACGCGAAGCAGGCTGCGCAAACTTCTGGTAATGCGCAGCTTGCGGAATGGGCAGTGTCACCGAGGTGATGATCTCTCCCTCTTTCAGCGCGGTGGTGAACATTCCTTGAAAGTAATCGTCCGCCGCGATGTCGCGCGTGTTGGTTGAGATGGTTGCACCAGTGGCCAGTACAGCCGCCGGATAACAGGCCGCCGGGTCGTTGTTTGCCAGGCTTCCGCCAATGGTGCCGCGATGACGCACAGCCGGATCGCCGATGCGGCCCGCCAGCGAGCAAAGTGCCGGGAATGCGGTTTGCAGGTCCGAATTGCTGGCCACTTCCGAATGGGTCGTCATCGCACCAATCGTGACAGCTCCATCTGCGATCGAAATGCCGCGCAGCTCTTCTGCCCGAGAGATATCGACAAGGTCCGACGGGGCTGCCAATCGGGCCTTCATGGTCGGCAAGAGTGTCTGCCCGCCCGCCAGCAAGACACCATCTTCGGCCGAAGCCAAAAGCGATGCCGCGTCTGCAGTCGTGTGCGCGGCGTGATAATTTGCGTTGTGCATATCCTGACCTCCTCTATTCCGCTGCGATCCTGGCTGCGTTGATAGCCGCCCAGACCTTTGCGGGCGTCGCAGGCATGTTCAGATCATTGTTTCCGATTGCGCTGGTAATCGCGTTGATGACCGCAGGCGGTGTGCCGATGGCACCTGCCTCTCCGCACCCCTTCATCCCCAACGGGTTCGTAGTGCAGGTCGTGCCGTGATGAAGAACTTCGAAGTTGGGCAGATCATCGGCGCGGGGCATGGCGTAATCCATGTAAGAGGCTGACAATTGCTGGCCGTCTTCGCTGTATCTGACCTCCTCCAGCATGGCCTGCCCAACGCCCTGCGCGATACCGCCATGCACCTGGCCTTCGACAATCATCGGGTTGATGATCGTGCCAAAATCGTCCGATGCGACAAAGCTGACGATCTCGGTCTTGCCGGTCTGCGGGTCAACCTCGACCTCGCAGATGAAGCAGCCCATTGGGAAGGTGAAGTTCAGCGGGTCATAGAACGCCCCCTCCTTCAAACCCGGCTCCATCCCCTCGGGCAGGTTGTGGCCGGTATAGGCCGCCAGTCCGATCTCGTGCCATGCCAGTGACTTGTTGGTGCCGACGACCTTGGCCTGGGCGTCTTCGATGACAATGTCGGCCTCGGATACTTCCAGCAGGTGTGCGGCCAGTTTCCTGATCTTGGCCTCGACCTTGTCGAGCGCCTTGACGATGGCCGACATGCCGACCGGGCCCGAACGCGAGCCATAGGTCCCCATGCCAAACTGCACCTTGTCGGTGTCGCCATGCACGATCTGCACGCTGTCGATCGGAACGCCGAACCGGTCCGCCACCACCTGCGCAAAGGTTGTCTCGTGCCCCTGGCCGTGGCTGTGCGATCCGGTGAGCACCTCGATCGTGCCGACGGGATTCATTCGCACCTCGGCGCTTTCCCAAAGCCCGACACCCGCACCCAGCGACCCGACCGCTGCCGAAGGCGCAATCCCGCAAGCTTCGATATAGCACGACATGCCGATGCCCCGTAGTTTACCGCGCGCCCTGCTTTCGGCCTTGCGCGCGGCGAACCCCGCCCAGTCCGCGGCCTCCATCGCCTGACGCATGTTGCCTTCGAAATCGCCGCTGTCGTAGTTCATGATGACCGGCGTCTGATGCGGAAATTCACGGATGAAGTTGATGTTGCGCAGCTCGGCTGGGTCCTTGCCCAACTCGCGCGCTGCGGTCTCCATCATGCGTTCGACGAGATAGGACGCCTCGGGCCGCCCTGCCCCGCGATAAGCATCGACCGGCACGGTGTTGGTATAGACCCCCAGCACCTCGCAATAGATGTTGGGAATGTTGTATGTGCCCGATAACAGCGTAGCATAGAGATAGGTGGGTACTGCGCTGGAAAAGAGCGACATATAGGCGCCGAAATTGGCCTTGGTCGACACCTTGAACCCGACGATCCGTCCTTCGGCGTCGAACCCCATCCTGGCCTTGGTCAAATGATCGCGGCCATGGGCATCGGTCAGAAACGCCTCGGTCCGGTCAGACGTCCACTTCACCGAACGATTGGTTTTCATCGACGCCCAAAGGCATGCAATCTCTTCGGGGTAGATGTAGATTTTCGAGCCGAACCCGCCGCCCACATCCGGTGCGATCACGCGCAGCTTGTGTTCGGGTGCGACCTGATAGAACGCGCTGAGGACAAGACGCGCCACGTGCGGATTCTGGCTGGTTGTGTACAGCGTATAGTGATCCTCGGCCTCGTCAAAAGTGGCGATTGCCGAGCGCGGCTCCATCGGATTGGGGCTGAGCCGGTTGTTGGTGATATCCATCTCGGTGACATGAGCGGCATTGGCAAGCGCCTTGTCCGTCGCGTCCCTTTCACCGATTTCCCAGTCATAGACGATGTTGCCCGCAGCGTTCTCGTGGATCTGTGGCGCATCATCGGCCAGCGCCGCCGCGATGGTCGCGGCCACCGGAAGCTCTTCATAATCGACATCGACCGCCTCTGCGGCCGCGCGGGCCTGGGCCTTTGTCTCGGCGATGACGATGGCCACCGCGTCGCCGACATAGCGGGTCTTTTCGGTCGCCAGCGCCGACCAGGCGCCCATATTCATGGGGCTGCCATCCTTTGAGGTGATCGCCCAGCCGCAAATGATGTTGCCGATACCGTCACCGGTCAGTTCCGCGCCATTATGGATGGCAATGACACCGTCCATGACCATGGCAGCGCTGGTGTCGATATTCCTTACGCGGGCGTGCGCGAAAGGTGACCGCACAAAAGCGGCGTAGGCCTGGTTCTCCATTCGGATGTCGTCGGTGTATTTACCTTTGCCGGTGGTGAAGCGCTTATCTTCCTTGCGCTTGACCGGCGCACCTATTCCTTGGCTCATTCGATTTCCTCCCCTTACATCTCGCCAGCGGCCTGGGCTATGGATTTCACAATGTTGTGGTAGCCGGTGCAGCGGCAGATATTGCCTTCAAGCTCATGGCGGATGGCGGCTTCATCAAGCGTTTTGCCCGCCGACTTGTAGCGCTGGACCATATCGATCCCGCTCATGATCATCCCCGGAGTGCAAAAGCCACATTGCAGCCCGTGATTGTCGTTGAACGCCTTTTGCATCGGATGCAGATCACCATTGGCCACACCTTCGATTGTTGTCACCTCGGCGCCATCGGCTGATGCCGCCAGCATCGTGCAGGACTTGATCGCCTTGCCATTGACATGCACAACACAAGCGCCGCATTGCGACGTGTCACATCCCACATGGGTTCCGGTCAGGCGCAGGTGTTCGCGGATAAAGTCCACGAGCAAAGTGTTATCCTTCACATCACCGCGCACGGGCTTGCCGTTCACGGTCATCTTGATCTCAGACATTCATTCCTCCCTTGAGTTTTGCCTGGGCCGGGTTCTCAGCTGACCAGCTTTTTGAACCACCCCTTCTTTGCTGTTTCGTTGCCATCGCCCTCGGAAGGCCCTTCGATCTGCTTCTGAAGGTTCTCGAAGAACTGATCGGCCATCTTCCTGGCAAAGCCGTCGATGATCCGTGACCCGAGCTGTGCCAACTTGCCGCCAACCTTGGCTTCCACGTTGTAATGGAGCACGGTCCCTGAGCCCTCGGCCTCCAGATGAACCTTCGCACCGCCCCTGGCGAAGCCGGCGGCGCCACCCTTGCCCTCACCGCTCAACATAAGACTCGTGCGGGGCACCATGTTGGAGAGCGTTACCACTCCCTTGAATGTTGCTTTGACGGGCCCAACCTTCTGCACCACCGTCGCCTCAAACCCATCCTCGGGAGAGCCGGACATTTCGGTGCATCCCGGCACGCAGGCCTGCAGAACATCCGCGGACAGGATCGCCTGCCACACCACGTCCGTTGATGCGGCGATTGTTCTTGAACCAATAAGATCCATAAATCCCCCTGACCTTTTCGTTGATAGCAAGCAACAGGTATGCCAAACCGGTTGGGGGACATCGGTTATGGAGCCGCAATGCGACAGACACAAAGACAGGCGCAGACGCAGAAGCTGGCGCTGACGCAAACCATGCGCAACTCCCTGGCCCTGCTCGAGATGGGGCCTGACGAAGCCATCCGGGTCATATCGCGCGAAAGACGCCGGAACGCCTTTCTTGTCGCCATCCCGACCGGCGCACCGGGCGGCGGCAGTCCGGCCTATGATCTCGACGGGCCGTCGCAGGAAACCGCGCTCGACGACATCGGCAAGCAGATCGGACTGATCCGCTTGACCCGGCAAGAGTCCGAGCTGGCAATCGGGCTTTTGCACAGTCTGGACGACCGGGGTTTTCTTGCTGACAGCTTTGACGACATGGCAGGCTACCTTGGCGTTTCAGTGAACGACATCGCTCGGCTGGTCCCCCTCCTGCAAGAGCACGTCGATCCCCCCGGTCTTTTTGCCACCTCGCTTGCCGAGTGTTTCCGGCTCCAGCTTGAAGCCAAGAACCGGTTCGACCCCTTGATCGAGACACTTTTGGGCCGGCTCGACCTCGTGGCCAAACAGGACGTTCCGAACATATGCGCGCTGTGCGGGGTTGACGAGGAGGACGCTATCGACATGCTCAAAGACATCCGCAGCCTGGATCCCGCTCCGCTGGTCGACAAGCAAGACGTGGGGCACGTGCAGGGCGCACCGGAAATCATTATCCGGACCGGCGCCGACGGTGGCTTGCAGGCCGAACTGAACCAAGACGCCCTGCCCTCGATCCTGACCGACGACGGGCTGTTTTCAACGACGTTAAACACCGAAACAGACGGCAATGCCCAAAGCTACTATCGGGATTGCTACAGAAGTGCCGCGAACATGGTGCGCGCGATGCAGAAGCGTGCCAACACGCTGCTGGCGACGGGCAACGCGATCGCGCAGCGACAGGAGAAATTCATTAAATCTGGGCGCAGTCGGAACAAGCTGCCGCTCACCGTCGAACAGCTCGCATCCGAAGTGGGCGTCCACAAAAGCACCATCAGCCGCGCCTTGAGGTCTTGCCGCATCATGACGGATATCGGCACGTTTCCCGCCAAAGAGTTCCTGGCGCTCGGCCTTGCGTCGGACCAGGCTGCAGGCAAGACACGAGAGCAGGCACTACAGCGGTTGTCTCTTCTGATCATGACTGAGGACCTAAAACGCCCAAGTTCAGATGATCAATTGATGCGGCAACTGGAGACAGCTGGTTTCAAACTGTCACGCCGTACCGTGGCCAAGTACCGCAAGATGCTTGCCATTCCAGGGGCACATGCCCGCAAGGTCCTGTAGCATCTTCTTGACAATGCCTGTCGCGCATTTCTGGTTTAGTGCGGCTTAGTCTAGAGAACCGCACAACAATGCTTCTCGGATACCTTCTCTGAGTTTCTGCTCTAAAGTTCGGGGCTTTTAGCTTGCGCCGCACCATCCAATTTCAATTGCTTGATCTTGTCCGTGACGATGTCGCTTAGCACATGAAGCGCGGCATTCCATTGAGATGATATAAAACGAAATGGCTGGGAAATACCAATTTCTGCAAAACCTTGGTGGTCAAGCAGATAATATGAAACGGCAGAACAGGTGTTGGGTAGCGAAAAAAGCATCCCTGATTTGTGCGTCAGTTGCGTGCTACCATACTCGAAACCAACGGCACAATCCCGGCCGGTCGACATGTTTTCCTTGAATTGCTCAACAACTTCCGGGGCAAGTTTCTCTCCTAAAGTGGAATAACTTGCGGCACCCCAACCCGCACCATGGCCGAATTCTGTAAATCCAAAGGCTCTATCTGAGGTTAACCCTGTGCCGAAGTAGTGCGTCGGCCTGATGAACTGTTTTAGAGGAAACGACCCGTAGACGTGAGCCGAGATTGGCTCGATGTTCATTGCCTTCCGGACGGTCAGCGCCACCGTATGCCCAATGATGACGACGGTCATGTTGCCGTGGCCAATCTGGCCCGACACCGCGAGGCCATCGTGTACTTCGAGGCGACGGGCGGGCAGGAATTGCGGCTCTGGTTCTATCTGGAGGACGCAGGCGTCGAGGCCCGCCCGGTGCCGCCGGCCCAGGTCAAGGTATTCGCGCGTAGTCTTGGAACCCGCGCAAAGACCGACAGGATCGATGCTGAACTCATTGCCCGATTCATGATCTTCAGACCCGACGCTGGACGAGCACTTCCGGCGGAACATCTGCGTCTTCTCAGGGCTTTGACCACCAGGCGGGCACAGGTGGTCGAGATGCGAAAGCGGCTTCTGGCGCAGATCCGGGCGCATCGGAAATCCGGAACTGCGGAGCTTCTCGAGGATATCGATTTGGAGCTGAAAGAGCGGCTGAATGTAGCAATCACCGAGCTGGAAAGCCGAATTTCAGAGCTTCTCGGTCACGACAGGCGTCTCGTGGACACCACGCGGATCCTCCGTTCCGTGCCCGGCATCGGACCGGCAGCCAGTTCGACGCTGATCGCCGAACTTCCCGGACGCGGCGCGCTCACCGGTAAAAAAGTTGCGGCGCTGAACGGTCTGGCGCCAGTGGAGCAGGACCGCGGAACGCTGCGCGGCAAGCGCACCATCGTCGGTGGCGGGCGCGCCCTGCGGTATGTCCTGTTCCAGGCAGCACTGTTCGCCTCGCATCACAACCCGGCGCTTAAAGCCTTCGCAGATCGGCTCCGTAAAGCCGGGAAACCACACAAGGTCATCGTCACGGCCGTCGCGCGCAAGCTCGTCATCATCGCCAATGCTCTGTGCAAAAGACGGCGGGAATGGGAGCCCCGCCACCCCTGACAGATACAGTTGCTAAGCCCCTTTGCCGACCAGCCCCCTCGCCATCCAATCGTCAAAGATCGCCAGCGCCCGGTCCGAGAACGCGGCGTCGTTGATATGGGCATCGAGTTCGACCAGGTCGGCATTGGCCGGACAAGTGCTGCGGATCTCCTCGCAAAAGGCCGCCAGCCCGTCCGCATCATGCAGCGGCGCACCGGGGCGGTCCCATTCGTTGCAGCCCCCGGTGGGCAGCATCAACGCCACCGGACCCTTGGCGCCCGCCAGTTTGCCACAAATGGCGCGAGCGACATCGCGGCGCTCGTCCGCCTCCAGCACTGCCGAGGTCAACAGACGGTTATGGGCGTGGTTGGGCCGGTCGGCCAGCGCCGGGGGCGGCGCCTGCCAGCCGACATAATCGACCAGATCGTAACAACCCGGCGCCACCAGCTGCGGGATGCCCTGCCTGCCCGCATTGGTCATCCTGTCAGCCCCCGCCGAGAGGCCGCCGTAAAGGTGGTTTGCCACCTCTTGCGGCGCGAAATCGAACACCGCGGCAAAGGCGCCCTCGGCCGCAAGGCTCTCGAACGCGCGCCCGCCCATGCCGGTGGCATGAAACACCGCCACCTCGTATCCGCGCGCCTCCAGCTCCGGTTTCAGGCTGACCATATAGCGCAGCACCGTCTTGCCAAAGCTGGTCATGCCGATCAGCGGCCGGGCGCGAACCGGGGCCTCGACCGCGCGCGCTGCTCCCAGCACCGCCCCAGCCGCCTGGCTGAGCGAGGCCTTGCAGATCGAATTCAACCCGTAGAGCCCCCCGGCCCAGAGGATCATCTGCACATCCGCCGGGATCCGCTCGGGCGGCAGCAGGGGCGAGAACGACACGGTCGAGACGATGTATTTCGGTACCCCAAGCGGCAATGCGGCGCACAGGTCCAGCGCCAGATCGGTGCCCATGGTGCCGCCCAGCACGATCACCCCGTGGATGCGGCCAGCAAGATACAGCTCCAGCGCCTTGGCCGCCGCGCCACGCGCCATGATCTGCATGGCGGCATTCTCGTCGCCACTGTCGATGGCCGCCTGTATCGAACTGCCCCCCGCCTCGGCCACCTCATGCTTCGAGACATCCGTGGGCCGGGACGGATCGCCCAGCACGCTGACATCCATCGACAGCACGCCGCCCCCCTGCCCCCTGATCACGCCAGCCAGATAATTCAGCTCGTCATCCTTGGTGTCATAGGTGCCCGCGATCAGGATCGTCTTGTCACTCATCTCTGCCTCTCCTCCCTCTGGCCGCCGTCAGAGTTGCATCCAGGCGGTTTTCAGGTCCACGTATTTATCGAGCGCATGCAGGCTCTTGTCATGACCGTTACCCGACTGGCCGACGCCGCCCAAAGGCACGGTGCCGTCAGCGCCGCCATAGGTGTTCACATGCACCACACCGGCGCGGATGGCGCGCACCATCCGATGCGCGCGGCTGAGGTCCGAGGTCCACAGACCCGAAGCCAGACCATAGACGGTGGAATTGGCCAGATCGACCGCCTCTGCCTCGGTGTCGAAGGCGCTGACCGCCAGCACCGGGCCAAACACCTCCTGCTGGTTCAGCGTCGCGTCGCGCGACACACCGGTCATCACCGTGGGCTGCATGTAATATCCGCCCGTCTCCTCCAGAATGCGCTGGCCGCCGAGCGCGCAATCGGCGCCCTCGGCCAAGGCGGTCTCGACAAAGCGCAGGTTCTGCTCCAGCTGCGCCGCCGAATGCACCGCCCCCACCGAGGAGCCCAGATCGAGCGGATCGCCCACCCTCAGCGCGCTGGCATGGCGGCAGAGCGCATCGACGAATTCGTCATGAATCGACCGTTCCACGATCAGACGCGAGCCCGCGACGCAGACCTGCCCCGAGTTGCGAAAGATGCCCGCCGCCGAAACCTTGGCCGCATGATCCAGATCGGCCACATCGCCAAAGACCACATTGGGCGACTTGCCGCCCAGCTCAAGGTAACAGCGTTTCAGGTTCGAACGGGCGGAGTATTCCAACAACCGCCGCCCGACCGCGCCCGAGCCGGTAAAGACCAGAATGTCGATCTCCATCGACAGGCCCATCGCCTCGCCAACCTCGGATCCCTTGCCGGTGACCACGTTGAACACGCCCTCGGGCAGCCCCGCCTCCAGCGCCAGTTCCGCCAGACGCAGGATCGAGAGCGAGGCGCTCTCGGCCGGTTTGACCACGATGGAATTGCCCATGGCCAGCGCCGGCGCGATCTTCCACGCGCCGATCATCAGAGGGAAATTCCACGGCAGGATGGCGCCCACCACCCCCACGGGTTCCTTATGGACAAGGCCCAGAATGTCACCCGCAGTCGGGGCAATCTCGCCATAGACCTTGTCCAGCGCCTCGGCGTAGTAACGAAAGGTCCCGGCGGCCGAGCCGCTTTCGGCCTTGAAGGCCATCGAGATCTCGGTGCCGTTGTCGCGCACCCCCTGCACCGCAAGGTCCAGCGCCTCACCCTCGATCAGCTCTGCCAAGCGGGTCAGCACCTTCTTGCGGGCGGCGGGCGGTTGCCCCGCCCAGACACGGGTGTTGAACGCATGGCGCGCGGCGGCCGTAGCCCGTTCAACCTCGCGAGAACCGCCCCGCGCGATCTGCGTCAGAACGCTCCCGTCGATGGGCGAGATCACGTCAAGCATCTCTCCCCCAGTCTCGACCCTGCCACCGATCACATGGCCGCGCGGCGGGATCACGCGGGTTCGCAGGGCGTCGATAGCTGCCTGATCCATGGCCGGGGTCCTCCATCTCAATCGGTTCATTATTCAAACCATCGTTTCATAAAATGCTTGTCATAGAGAAATCCCTGTGTCAAGCATGAGCCAAAGAGACCTGCCGCGACACGAGGGAGAGGAACCGATGAAAACCGCCAATTTCATCAAGGAGAACAACGCCCGCCAGTTCTGGCAGCCGATGACTCATCCCGCCGATGCCCAGGCCAATCCGCCCAAGATCATCACCGGTGCCTCCGGTGTCCGCATCCGCGATATCGACGGGCACGAGACGATCGACGCGGTCGGCGGGCTGTGGAATGTCAACCTGGGTTATTCCAACGACGCGGTGAAACAGGCGATAACCGGGCAGCTCGACAGCCTGCCCTATTACTCGACCTTCCGCGGCACCACCAACGATGCCGCCATCGAACTGGCCTATGACCTGTGCGACTTCTTCGCCCCCGAAGGCATCCAGCGCGTGTTCTATACCTCGGGCGGTTCGGACAGTGTCGAGACCGCGCTGCGGCTGGCGCGGCAGTATCACAAGCTGCGCGGACAGCCCCAGCGCACCAAGTTCCTGTCGCTGAAAAAGGGCTATCACGGCACCCATTTCGGCGGCGCCTCGGTCAATGGCAACAACAAGTTCCGCACCGATTACGAACCGCTGCTGCCGGGCTGTTTCCATATTCCCGCCCCCTATATCTATCGCAACCCGTTCAACGAGACCGATCCGGCGCGGCTGGCGCAGCTGTGCGCGCAGGCGCTGGAGGACGAGATCGCCTTTCAGGGGGCCGAGACGATCGCCGCCTTCATCATGGAGCCGATCCTGGGCGCGGGCGGGGTGATCCCGCCGCATGAAAGCTTCATGCCGATGGTACGCGAAATCTGTGACCGCAACGGCATCCTGCTGATCGCCGACGAGGTGATCACCGCATTCGGCCGCACCGGCGCCTGGTCGGGGTCGCGCCTGTGGGGGGTGCAGCCGGACATGATGTGCACTGCCAAGGCGATCACCAACGGCTATTTCCCCTTTGGCGCGGTGCTGATCGGCGCACGGATGACCGAGGTGTTCGAAGGCGATACCAGCGGCAAGGGCGCAATCAGCCACGGCTATACCTATTCCGGCCACCCGGTGGGCGCGGCTGCGGCGGTGGTCTGCCTGAAGGAAACGCTGAAAGCGGATGTCGCCAGCAATGCCGCCGCGCGCGGGGCCGAGCTGTATTCCGGCCTGCAAGCGCTGGCCGCGAAACACGAAATGATCGGCGATGTACGCGGCGGTCATGGTCTGATGGCGGCACTCGAGGTGGTCGCCGACCGCGCCAGCAAGGCCCCCGCCAACGCCGCCACGATGAACACCGTCTACGAGACGGCGTACAGGGCCGGGGTGATGCTGCGGATCTCGGGCCCCAATATCATCCTGTCGCCGCCGCTGGTGCTGAGCGAACAGGATGTCGCGGACATCCTGTCGGCGCTCGATGCGGGCTTTACCGCGCTGGGTTGAGCACCGCGACCCATCGATCGCATCAACAAGTTAGCCGGGCGGCATCCTCGACAGGACGGTTCAGGAAAAACCGTTCTCGAGGGCAAGCATCGCGGCATGGTCGTGGTCAGCACGGTCAGCGTGGTGAACCAGTTCGCTGCATTTCGGCGCGCGGATTCCGACAATATCCCCTGGAACCTGGCCCAGGCCGAAGTCGAATACCTGCAATTCCGGCTCGAGGTCGAAACCCTGCTCACCCAGGGTGCAGCACCTGGGGCACAGGACAGCATCGACGCGGTAAGACGCAATTTCGACGTGCTCTACAGCCGGATCGCAACCATATCCGAAAGCCCGCTCTATTCAGAGGTCCGCGAAAACCCCCGATCCGCGGGTTCCTTTGACGCCATCCAACGCTATTTCGACTGGGCTGTCCCGATCATCGACGCAAGCGATGTGGAGTTGCTTGACCGATGGGCGGAATTCACCCGTGAAACGCGAACGATCGGCGCGCATCTGCGCAATCTCTCCCTCTCCGGGGTTGCGGTTTCGACACTGCAATCGGATCGTGGCCGGCGCGACGTCCTGTCGGCGCTGTCCATCGCCGGTCTTTCCACCCTGTTGCTGTTCCTGCTGCTTGCGGGCGTGATCCTGATAGTCTGGAACACGAGCCGAAAGCTGCGCCGCTCGATGTACGAGGCCGCGATGACGGGCGCCCGGCTTTCCTCGGTCATTTCGACTTCGCCGGTTCCGATTGTCGTCAGCGACAAGAAAATGAGCATCATCGAATACAACATGGCAGCCGAAGCGTCATTCGGCTTTTCCCGGGCCGAGGCGATCGGCGCCGATGTCGGCACGCTGCTTGTCCCGCGCGATCTGCGCAGGGCACACAAGGCCGGCGTGCACCGGTACTTTGCAACCGGGCATGCCACGCTCATCGGACGCAAGGGCAACCGGTCACGCGCCTTGCGCAGCGACGGGACCGAGGTTCCGGTCGAGATCTCGCTTTCCAGCGGCAACGGTCCCGATGGCCGCATCTTCGTAGCTTACATCCGTGACCTTACCCTCGACCTGGAAAAGGAAGGCGAACTGAGAGAGGCGCACCACATCGCATTGGCCGGGGAACGCGCCAAGGAGCGGCTGTTGAACACCATGAGCCACGAGATGCGCACGCCCCTGCACGGAATCATGGCGGCGCTCGAACTGCTCGGGAACACCAGACTGACCGAAACCCAGCTGCGCTACATGCGGGTCACCGAGAACGCCGCCGCGACATTGCTTCATCACGTCAACAACGTTCTTCAGGTGGCCAGCAACACCTCGAAACACCTGCGCATCGAAGCCGCGGTCTGCGACCTGCACGAACTGGTCTCGGGCGTGATCGACCAGCAGCGCATTCTCGCAGCAAAGAACGGCAACGCCTTGTCTCTGTCCGCTTTCCCGGCAGAATTGGGATATGTCGAGGTCGACGCGCATCACCTGCGGCAGGTGCTGGTCAACCTGCTGAACAATGCGGCCAAGTTCACCCATAACGGCACGATATCCCTCAGGGTTCTCGTCCACTCCGCCACCGGCGAGCTGGAGTTTCGCGTGCAGGATGACGGTATCGGCATCGCGCAGGACGACCAGGTTCGCATCTTCGACGATTTCTTTACACAAGACGCGTCCTTTTCGCATCTCAGTTCCGGCACCGGTCTGGGGCTGGGCATCACGCGTCGGATCATCGCTGCCATGAACGGCAGTATCGGGGTCACAAGCAGCCCCGGTGAGGGCAGTACGTTCTGGTTCCGAATCCCTCTGATCCGTGCGCGGGAACCGGCGCCAGACACGGAAAATCCGGCACGCAACGCCATCGCCGAGCCTGCCGACGGCGCCTCTCTCGAGGCGCTCGACGTTCTTGTGGTCGAAGACAACGAGATCAACCGGATGGTGATCGGCGAGGCGCTGGCGGCATCCAACATCAAGGTGACGATGGCCAGCGATGGCCTTGAGGGGGTCGAACTGGCAGCTCAGCAGCGTTTCGACTGCATCCTGATGGATATCAGCATGCCGGGCATCAGCGGCGTCGACGCCTTGCACCTGATCCGCAAGGGAAATGGCCTTTCAAAGGATACGCCGGTCTTTGCGGTCACCGCCCATGTGCTTGCCGACGACCGGAAACGCTTTGTCGAGGCGGGTTTCGACCGCGTCATCGCCAAACCGTTTTCGTTCAAGGCGCTGGTTGAAGAGATCGCCTCGGCGGCAAGCGGGCAGGCCCCCGCCCCCTCTGGGCCTGAAACAAACGAGGCCGCGCTGATCAATCCGGCGAACATAACAGAGATGCGACTGACTTTTGGTCGCGACAAGACAGCCGATCTTCTTGTCGCCTTTCTCGGCGATGGCCGGAAAAGCCTGGACCGGGTAACCAATCTGGCACAGCGCAGGGAACAGGATCTGGCGGCAGTCGCATCGGAACTGCACCGGTTCAAGGGGACCGCCGCCATTCTCGGTGCCGAAGCATTGGTCGCGCGTCTGCAGGACCTCGAACTTCAGGCCGCCCGTCACAACTCTCCGCCGTCCGGGGAACAGCTATCGGAAATTGGCCGTCTGCTGGACCGCTCTGTCGTCTCGCTACAGGGCGTTATTGCCGATGCGGATTGATCATTTCTTTCGGAACCACGATCTCCCCTTACAGTCTTCACAGGGAGGTTGTCGGCATGCGCCGAAGTGACATCAACGATGTACGCGGCGAAGCACAGGGCAAGGCAGGTCAGAACGACAAATTCGACAGACGCGAACCCATCTTGCTTGCGCAAGAATGACTTGAGCATTTGGGTTTATTTCCTCTCTGAGATCAGAATGCGCGATACATCCGGAATGCCCAACCACCCGAAAGAATTGTTGCGCGGTCAACGCTATAGGGCAAACCGTCATTGGGATGACAATGGCTGTCTTTCAGACATCGGCCCTATCGCAAGATAGCTGTCTTACGGTATTGAAATCCCTGGCCCGCCGCTTTCGATACCATGTGATCTTTTGGACGTAATCATCCTGATCCTTCGATCTGCCCCCGATGCGCATCGGGGGGTAACGCGTCGAAAACCTTAACGCTGCGACATCCTCCGCCGGTAGTCTGATTAAAAAAACGAGGCAGAGCAAATGTTGCAAGACCGTTCCTTTACCGGGGATTCCGTTGTCGCATGGCAGCGGCCCGTTCGACTGTAACACACGGCCTGAACCCCTGCGGGTTGATGGCTTGTCGATTGTCCGGCGTCTGGGCGAATTCCTCGGGTTCGATCAGGACGCGGTCGACCGCACCCTCTCGTATGATCCCGATGTTTTCACCGGCTTTCTGCCCGGCACGCGGATTGCGACCAACCTTGGCTGGCGCCCGGTCGAGGCAATCGCCGCCGGCGATCTGGTAGCAACCTTTGACAGCGGGCCAAGACCGGTCACGGCCGTGACCAGAGAGCGCATCGCGATGTCCAGATCGGCACCCCTTCTGGCCATCGCACCGGGAGTGATCGGTAACACGCGTGAGATGGTCATGCTGCCCAATCAACCGGTGATGATCGAAAGCGACACCGCCGAATTGCTGCTCGGGGACCCGTTTGCCGTTGTTCCCGCTATTACCTTGGACGGCGTAGAAGGTGTAACGCGCCTGACGCCGACCACCTATGCCGAGGTGATAAAGCTGCATTTCAACGATGACGAGATCATCTATGTAGAGGGCGGGGCGCTGTTGCTGTCCTTTGCCCATTTTCCCGGAACGCTGGACCTGGGTCTGATGAACCCCGTCTCGACAGAGCGCTATTGCGTCCAGGGCGGGGCGTTGCTCGAATACTTGCTGCACGGGTTCAATCAGAACCAGCCGTTCGGACAGGCCTGCGAAATCAGACTATGAAACCGGTTCAATGATGGACCCGGCCCCGCGTTCCACCCTCAGCCCGCCATGCGGATCGGCGGGTCGCGCGTCAGGGCCTCCAGAAACGCCCGTTGCGCGGGCGAGACATAGGCGGATTTGCGGCGAATGAAATCGGTGGTCACCTCGGCCTCGCCCGGCTCCAGCGGGTGCAGGGCCAGACCCGCCTCGCCCCAGACACGGGTAACCAGCCGGCGCGGCATCAGGGTAATCCCGACCCCCGCCGCAACGCCCGCGCGAATGGCGTCGAGCGTGCCGAATTCCAGCGTCCGCACCCCCACCACACCGCGCCGCGCCAGCACATCCTCCAGCCGCTGACGATAGGAACAGCCCAGCCGCAGCACCAGCTGGCGCACCCCCGGCGCGCCCAGAACCTGACCCAGGCTGCGCCCGTCGCGCCGGGCCACGATGCACAAATCCTCGCGAAACACCGGCGTTGCCTCAAGATCGGGATGCGCCACCGGCCCGCAGACCAGCGCCCCCTCGACCCCATGGGCCAGCACCATCTCGACCAGTTCGCGGCTGGTTCCGGTCTGGATCGACAGGTCCACCGCCGGATGCGCCCCGGCGAACTCGGACAGAACCGGCGCCAGATGCAGCGCCAGCACCGTTTCCAGCGCCCCCAGGTTCAGCGGCCCCTCGGGCGCGCCATCCTGGGTCATCGCCTTACGGGCATCGGCCAGCAGGGTCATGACCTGACGCGCATAGGGCAACAGAACCTCGCCCGCCGCCGTCACCACGACCCCGCGGCTGTGGCGATGAAACAGCACCACCCCCAGATCATGTTCCAGATTGCGGATGCGGTTGGTGACATTCGACTGCACCGTGTTCAGCTCGGCCGCCGCGCGGTTCATGTTCCCCACACGCGCCACACAGTCGAAGAAACGGAGATCGGCAATATCCATGCGTTCACTTTTCCAGATTGATCATGACCCGTGGCATTCTAAACAAAGATAGCGCAGCCGCCGTTTCCTGCCAATGATATCTCGATCCCCGATAGCTCCGATCGCAGCTCTTCATTGGGTTCCGGCGACAATCGGGCCTAGTATCAGGGCAACACCAGCAAGGCAGGGTCCGACATGTACCGAAACAGCTTGATGGAGCGTCTGGCGCTCGACCATCCGATCATCCAGGCGCCGATGGCCGGTGGCGGCGACACGCCCGAGATGGTGATGGCGGTGGGCAAGGCCGGCGGGCTGGGCAGCATGGGGGTGTCCTATCTGCAACCCGACCGGATCGGCGCCAATGCCGCCCGCGTGCGCGAGGGCAGCAATGCGGGCTTTGCCGTCAACCTGTTCGCGCCGTTCGATCCGCCACCCTTTCCCGCCGATCCAGGCCCCGCGCTCGATTTCGTGCGTCCGCATTACCAGGCGCTGGGGATCACCCCGCCCGGCACGATCAACGGGGCCGAGTTCGATTTCGAGGCGCAGGTGGAGCAGGTGCTGGACAGCGGCGCCTCGGTCTTCAGTTTTGCCTTTGGCATCATGCCCGACCATGTCATCGACCGCGCCCGGCAGCGCGGCATGCTGGTGATGGGCACCGCCACCAGCGTCGCCGAGGCGCAGGCGCTCGAGACGGCGGGCGTCGATGCGGTGATCGCGCAGGGCTCCGAGGCGGGCGGCCACCGGGCCGGGTTCGGCGCCGATCTGACCCGCGCGATGGTGGGCACCATGGCGCTGGTGCCGCAAGTGGTCTCGGCTGTCGGCGTGCCGGTGGTCGCCTCGGGCGGCATCACCGACGGGCGCGGCATTGCCGCCGCGCTGGCGCTGGGGGCAAGCGCGGCACAGATCGGCACCGCCTTTCTGACCACGACCGAGGCGGGTATCCCCGAGGCGCATAAACAGGCGATCCTGACCGCCAAAGAGACCGACACCACCCTCACCCGCGCCTTTTCCGGGCGCCCCGCACGCGGCATCCGCAACCGCGTCATCGCCGATGGCGAGGCGATGCCCGACCGCCTGCTCGACTTTCCCTATCAGAACGCGCTGACCCGCAGCCTGCGCGCCGAGGCCGCCAAGCAGCAGAACCCGGATTTCCTGTCGCTCTGGGCCGGTCAGGGGCTGGGTCTGGCGCGGCGCCTGTCGACGGCCGAGCTGATGCAACACCTGATCGAAGAGATGCAGGCCGCTCTGGCCAGCGCGGCGCGCTACGGCTGAGGCCCGGCTCAGCCCGTGAAAGCGGCGGCCAGATCAGCGGGCAGGTCGAATTCCTCCAGTACCCGCGCACGCGCGGGCGCCGACATCTTGCGCGCGGTCTTTTCGACGATGTCCTGTACTTTATCCGGGCTGTGCTTGGCCGCGAAGGGCGCAAAATACCAGCGCAGGAAGACGAAACAGATCACATCCTCCAGCGCCTGCACCAGCGCGTCGCGCTTGATGCCTTCCTTGCGCAGCATCCGGCCCGCTGCCGCGATTTCTTCGGCGCCGTATCCGGCCTCGGACATCAGCCCACTCACCACCTCGGCATGATGCACCGCCTGCGCCCGGCGCCAGGCCAGATATCCGGCGCGGCCCTCGGGATATGTGGCGCGCGCCAGTTTCCAACGCTCCACATGCTGTCCCCGCGCCGCGATCTGCAACACACCCGGCGCATCGGGCACCAGCCGCGCCAGCTCGGCGCTCATTCGCTCGCCGTAAAGCAGCGCCTCGGGCCGCCCCTCGTCCAGCCGGGGATCGGCGCTGTTGGCGCTGTCGATGGCGGCCAGGACCGCCTGCAACCGGGTCGTCATGACTTGCTCCAGCTATCGGCCGGATCGCTTTCGGCATAGTCGCGCAACAGTGCGATATCCTCGATCTCGGCATGGTTGCGCTGAACGGTCACCCCCGCCGCCTTGAGCCGCGAAAAGGCGCGGCTCAGGCTTTCGGGCTTCATGCCCAGACGGCCCGCGATCAGCATCTTGTCATAAGGCAGTGTCACCTCGCAGGGGCCATCCGCGCAATCGCACAGCTCCAGCAGGAACTCGGCCACCCGCTGCGCGCCGGTCTGCGCCTTGAGCTGTTCCAGCTGCGCCACCAGCGAATGCAGATGGCCAAACGTGGTGGCCAGGATCGAGATACAGATCTCGGGGTCGCGCCGCATCAGCGAGACAAAGACGGGGCTGGGGATATGCATCACATGACAGGGGGTCACCGCCTCGGCCGAGACCGGATAGGGCATGTTGCGCAGCGCCACCGCCTCGCCAAAGCTTTCGCCCCGGGTGAACACGCTCACCACCGCCTCGGACCCGGTCGGCGTCATCCGGAACAGCTTGACCCAGCCGTCGATCACAACATGGATCGCCTGCGCCTTTTCCTCTTGCAGGAACAGCGTCTCGCCCCGGTCATAGCTGCGCCAGACCGCCTGATTCAACAAGGCGTCCACATGCTGTTCCGGCAACGACCGGATCAGCAGCGAATTGCGCGCGATGGCTTTCTGCGCCTCGTGGGCCACGGGTCTCTCCTGTCTCGGGCGACTTGGGGTCAGACTAGACCGGTTGCCCGCGCGACGCATCTGCCTTTTGTCTCCGCGCGCGTCAAGCAGCTTTGTCAGCGCTATCAGCGCAGCCGGGCCGACTGGTAAAGCCGCACCTTGATGCCACCATGATCGACCATCGGGCCGGGCGCCTTAAACGGCAGCCGGGTCGCCCGCGCCAGGCTCATCTCTGAGGTGATCAGCCCGACACGCCAACCGCTGAAGCGTTCCATCAGCACCTTGCCCAGACTGCCGTAAAGTGAACGCAGCCGCGCCTGATCGCCGATCCGCGCGCCATAGGGCGGGTTGACGATGACCAGTCCGGGACGCCCCTCGGGCGGGCGGATATCGCTGACCGGGCGTTGATGAAACGCGCAGAAATCGCTGACGCCCGCGCGGGTCGCATTGGCGCGGCTGGCCTCGATGGCGCCGGCGTTGCGGTCCGAACCGCAATACAGGCTCTCGGGCCTGCCACCCGCGCCCGCCGCGGCGCGCAGCGCCTGCCACCGGGCGGCATCGAACCCCGCCAGCTGTTCAAAGGCAAAGCTGCGCGTGCGCCCCGGCGCCAGCCCGGCCGCCCATTCCGCCGCCTCGATCACGAATGAGCCCGAGCCGCACATCGGGTCGAGCACTGGCTCGACCCCGTCGAACCCGCATTGGCGCAGGAACAGCGCCGCCATGGTCTCGCGCATGGGGGCCTTGCCCACCGCCTCCTTGTGGCCGCGCTTGTGCAGCGCCTCGCCCGAGGTGTCGATCGAGAAGGTGCAGAAATCGCGCTCGATCCGCAGCATCAGGCGAATATCTGCCTCATCCGAGATGGGGGCGCCCAGTTCCTCGGCAAGGGCGCGTTCGACGCGTTGCTTGGCGGCGCCTGCGTGATAGATCTTGGACTTGCGGCTGACCGCTTCGACCCGAACTGGCACATCCGCGCGCAGGAAATCGCCCCAGGCAAACTTGCGCGCCCGCTTGTCGAGCTGCGCCAGATGCACCGCCGGAAAGCCGCCAATCCGCACCAGCACCCGGCCCGCACCGCGCAAGACCAGATTGGCGCGCATCACTTCGGACCAGGGCCCGCGCGTCTCGACCCCGCCCGGCACCACGCGCGGTTCGGCAAAGCCGCACTCGGACGCCTCTTCGGCCAGAGGCTGTTCCAGCCCCGGCGGCGCCATCAGGAAAATGTCATAGCTTTGCGTCTTGTCCATCCCCGGGGATTACAGCGGAACGGGCAGAGGGGCTAGGGCAATCTCTGAACCGGGTTCAGAGGTGATCGCGGATCGAGCCGGTCTTGGGCGACAGGTCCGGGTCGATATCACGCATCTCCAGCGACAGGGCCAGCGAGCGCTGTGCCATCACCGGGGAGACAAAGGCGCGGACCGCTTCGAAGACCTTGTTGGCAGCGGCCTGTTTCACCTCGGGCGCGCGGCCCGCGCGCAGGCGGATCGAAATGTCGATGAACCCGTGCTTGGGGTCACCATCGGCAATAGCCCAGTGATCGGCGCGAAAGGCGCGCACCCGGATGCCCGGCATGGGAAAGGTGTCGATCCCCGCGGCGGTGGCGCGGATCACCTCGCAAAGCGCACCGATATCCAGCGCGTCCTCGAGATTGCCGGAATATTCGACGATGAAATGCGGCATGGCCTCCTCCTCGCACCAGGGTCAGGCGGCGCGGTGGCACAGGATTTCAAGTGAAATCCTGTGAGCAGGGATTTCCTTAAATCCCTGCCCCCTTGACCCACGCCGGTGCACATAACAGGTTAACCACTCTCCGGCAGGCGGGCGCAAGCCCTATCCGACCAGCCGCGCGGGTTGGCCCGGACGACCGGCGGTCAGCCCCTCGACCCGCCCGACAATCGCGCCTGCGTCGATGCCGAAATGGCGGTAGAGATCGCCGATGGTGCCGGTCTGGCCGAAATGCTCGACCCCCAGCGGGATGGTCCGGTGCCCGGCCACCGATCCCAGCCAGCCCAGCGTTGCCGGATGCCCGTCGATCACCGTCACCAGATGGCAATGCGGTGGCAATTCGCCCATCAGCCGTTCGATATGCGACAGCGCCGCCGGGTTGCCGCGTGCCCGCGCCCGCTGCGCGGCGGTCCAACCGGCGTTCAGCCGGTCCGCCGACGTCACCGCCAGCACACCGACATCGCGCCGTGCCTCGCCCAGCAGGCCGGCGGCGCGGATCGCCTCGGGCGCCACCGCGCCCTGATACGCAATCACCACCTCGGCATTGGGCCCGGGCTTGCGCAACCAATAGGCGCCGTCTATGGCGCCTTGGCGAAAGGCATCGTCCACCCGCTTGCCCGGCTGCTCGATCGGATTGGTCGAGAGCCTGAGATAGACGCTGCCCCCGGTCTCGTCGCGCAGCCAGGTGCGCTCGTCCGGGTCGCCCTCGCCATCGCGTTGCAGATAGTCAAACGCCCATTCCATGATCACCGCCAGCTCGTCGGCGAATGCGGGTTCGAACGCGGCCAACCCGTCCTGGCTCATCCCGATGAGCGGAGAGCCGATGGATTGATGCGCCCCCCCTTCGGGGGCCAGCGTCACGCCCGAGGGCGTGCCCACCAGCAAGAACCGCGCATCCTGATAGCAGGCATAGTTCAGCGCATCGAGGCCGCGCGCCACAAACGGGTCATAGACCGTACCGACCGGGATCAGCCGCTTGCCGAACAGCGAATGGCTCAGCCCCGCCGCCCCCAACAGCAGCATCAGGTTCATCTCGGCGATACCCAGCTCGATATGCTGGCCCTTGGGCGTGAACTCCCATTTCGCGGTCGAGGGGATCTTGTGCTCGATAAACGCGTCAGCCTGATCCTTGCGCGCGAACAGCTTGCGCCGGTTCACCCACGGGCCGAGGTTGGTGGTGCCAGTCACATCGGGCGAGGTGGTGACGATGCGCGCCGCCAGCTCGCTGTCACCCTTGCTGAGATCGTCCAGCACCTTGCCAAAGGCCGCCTGGGTCGAAATCTCGCGGTCGCTCGCAATCTCGATCCCCGGCACCGCAAGGCGGGCATCGGAGAACCGCCGCCGCCCCTTGGCAAAAAACGGCACACCGTCCAGAAAGGCGCGCAGCGCACCGGGGTCGGCGACGGTGGCCAGCGGCTCCCATTCCTGCCCCTCGGGCACGCCCATATGGGCCTGCCAGGCGGCAAACTGGGTCTTGTTCATCAGCCCGCCATGATTGTCCTTGTGACCCGCGATCGGCGTGCCCCAGCCCTTGACCGTATAGGCCAGGAAACAGGTGGGCCGGTCATGGTCGATTGCGGCGAATGTCTCGGCCATGGTGGCCACGCAATTGCCGCCCAGGTTTTCCATCAGCGCGGCCAGTTCCTCATCGCTGCGCCGGTCAAGCAAGGCAGAGACGTCGCCCTGATCGCCCAGATCCTCCATCAACCGTTTGCGCCAGACCGCGCCGCCCATGAAGGTCAGCGCCGAATATTGCTGGTTCGGACAGGCGTCGATCCAGTCGCGCAGCTTGTCACCGCCCGGTTCGGCAAATGCCGCCCGTTGCAGCGCGCCATACTTGATCCGCACCACGTCCCAGCCAAAGGCGTCGAAAATCTTCTCGACCCGTTCGAACAGACCCTCGCGCACGATCCCGTCCAGTGACTGGCGGTTATAGTCGATGATCCACCAGCAATTGCGCAGGTCGTTCTTCCACCCCTCTTGCAGGGTCTCGTAAACATTGCCCTCGTCCAGCTCGGCATCGCCCACCAGCGCCACCATCCGGCCCATGGGTGCGCCCTGCCCCCAGTCCTTGGCGGCGATATAGTCCTGTACCAGCGCGGCAAAGGCGGTCACGGCCACGCCCAGCCCCACCGAACCGGTCGAGAAATCGACGTCATCCACATCCTTGGTGCGGCTGGGATAGGATTGCACCCCGCCATAACCGCGAAAGTTCTCCATCCGCGCGCGGTCCAGATTGCCCATCAGGTACTGGATGGCATGGAACACCGGGCTGGCATGGGGTTTCACCGCCACCCGGTCCTCGGGCCTCAGCGCACTGAAATAGAGTGCCGTCATGATCGACACCATCGAGGCCGAGCTGGCCTGATGCCCGCCGATCTTGATCCCGTCCACCTTGGGGCGGATGTGATTGGCGTGGTGGATCATCCAGTGCGACAGCCACAGGATGCGCTGTTCGATGGTCTTGAGGTGGCTAAGGTCCTGCGGCGTGCTCATCGGCGCTCTCCTTGCAATGCGGGATCAGACCCGTCCGGCGAAGTCTATCATCTCCCTGCCCCGGTCGCGCGGGATTTCAACGCCGGGTTTGCCCCGCGCATCGGTCCGGTCAGGGGTATTCGGCGGCCGCGCGCCCCTCCCCCGAGGCGCGCGGCCGCCACCGCCCTCAGGCGGCGGCCTGAACCTGGGGCGCGTCCAGCGACTGCGCCAGATCGGCCAGAATGTCCTCGACCTCTTCCAGTCCGACCGACAGCCGGACCAGCCCGTCGCTGAT
>NZ_JBXWRR010000019.1:0-55963 GCF_059613025.1 Ruegeria sp. BHSC223
GCCGCGGACGATCCCCCAGCAAAGCCCGTACAGCCGCCAAACCCTCATCGCTATAAACACGACCCTTCGGCAATCGACGCCCTCGACCACGACCACTCTTCCATACGCCCGGTTCGCCGCCTGATGATTTGCTGTCCAATGGTGCCATGTCGCCCTCCGATCAGAGCCCGTCTCTCATCAGAATAAGATATCGTCAAATCGCATCTTTCGAACGCACGATAACGACGCCTTATCACCGCAATGAGGCAACCACCTGCCGCAGGGCCGTCACCGTCGGCAGTTCCGGATCGCGGTCCAGCGTGGCCAGCGCAATGGGTTTGGACACAACCGGGTCGATCAGCGGCAACACTTTTGTGCCGCGCAGATCGCCCAGCGCCCGGACCAGAACACGCGGCACCACGGCGGCCGCCAGCCCCTCACGCGCCATTACCATCGCGGCGGTAAAGCCGCTGGTCTCGGCCACGATGCGCGGATGCAGACCCTGTTCGGCGAATATCCGGTCCAGGATGCGCCGGTTCTGCATCTGTGGCTCCAGCAGGCAGAGCGGAAACTCGGCCACCCGCGCCCAGGGGATCGGCCCGGTCACCTCGGTCAGATGTGCGGGCACCAGCAGCACATAGGTTTCCTCGTAGAGTGGCTGCACATGGCGCAGATCGGTGCCGATACTGTCGCCATAGGTGATGCCCGCGTCAATCGTGCCTTCGTCCAGCCCCTGCTGGATCGCGGTCGAGGACATCGAATCGATCCGCGCCACGATCCGCGGATGCGCCTGATGCAGCCGCCGCACCAGCCGCCCGGTAAAGGCCAGCGCGGTCGGGATCACTCCCAGGATCAGCGCACCCGAAATCTCGCCCCGGACCGCCGCCACCTCTTGTTCCAGCGCCTTGGCATCGCCCAGGATGCGGCGGGCGCGGCGCACGATCATCTCGCCTTCTTCGGTCAGGCCCTGAAACCGGTTGGCACGGCGCACGATGGTGACACCCAGCCGCTCTTCGAGATTGCGGATCCGCATCGAAAAGGCCGGTTGCGAGATTCCGCAATCCTCGGCCGCCTTGGCAAAGTGTCGATGCCGCGCCAGGGCGCTGAGCAATTGCAGGTCGCGCAGTTCGATCAAGTCTCTGTTCCCGGTCCGCTCCGTGCGCCACAATAGACCAGACGGCCCGCAACAACAGCCCGGTTTCCAACAAGCGGTTGACACGAATCGAAACCGGGAAATACCGTTAGCGTACAAATGAAATCCACCGGACGGACGAGACGACGCTCATGGCCTATCACGCCCCTGCCTCACTGAAGGAGGCGCTCGACCGCCTTGCCGAGAGGGACATGCGCGTTGTCGCCGGCGGCACCGATGTCTATCCGGCGCAAGGGGCGGCACCGTTCGGCGGGGATATCCTTGACCTGACGCGGATCGCGGCTCTTCAGGGTATCAGCCGGGCGGCTGAGGGTTGGCGCATCGGCGCCACCACCACATGGACCCAGATCGCCCGGGCCGACCTGCCGCCCGCCTTTGACGGCTTGCGCGCCGCTGCGCGCGAGGTGGGCAGCATCCAGATCCAGAATGCGGGCACGGTTGCGGGCAACCTGTGCAATGCCTCTCCCGCCGCCGATGGGGTGCCGCCGCTGCTGACGCTTGGGGCGCGGGTCGAGCTGACCTCGACCACAGGCCAGCGGGTGCTGCCGCTGGCGGAGTTTCTGACCGGTGTCCGCCGCACCGCCCTGCAACCGGGCGAGTTGGTCAGTGCCCTTCTGCTGCCCGATCCGCCCGCCCATGCGCGTGGCGCCTTTGTCAAGCTGGGGGCACGGCGCTATCTGGTGATTTCCATCGCCATGGTGGCGGTGGTGATCGGATGCGACGCGCAGGGGCGGATCGACCATGCCTGCGTCGCGGTGGGCGCCTGTTCGCCGGTGGCGCAGCGGCTGAGCGCGCTGGAACGCGACCTGACCGGCCAGCGCCCCGAAGATATCCGCGTCACCCCCGCGCATCTCACCCCGCTCTCGCCCATCGACGACGTGCGCGGCAGCGCCGGGTACCGGCTGGATGCAGTGGCCGAACAGATCACCCGCGCGATCCGCGCGGCAGGAGGACAGTGATGGACCGTCCCTTGTCCACAACAACAGATTTCACCCTGAACGGTGCGCCCGCGCGCGCCACCCCGCAACCGGGCGAACGCCTCTCGCGGATGCTGCGCGAGCGTTGCGGCGCGCGCGAGGTCAAGGTGGGCTGCGACGCGGGCGATTGCGGCGCCTGTACCGTGCTGGTCGACGGCGCCCCCGTCTGCGCCTGCCTGACCCCTGCCCATCAGGTGGCGGGCCGCCGGGTGGACACGTTCAAGGGGCTTGCCACCGACCCTGTGGCGCAGAAGCTCAGCGACAGTTTCCTCGCCCATGGCGCGGCGCAATGCGGCATCTGCACGCCCGGCATGATGGTGGCCGCCACCGCGCTGCTGCGCGAAACCCCGGAGCCGAGCGAGACGCAGGTTCAGGATGCGCTTGGCGGCGTGCTTTGCCGCTGCACCGGCTATCGCAAGATCATCCAGGCGGTGATGCAGGCGGGCGCACCGCTGCCCACCCCCGTCGAAGGCGACGGACATTCCGGCGCGGCCATCCCCCGGCTCGACGGTCTGGGCAAGGTGGCGGGAACCGAAGCTTATGGCGACGATGTTGCCCCCATGGGCACGGTGGAGATCCTGCTGGTGGGCGCGCCCTACCCCCGCGCGGGCTTCACGCTGGGCGATATCGAGAGCTGGCACAGCGCCCACGTGGGTGTGGTGGCGGTGCTGACCGCCGCCGACGTTCCGGGCCGCAACCGGTTCGGCGTGATGCCGGGGTTCGAGGATCAGCCGGTGTTTGCCGAAACCGAAACCCGGTTTCGCGGCGAACCGGTCGCCGCCATCGTCGCCTCGCCCGAGGTGGCCGCAACGCTCGACCTCGCCCTGTTTCCGGTTACATGGACCCGGCTCGACGCGGTGGAAAACGTCGCGGACGCCACCGCCCCCGGCGCGCCGCTGCTGCACAAGGACCGCGCGGGCAATGTCATGGTCACTGGGTTTGTCGCCTGCGGCGATGCCGAGGCGGCGCTTGCTGCCTCGGACGTGGTGGTCGAGGGGCGCTATGCCACCCCCTTTGTCGAACATGCCTATATCGAGCCCGAGGCGGGCTATGCCTATCTGGACGGCGACAAGGTGGTGGTGCATGCCTGCACTCAGGCCCCGGTGCTGGACCGCGACGGGCTCCAGATGGTGCTGGGCCTCGGCTCTGATCGCATCCGCATCATCCCCACCGGCGTCGGCGGCGGTTTCGGCTCGAAGCTCGACATGTCGGTGCAACCCTATCTGGCGATTGCCGCGCTGAAGACCGGACAGCCGGTGCGGCTGGCCTATAGCCGGGTGCAGTCGATGCAGATGAGCACCAAGCGCCACCCCTCCGAGCTGCACCTGCGCATCGGCGCCAGCGCAGACGGGCGGCTCAAGGGGTTCGCGCTGCAAGGCCGGTTCAATACCGGCGCCTATGCCAGCTGGGGGCCGACCGTGGCGAACCGGGTGCCGGTGCATGGCTCGGGCCCCTATTTCATCCGCGACTACCGGGCCCAGGCGCAGGGTATCCACACCCATTGCCCGCCCTCGGGTGCGTTTCGCGGCTTTGGCGTGCCGCAGGCCGCCATCGCGCAGGAAACCCTGTTCGACGAGCTTGCCGAAAAACTGGGGATGGACCCGCTGGAGTTCCGCCTGAAAAACGCGCTGAACACCGGCCAGCCCACCGTCTGCGGCCAGGTCTTTACGCAAGGCGTCGGCATCCGCGCCTGTTTGCAGGCGCTGAAACCCGACTGGAGCCGCGAGCGCGCGGCGACCGAGGCCTTCAATGCCGAAAACTCGGTCCTGAAACGCGGCGTCGGCATCGCGGCGGGCTGGTATGGCTGCGGCAACACCTCGCTGCCCAACCCCTCGACCATCAAATGCGGTATCCGCGCCGATGGCACGGTCGTGCTGCATCAGGGCGCGATGGATATCGGCCAGGGCGCCAATACCGTCATCACACAGCTTTTTGCCACCGCGCTTGGCATCCCGACCCACCGGATCGAACTGATCGGCGCCGATACCGACCTGACGCCCGACGCGGGCAAGACCTCGGCCTCGCGCCAGACCTTTGTCACCGGCAATGCGGCAAGGCTGGCAGGCGCGGCGCTGCGCGCCGCGATCCTGACCCGCGTCAATGCCGGGCCCGAGGCCACGTTGACGCTGGGCCAGGGCCGGATCCACATCACCGACAATGGCCGAGCCCATGTGATCGACCTTTCCGACCTGCCCACGGACGCCGACGGCTATGTCCTCGGCGCCTCCGAGACCTATGACCCGCCCACCAAACCGCTCGACAAGAACGGCCAGGGGGTGCCTTACGCCCAGTTCGGCTATGCCGCCCATCTGGCGGTGGTCGAGATCGACACACGGCTGGGCACAATCCGCCCGCTCCGCTTTACCGCCGCCCATGACGTGGGCCACGCGGTCAACCCCGCCCTGGTCGAAGGCCAGGTCGAGGGCGGCATCGCCCAAGGTCTCGGCATGGCGCTGATGGAGGAATATATCCCCGGCCGCACCGACAACCTGCACGACTACCTGATCCCCACCATCGGCGACGTGCCCCCGATCGAAACCCTGATCATCGAGGACCCGGACGAACACGGCCCCTATGGTGCCAAGGGGCTGGGCGAACACGCCCTGATCCCCACCGCGCCTGCACTGCTGAACGCGATCCGCCACGCCACCGGCGTTGCCATCCGCCAGACCCCCGTCACCCCCGCCCGCCTGCGCGCCGCGCTGAAGGAAGCCGGACATGACTGACCGTATCCGCCCCGAAAAGATCCGCTGCGACGCCTGCCCGGTGCTCTGTTACATCGCCGATGGCAAATCCGGCGCCTGCGACCGCTATGCCAACCATGGCGGCGAACTGGTCCGCCTCGATGCGCTCACCGTGATCGAAAGCGGCAGCACCCGCGTCGTGCCCTTCCTCAAGGATGCGCAGACAGGCGATGACTGGGACGGTAACATCGTCCAGCAGAACCGCGCCTTTGTCACCGCCGTCGGTGCCGGCACCACCTATCCCGATTACAAGCCCGCCCCCTTCATCGTCAGTCAGGAGGTCGAGGGCGTCGACATGGTCACCGTCGTGACCGAGGGCATCTTCTCCTATTGCGGCGTCAAGGTGAAGATCGACACCGACCGCCATATCGGCCATGAACGCGACGTGGTGCGGGTCGATGGCGAGCCCATCGGCCATGTGATGACCAGCGAATATGGCTCCAAGATGCTGTCTCTGGGCGGTGTCGAGCACCTGACCGGCGGGTCCAAGAAAGAAGGCCGCGTGACCTGTGACGCGCTCCTGCGCCTGTGCAATTGCGAAGCGGTCGAGATGGTGATCGGCGAACCGGGCCATGAAACCACGCTGATCGTGCAGGCGGGCCGCGCCCCCATCATCAACGGGGCCGAGGAAAAGCTGATGCGCGTCGGCTGCGGTTCTGCCGCCATCGGCATGTTCGCGAAACAATGGCTGGGCCATGCCGATGACGTGGTGGTGGTCGACGACCACATCACCGGCGTGCTCAGCGAGCATCAGGCGGGCAAGATGCTCGACGTGCCGCCCACCGGCATCCGCATCAAGGGCCGCCGCTCCACGCCGGGCCGCTATTTCCAGGTGGCCGATCCCGGCACCGGCTGGGGCGGAACCGATGTCGAGGATCCGCTGGTCATCCTTGATAAATTCAAGCCCGACACAGCCTGGCCCGGCCTGCGCTTGATGATGGTCTCCACCACAGGCGAGCAATTCGCCTATTACGAGCTGGACGCCGATCTGGTGCCGCAGCCGGTACCGATCCCCGAGAAACTGCGCGCCTCAGCGGAACTGATCGCGGAAAACTGCGAACCCTCGGTCTGTTCGGTCCTCTTCATGGGGGGCGCGGGCGGTAGCTTGCGCGCGGGCGTGACAGAGAACCCGGTGCGGCTGACCAAATCGGTGAAATCCTCGCTCACCCATGTCTCCTGCGGCGGGGCGGCGGCCTATGTCTGGCCCGGCGGCGGCATCACCGTGATGGTGGACGTGACCGAGATGCCCTCGAATTCCTTCGGTTATGTGCCCACGCCCGCTCTGGTGGCCCCCATCGAGTTTACCATGCGGGTCAGCGATTACGGCACGTTGGGCGGCCATGTCAGCGAAATCAAACCGGTGGCCCAGGTGGTGTCGGAACGCGACCGCAAGCTGGGCAAGCGCGACACCCAGCCCGACCCCAACGCGCGCGAGAATTACCGCTGGTCGCGGGGGGAGGACGCATGACCGGAGCTGTCGCCGCCCTGCTGCCCGATGGCAAACGGCTGCATTTGCAGCACGGGCCCATCGACCTGATCATCGGGGCCGAGGGCGGACCGGGCGCGCGAAAGGCCGCGTTTGCCGCCGCAACCGCGCGGTTCCAGACGGTGCTGGAGGAACTGGTCGGTGAACTGCCGCTCCTGAAAACCGAACTCACCCCCGATGCGCCCCTGCCCCGTGGCCCGGTGGCCCGGCGCATGGACGCCACCTGCCGCCCGCTGATGGCGTTGCGCCTCACCCGCATGGCCGCCGTTGCCGGTGGTGTGGCCGACGAGGTGCTGGCCGCGATGCTGGCCGCCGCGCCGCTGACCCGCGCCTATGTGAACAACGGCGGCGATATCGCCCTGCACCTGAGGGGCGAGGCTCGTTTCACCCTCGCCATGGCCACGCCCTACGGGCACGACCTTGGCCGCATCTCGGTCAGCGCCAGCGACGGGATCGGCGGCATCGCCACCTCGGGTCTGGGTGGCCGCAGCCTCAGCCTCGGCATTGCCGAGAGCGTCACGGTTCTGGCCCGCAGCGCCGCCGCCGCCGACGCGGCGGCCACGCTGATCGCCAACGCGACCGACCTGCCCGGCCACCCCGCGATCCGCCGCGCTCCTGCCTGCGCAGTCAGAGATGACAGCGATCTGGGCCACCGCCCCGTTGTCACCCATTGCGGTGCCCTTGCCCGCAACGAGGTCTTGCATGCCCTTGAAAACGGGCAGAAACTGGCAAGTGAATTGATCGCCGCCGGACACATTCGTGCCGCCCATCTGTCCTTGCGCGGACAGGCCCGCCATGCCGGCGCCATCCCCGTGACCGCCCCTGAAAGGAGCCTTGCCCTTGCCTGACCTGATCCTCAGAAAAACCGTCTCGGCACTGGAAGAGATCTGGCACGAGGGAGGCCCGGTGGCCGCAACCCCGCTGCGCCGGGCCTCGGTCATGAGCATCCTCAAGAACCCCTTTGCCGGGCGGTACGAACCCGAGATCCAGGGGTTCATGGAGGATCTCAAACCCCTAGGCCTGAGCATGGCGCGGCAGCTTCTGGACATGCTCGGCGGGCCGGAACAAATCGAGGGCTATGGCAAGGGCGCCCTGATCGGCGAGGCGGGAGAGCTGGAACATGGCGCGCTCTGGCATGCGCCGGGGGGCTATGCGATGCGGCAGCTCTTGGGCACCGCCAATGCCATCGTGCCCTCGTCGAAAAAGGTGGGTGGTGTCGGCGCCCGGCTGGACGTGCCGATCACCCATATCAACGCCTCTTACGTGCGCAGCCATTTTGACAGTATGGAGGTTGGCAGCAACGATGCGCCCCGCGCCGACGAGATGGCGCTGGTGCTGGTGATGAGCACCGGTCCGCGGGTGCATTCCCGCGCGGGCGGGCTGGAGGCCTGGCAGATCAAGGGAGAGGACGGGCTGAGATGACCAAGATCCGCAAGATCGCTGTATTCATTGAGGAAACCCGCATCGAAGCGGGCCGCGAGATATCCCCGCCCACCCGCAAGGCGGTGGCCGTGGCGGTGATCGAGAACCCGTTTGCGGGCCGCTATGTCGAGGATCTGACCGAGCTGATGGACACCGGCGCCGAGCTTGGCGCGCTGTTGGGCGAGCGCTGTGTGCAGGCGCTGGGGATCGCACCCGAGCAGGCCGAAAGCTATGGCAAATCCGCGATGGTGGGCGAGAATGGCGAGTTGGAACATGCCGCCGCCATCCTGCATCCGAAACTGGGCGCGCCCCTGCGCAAGGCGGTGGAAAAAGGCGCGGCGCTGGTGCCCTCGTCCAAGAAGATGGGCAGCCCGGGACAGGTGCTGGACGTACCGCTGGGCCACAAGGACGCGGCCTATGTCCGCAGCCATTTCGACGGGATCGAGGTGCGGCTGAACGATGCGCCGCGCGCAAACGAGATCATGGTGGCGGTTGCCGTTACCGACAGCGGCCGCCCGCTGCCGCGTGTCGGCGGGCTGACCCATGACGCGGCCGAAGGCAAGGACGGCCTGAGATGAGCCTCGCGGCCTGCCCCACGGGCGGGCCGCCCAGACAGAGGCCGGGGCAACCGGCCCGTTTGAGACCAACAGATCAACCGGAGGGAAATGACATGACACTGATCAGACGTACCGTACTGGGCGCTCTGGCCGCATTGCCGCTGGCGGCACTGACGCCTCAGATCGCCCGCGCGGCCGATACCATCGTGCTGGGCGAGGTGAACAGCTATACCCGCCTGCCCGCCTTTACCGAGCCTTACAAGAAGGGCTGGGAACTGGCCATTGAGCAGATCAACGCCGCTGGCGGCGTGCTGGGCAAGGACCTTGTCGTGGTCAGCCGCGACGATACCGGCGACCCGGCCACCGCCATCCGCATCGCCGAAGAGCTGATCGCCAAGGAAGGCGCGGTGATGATCTTTGGCACCTTCCTGTCCAATATCGGGCTGGCGGTCGCGGATTTCGCGAACCAGAAGCAGGTGTTCTTCCTTGCCTCCGAGCCACTCTCGGACGCGCTCGTCTGGTCCAAGGGCAACAAATATACCTATCGCCTGCGCCCCTCGACCCATATGCAGGCCGCCATGCTGGCCGAACAGGCGGCCAAGCTGGATGCGGTGAAATGGGCCACGGTGGCGCCCAACTATGCCTATGGTCAGGACGCGGTCGCGGCCTTCAAGGCGGAACTGACACGCCTGCGTCCCGATGTGGAATTTGTCGAGGAGCAGTGGCCGCCGGTCTTCAAGATCGACGCAGGCCCCACCGTGCGCGCGCTTGAGGCATCGAAGCCTGACGCGATCTATAACGTCACCTTTGGCGGTGATCTTGCCAAGTTCGTGCGCGAAGGCTCTCTGCGTTACCTGTTCGACGACCGCCCGGTGGTGTCGCTGCTGACGGGCGAGCCCGAATATCTCGAGCCGCTTCAGGGCGAGACGCCGAATGGCTGGATCGTCACCGGCTATCCCTCGACCGATATCGACACGCCCGAGCACAAGGCATTCGCCGAGGCCTATATGGCCAAGTTCGGCGAAGCGCCCAAGACCGGCTCGATCGTGGGTTACAACTCGGTTCTGTCGATTGCCGCCGCGATCACCAAGGCCGGATCGACCGACACCGAGGCGATGCTGGCCGCGATGGAAGGTCTGGAAGTGAGCAGCAGCCCGACCGGCCCGTTCATGTTCCGCGCCGCCGACCACCAGTCGACCATGGGCGCCTATGTGGGCAAGACCGCGCTGGTCGATGGCCAGCCCAAGATGGTGGATTGGACCTATGCCGATGGCGCGGCCTATCTGCCCTCCGAGGAAGAGGCCGCCAAGCTGCGCCCGGCGGAGTAACGCCCTGAAACCCGAGGGGCCATGCGCCCCTCGGGACCCTGACCTGACCAGAGGAAGACCGGCCTGATGGGCTTTTATCTCGCACAATTGCTGACGGGACTGGCGAACGCGTCCTCGCTGTTCCTGATCGCGTCGGGCCTGTCGATCATCTTCGGCGTGACCCGGATCGTGAACTTCGCCCATGGCTCGTTCTACATGCTGGGGGCCTATCTGGCCTATACGCTGGTGACCACGTTACAGGGCGGCATCCCGGGCTACTGGTTCAGCGTGCTGGCGGCGGCGGTGCTGGTGGGCGGCATCGGGCTGGTGGTGGAACTGACCATCCTGCGCCGCATCTACCGGGCGCCGGAACTGTTCCAGCTGGTCGCCACCTTTGGTGTCGTTTTGATCGTGCAGGACCTGACGCTGGCGATCTGGGGAGCCGAGGATCTGCTGGGGCCACGCGCGCCCGGCCTTGACCGCGCGGTGCGCCTGATGGGCGAACCGATCCCCGAATACGACCTTGCCCTGATCGCCATCGGGCCCGCCGTGCTGGCGGCGATCTGGCTGGTATTCCACCGCACCCGCTGGGGCGTGCTGGTGCGCGCGGCCACGCAAGACCGCGAGATGGTGGGCGCCCTGGGCGTCAATCAGGCCTGGCTGTTCTCGGCCGCCTTCGTGCTGGGCTCGGCCCTGGCCGGGCTGGGTGGCGCATTGCAAATCCCGCGCGAGGCGGTGTCGTTGCAAATGGACCTGTCGATCATCGGCGAGGCCTTTGTGGTGGTGGTGATCGGCGGTATGGGCAGCGTCACGGGGGCCTTTGTCGCTGCGGTGCTGATTTCGGTCCTCAATGCCTTCGCCATCCTGATCTTTCCGCAGGTCTCCATCGTGCTGCCCTTTGTCGTGATGGCGGCGGTGCTGATCGTGCGGCCCTATGGTCTGTTCGGCCGCCCCGGCAGCGAGCATGGCGGCGCGGAGGAGCCGGAACAGCCGTTGCGCCTGCTCGATCAGAGATCGACCATGGTGCTGCTGGCGCTGGTCGCGATGCTCGCCTTCAGCCCGGCGGTGGTGTCGGATTTCACCACCATCCTGCTGGTCGATGTGATGGTGGCGACACTCTTTGCGGTGTCGCTGCATTTCATGATGGGGATCGGCGGCATGGTCAGTTTCGGGCATGCGGCCTATTTCGGCGTCGGCGCCTATGCCGCCGCGATGGCGGTCAAGATGCTGGGCTGGGGCATGTTGCCCGCCATGGCGCTGGGGCCGGTGGCGGCGGCGCTGGCGGCGCTCTTCTTTGGCTGGTTCTGCGTGCGCCTGTCCGGCGTCTACCTCGCCATGCTGACCATGGCCGCGGCGCAGATCCTGTGGGGCGTCACCTTTCAGTGGCAGGATGTCACCGGCGGTGACGACGGCATTCTGGGAGTCTGGCCCGCCGAATGGGCCTCGTCCGACCGGGTCTATTTCTATCTGGCGCTGGTCCTGTGCCTGGGCGGTATCTGGCTGCTGAGACGCGTGGCGCATTCGCCCTTTGGCTATACCCTGCGCGGGGTCCGTGACAGCCGCATCCGGGCCGAGGCGATCGGCATCGACACCAGGTTCCATCAATGGATGGGCTTTACGCTGGCCGGAACGCTGGCGGGGCTGGCGGGCGCGGTCTTCGTGTTCTCCAAGGGCTCGGTCTTTCCCGACGCGCTCAGCATCGGGCACAGTATCGACGGGCTGATCATGGTCCTGTTGGGCGGCATTCATGCACTGGCAGGGCCGGTTTATGGCGCCATGGCGATGGTGCTGATCGAGGATTGGGTCAGCCGGCTCGACTACTGGCGGTTCATCTTCGGCGGCATCATCCTGACGGTGGTCCTGCTGGCGCCTGACGGGATCGCGGGCGGTGTCCGGCGGCTGATCCAGCTGGTGCGGAGGGATGCGGCATGACCCCGGTTCTTGAGGTACGCGGCCTGTCCAAGGCCTTTGGCGGGGTGCAGGCGGTCGACGATGTCAGCTTTGAGTTGCGACAGGGTGAGTTCCTCGCCCTGATCGGCCCCAATGGTGCGGGCAAGACCACCTGTTTCAACATGCTCAACGGCTATCTGCCGCCCAGCGCGGGTTCGGTCAAACTGAACGGGCGCGAGCTGATCGGCACGCCGCCGCGCCGGATCTGGCGCTTGGGGGTCGGACGCACCTTTCAGATCACCGCGACCTTCCTGTCGATGACGGTGCGGGAGAATGTGCAGATGGCGCTGATCTCGCATCACCGCCGGGCCTATGACCTGTTCTCGCGGGCGACGCGGATGTATCTGGACGAGGCGATGGCGCTGCTCGATCTGGTGTCGATGCGTGAACAGGCGGACCGGCCCTGTTCGGAACTGGCCTATGGCGACCTGAAACGGCTGGAACTGGCGATTGCGCTGGCGCATGAACCGGCTCTCTTGTTGATGGACGAACCCACTGCCGGAATGGCCCCGTCCGAGCGCGTGGCGCTGATGGCGCTGACGGCGGATATCGTGGCGCGCGGGCATGTCTCGGTCGTGTTCACCGAACATGACATGGACGTGGTCTTTGCCCATGCCCACCGGATCCTTGTGCTCAATCGCGGCCGGTTGATCGCCGAGGGCACCGGCGCCGAGATCCGCGCCAACCCGCTGGTGCAAGAGGTCTATCTGGGCGGTGGCCGCCTGTTCGAGAAGGAGCGCGGCAATGCTTGAGATCGACAGCCTCACCGCCCGATACGGGCGCGCGCAAATCCTGAACGGCGTGTCGCTGACACTGGGCCGTAACGAGGTGGTGGCGCTGTTGGGCCGCAATGGCGCGGGCAAATCCACCACCATGAAATCGGTGATGGGGCTTGTGCGCCAGACCGGCGGCAGCATCCGCCTTGACGGTGCGAACATCCTGGGCCGGGCGTCGCATCTGATCTGCCGCGCCGGGATCGGTTATGTCCCCGAAGACCGGCGCATCTTTGGCGAGTTGACGGTCGAGGAAAACCTCGAAGTGGGCCGCCGCCCCGCCCGCGAGGGCGCGCCGCAATGGACCACTGACCACCTGTTCCAACTGTTTCCCAACCTCGCCGAGCGCCGCCAGAACCTGGGCAAGCAACTGTCGGGGGGCGAGCAGCAGATGCTGAGCATCGCCCGCACCCTGATGGGCAACCCTTCGCTGGTGCTGCTGGACGAACCCAGCGAAGGGATCGCCCCGGTGATCGTCGAGCAGATGGCCAATGTCATATCGGAGCTGAAACGCGAGGGGCTGTCGGTGCTGCTGTCCGAACAGAACCTGCATTTCGCGCGCGAAGTGTCGGACCGGGCCTATATCATCGAAAAGGGCACCATGCGCTACGAGGGCGATTTTGCCGATCTCGACGCCCGCCCCGAGGTCTCGGCACAGTATCTGGCGGTCTGACGGTTGTGACCTGCCTGCCCTTGCGGTAAGGCGGGTCATTGCAAATTCCGGTGCACAGGGTGATGGACGACACGGCGCAACACGGGGCAGAGCCCTATCGGCTGGACGATCAGGTGGGCTATCTGCTGCGGCTGGCCAGCCAGCGTCATGCCGCGATCTTTCAGTCGCAGACCATCGAGGGGCTGACCGCGACCCAGTTCGCCGCGCTGGTGCGGCTGTCCGAACATGGCAAATGCTCGCAAAACCAGCTGGGCCGACTGGCCGCGATGGACGTGGCCACGATCAAGGGCGTGGTCGATCGGCTGCGGCAGAAGGGGCTGACGCTGGCCGAGCCCGATCCGGGCGACAAGCGGCGGATGCTGATCTCGCTCTCGCCGCAGGGCGCGGCGCTGGTGGCCCGAATGAAGGACGCGGGCGCGCGCATCACCGCCGACACGCTCGCCCCCCTGTCCCCCACCGAACAGCGCAGCTTTCTCAGGCTGCTGGCCAAGCTGTCATGATCTGACCGGCCTTTTCGGCGAGGCCTTGTCCAGCACCAGGTCCGAGCGCGAAAAGCGGATCGGCGTGCGCAGGCCCGGCACGCCCTCGGGCTCGATCCGCATGCCGCGATGGGCGATCTGCGGGTCGGCCAGCGCCTCGGCCACCGAGTTGATCGGCCCACCCGGCACGCCGCCCTGTTCCAGCGCGGCCAGCAGATCCGCCTTGGTCCATTTCAGGCACTCCGCCGTTAGCAGTTCGGTCATCTCGGCCCGGTGCGCGACCCGGTCGGGATTGGTGGCAAAGCGTGGGTCATTGATCAGCTCGGCCACACCAAGAATGGTGCAGAGCGTGCCATATTGCCGGTCATTGCCGCAGGCGATGATGATATGGCCATCGGCCACCGGGAACACCTGATAGGGCACGATATTGGGATGGGCATTGCCCAGCCGTGTCGGGCATTGCCCCGAGGCAAGGAAGTTCATCGCCTGATTGGCCAGCACCCCGGTCATGCAGTCGAGCAGGCTGAGATCCACATGCTGGCCCATCCCGGACCGTTCCCGTTCCGCCAGTGCCGCCTGAATGCCGATGACGCCGTAAAGCCCGGTAAAGATATCGGCAAAGGCCACGCCGATCTTTTGCGGCTCGCCCGCCGGGTCGCCGGTCAGGTCCATGATGCCGCTCATGCCCTGGATCAGGAAATCATAGCCCGCCCGATGAGCATAGGGGCCGTCCTGTCCAAACCCGGTGACCGAGCAATAGACAAGGCGCGGATTGACCTCTTTGACGCTGTCATAATCGAGGCCGAATTTCTTCAGCCCGCCGACCTTGAAATTCTCGATCAGCACATCCGCCTCGCGGATCAGGTCCAGCAGCTTGTCGCGATCTCCCGCATCCCCGAAATCCAGCGCGATCGAGGTCTTGCCCCGGTTGGCACCATGGAAATAGGCGGCCGAGCGATCGCCCTCGCGCTCGATGAAGGGGGGGCCCCATTTGCGGGTGTCGTCGCCCTCGGGGCTTTCGACCTTGAGCACTTCGGCGCCCAGATCGGCTAGGGTCTGGCCGATCCATGGCCCCGCCAGAATGCGGGCCAGTTCGACCACTTTCAGCCCTTGCAACGGTGCGCTCATCTGCCTGCCCTTTCCCTGCCGGTGACGTCAGGGCAGGTTCTGCCCTAGCTGACGATCCGGGGCAAGCGGGTTGCGGGCGGGGTGTTGCGGCTGCGCTCGCTGCGCACCACCCCGTCGATCACGGTCATGCCGACACCGGGCAGATTGCCCAGCTGCACCGATTCCAGAAGGGTTTTGCCCGGCGCATGCTGCGCCTGATCCATCAGCACGAAATCGGCGGCATAGCCCCGCTCCAGCAACCCGGTATCCAGCTCGCGCTGACGGGCGGTGTTGCCGTTGGCAAAGCAGAAGGCGATCTCGGCCGGGACATTGCCCAGCGCCGACAGCATCGCCACCATGCGCAGGATGCCCAGCGGCTGCACGCCCGAGCCCGCCGGCCCATCGGTGCCCAGAATGATCCGGTCCATCTGCTTCAACTCGCGCGCGGTGTTCAGCGTCAAAAGCGCGGCGCGCTCGTTGCCGTTATGCACGATCTCCAGCCCGGCGGTGCAGCTTTCGCACAGGCACATGATCTGGTCGTCGGGCAGCGCCGAATGGCCGCCGTTGATATGTCCGATCACATCCGTCCCGGTTTCCAGCACCATGTCCGCGTCAATCAGGCCCGAGCCGGGGATCGAGGGGCCGCCGGTATGAATGGTGGACTGGATGCCGTATTTGCGCGCCCAATCGACCATCTGACGGGCGGTCTTGCCGTCCTTGACCGTACCCAGACCGACCTCGCCCAGCAGCTTGACCCCGGCATCAGCCAGTTCCTTGAAATCCTGCTCGACCATGCCGTGTTCGATCACCGGAGCACCGGCCATCACCTTGACACCCGAGGGGCGGAAATTCTCGTACCAGCGCTGTGCCGCGATCGCCATCGCCTTGAGGCCGACGATATCCTTGGGGCGGCCCGGCATATGCACCTCGCCCGCCGAAATCAGCGTGGTCACGCCCCCGTGCAGGGTGCTGTCGATCCAGTGCAGCTGTTGCTGGCGCGGGGTATAATCCCCCACCACCGGGTGGACATGGCTGTCGATCAGGCCCGGCGCCAGGGTGACGCCATTGGCGTCGATCAGCGTGTCGGCGCCTTCGGTATCCAGATCACCCTCGTATCCCCAGTCCGAGATCCGTCCGTCGATGGCAATGACGCAATCGCCGTCATAGATCGGCTCTTCCATCTTGCCCGACAGCAACAGGCCGATATTGGTGATGACAAGCTTGCCCGACATGGCGCCCTCCGCGAAACGAGAAACTCGTTAGCACGCTAACATAGGCGGGGATTCGGTCAAGCGCCGGCTGTCCGGCCCATCGGGTCAGGTGTTGAAGAGGAAGTGCAGCACGTCGCCGTCCTTGACGACATAGCTTTTGCCCTCGGCCCGCATTTTGCCAGCCTCTTTGGCGCCCTGCTCGCCATTGCAGGCGATATAGTCGTCATAGGCGATGGTTTCGGCGCGGATGAAGCCCTTTTCGAAATCGCCGTGGATCACGCCCGCCGCCTGCGGCGCAGCGGTGCCCTGACGGATGGTCCAGGCGCGCGCCTCTTTCGGGCCGACGGTGAAATAGGTTTCCAGATGCAAGAGCGCATATCCGGCCTTGATCAGCCGGTCGAGCCCGGCCTCTTCCAGCCCCATCTCTTCGAGGAACATGGCGGCCTCGTCATCTTCGAGTTGGCTGATCTCTTCTTCGATCTGGGCCGAGATGATCACGTGGCTGTTGCCCTGCGCGGCGGCCATTTCAGCGACGCGGGCGGAATGGGCATTGCCCTTGGCCGCCTCGGCCTCGCCCACGTTGCAGACGTATAGCACCGGCTTGGTGGTCAACAGTTGCAGCATCTTCCACGCCTTGGCGTCCTCGTCGCTGACCTCGACCACGCGGGCGGGCTTGCCGTCTTCGAGCGCGGCCTGCGCCGCGGCCAGCAAACGGTCCTGCTGTTGCGCGTCCTTGTCATTGCCCTTGAGCTTGCGCACCAGATTGGCCCGGCGCTTCTCGATGCTTTCCAGATCGGCCAGCATCAGTTCGGTCTCGATGGTCTCGGCATCGGCCACCGGGTCGACGCGGCCCTCGACATGGGTCACGTCGCCGTCCTCGAAACAGCGCAGAACATGGGCGATGGCGTCGACCTCGCGGATATTGGCCAGGAACTGGTTGCCCAGCCCTTCGCCCTTGGAGGCGCCTTTGACCAGCCCGGCGATGTCCACAAATGTCATGCGGGTCGGGATGATCTGTTTCGACTTGGCAATCGCGGCCAGCTTGTCCAGCCGAGCATCGGGCACGCCCACCTCGCCCACATTGGGCTCGATGGTGCAGAAGGGGAAGTTTGCCGCCTGCGCCGCCGCGGTGCGGGTCAATGCGTTGAACAGGGTCGACTTGCCCACATTCGGCAGACCCACGATACCCATTTTGAAACCCATGACCGTCTCCTGATGCCATCTGACGGGGCCTTCTAGGCGGGTCGGCGCAAATGCGCAAGCCGCGCGCGCATCGGCATGTTTCACCCCTTCACGACTGCGCAAGCCCCGCGTGAGGCGACTTGATGGGTTACCGATCGGTACACATTTCTCCTGCCGAACACCGTCACAAGAAATGGCAGCGATATGAAACAGTTCCTTCTCTCCGCGATCCTGGCCTTTGGGCTTGCCGGCACAACGCAGGCGCAATCCCTTATCCTTGGCGCGGGATACGCGGATTTCCAGCACGAGCAGTCCCAAGATCAGGGGGTTCTGTCACTGGAATACCAGCACACGCCGTTCTGGGAGCGGGGTCGCCTCAGCGCCCGGTTGGCCGCGGCGGCGACGCTGCATGCGAATGGTGATTTCCACCTGGGCGCGGGCGTTGCCGGAGAATATGCCCTGGACAGAAACTGGTTCATCGAGGCCAGCGTGCTGCCCGGCGTCTATTTCGAGGGTGAGGACAGCAACACGCTGGGCAGCCGGTTCGAGGTGCGCAGCCTGTTTGGCGTCGGTTACCGCTTTGACAATGGCGATGCGCTGTCGCTGGCGATCACGCATAAATCGAATGCCTCGATTTCCGAGTTCAACCCGGGAGTCAACTCGGTTCTGCTGCGGTTCCACCGCTCTTTCTGAGCTGCGCGTCGGGTGTGGGATTGATTTTCGGCACGGTTTTCTGCACATCAGGCCGATAGCAGAACGCAAGGACGCCCGATGACCCGTATCGACGCCAAATTCGCCGAGTTGAAAGCCCAAGGCAAAAAGGCCTTTGTCTCATATGTGATGGCGGGGGATCCGGATTTCGACACCTCGCTGGAGCTGGTCAAGGGCCTGCCCGGCGCTGGGGTGGATGTTATAGAACTGGGTCTTCCCTTTACCGACCCCATGGCGGACGGCCCCACGATCCAGCTGGCTGGCCAGCGTGCGCTTGATGGCGGCATGACGCTTCAGCGGACACTGGATCTGGCGACCGAGTTCCGAAAGACCGACAACAGCACGCCCATCGTCCTGATGGGCTATTACAACCCGATCTACAATCGCGGCGTCGACCGGTTTCTGGCCGATGCCAAGGCCGCCGGTATCGACGGGCTGATCGTGGTCGACCTGCCGCCCGAGGAAGACGCCGAATTGTGCCTGCCCGCACAAGCGGCCGGTTTGAACTTCATCCGGCTCGCCACGCCGACGACCGACGACAAGCGTCTGCCGCGCGTGCTGCAAAACACATCGGGCTTTGTCTACTACGTCTCGATCACCGGGATCACCGGCGCGGCCGAGGCGCAGGCGACCGATGTCGGCCCCGAAGTGGCCCGGATCAAGGCGGCGACCGACCTGCCGATTATCGTGGGCTTCGGGATCAACACGCCCGAGAAATCGCGCGCCATCGCCAGCGTCGCCGATGGCGCCGTTGTCGGTTCGGCCATCGTGAGCCAGATCGGCGCGGGCAAACCGGTGGCCGAGGTTCTGGCCTTTGTCAAATCGCTGGCGGACGGCGCGCACAGCGCCTGAGCGTCAGGGCCGGCGCCGCAGGATGTTGATGCCTGAATATTCGGCAACCTTTTGGCCGTCCTGATTGTAGATCTCGCTCAGCACCGTGATCCGGCCACGGTCGGGTCGCGAACGCGACGCGGTACTCTCGGTGACCGTTGCCACCACCCGCAGCAAGTCGCCGGGGCGCACGGGCACCATCCACTTTACATCGGTCATACCTGGAGACCCCATCGAGGCCTCGGCCCAGAGGCCCGATGCATACCAACGCTCGAACGCGGTGACGAGCGTGTGCCAGCCGCTGGCGATGATCCCCCCGAACGGGCCGTCCTTGGCGGCCTCGGGGTCGATGTGGAACGGTTGCGGGTCCCATTTGCGCGCGAAATCCATGATCTCGTCACCCGTCATTTCCCACGGGTCGGACTCGTAGCGGAACCCGACCGGAAAATCCTCCCAGTATTTCATCATGCCCTCTGCCCTTGCTAAAGCGCCCGGTGCACAGTGTCGCGGCCAGACCGAGTTGCCAAGCGGCAAAAATATTGGTAAACAAATTTAACCAATTTTGAGGGACAGGATATGGCCGTCATCACCAATATCGAAGATCTCAAGCGGATCTATGAACGCCGCGTGCCGCGCATGTTCTACGATTATGCCGAAAGCGGCAGCTGGACAGAACAGACCTTTCGCGAGAACAGCTCGGATTTCGACCTGATCCGCTTGCGCCAGCGGGTTGCCGTCGACATGTCCGGCCGTTCGACCGCCAGCCAGATGGTCGGGCAGGACGTGGCGATGCCGGTGGCGCTGGCACCCGTGGGGCTGACCGGCATGCAGAACGCCGATGGCGAGATCAAGGCCGCCCGCGCCGCCAACGAATTCGGCGTTCCCTTTACGTTGTCGACGATGTCGATCAACTCGATCGAGGAGGTGGCCGAGGCCACGGGCCGTCCCTTCTGGTTCCAGCTCTACACCATGCGCGACACCGACTATACCAGCCGCCTGATCCAGCGGGCCAAGGCCGCCAAGTGTTCGGCGCTGGTGATCACGCTCGACCTGCAAATCCTGGGCCAGCGGCACAAGGATCTGAAGAACGGCCTGTCCGCCCCGCCGAAACTGACGCCCAGGACCATCGCCAACCTGATGACCAAATGGGCCTGGGGGATCGAGATGCTGGGCGCCAAGCGGCGCAATTTCGGCAATATCGTGGGCCATGTGCAGGGCGTGTCGGACACCGCCAATCTGGGCGCCTGGACCGCCGAGCAGTTCGACCCGACGCTTGACTGGGGCAAGGTCGCCAAACTGATGGAGCAATGGGACGGCAAGGTGATCCTCAAGGGTATCCTGGATGCCGAGGATGCAAAAATGGCGGCCAAACTGGGCGCCGATGCCATCGTGGTCTCGAACCACGGTGGCCGCCAACTCGATGGCGCGCTCAGCTCAATCCGCGTTCTGCCCGAAATCATGGATGCGGTGGGCGGCGACATCGAGGTGCATCTGGACAGCGGCATCCGTTCGGGTCAGGACGTGCTCAAGGCGCTGGCGCTGGGGGCCAAGGGCACCATGATCGGGCGCGCCTTTGTCTATGGTCTGGGTGCCATGGGGCAAGCTGGGGTGACCAAGGCGCTGGAAGTGATCCACCGCGAGCTTGACGTCACCATGGCCCTGTGCGGGGAAAAGAACGTGGCGAACCTGGGCCGCCACAACCTGCTGGTGCCCGAGGATTTCGGCGGCCGCTGGGTCTGAACCGGCAAACGGGGCAAAATCGGGCGAATCCCCCTTTCCTTTGGCCCCGATCCACTGTAAGAGCGCGGCTTCACGCGGGGCTACAGCCTTGGAGGAGCCCCGCCCTAACATTGGAGATATTATCATGGCTGGTGAGATTCCTGATCTCGTAGCTCTGGAACGGACGGGGACAGGCAAGGGCGCCGCTCGTCAGGCACGCCGCGACGGCATGGTTCCGGGCATTGTGTTTGGTGGCGACAACGATCCTCTGCCGATCCAGATCCCCTTCAACCGTCTGCTCAAGATGCTGAAGGCGGGCCGGTTCAAATCGACGCTCTTCAACCTCAAGGTCGAAGGCCACGAAGATGTCCGCGTGATCTGCCGCGACGTGCAGCGTGACGTGGTCAAGGACCTGCCGACCCACCTGGACCTGATGCGCCTGCGCCGCACCAGCCGGATCAAGCTGTTCATCCACGTGGACTTCGTGAACCATGCGGCGGCTCCGGGCCTGAAGAAGGGCGGCGTGCTGACCGTGGTGCGCCCCGAGGTGGAACTGGAAGTCACCGCAGGCGACATTCCCGAAAGCATCACCGTCGACCTGTCCGGTCTGAACATCGGTGACGTCGTGACCATTTCCAGCGTCAATCTGCCCGCCGGCGCCAAGCCGACCATCGACCGCGACTTCGTGATCGCCAACATCTCGGCCCCGTCGGGCCTGGCATCCTCGTCTGACGATGAAGAAGCCGAAGGCGAAGAGGCCGAAGGCGACGCCGAAGAATAATCTTCGCGACCGTCAACCCATCAGAAGGCGGGGCCGCGTTTGGCCCCGCCTTTTTTTGTAGTCAGGCCCAGAGGGCCGTCTGGCCTTTTGCAGCCGCAAGCGGCAAGAAGGACCGGCAACTGGCAAAGCAAGAGGCCCGACATGCGATTGTTCGTCGGACTGGGAAACCCCGGCGCGAAATACGCCCGCAACCGGCATAACATCGGCTTTATGGCGCTGGACCGGATCGCCGAGGATCACGGCTTTGGCCCGTGGCGGGCCAAGTTTCAGGGCCAGATCGCCGAGGGGCGGCTGGGCAGCGAAAAGGTACTGCTGCTGAAGCCCGAAACCTTCATGAACCGCTCGGGCCAGTCGGTGGGCGAGGCGATGCGGTTCTACAAGCTCGACAGCACTGACATCACTGTCCTGCATGACGAGCTTGACCTTGCCCCCGGCAAGGTCAAGGTGAAAGCAGGCGGCGGACATGCCGGCCATAACGGCCTGCGCTCGATCCACGACCATATCGGCGCCGCCTATGACCGGGTGCGGCTGGGCATCGGGCATCCCGGCCGCAAAGAGGCAGTGGCAGGCTATGTTCTGCATGATTTCGCCCGCGCGGACGAGGACTGGCTGGACAATGTGCTGCGTGGTGTCTCGGACGGCGCGCCGCATCTGGCCGCCGGAGACGGGGCGCGGTTCATGAACGCGGTCGCCCAGCGCACCGCGCCTCCGCGCTCGTCAACCGGAACAGCCCGTCCGCCATCGGCAACGCCCGAAAAAGCAGCGCCAGCCCCGGACCCCACGCCCCGGCCCGACGACCGCAGCGCGCTGCAAAAGCTGGTCGACCGGTTCAAATAACCCGCTGCCGCCACGTAGCGGTTGCACGGCGCCCCCGGCCTTGTCACGCTGCCCGCATGGTCCCATCGGAGGAGTGACATGCGCGTATTCGGAAAATGGCTGGGCCGGGTCCTGCTGGCCCTGATCCTGGCCGCAGGCGTCATCGGCGTCTGGAAATGGGAAGAGATCAACCGGCTGCTCGCCGTGAACTCTCTCTTCAACGCCGAAAAGATCGTCTCCAACTTCTCGCATATGGACGCGGCCTTTCTGACCGCCCCGGTCGCCCGGGGCAATGGCCCCACCTCGGACCTGCCCCATGGCGCCGCCTTTGAGCTGCCCACCGGCGGCGCAGACTGGGTCGAGGAAAGGGCGGTCACTTCTCTTCTTGTCATAAAGGACGGCCAGATCCGGTTCGAGGAGTATTATCTCGGCACCGGACCCGACGATCGCCGCATCTCGTGGTCGGTAGCCAAGAGTTACCTTTCGGCGCTGTTCGGTGTTCTGCTGAACGAGGGCGCCATCGCCTCCATCGACGATCCGGTTGTCAAATACGCCCCCCAGCTCAAAGGCAGCGCCTATGAGACCGCCAGCATCCGCAACGTGCTGAACATGGCCAGCGGCGTCACATTCGACGAGGACTATTTCGACAAGAATTCCGATATCAACCGGATGGGCCGGGTGGTGGCGCTTGGCGGCACGCTGGACGATTTCTCGGCCAGTTTCACCGACAGTTTCGCCGCCCCCGGCGAGACCTGGCAATATGTCTCGATCGACACCCATGTGATCGGCATGGTGATCCGGGGTGCAACGGGGCGCAGCGTCACCGACCTGTTGACCGAAAAGATAATCGCGCCGCTGGGGTTGGAGCGTGACGGCTACTACATCACCGATGGCGCGGGCGTGGCCTTTGTGCTGGGTGGGCTCAATTTCACCACCCGTGACTATGCCCGGTTCGGCCAGATGATCCTTGAGAATGGTAGCTATGGCGGCAAACAGGTTGTGCCGGCGGACTGGATCGCCGCCTCGACCGCCGCCAGCGCCCCGACCGCGCCCGGCAAGATCGGCTATGGCTATCAATGGTGGATCCCGGTTGGTGCCGGTCCGGGCGAATTCCTGGCGCGCGGCGTCTATGGCCAATACATCTATTTCGACCAGCCGCGCGGCGTGGTGATCGTCACCACCGGCGCCGATCGCGGCTTTCGCGGCGATGGCGTGAACGAGGCCAATATCGAAATGTTCCGCAAGATCGCGCAAAGCCTTTAGGATCGGATCATGACACCCGACCCGAGTCTCAATGTTCTGGGTGGAGCGCTGGCGCCCTGCTCGACCGATCCCGTCACCGGCTTCTTTCGCGACGGGCATTGCAACACCTGCGCGCAGGATCAGGGCAGCCACACGGTATGTGCCGTGATGACGGCCGAATTCCTCGCCTATTCCAAATATGTCGGCAATGACCTCAGCACCCCTCGGCCCGAGTTCGGCTTTGCCGGGCTGAAGCCCGGCGACCGCTGGTGCCTGTGTGCGGCGCGTTTCATGCAGGCCGCCGACGAGGGGTGTGGCCCGCAGGTGCACCTGGAGGCAACCCACAGGCGCGCGCTGGAAATCGTCCCGCTGGAGGTGCTGGAGCGTCACGCCATCCGGCGCGACTGATCCTTGCCCGCCTGTTCCGGCATCAGGTCACCGGTCATCAGGTCTTCGATGAAGAGGCCCAGCAATTGGGGGCGCCCAGATACGCCCGCCTTACGATAGATCGCATTGGTTTGCGCCTTGACCGTGCCTTCGGAGGTGTTGCGCAGCGCCGCGATTTCCTGAAGGCTGCACCCCTTGATCGCAAAAAGCGCCACGTCCCGTTCAGCCGCCGTCAGGCCCCAGTCGTCAAACCTTTCGTCCAGCAACTCCATGAATGCGCCAGAGGCCGCTCGCAGTTTCTCTTCCGCCTGTCGCGCCCTCCGCCATGTCCGGCTGAGAGCAAGCCACCCCAGCACTACACCGAGAAGCAATCCGACAGCCGCACCGATTTCGAGAAACTCTCGGGTCTGCCAGCTGATCGGCGTGGTGCGCAGGCCGATCACGGTCAGCAGGATTTCGGACACGAAGAAGACCGCGCACACCGTCTGAACGACAGCAATCGCCAACAGGATCGGAACGCCCCTCATGCGCCTGTTGACCGGCGGACGGTAGGCCAGAGAAAATCAGTCGTCACCATCGCCTCCCGACCCACTGTCGCCATCGTCACCTCCACCGTGGCCGCTGTTGCCACCATCGTCACCGCCGTCATCGCCATCCGATCCGCTACCCGAACTCGAATCGTCTCCCCCTCGACCACGGCCGCGTCCACGGCCCTGGCCGCTGCCGTCGTCGGCCTCGGCCTCGTTCTCGGTTTCGGTCTCGTTTTCGGTGGACCGGTTGAGCAACCCGCCTCCGTTGTTTCTGTTACCCTGCCAGTAGTCCCTCAAGATCTCGCCGGTCCGTGGGTTTACGATGATCTCACGCTGTTCGCCTGGGCGCTTAGCCACGATCCGCGCACGCCCGAGCAGCGTCCGACTGACCTCGACAGAGGTATAGCCCTGCGCCTTGAGTTGCCGCGTGATGGCGTCCGTCCCGGACTGTGCCCAGGCGGTTCCGGTCCAGAGTGTCAGGACAAGCCCGGAGGTGATGAAGCTTCTGCGATCCATTTGCCTACCTGATCAACAAGACTCCTGCCCTGATCAGGGCAGGAGTCACGGCAGGTTTGCCGCTTCGCGGGATCAAGGCAACCCCCGGTCGTTCAATCGTCGTCACCCGGGCCATCATCGCCATGGCCGCCATGATCGTCACCCGCATCGTGGCCGGGGCCATCATCCCCGCCGCGCCCGCGACCGCCGTGGTCATCACCTGCATCATGGTCTGGGCCGTCATCCGCACCGCGGCCCCGACCGCCATGGTCGTCGCCCACGTCATGGTCCGGGCCGTCATCCGCACCACGGCCCCGACCGCCATGGTCGTCGCCCACGTCATGGTCCGGGCCGTCATCCGCACCACGGCCCCGACCGCCATGGTCGTCACCCGCGTCATGGTCCGGGCCGTCATCCGCACCGCGGCCACGACCCCGGCCACGCCCGTCATCCTCGCGACTTGCAATCGCAAAGCTCCCTACAGCAGTTTCCGCGATCGCACCGGTCAGGCCCGATTGATCGGGTGCAATCATATCAGTCTGCACCACACTCGCCTCGGCCAGACCGACCAGCCCGCCGACAAGGATTGCTCCGGCTGTAAGTGCAACCCTGGATGTCATTGTCTTTCGCATTTCATACCTCCGTCACCAATGCATGCCGTTGGAAACCAACCGACAGAGATCAGGATGCACAGCTGATCCAAGAGAGAAATGGGTCTGCGGTTTAGAGCGACACCAACAAGACGGGTGGAGGCAGATAAACAAATGTTTATCATAATTATCTGATACTTACACGAAATCTCTGCTTAGATCGTCATCGCTAGAAAAGAAGACAGCGGCCTCCGGGGCCGCTGTCGTCTGCCTTTGGTTTATTCGACAGGGTCCAAACCGTTCGGCCATAGCCGCCCGGAAAAGGGCGACTCAATCCTCGGCGTCGCGGCCTTCGGTATCGGACATGTCAAAGCGCAGGAACTTGGCGACGGTAAAGATGTCCTTGTCGCCCCGGCCGCACATATTCATGCAGATGATGTGATCCTCGGGCAGGACCGGTGCGATTTTCATCACGTGGGCCAGCGCGTGGCTGGGTTCGAGCGCCGGAATGATCCCCTCGGTCGCGCAGCAGAGCTGAAACGCCTCCAACGCTTCCTTGTCGGTGATCGAGACATATTTGGCGCGCCCGACCTCGTGCAACCAGGAGTGTTCCGGGCCGATGCCGGGATAATCGAGCCCCGCCGAGATCGAATACCCTTCGAGGATCTGGCCGTCGTCGTCCTGAAGCAGATAGGTGCGGTTGCCATGCAGCACGCCGGGGCGGCCACCGGTCAGCGAGGCGCAATGTTCCATCTTCTCGTTGACGCCCTTGCCACCGGCCTCGACCCCGATGATGTTGACCGATTTGTCGTCGAGGAAGGGGTAGAACAGACCCATGGCGTTGGAGCCGCCACCGATCGCGGCGATGATGGTATCGGGCAGACGGCCCTCGGCTTTCATCATCTGTTCCTTGGCTTCCTTGCCGATGATCGACTGGAAATCGCGTACCATGGCCGGATAGGGGTGCGGGCCCGCAACCGTGCCGATGCAGTAGAAGGTGTCGCGCACATTTGTCACCCAGTCGCGCAGCGCGTCGTTCATCGCGTCCTTGAGCGTACCACGGCCTGAGGTGACCGGAATAACCTCAGCCCCCAGCAAGCGCATGCGGAACACGTTGGGCGCCTGGCGGCGCACATCATGGGCGCCCATGTAGACCACGCATTTCAGGCCGAACTTGGCGCAGACCGTCGCGGTCGCAACACCATGCTGCCCAGCGCCGGTTTCGGCGATGATCCGGGTCTTGCCCATTCGGCGCGCCAGGATGATCTGACCCAGCACATTGTTGATCTTGTGCGCGCCGGTATGGTTAAGCTCATCCCGCTTCATGTAGACCTTGGCGCCGCCCAGATGCTCGGTCAGCCGTTCAGCGAAATAGAGCGGCGAGGGGCGCCCCACGTAGTTGGCCCAGAGATCATCCATCTCCGCCCAGAAGCTTGGGTCGGTCTTGGCCTTCTCGTATTCCTCTTCCAGCGACAGGATCAGCGGCATCAGCGTTTCACTGACGAAGCGTCCCCCGAAAATGCCAAACCGGCCTTGTTCATCAGGCCCGGACATGAAGGAATTGAAAAGGTCGTTGGCCATGGCGTGCTCCCTAGTATCGCGGTCCAGCACTAGCGGTACAACGCTGAAAGGTAAAGCGGTCAGACTTTCGCGAAAGTCTGACATCAAATCCTGTTCAGGATTTGATCACAAACTTTCAGAGAAAGTTTGTGCCCGTGCCGTGATCAGGCGGACAGGCTCGGCGTTGCAGAACACGATCACCTGCCCGGCATTTTCGACCGCCGTAAAGCCACGGCGCCGGATCTCTGCCAGAAAGACCTCCCGCCCCACCATGCGCTCCATGTCCCGTACCTTGCGGCGCACCACACCGCCGGAACGGGCGGATTTGGCGGTAAACAAATGATCGAACCATTGCTCAGGGCTCTGGGGTGGGAGGGCGAGATTCATAGCGCCATATTGCGCAAGACCCGGTAAAGAATGGGTTACTGCGCCCGCGCAGCCGCAAGAAAACCTCGGATCAGCCCGGCATCCTTGACCCCCGGCGCGGATTCGACGCCCGACGAGACATCGACCTGCCCCGCCCCGGTCAGACGGATCGCCTCGCCCACATTGTCAGGCGTCAACCCGCCTGCCAGCATCCAGGGCTTGCGCCAATACTTCCGCCCTGCCAGCAGCCGCCAGTCAAAGGCCAGCCCGTTGCCACCGGGCAGGTCCGCACCTGACGGCGGCTTGGCGTCTATCAGCAACTGGTCCGCGACATCGGAATAGAGGTCGATCTGCGCCAGATCGGCTGCCTCGGCCACCCCGATCGCCTTCATGACTGGCAGACCATAGCGTGCCTTCACCTCGGTCACGCGCGCGGGACTTTCCTTGCCGTGAAGCTGAAGCATGTCGAGCGGAACGGCGGCAGTGATGGCATCCAGGTCCGCATCGGTTGGATTCACCACCAATGCCACCTTGGCCACCCCAACCGGGACCGACACCGCCAGTTCAACCGCTCGGTCCACCGTCAGGTGCCGGGGTGATTTCGCAAAGAACACGAAGCCGACGTATCGCGCGCCCGCCTCAACGGCGACGCGCAGCTGTTGTGGATCGGTCAGCCCGCAAATCTTGACGCGAATGTCGTCGACCATTTCAGCGATCAGGCAGCGGCATCGTCGAGAATCGCCAGGACCTCGTCCTTGCCCTCGTTCTGCTTCTTCTTGAGCGACTTGACTTCGCGCTCGAGCTTACGCACCTCGCGGTGCTTTACATCCGCCGTGCGGCGATGCTTGTGCTCGCGCAGCCACTCCCAGACAAATCCGATCACCACGCCCGACGCGATCCCGCCCAGAACCACCAGGAACAAAGGCAGTGTCAGCGAAAAGTTGACGCCCAGCAGATGGGCCAGGTCTTCGGGCAGCAGGCTCAGCGTCACCATCTGGCGATTGGCCAGCGACACCGAGACAAGTATGATCCCGAGCGTTGCAAGAAAGGCGTAGCGAATATAGCGCATCATGGGTCAGGCTTTTCCGTTCAGGCGATCCCTCAGCAGCTTGCCGGTCTTGAAGAACGGCACGTGCTTTTCCTCTACATGGACCGTATCGCCGGTTCTGGGATTGCGACCAATGCGCGCGTCCCGCTTCTTGACCGAGAAAGCGCCGAAACCGCGCAGTTCCACCCGGTCGCCGCGTGCCATGGCGTCGGTGACTTCCTCAAAAACGGTGTTCACGATCCGCTCGACATCCCGCTGGTAGAGGTGCGGATTTTCATCGGCAATCTTCTGGATCAGTTCCGAACGGATCATGCGCCTGGCCCTCCCAACGCCAAAGGTCGTCATTCTTATGTCAGGGACTATAGGCAGAAAACCCTTCTGCGGAAACAGGTTACCGATTGCGGCCAAGCCATATTTCGCCATTTGCCCGCAAATAACCGTCAACAAACCCGTCATTCAGCAGGGCGATGGGCCCGGATTCCCGGACGAGACCCCTTGCCGGAGCCTTACCAAGATCAATTGCTGCGTATGCAAAGCCTCTTGATTCGGAACGCTCCGCGCCAGCGATAGGCCGGCCCGTTCAACCAGGTCACAGCAGGAAGTTCGGTTTTGCCAGCAGGTAAGGATAGAGGTATGAGCCTTTGCGACCACGCGCGAGGAGACATGGACGACATGAACTATACCACCCTTCTCGAGGGGATCGCGGCAGGGATGCTCGCCACCGCCGACAAGGGCCGTGTCGCCGATTACATCCCCGAACTTGCCTCGGTTGACCCTGAGCAGTTCGGTATCGCGCTGGCTCTGGCCGACGGTCGATGCTTTGCCGCGGGACATGCGGATACGCCGTTCTCCATCCAGTCGGTTTCCAAGGTCTTCACCCTTGCGCTGGCCCTCGGTCGACTGGGAGACAGGCTTTGGCAGCGGGTCGGTCGGGAACCGTCCGGGCTGCCCTTCAATTCCATTTTGCAACTCGAACACGAGGGCGGCATACCCCGCAACCCCTTCATCAACGCGGGGGCGCTGGTGGTTACCGACGCCATTCTTGCCGGCCATCAACCCCGAGAGGTTCTGGGCGAGATCCTGCGTTTCGTGCGGGCTGCCGCGGATGATGAGAACATCCATATCGACGAGTCCGTGGCGCGCTCTGAAACCGATCATGGCCACCGCAACATGGCCCTGGCGCATTTCCTCGCGGCGCATGGCAACTTCGTCAACAGCCCGGATCTGACCTGCGGCACCTACTTCCACCAATGCGCGATAGAAATGACTGCGCGCCAGCTTGCCCTGGCCGGCCGGTTCCTTGTCGGGGGGCCGGCCGCACCCTCACTGATCTCGCGCCACAGCGTGCGCCGGATCAACGCACTGATGCTGACCTGTGGCCACTATGACGGGTCTGGCGACTTCGCCTATCGCGTCGGACTGCCCGGCAAGAGCGGTGTTGGCGGCGGCATTCTGGTCATTGCGCCCGGTCGCGCCTCAATCGCGGTCTGGTCACCCGGGCTGAACCCACATGGCAATTCCGCTCTTGGCACGCTGGCGGTCGAACAACTGGCGCGGGCGACGGGCTGGTCGATCTTCGGTTAGGGCGACGCCAAACCACCGCCATGGAACGCAAAACCCCGCAGGATCGCTCCTGCGGGGCCTTTTCTTGCTCAGACGTCGGTCAGGACTTAGTTGTCGCCCTTCAGCGCCGCGCCCAGGATATCGCCCAGCGATGCACCCGAGTCGGACGAGCCGTACTGTTCCACGGCCTCTTTCTCTTCGGCGATCTCGCGCGCCTTGATCGACAGGCCCAGACGGCGGGTCTTGCTGTCCACGTTGGTGACGCGCACATCGACCTTGTCACCGACCGAGAAGCGCTCGGGACGCTGATCGGCACGGTCACGCGACAGGTCGGAGCGGCGGATGAAGGATTTCATGCCTTCGTATTCCACCTCGATGCCGCCATCCTCGATCGCGGTGACGTTCACGGTGATGATCGAACCGCGCTTAACGCCGCCAACGGCCTCGGCGAACTTGTCGCCGCCAACCGATTTGATCGACAGCGAGATGCGTTCCTTGTCGATATCGACTTCGGAGACGACGGCCTTGACCATGTCACCCTTGCGATAGTTCTGGATCGCGTCTTCGCCGCGCTCGTCCCAGGACAGGTCGGACAGGTGAACCATGCCGTCGATGTCGCCCGGAAGGCCGATGAACAGACCGAATTCGGTGATGTTCTTGACCTCGCCCTCGACCACGGTGCCCTCGGGATGGGTCTCGGCAAAGACTTCCCACGGGTTGCGCATGGTCTGTTTCAGGCCCAGCGACACGCGACGCTTGGCGCTGTCGATCTCCAGAACCATGACTTCCACTTCCTGGCTGGTCGAAACGATCTTGCCGGGGTGGACGTTCTTCTTGGTCCAGGACATTTCCGAGACGTGCACCAGGCCTTCGACGCCCGGCTCCAGCTCGACGAATGCGCCGTAGTCGGTGATGTTGGTCACGCGGCCGGTATGCACCGATTCCAGCGGATACTTGGCACCGACCAGATCCCACGGATCTTCCTGGAGCTGTTTCATGCCCAGGCTGATACGGTGGGTGTCCTTGTTGATCTTGATCACCTGGACCTTGACGGTCTCGCCGATGTTCAGGATCTCGTTGGGGTGGTTGACGCGACGCCATGCCATGTCGGTGACGTGCAGCAGGCCGTCCACACCGCCCAGGTCAACGAACGCACCGTATTCAGTGATGTTCTTGACCACGCCGTCGACGGTCTGACCTTCGGTCAGGTTGCCGATGACTTCGGCGCGCTGTTCGGCGCGGCTTTCTTCCAGGATGGCGCGGCGCGACACGACGATGTTGCCACGGCGACGGTCCATTTTCAGGATCTGGAAGGGCTGCTTGAGACCCATCAGCGGGCCGGCATCGCGCACCGGGCGCACATCGACCTGAGAGCCGGGCAGGAAGGCCACGGCACCGCCCAGATCGACGGTAAAGCCACCCTTGACACGACCAAAGATCGCGCCTTCGACGCGCTGGTCGTCGGCATAGGCTTTTTCCAGACGGTCCCAGGCCTCTTCGCGGCGGGCCATCTCGCGCGAGATGACAGCTTCGCCACGGGCGTTCTCGGCGGCGCGCAGGTAGACTTCGACCTCGTCGCCAACGGCAATCTCAGGGGCCTCGCCGGGATTTGCGAATTCTTTCAGTTCGACGCGGCCTTCCATCTTGTAGCCGACATCGATGATGGCCTGGCCCGCTTCGATCGCGATGACCTTGCCTTTGACAACCGATCCCTCTTCGGGGGTGTCCATTTCGAAGCTTTCGTTAAGGAGGGCTTCGAATTCCTCCATGGATGCGTTAGCCATGCGGCGTTGTTTTCCTTTTCAGTTCGGTTTTTGCTGGCCGAGCGGTTGTCTCCGCCGGTCTTGTTTGATGTCCGCCGGGGCGGCACGGATTGGTCAGACGATCCGGTCTTGTCACCACAAAACAAAGAGGGCCGGATACTCCCGACCCTGCCCGTCTCATTCTTTTATGGCTCAAATCGCCTTATCGACGTGCGCTCTATAGGGGGTTCGGCACCGAAGCGCAAGATCGTTTGCCGGTCACCCCGTGTTATTCCTTTGGAAATAACGGGCCTGCCTCTAGCATGGCCTGACCGGGCAGCGCCCGGCTTCAGGGGGAGAATTTCAGATGACCATTATCAAGAGCAGATTCGAGGACGTCGCCCTGAGCGACAAGACCGTCACCGAACGGGTGTTCGAGGGGATCGACCCAAAGATGACCATCCTGATCGATGGACCCAGCGGGCGCAGCTATAGCGGCGCTCAGTTCATCCACGCGGTCAAGGCCCTGGCCGGGGGGCTGACCGCGCGCGGGATGGGTGCGGGCACTTGCGTCGGACTGATGCTGCCGAACCTTCCCGAATACTGCATCGCATTTCACGGCGTCGCCTGGGCCGGCGGCACCATCACCACGATCAACCCCACCTATACAGCGCCCGAAGTGCATCATCAGCTGAACGATGCCGGGGCCACGGTTCTGGTGACGATACCCGCGTTTCTGGACACCGCGCGGGCCGCGATCGAGGGGACCGGTGTCGACCGGATCGTGGTGGTCGGAGAGGCGCCAGAGGGCATGCTGTCATTCGGCGAGCTGATGGGCACACCGCTTGAACAACAAGTGCCGGTCGACGTGTCCGAGCATGTGGTGGTCCTGCCCTATTCTTCGGGTACCACCGGGCTACCCAAGGGGGTGATGCTGACGCATCGCAATCTGGTGGTGAATATCGACCAGACGCTGTTGCCCGCCGATTTGCGTCCCGGCGAGATGACCACCGCCTTTTTGCCATTCTTCCACATCTACGGCTTGCAGGTGCTGATGAACATTTACCTGACCGGCGGTGGCGGCCTGGTGACGCTGCCGCGCTTCGATCTGGAGCAATATCTTGACTGCGTGTCGCGCTACCGCACACCTCGACTGTGGATCGTGCCACCGGTCGCCATTGCGCTGGCCAAGCATCCGGTAGTGGCCAATTACGATCTGTCCTGTGTCGAACAGGTGTTCTGCGCCGCCGCCCCGCTGGGCCGTGACGTGGGCGAGGCGCTGGGGGGACGCATCAGTGCAAAGGTGAACCAGGGTTATGGCATGACCGAGCTCAGCCCGGTCAGTCACGTCTCGCCACGTGGAGAGGGCAAGCCGGGCGCCTCGGGCGTGGCGATATCGAACACCGAATGCCGCATCGTCGACCCCGAGACCGGCGCCGACCTGCCGCTGGGTGAAGATGGCGAATTGTGGGTACGGGGGCCACAGGTGATGAAGGGATATCTCAACAACGAGGCCGCCACCCGCGCCACCATCGTCGAGGGCGGCTGGTTGCGCACCGGCGACATCGCCCATTTCGACGAGGACGGATTCCTTTATATCACCGACCGGCTCAAGGAACTGATCAAGTACAAGGGATTCCAGGTCGCTCCGGCCGAGGTCGAGGCGGCATTGCTGACCCATCCCGCCATCGCGGATGCGGCGGTGATCGGCGCCCCCGATGACGAGGCGGGCGAGGTGCCGCTGGCCTTCGTGGTTGCGGCGGCCGGTCAGGCGGGGCCGAGCCTGGCCGAGGTGCAGGCGTATCTCGACACCCGGCTGGCGCATTACAAGCAGGTGCGCCAGATGCAGGTGGTGGACGAGATCCCGAAATCTGCCTCGGGCAAGATCCTGCGTCGGCTGCTGCGGGACGCGCAGGGCAGGCAAACCTGAGGAAAGGGGCGACCAGACATGGCAGAGCCGCTCAATCTTCTGGTGATCGTCTCGGATGAGCATCGCAAGGACGCGATGGGATGCGCAGGGCATCCCATCGTCAAGACACCCAACCTGGATGCGCTGGCCGCGCGCGGCACGATGTTCGAGGCCGCTTATACCCCCTCGCCCATGTGCGTGCCGACCCGGGCTGCGCTGGCCACCGGCAACTGGATCCACAGGACCGGCCATTGGGACAGCGCCACCCCCTATGCCGGACAGCCACGCAGCTGGATGCATGACCTGCGCGATGCCGGGCGTGAGGTCGTTTCTATCGGTAAACTGCATTTCCGCTCATCCGAGGATGACAACGGGTTTTCGCAAGAGATCCTGCCAATGCACGTGGTGGGTGGTGTGGGTTGGGCCGTGGGTCTGCTGCGCAAGAACCCGCCCTCCTATGACGCCGCCGCCGAGTTGGCGGCCGATGTCGGTGTCGGCTCCAGCAGCTATACCGAGTATGACCGCGCCATCACCGCTGCGGCCGAGACCTGGCTGGCCAACCCGGCCCGGCAAGAGCGGCCCTGGGCCGCCTTCGTATCGCTGGTCAGCCCGCATTACCCGCTGACCTGTCCCGAGGAATGGTCCACGTTCTACGATCCAGACGACATGGACCTGCCCGTGGGCTATGGGTTGGGCCTGCCGGATCATGCCGAATTGCGCAACATCGGCGGGTTCTTCAATTATGACGCCTATTTCGACGAACAGAAGATGCGCGCTGCCAAAGCCGCCTATTATGGCCTCACCTCCTTCATGGATGATTGCGTGGGCCGGGTACTGGCCGCGCTTGAGGCCAGCGAACAGGCCGAAAACACCGTGATCCTCTATGTTTCCGACCATGGCGACATGATGGGGGACCAGGGTTTCTGGACCAAACAGGTTATGTACGAGGCCAGCGCCGGTGTGCCGATGATTGCCGCCGGCCCGGGCATCCCCGCCGGGCACCGGGTATCGACCTGCACCAGCCTCACCGATATCGCCGCAACCGCGCGCGAGGTGTGCGGGTTAGCGGCGCGCGCGGACCTGCCCGGAGTGTCACTGCGTGCTATCTCCACTGCGCCAGATGATCCCGAGCGGGCCGGGTTCAGCGAGTATCACGACGGCGGCTCCCGCACAGGCACGTTCATGCTGCGTTGGGGGCGCTGGAAATACGTGCACTACGTCGGCGAAGCCTCTCAGCTTTTCGATCTGGATAGCGACCCGCAGGAACTGGTGGACCTTGCCAAACACGCGTTGGATGACCCCGAAATCCGGGCCGCATTGCTCGAGGGAGAGCATCGCCTGCGCCTTATATGCGACCCGGAAGCTGTAAATACCCGCGCCTTTGCCGACCAGCGGCGGCGGATCGCGGAATTGGGCGGGGAAGAGGCCTGCCGCAATTCTTATGTTTTCAACCACACCCCCACACCGCAAGAAGGCAGCGCGCTCTGACATCGTATTGATGCGCGCTTGCGGCAGGCGGCCGTTTTCCGCGCCGGAAAACGGCCCGGAAAAATTTCATTTTTCCGGCACCCTCTCTGTCATGACCGCGTGAATACCGGCCGTGGCGAAGGCGATCAGCCGATCGGTGTCGGCCTCCCCCGCGCCGGGGCTGAGCGTATCCAGGCGCCAGGCTGAATACACATGGGCCAGCATCGCCGAGACCGCATAGATCTGCCCCATTGCCGCCCGCCCCGGCACGGCCCCGGGGTAGAGCGCCGCGATCTCGTCGATGAACTGCTGCGCGGTAGGGTCGAAACACTCTGCCGCCAGCGTGCTCCAGCGTGGGTCGGCAGAGACATGCGCTAGCAGCCTTCCATAGGCGACCCAATGCGGCCCGCCCTCCCGGGCCAGCGTCACATAGGGCCGGATAAAACAATCAAGGATGGTCGCCAGATCAAGGGGCCCTTGCGCGCGCGCGCCTTCGAGTGCCTCGACACGGATGCGCGACAACGCACCGGCACGGCGCGCGACCACAAGCCGAAACAGCTCTTCCTTGCTGCCGCCGTGATGCGCCACCAGCCCCCCCTGCACCCCTGCGGCCTTGGCGATGTCGCGAATCGACGCGCCCTCGAATCCGCGCGCGGCAAAGAGCTGCTCTGCCGCATCCAGAATACGGGCCCGCGTCTGCAAGGACCGCGCCGATGGCGCCCTTTGCCGTTGTTTTTCCAAAACAAACATCTCCCTTGCAAATTATCTTGCCTTATTTTGAACACTCGTTCAACTTAAGAACGACGGGAGGACGCAGATGACCGAAACGCGCGACAGATTTGCCCTGATCGGGGCAGGTCCGATGGGCTTGGCCATGGCCAAGGTGATGCTGGAACAGGGCATCGCCTTTGACGGGTTCGAGCTGCATTCGGATGTGGGCGGGCTGTGGGATATCGATGGCCCCCGCTCGACCATGTACGACAGCGCGCATCTGATCTCCTCCAAGCGTATGACCGAGTTCACCGATTTCCCGATGAAGGACGCGGTCGCCGAATACCCCTCGCACCGCGAGCTGAAGCGGTACTTCAACGCCTTCGCCGACCATTTCGGGCTTCGCGAGCATTACCGCTTCGGGGCCGAGGTGCTGCGGTGTGAGCCGCTGGGGGGACCGGGTGACGGATGGCGTGTCACATGGCGCGACGCAGAGGGAGAGCATGCGGAAACCTATGCCGGGGTGATGATCGCCAATGGCACGTTATCCGAACCCAACATGCCGGAGTTCAAGGGAACATTTGACGGCGAACTGATCCATTCCTCGGCCTACCGCCACCCCTCGCAATTCGATGGCAAGCGGGTGCTGATCGTGGGGGCGGGCAATTCCGGCTGCGATATCGCGGTGGACGCGATCCATCACGGGGTGATGTGCGACCTGTCGATGCGGCGCGGATACTATTTTGTACCGAAATACGTCTTTGGCAAACCGGCCGATACGCTGGGCGGCATGATCAAGCTGCCGATGTGGCTGAAACGGCGGGTCGACGGGATGATCCTGAAATGGTTCGTGGGCGATCCGCAGAAATACGGGTTTCCCAAGCCCGACTACCAGCTTTACGAAAGCCATCCGGTGGTCAATTCGCTGGTCCTCTATCACGCGGGCCATGGCGATTTGCGCATCCGTCCCGATATCGATCGTCTTGACGGAAGCCGGGTGATCTTTGCCGATGGTTCGAGCGAGGAGTATGACATGATCCTCGCCGCCACCGGGTACAAGCTGTTTTATCCGTTCATCGACCGCAGCCTCCTGAACTGGCAGGGCGATGCGCCGCATCTGTATCTGAACGCCCTGCATCCCGAGCGCGACGACCTCTTTGTGCTGGGGATGATCGAGGCCAGCGGTCTGGGCTGGCAGGGCCGGCATGAACAGGCCGAAATGGTGGCGCGTTACATCACCGGGCTGCGCGCGGGAAACAAGGCCGCCGAGGAACTAAAGGCCGCGAAATCGGCAGGCTTTGAACGGGCGACCGGCGGCATGAACTACCTCAAGCTGGCGCGCATGGCCTATTACGTGGACAAGGCCACCTATCGCGGCGCGGTGACCGGATGGATCAAGCGGCTGAAGGATGCGCGAGCATGACCGGCATCGACGATATCCTGCTGAATTTCTCGCCCGCTTCGCTGACGTTGCTGAACGCGATCCTGGCGGTGGTGATGTTCTCTATCGCGATCGACCTGACGATTGAGGATTTCCGCCGCTTGTCGCACGGCCCGAAACCGGTGCTGGTGGGGCTCTTCTCGCAATTCGTGCTGCTGCCGGTGCTGACCTTTGCGCTGGTCTGGCTGACCGCGCCGCACCCGTCGATTGCGCTGGGCCTCATTCTGGTGGCGGCCTGTCCGGGCGGCAATATCTCCAACTTCATCACCCATCGGGCGGGTGGCAACGCGGCGCTGTCGGTGTCGATGACCGCCTTTGCCACCGTGGGCGCCATCGTGATGACACCCGCGAATATCGCGCTGTGGGGAAGCCTGTATCCCCCCACCCGCGCCATCCTGCAAGAGACCCATATCGACCCTGTGCAGATCGCCCTCACGGTCGGGTTGATGCTGATCCTGCCACTGATCCTGGGCGTGACGCTGAACATGCGCCGCCCTGCCCTGACCGCGCGGCTGCGGCGGCCGCTGCAACTGCTGTCGATGGGCATCTTCATCGCGTTCATCATACTCGCTCTGGCTGCAAATTGGGGGTACTTCCTGAGTTTCGCCGGAGCTGTCGCCGGGCTTGTGATCCTTCACAACGGCCTGGCTCTGGGGGGCGGCTGGGTTGTGGCCACTCTGACCCGGCTGTCCCCTTACGACCGGCGCGCGGTTACGATCGAAACCGGCATCCAGAACTCGGGCCTTGGGCTGGTGTTGATCTTTGCGTTCTTCAACGGGCTGGGCGGCATGGCGGTCGCGGCGGCGTTCTGGGGGATCTGGCATGCAATCTCGGGCCTTGGGCTGGCGATGCTGATGGCGCGGACCGAGGCGGCCCGATGAACCGCATCCTGATTACCGGTGCGGCGGGTATGGTGGGGCAGGCGTTGTTGGCCGAACTGTCCGGCCAGCAGGTCTTTGCCACCGATCTTGCGCGGCCCGATCCGCTGCCCGAGGGCATGACCTATTTCAAGATGGATGTGACGGGCGATGACCCTGACCGGGTCATTGCCAAGGTGCGGCCGGATGTGGTCATTCACCTCGCCTCTATCGTGTCACCCGGTGTGGCGCGCGAGGTTGCCCATCGCGTCGACGTCGGCGGCACGCGGGCGGTGCTGGACGCCTGTCTGGCGCATGGAGTGCGGCGGCTGGTGGTCACCTCCTCGGGCGCTGCCTATGGCTATCACGCCGACAACCCGGTGCCGCTGCGCGAAAGCGACCCGCTGCGCGGCAATCCCGAGTTCGCCTATGCCGATCACAAACGCCAGGTCGAAGAGATGCTGGCCGAGGCGCGCCAGAGCGCGCCGCAGCTGGAACAGGTGGTGCTGCGGGTGGGAACGGTTCTGGGCGCAGGCACCGAGAACCAGATCACTGCCCTCTTTCACAAACCCCGCCTGCTGGCGGTGCGCGGATCGGAAAGCCCGTTTGTCTTTATCTGGACCCGCGATCTGGCCCGTATTCTGGCGCGGGCGGCGGGCGAAGGGCCTGCGGGTATCTACAACGTGGCGGGCGACGGGGTGATGGGGGTCAGCGACCTTGCACGCGCCCTGGACAAGCCGGTGCTGCGTCTGCCCGCGCAGGCGCTGAAAGCAGCGCTGGCGGTGGCGCGGCCATTGGGGCTGTCGCGCTATGGACCCGAACAGGTGCGGTTCCTGCAATACCGCCCGGTGCTGGCCAATGACGCGTTGAAGCGGGTGTTCGGCTATACGCCCGAGCTAACCAGTGCCGAGGTCTTCGACCTCTGGCGGCGCGAGGCGGGTCTTTGAAGCGGGCGGTGATCTCAGGGGGAGCAGGCGGGCTGGGCCGGGCGCTGTCGGATGCGCTGCAAGCGCGCGGCTGGCATGTAACGCTGCTCGACCGCGATATCTCGACCATCGAGCCCGGCGAGACCCAGCGCGTCATTCAATGCGACCTGACCGATCCCGGTCAACTGGCCGCCGCCTGTACTGCGGCGGTCGGGGGACGCGGGGTGGACCTGGTCATCTATAATGCCGGCATCACCCAGATCGGCCTGTTTGCCGACAGTGACGAGGCCAGTCACCGCCGGGTGTTCGAGATCAACTATTTCGCCGCCGTAAACATGGCCCGCGTTATGATCGCCCCGGTGCGGCAGGCACGCGGCACCCATCTGGCAATCTCCTCGGTGGCGGGGTTCGCGCCGCTCTACAGCCGCACCTCTTATGCCGCGTCCAAACACGCGCTGGAGGGGTTTTTCAAATCGTTGCGGTCCGAGGAGCGCGCGCATGGGGTGGCGGTGCAGATCGCGGCCCCGTCCTTTGTGGCCACCAATCTGGGCAACCCGCAGGCGCAGCCCGATGGCATCGCCCGGCCCGGCTCGGCCACGGACGGGATGGATTACATGACGCCCGAGGCGGCGGCGGCGACCATCCTGCACGGTCTCGACCGGGGTCGCGACATGATCCCGGTGGGCCGGGTGGCGCGACTGGCCGGGTGGATCAATCGGCTGTCGCCGGGCCTCTATCAACGGCTGATGGAAAATAAAATCGGACGCGGCTGAGAATTTTCCCGGCACCCCTCTTGACCTTCCCGTGACTGGAAGCCCCATCTGAGGGGTGATCAGAGGACAAGGACGAGTCGCATGTCAGCACAAACCACATCGCTGAAGATCACGGGCATGAGCTGCGCGGGATGCGTGGGCCGGGTGGAGCGCGCCTTGCAAGCGGTTCCGGGGGTTGCCGGGGCTTCGGTCAACTTCGCCACCAAGACAGCGCAGGTCCACCATGACGGCCCGGTCGCCGCGCTGACACAAGCGGCGGCTGACGCGGGCTATCCGGCCGCGGTGTCGGAAACCACGCTGGATGTCGAAGGGCTCAGCTGCGCCTCTTGTGTGGGCCGGGTGGAACGGGCGCTGAGCGCCGCACCGGGCGTCGTCGAGGCACAGGTAAATCTGGCCACCCGCACCGCGCGGGTCAGCTATGTCACCGGCAGCACCGATCCGGTTGCGCTGGCGGCGGTATCGACCGCCGCGGGCTATGCCGCCCGCCCCGCAGGGAGCGCCGAGGACGAGGGCGAGGAGCCCTCGGACGAGGCTGCGGTGCTCAAACGCCAGACCCTGCTGGCCATCCTGCTGGCGCTGCCCGTTTTCCTGATCGAAATGGGCGGGCACATGATCCCCGCCCTGCACCACTGGATCTTGGCGACCATCGGCCAACAGGCCAGCCACCTGATCCAGTTCGCGCTGACCACGCTGTTGCTGCTTGGCCCCGGTCGGGTGTTCTATGCCAAGGGTTTCCCGGCCCTTTTGCGCGGCGCCCCCGACATGAATGCTCTGGTTGCATTGGGGACAGGGGCCGCCTATGGCTTCTCCCTGGTCGCGACCTTCGCCCCCGGCCTGCTGCCCAACGGCACCGCCAATGTCTATTACGAGGCCGCCGCCGTCATCGTGGCGCTGATCCTGCTGGGCCGCTGGCTCGAGGCGCGGGCGCGCGGGCGCACCGGTGCCGCCATCGAGGCCCTGGTGGGGCTGCAACCCCGCCATGCGCATATCGAACGCAAGGGACAAGCGGTAGAGGTGGCCATCGCCGACATCCAACCGGGCGACACGCTGGTCATCCGCCCCGGAGAGCGTATTCCGGCAGACGCGCTGGTGCTGGACGGCCAGAGCCATGTTGACGAAAGCATGATCACCGGCGAGCCGGTTCCGGTGACCAAATCCGCCGGCGACACGCTGGTGGGCGGCACCGTAAACGGGGCCGGCGCCCTGCGCGCACGCGCTGAAAAGGTGGGCGCCGACACGGTGCTGGCCCAGATCATCCGCATGGTGGAACAGGCACAAGGCGCCAAGCTGCCGATCCAGTCGGTGGTGGACCGGATCACCCTGTGGTTCGTGCCCATCGTGATGGGGGTCGCGGCGCTGACGGTGCTGGTCTGGCTGATCTTCGGCCCCTCACCCGCTCTGGGTCATGCCCTGGTCGCCGGTGTCGCAGTGCTGATCATCGCCTGCCCCTGTGCCATGGGATTGGCCACACCGACCTCGATCATGGTCGGCACGGGACGGGCCGCTGAACTGGGCGTGCTGTTCCGCAAGGGCGACGCGCTGCAACGGCTGCAAGAGGCGAAGGTGATTGCCTTCGACAAGACCGGCACGCTGACGCTGGGCCGGCCTGAACTGACCGACCTGACCCCTGCCGAAGGGTTTGACCGTGATGGCGTATTGCGGCTGGCAGCAGCCGTCGAGGCGCAGTCGGAACACCCGATTGCCTCGGCCATTGCCCGCGCGGCCAAGGGCGACGTGCCTGCGGTGGACCGGTTCCAGAGCCTGACCGGGCTGGGCGCCCGCGCCACGGTCGAGGGCCAGGACTTGCTGGTCGGCGCCGACCGGCTGTTCGCCCGCGAAGGTATCGACCTGGGCCCGCTGGCCGAAATCGGGGCGGGCTGGGCCGCCGAGGGCAAGACGCCGCTTTATGCCTCGGTGGGTGGCCGTGCTGCGGCGGTGCTGGCAGTCTCGGACCCGGTGAAACCCGGCACGGTCGAGGCCATCGAGCGGTTCCACCAGATGGGGCTGCGCGTGGCCATGATCACCGGCGACAACACCCGCACGGCACAGGCGCTGGCGGCAAAACTGGGGATCGACGCGGTCACCGCCGAAGTCATGCCCGAGGGCAAGGTCGCGGCGTTGGATGCGTTGCGGGCGGATCATGGCGCGCTGGCCTTTGTCGGTGATGGCATCAACGACGCTCCCGCCCTGGCCCATGCCGATATCGGCATCGCGGTTGGCACCGGCACCGATGTGGCCATCGAGGCCGCCGATGTGGTGCTGATGTCGGGCGACCTGCGCGGCGTGGCCAACGCGCTGGAGGTGAGCCGCGCCACCATGCGCAACATCCGCCAGAACCTGGGCTGGGCCTTTGGCTATAACGTGCTGCTGATCCCGGTGGCGGCGGGTGTGCTCTCTCCGTTTGGCGGGCCGATGCTGTCGCCGGTGCTGGCGGCGGGCGCGATGGCCTTGTCAAGCGTCTTTGTCGTCACCAACGCCCTGCGCTTGCGGCGGGTGCGCGCCTCCCTGCCCGCTTCGCGGCAGGCGACCAACCCACCCCCGGCCGCCGCCCCCGCCCCGGCAGAGTAAGGAGACCGGCATGAATATCGGAGATGTCGCCAACCGCACCGGCCTGCCCGCCAAGACCATCCGCTATTACGAGGATATCGGCCTGATCACGCCCCAGCGCGATCTGAACGGCTATCGCAGGTTTCGCGAACAGGACCTGCACAAGCTGACCTTTCTGGGACGGGCCCGGGCGCTGGGGTTCACCATCGAGGACTGCCGCACCCTGCTGGCGCTCTACGAGGATCAGAGCCGCGCCAGCGCCGATGTCAAACAGGTGGCCCGCGATCATCTGGCCCGGATCGAGACCAAGATCGCCGACCTGATCGCCATGCGCGACACGCTCACCGAACTGGTCGATGCCTGCGCGGGCGACAACCGGCCCGATTGCCCGATCCTGCGCGATCTGGGCGGGGCTGTCTGACGCGCGGGCTTGCCCTTTGCCACAAGCTTTGCTTTGTCTCTGTCGGGAACAAGCCGGGGGAGACGCGCCGCCGGAGAACGAGAGAGGATCCGGACATGGCAAAACTAGCATTCCTTGGCCTGGGCGTGATGGGCTATCCGATGGCGGGGCACCTGAAATCTGCGGGCCACGATGTCACCGTCTATAACCGCAGCGCCGCAAAGGCCGAGAAATGGGTGGCCCAGCACGGCGGTGCGATGGCCGCGACACCGCGCGCGGCCGCCGAAGGTGCCGAATTCGTCATGGCCTGCGTCGGCAATGATGACGACCTGCGCAGTGTCTGCACCGGCCCGGATGGCGCGTTGGCGGGCATGGCGGCTGGCAGCGTCTTTGTCGATCACACGACGGTGTCGGCCAAGGTCACCCGCGAGCTCTATGCCGCGGCCAAGGATGGCGGCGTGGGCTTTGTCGACGCACCGGTCTCGGGCGGTCAGGCGGGGGCCGAGAACGGGGTGCTGTCGGTCATGTGCGGCGGCGATCAGGCCGAGTATGACCGCGCCGAACCGGTGATCGCGGCCTATGCCCGCATCTGCCGCCGCATCGGCGAGAGCGGTGCCGGGCAGGTTACCAAGATGTGCAACCAGATCGCCATCGCGGGCCTGGTACAGGGCCTCGCCGAGTCGCTGCATTTCGCCGAAAAGGCGGGGCTGGACGGGCGCGCGGTGGTCGAGGTGATCAGCCAGGGCGCCGCCGGCAGCTGGCAGATGGCCAACCGGTACGAGACCATGCTGGACGATCACTGGACGCACGGGTTCGCGGTGGACTGGATGCGCAAGGATCTGGGCATCTGCCTGGACACCGCCAACGAGACCGGCGCCAGCCTGCCGGTCACCGCGCTGGTCGACCAGTTCTACAAGGACGTGCAGAAGATGGGCGGCGGGCGCTGGGACACATCGAGCCTGCTGGCGCGCCTGCGCAAGCTGGACTGAGGGAAAGGGGGCGCTGCCCCCGTCCCCTGCGGGGACTCCCCCGGAGTATTTTTGGCGAAATGAAGAACCGGGGGGCAACGGCCGCCTCGGCAGGAATGTGATGGGAGAGCGGCGATGCTGACGGAGTTCTGGGCAGAGGCCCTGCGGGCGCATTGGGGGATCGAGGCGGCGCTGGAACGGCTCGATGGCGAATATGACCTGAACTTTCTGGCCCGGGGCCGGAACGGGCGGGACTATGTGCTGAAGGTGATGCGGCCCGAATGCGAGGCCGGGCTGGTCGAGATGCAGGTGGCGGCGCTGGATCACATCGCCGAGGTGGCGCCGGGCCTGCCCTTTCCCAAGGTGTTTGCCGCGCTCGATGGCGCGATGCTGCCCGAGATCGCGGATGAGGCGGGCGCGCCGCGCCGGGTCTGGCTGCTTGAGCGTCTGCCGGGGCGCTGCTATGCGCGGGCCTTGCCGCATACCGAAGAGCTGATCCTGAAACTGGGCCGGGTGCTGGGCGCCACCGACCGGGCGCTGGAGGGGTTCGTGCATGACGGGCTGGCGCGGGATTTCAAATGGAACCTGGTGCAGGCGGGTTGGATCGGTGACGAGTTGCAGGCGATCGCCGATCCGGGGCGGCGGGTGCTGCTGTCGGAGATTGCAGCCGAGTTTTCCGGGCTGCGCGAGAGGTTGGCCGCCCTGCCGGTGCAGGCGATCCACAATGACGTCAACGATTACAACATCCTGGTCGAGGGCGGGCTGAACGAGACCCGCAAGGTCTCGGGCCTGATCGACCTGGGCGACATGTGCGCCGCGCCACGCGTCTGCGACCTAGCGATTGCCGGGGCCTATGTGGTGCTGGACCATCCAAAGCCCGAGCGGGCGCTGGTGGCGCTGGTGCGCGGCTATCACGCCGCCAACCGGCTGAGCGCGGAAGAGGTCGACCTGATCTGGCCCCTGCTCCGGATGCGGCTGGCGGTGTCGGTGGTGAACTCGACCCTGATGGCGGCGGAAAACCCGGGCGACCCCTATGTGACGATCAGCCAGGCCCCGGCCTGGCGGTTCCTGGAAAACGCCTCGGTCAATGGCGGGCTGATGGCGGCGCGGCTGCGGGTGGCCTGCGGCCTGCCGGTGACCGATGGGGCCGAGCGGGTACAGGCCTATCTGGACGAACACCGGGGACGTTTCGCGCAGATGTTCGGAACCGATCTGAGCGAGGCGCCGCTGGGTTCGCTGTCGGTCGAGAATTCAACCTGGCCGCAGAACCCGTTCCACATGCCGCTGGAAGAGGCCGCGCGCGTGGGCGAGGAGTTTGGCACCGGCCTGTGGCTGGGCCATTACAACGAACCGCGCCTGATCTATGCCGAGCCGGGTTTCCGCAAGGGACCGTGGAAGGCCAGCGACCGGCGCACCGTGCACCTGGCGGTGGATGTGTTTGCCCCCGCCGGAACCGTGCTGCACGCACCGCTCAGCGGGCGGGTCGAGGTGGTCGAGAACCGGACCGGGCACCTGGATTATGGCGGCGTGGTGATCCTGCATCACGAAACGCCGCAGGGCGATGCCTTCTATACACTCTACGGCCATCTCGACCCCGAGGTCTGCGACCGGCTGAAACCGGGCGATCCGGTGGCGCAGGGGGCGGGATTTGCGCGGCTGGGCGATGCAAGTCAGAACGGCGGCTGGGCGCCGCATGTGCATTTCCAGCTGGCCCTGACGACGCAAGGCATGGAGGCTGACTGGCCCGGTGTCGGCGACCCGGACGAGATAGACCTGTGGCACGCGGTCTGCCCGAACCCGGCGGCGCTGCTGAACCTGCCCGATGACAAGGTGTTCTATCGCCCGACCGACAAGGCCGCCGTGCTGGCCGGACGGCGGGCGCATTTCGGCGGCAACCTGAGCCTTACCTATGACGATCCGGTGATGCTGGTGCGCGGCTGGAAACATCACCTGTTCGACGAATGGGGGCGCCCCTATCTGGACGCCTATAACAACGTGCCCCATGTGGGCCATGCCCATCCCCGCATTCAGGCGGTGGCGGCGGATCAGCTGAAGCGGATGAATTCGAACACCCGATACCTGCATCCGGCGCAACTGGCCTTCGCCAACAAGGTGCTGTCGAAGCTGCCCGAGCGGTTCGAGGTCTGTTTCTTCGTCAACTCCGGCACCGAGGCGAACGAACTGGCGCTGCGCCTGTCGCGGGCGCATACGGGCAACATCGGCATGGTGACGCCCGATCACGGTTATCACGGCAATACCACCGGCGCGATCGCCATCTCGGCCTACAAGTTCAACAAGCCGGGCGGCGTGGGGCAGGCCGATTGGGTCGAAATGGTCGAGGTGGCCGACGACTATCGCGGCCGTTTCAAGCGCGACGATGCGGAGCGCGCCCGGAAATTCGCCGATCTTGTCGATCCCGCGATCGCCCGGTTGCAGGAAAAGGGCCATGGCGTGGCCGGTTTCATCGCCGAGACCTTTCCCAGCGTCGGCGGCCAGATCATCCCGCCCAAAGGCTATCTGGCGGCGGTCTATGACAAGATCCGCGCGGCGGGCGGGGTGTGTATCGCCGACGAGGTGCAGACCGGGCTGGGGCGGCTGGGCGACTACTATTTCGGCTTTGAGCACCAGGGCGCCGAGCCCGATATCGTGGTGATGGGCAAGCCCATCGGCAATGGCCATCCGCTGGGGGTTCTGGTGACCACGCGCGAGATTGCCGACAGTTTCAACAACGGGATCGAGTTCTTTTCGACCTTCGGCGGCTCCACCCTCTCCTGCCGGATCGGCAAGGAGGTGCTGGATATCGTCGATGACGAGGGCTTGCAGGAAAACGCGCGCCTGATGGGCGCGCGGCTGATGAACGGGTTGCGCGCGCTGGAGGGCGAATTCGGCTGTGTCGGCGATGTGCGGGGCATGGGGCTGTTCCTTGGGGTCGAGCTGATCAACCCCGACGGGTCCGAGGGGACCGAGATCTGCCGATACGTCAAGAACCGGATGCGCGACCACCGCATCCTGATCGGCAGCGAAGGGCCCAAGGACAATATCCTGAAGATCCGCCCGCCCCTGACCATCGAGGAAGAGGATGTGGACATGATCCTGTGGGCGCTGCGCACGGTGCTGGCCGAGGTCGGCGACTGGGCGCCTGCCCCGGTCTGCGATCACGATCACCATCACGCGGGCTGCGGATGCTGCTGAAGCGGGCTTAGTGCAGGAACCCCGCCCGGTCCTCTGCCCTGCGGCCCGGTGCCGCCGGGATCACCGGGCGGCGGTTCAACGCCAGTCCCAGCTGTTCGCTCAGCGCCACCAGCGCAGGCGCCAGATCGGGTCGGACGATCAGCGCGGCCAGCATCAGCGCATCCTCGCGCGCGCCGGTGGCGGCGGCGGCCACCATATGCGCGAAACAGGCCTCGTCCGCCCCCAGACAGGCGCACCCCAGACCATGCCGCATCAACGGACGCCGCCCATAAGACGCGCACAGCCCGCAGATCTGCCGCAACAGCTCGGCAGAGCGCCCCTCGGGCAACGCCGCGCGGCCCTCCACCGCATCGCTCCACAAACGCAGGCAATGCACCGCCGAGGCCTCGAGTGCGGGAAGATCGGCCAGATGCCCGACAGCAGCACCGCCGCGATGTGCCGCCGCGCTCATTTGGTCAGGATCAGCTTGCCCGCGCGGGTGATGCGCAGGGTATAGAGCTGGTCGCCCAGCCGGATATGGGCAAGATTGCCTCCCTTGGTCAGGTCCTCGGCCTTGTGCGAGGGCAGGATCTGGAACGCAGGATCGGCGGTCGGGGTGGCGCTGTGGATCGTCATGTCATTGTCTCCGTATCGGCAAATCGGGTCGCTGTTGATCGCTGGCTGACGGAGACTCCGATGGCTGCGCACGCCCTAAACCTGACTATTTTTGTCGTCTTTGTCAAGCCGCCCTTCGCTCCCAAATCTCATCAATTGTAATTCACGTCCATGAATGTCAGAATGTATCCAGAGGAGAGTTTCATGACCCTGACCCGACGCACCCTGCTCGGCCGCCTCGGCGCCGGCCTTGCCCTGACCGCCACCACCCCGCTGAGGCTATGGTCGGCGACCGAGACAAACATCGGCGCCGCGCGCATCACCAGCCTGTCGGATGGCCATCTGGTGCTTCCGGCCGGTTTTATGTTCGACCCGATGCCGCAGGCGGAGCTGCCGACGCTTCTGGCGCGCTATGGGCTGGAAGGCGATACGCTGCGGCCCGACTGCAACGTCACATTGATGCAGAGTGAGGGACGCAATATCCTGTTCGACGCAGGGTCCGGTGCGAGCTTTCAGGACAGTGCGGGCGAGCTTGTCGATGCGCTGGATGCCATTGGCCTTACCCCCGACGACATCACCGAGGTGGTATTCACCCATGGTCACCCGGACCATCTCTGGGGTGTGCTCGACGATTTCGACGACCCGCTTTTCGCAAATGCCCGCCACCTGATCGGCAGGATCGAGCGCGATTACTGGCTGGATCCGGCGACCGTCGATCAGATCGGCGTCGACCGCGCCTCGTTCGCCGTGGGCGCCGCGCGGCGGCTGGAAGCGCTGGAAACCCTCGAGACCTTCGAGGATGGGGACGAGATCCTGCCTGGTGTTGCGGCGGTCGCGACCTTCGGACACACGCCCGGGCACATGTCCTTCGAGATCCGCGAAGGCGGTGATGCATTGATGGTGGTGGGTGATGCGATCGGCAACCATCACCTTGCCTTTGCCCGCCCGCACTGGCCTTCGGGCGCGGATCAGGATCGCGCGATGGGGGCCGAAACCCGGGTCCGCCTGATGCAGCGCCTTGCCAGCGAACGCATGACCATGATCGGCTATCACCTGCCCGAGGGCGGCATGGGCCATGTGGAAGCCGCCGAAGACGGATACAGGTTCGTCCCGTTGGAGGGCTGAGCGCGACAAAGCCCGCTGCGCGGGCTGCCTCCGGCGGAGGTATTTTGAAACAGAAGAAGACTGGGGGACCAAAAGGTCAGCCCCCTGCGCATGTGGCAGGGGGCCTTCTCCTGTTACGGCCATCGGCGCCTCCGCCTGTACCGCCCGGTCAGAATGGCGCATTAACGTTAACAGTTCCTTTCTTCTGTTCAAAAATACCTCCGCCGGAGGCATGGGCGGTTCGTCAGAACCGCTCATACGGGCTTGCCGTTGCCGCCACGCTCTGACAGGGATCGAGGCACAGTCGGAGTTTGCCCATGACCTTGGCCCTTGTGTTCGATCTTGATGGCACGCTGGTGGACAGCGCGCCCGACATCACCGCCGCCGTGAACCGGATGCTGGCGGCCGAAGGGCTGGCCGCGCTCGATCTGGCCACGGTCACTTCCTTTGTCGGCAAGGGGCTGCCGCATCTGGTGGCTCAGGTGATCGACCATCTCGGCCTCGACAAGGCGCGTCATGGTGTGCTGACCGCCGCCACGCTGGCTGAATACAATCGGGCCGGATCAGAGCTGACACGCCCCTATCCGGGCGTGATTGTCGCGCTCGAAGCTCTGAAAGCACGCGGCGCCGCAATGGGGATCTGCACCAACAAACCGATCGAACCCGCACGCCATGTCCTTGCCGATCTCGGGCTTGACCGGTTCTTTGACGTGGTGATCGGCGGCGACAGCCTGCCCACGCGCAAGCCCAACCCCGAGATGCTGCACGCGGCCTTTGCCGCCCTTCCGGATCTGCCCCGCATCTATGTGGGCGACAGCGAGATCGATGCGGAAACCGCACAGAACGCCGAGGTCCCCTTTCTGCTGTTCACCCAAGGCTATCGCAAGCGGCCGGTCGCAGAGGTGCCGCATCGGGCGGCCTTCGCCGATTTCAGAGACTTGCCGGGGCTGGCCAGTCAGGCACTGGCGATCTGAGCCGCCACCCGGTCGCGGATGGCCTGGGGCCAAGGCAGCGACCGGCCCAACCGGGCCACATGCACCAATGTCGTCGAGGCCCGCAGGCGCAACTCGTCGCCGCAATGCGCCGTCAATTCGTAGTCAAGGCTCGAATTGCCGATCCGGGTGGGCGTTAGCCGAAAGGTGAGCACATCGCCATGCAGCGAGGGCGCGGTGAAGGTGGCCTGGATCTGCGCCGTAGGGGCGCCGTTTTCCTTGACCAACTCGTGAAACGGCAGGCCCAGATCGGTGGCGAACCAGTCTTCGACCACGTCGTTGATCATTTCGAAATAGCGCGGGAAAAACACGATGCCCGCCGGATCGCAATGTTTGAACCGGACTTCGATTTCGGTGGTAAAGCTCATCTGGCGCCCCTTGTATCGGTCGGTCGACTTTTGCCCGTGGTCGGCGCGCAGCTCAAGCGGTGATCGCCTCCCATGCGGCGATCAGCCCCTGCCGGGTCATCCGCGCCGCATCGGCCTGGGTCGCGGGTGCCCCCTGTGCGGCCAGAGCATCGACGTAGAGGCGAGGCATCTGGCCCTCTCCCATTACCGCAAGTTGCTGTCCCAACCAGAACGGCCGGGTCGCTGCCAGTTCCGCCCCGATCAGCCCGCCGAGAATCTGCGCACGCGCGGCCTCTTCCGGCAGCCCCTGCAGCGTGGCAGCGGCATGGGCGCTCCAGAGGCGGGCCAGCATCTGCTCGGGTCGCGACAGGCCATCGGCAACCGCATCGGAAAACGCACCGGCATCCACCCCCGCCGCGCCCAGCCAGCGCCTCAGGACCGTCCCTGCGGTCAAAGACGAGAGTATCGCCCCCGAGAGGAAGCTGCGGAAACTTACAACTTCACCGGCGCTGACATGCACCCAGCGGCTGGTTTCGCCGGTCAGGCAGATCACACCGTCCCAACCGGGGTTGAGGGCGAGAAACCCGGCAACGCGGGTTTCATCGCCCTGCATCATGTCGGCGGGTTCGGCCTGCGCAAGACCCGGCACCGCGTTCAGCACCACACGGGGATCGCCAAGGTCGATCTGCCAGAGCCCGCCCGAGAGCGGCGCACAGGGGACCACATCGCGCACCGGGCCAAGCGGACCGCAGGCAATGACCGGAACCCTCTGCCCCGCGTGCCGTCCAGCCACCAGTGCGAGGATCGAGGCGGCATCGGCGGGGCGCGGGCCGTCATCGACGGCCTCGTCCAGCACGTCGCGACCGCGCATCACCCAGAGGCGGCGGCGCGTCGTGGTCCAGTCAAGGGCGATCCAGTCGCGGGTCATGCGGGTCTCCGGCTGCGTGTGCCGTTCTTACGGCAGCCGGGCGGTTCGGCCAAGCGCTGTCAGAACCGGTAGGTGGCGCCAAAGACCGGGCCGGACTGGGTGAACGAGTAGTCGTTGCCGTTCGACAGCGTGTGATCGACCGACAGGTGGCGATAACCGAACCGTAGCCGCCAGTTGTCGTTCAACTGGTAGTCGGCAGTAAGCAGCGCCTGCCAGCTTTCGCTGTCGCTCTGAAATCCGCCATAGTCGAAGAAGGCGGTGCCGTTCCACCTGTCGGACAGGCGCACCCGAGCGCGCAGCGCGATCACCGGGTCGATCCAGTTGTCATTGGCCACCACGGTACGCCCCGGCAGGATTCCCGGCAGCGCGGTCAGCGTGGTGCGGGTATCGAACCAGCGCAGACCGGCGCCAAGATCAACGGCGAGATCGGGGGTTTCATGCACGCGGTAGGCGGCATAGGCGTTAAACACCTGCGTCTTGGCCGCCGTGTTGATGCCTGAAAAGGCACCGCCCGGCGTCGGATTGCCAAACGAGATGTCGGTCATCATGTAATCGGCCAGGAAACTCCACCGGCCGTTGCTGGCACCAAAGGATCCCATGAAGGCGACGTCGAGATTGTCGAGCGCGTCCTTGAAGCTGAGCGTGCCCTCGATGGTACCGGCGGGGGTGGTGACGCCGGTCTCGGTCTGGGCGGTAAAAAGATAGACGGTCGCCTCGTAATTCCAGTCGGATTGTTGCGACGCCACCGGAGAGGCCGCCGCAAGCGCAAGTACAAGGGATGCGGTGATCTGGGCTTTCATGGTTATCTCCCCGATGCCGAAATGATTGGATTCCGATCGTCCCATATGAAATGCCCCGGAGCAAGAGCGGGCGGGTGTGACCTCTTGGCGAGGAGGGAAGCGCGACATGAATGTTACGCGTATTTCTCCAGAAATGCCTCTGCCCGCAGGCTGCGGAAATCGGGCAGCGCGGCGCGCAGGCGGGCATGGTCCCAGTCCCACCAGGCCAGCGCCATCATCCGCTCGGCCACGTCCTCGGGGAAACGGCGACGAATGAGGCGCGCGGTATTGCCGCCGACGATGGTGTAAGGCGCCACATCCCTGGTCACGATACTGCCCGAGGCGATCACCGCGCCATGGCCGATGGTGACCTCGGGCTTGATGATGGCGGCGTGACCGATCCAGGTGTCATGGCCGATGGTGGCGGTGCGACCGGCGCGATGGGCGAACCAGCCGGCATCGTGTTCGGCATCGTCCCAGTAATCGGCCGAGCGATAGTGGAAATGATGCAGCGAAGCCTTTTCCATCGGGTGATCGGTGGCGCCGATACGGGTGAAGCTGGCGATATTGGCGAACTTGCCGATACGCGCATTGGCAATGTCGCAAGTGCGGTCGCAATAGCTGTAGTCGCCCCATGTCGTGTTGGTCAGGCGGCTATTGGCGCCGATCTCGACATAGGCGCCAAAGCGGCTGTCGGTGATCTGGCAACCGGGGTGCAGGAAGGGGGCTTCGGCGCTGAGACGGGCCATGGTGCGGGTTCCGGTGTAGTTCAGGGCAGGAAGAATGGTTCGGGTTCAGGATCGCCGCGCCGTTTGCGCGGCCGCGCCGTCTCGCCCCGGATCAGGCGGGCGCGCAGCCAGCCCGAGAACCAGTCCATCAGCATCACCATCAGCACGATGAGCAGGATGTAATAGGCGACCTCTTCCCAGTCCTTCTGGGTGATGATGGCCTGGGTCAGCAACAGGCCGATGCCGCCGCCGGTGATGGCGCCGATGATGGTGGCGCTGCGGGTGTTCGATTCGAGGAAATAGAGCACCTGGCTGAGCAGCACCGGGGTGATCTGCGGGATCACGCCAAAGCGATAGCGCTGCGCCGCATTGGCGCCGGTGGATTGCACGCCCTCGATCTGCTTGGCATCGACGTTTTCCAGCGCCTCGGAGAAGATCTTGCCAAAGGTGCCGCTGTCGGTGACCAGGATCGCCAGCGCGCCGGTCAGCGGGCCGGGGCCGAATGCGCGGGCCAGCACCACGGTCCAGATCAGCGCATCGACCCCGCGCACGAAGTCGAAGATGCGGCGCACCGCAAAACGGACCGGCGCCAGCGGGTTGAAGTTGCGCGCGGCAAGAAAGGCCAGCGGCAAGGCGATGATGGCGGCGCCAAAGGTGCCGAGAAAGGCCATCAGGATGGTCTCGCCAATGGCCCAGGCCACGTCGCCATGCCGCCACATGGTATTGTTCCAGAAACCGTGCCAGATCGCCCACGCCTCGCCATTGGCCGCACGGCGGGCCAGTTCTGCGGGGGAGAGACCGTGATAGGGGCTGTCGAGGGTGAACCAGAACAGTTCCCACCCCGCGAAGTAGCGGAAGACTTCCGACCGGTTGCGGGTCACGGTCAGGCGTCCGGCCTCGGTGGTGACGGTGATGCGGTTTTTCGACTGGTTGATCCAGTCGGGCACCTCGCCCGGCGGCAGTTCGGTGACCACGCCCTGACCCCGGGTTGGGGTGGCGCGCAGGGTGCCGTAACCGGGGATGTCGTATTCCACCGTTTCGGGGCCAAAGCGGACGATATGGCCGCCCGTGAGGTCGATCACCGTGGTTTCACCCAAGTCGACCCAGTCAGGTGCCTGACTTTCGGGATAGCTCCCCTTGCGCTCGCCTTCGATCGCGACGGACACCGCGCCCGAGCGGTTGTCGCGGGTGACATGGGTCTTGTAGCTGTAGCTGTCGGCCACCAGCGTGCGGCCATTGTCCCAGTTGGCCCGCGCGGCCAGCCCCGGCATGTCGAAGGCAAAGACGATGTAGGCCAGATAGGCCAGCACCAGTGCAGGCATGCCAAAACCCAGCAGCCGCTTGCGGGTGAAAAGGCGGTCGGCCCGATGTTTCAGGTGGATCAGGTCCAGATCGGTGGTGGCGGTGCTCATGTCGTGACCCCTGCCCGGGCGCCATGGGTCAGCCGGGCGCGCAGGCGGTCCGAGATCTGATCCACCGCGACGATGGTGACAAAGAGAAGAAGGAAGATCGCCGCCGCCTCGTCGTAGCGCCCCTGCCCCCAGGACATGGCATTGCGCAGCTCATAGCCGATGCCGCCCGCGCCGACAAAGCCGAGGATGGCCGAGGCGCGGATGTTGATCTCGAACCGCAACAGCGCGTAGCTGACAAAGTTGGGGCCGACCTGCGGGATGACGCCCAGATACATCCGCTGCGCCCAGTTGGCGCCGGTCGATGCCAGCCCCTCGACCGGTTTCAGCGAGACATTCTCGGCAACCTCGGAGAAGAGCTTGCCCAGCGCCCCGGCGGTGTGGATGGCGATGGCGATCATCGCGGGCACCGGGCCGCCGCCCAGCACGAAGATCAGCACCAGCGCGATCACGATCTCGGGCACCGCGCGGCAGATATCGGCGATGCGGCGAAACAGCGGGATGAGGCGCGGCCAATAGGCCAGACCGCGTGTCGAGAGGAGCGCCAGAACGGAACCGCCCAGGGTGCCCAACAGGGTAGCGGCGGCGGCGATGTTCAGCGTCTCGACCAGCGCGGGCAGGAAATTCACCAGATGGGCGGGCAGTTGCGCCGATTTCTCCAGCGCCTCGGTCAGAACTTCGGCCGGGTAGTCGAGGATGCGCCGCCAGCCGTCGACGAACCCGCCCGCATTGCGGTCGTCGGCGGTGTGAAAGCCCGCCGCCATCAAGGACACGAAGAGGATCAGGAGGATACCGCCATAGACCCGTTTGCGCTGCGTGAGCGCGGTATAGTCGTCGCGGATGCGGGCCAGGTCGCCTTGCCCGGCGGTCAGGTCTGTCATGGAATGCTCCCGATGCAGGAACGGGGCCCGCTGCGTGCGGGCCCCGCTCTCCGGTGAACCCGGTTCAGTTCGACTTCAGCTTGCGCGCCTCGATGATTACCTCATAGGCGTCATGGGTGATCGGCATGAAGCCCTTGGCATCGCCCTGCAGCACGCCATAGGCGCAGTCCTCGTCCATCGACTTGAGCGAGGCCAAGAGGCCGGTCATCTTGACCTTGACGTCGGCGGGCAGCGCCTTGCGAACGACAAACGGGCCTTCGGGGATGGGTTTCGACTGCCAGATCTGCACCAGGTCGTTCATGTCGACCAGACCGGCATCGACCGCCTTGCGCAGGGCGCCCGAGTTGAACCCGTCTTCCCATGCGCCCAGACCGTCGGCCCAGGTGACGCCGCCGTCAACCTCGCCATTGCTGACCGCAACGATGGTCTGCTCGTGGCCGCCGGTGAACTTGACCTCGCCGAAGTAATCGCCCGAGGTCATGGTGGCGCCGGTTTCCTGCGGGATCTCGATGGAGGGGATCAGGAAGCCGCTGGTCGAATTCGGATCGCCGAAGCCGAACACCTTGCCCTTCATGTCGGCCAGCGAGGTGATGCCGCTGTCCTTGCGGGCGAACCCGATGGAGTAATAGCCGTAACCGCCGTCATTGTTGACCTTGACCAGGATCGGTTCGACCGCTTCGGGGTCGCTCAGATAGGTCTTGGCATAGCCCGAGGCGCCCAGCCAGGCCATGTCGATGGTGCCGCCCAACAGGCCCTGAATGACACCGTTGTAGTCGGCGGGGGCAAAGAGCTTGGTCTCGACGCCCAGCAGATCCTCGGCCTTTTCGCGCAGGCATTCGTTGGAATTCAGACGGTCCTGGGCGTTCTCGCCGCCCAGGATGCCGATGCGGAATTCGGTGATTTCCTGCGCCAGCGCCGGGGTGGCAAGGGCGGTGGTGGCCGCCAGAACGGCAACAAGCTTTTTCATCTTTGGTCTCTCCGGTTGGTTGGTCCGGCCCATCCCAAGGCCGGGATTGCGGTGGATAGGGTCAGATTGCGGCCTCGGCCCGATAGAGGGCGTCCTGCGCCGCATCGAGCGTGTCGATCTCGGTCGAGGTCGCGGCCTCGGAAAAGCTGGCATCGGCGCCATAGATCTCGCGCGCGACACCGGTGGTGAGCTGTTCGGGCAAGCCGTCGAACACGATGCGCCCGTCGCGCATGCCGACGACGCGGTCGCAATAGCGGCGCGCGGTATCCAGCGTGTGCAGGTTGGCGATGACGGTGCGGCCGTCCTCTTCGTGGATGCGGCGCAGGGACTGCATGACCACCTGCGCGTTCATCGGGTCGAGCGAGGCGATGGGTTCGTCGGCGAGAATGATCGCCGGGTCCTGCATCAGGGCGCGGGCGATGGCGACGCGCTGTTGCTGGCCGCCCGACAGCGCCTCGGCCCGTTTGGCCGCATGAGCCGCGATGCCGAGCCGGTCGAGAATGTCGATGGCGCGGTGGATATCCTCGGTCGGGTAGAGGTTGAACATGGTGGCCAGCGTCGAGCGGCGGTTGAGCGTGCCGTGCAGCACGTTCGAGACCACATCCATGCGCGGCACCAGATTGAACTGCTGAAAGATCATCGCGCATTGCGCCTGCCAGGCG
>NZ_JBXWRR010000020.1:0-53130 GCF_059613025.1 Ruegeria sp. BHSC223
CACTCTATCATCGGGCATAAACCCTAAGAGCGCGATATACAGACATTCAATCCGTCGAAACGAACCAAACCGCCCACATATCTCTTCAGTCATCCATCAATGTCAAACAGCGCGAGACAAAAAGCCAACACGTAGCACCAAATCTTTCTGGCGCAAACCGCGTCGACCTCACCTCATTTTTTATTTCGAAGTCCGTGGCCGAGGCCGCTCGCTCCGTCCAACCCTGCCTCAGCAGCGCCGGTGAGGGGCTATCTACGTTCTCCTCCCGGGACCCGCAACCCCAATTTCACAAAAATCTCACAAAACAGGCAAATATCTTATTTTTTACATCTAATTCAATTACTTATCTTACTCGCAAATAGCGCTGCAGAGCCTGCTGACCCTATCCACAGTCGCCCGTGTGGTCCGGTGCCCGGCAGAATTTTCAAGGTGTACGCTATATATAGTGGTCCATCATGAGAGCGCCACCATTTGCCCGGAGGAAGGGTCGTGAATCGAGTCGCCGATTCAGTCAGGTCATCAGGGCATATCACGTGACCCGGGCTGGAATCGCCCCTAACCACTGCTCTGACATCCTTCACAGGTCCCTGCATCGGGAATGAGCAACTGCATGATAGAGACAGACCTTCGGACCTTCGCCAACTGCCTGGCCCTGGCGGCGGATGGCACCGGGGCGCTGGACGCGCTCTGCCGACTTGCGCAATCCCACGCTCCGGCCCGGCTGTTCACGATCACGCTGATCGACCTTGATGCCGGTCAGGCGCTGCGGGTCTATTCCAACATGCCCCAGAGTGATCCGGTTTCGGGCCGCAAACCCGTTACGCGGGATGCCTGGTTTCGGCAGGTGATCGAAGGGCAATGCAGCTTTGTCGCCAATAGCGGGGCCGAGATCGCCGCCGTGTTCCCCGATCAGCCGCTGATCGCATCGCTGGGCTGTGATGCGGTGGTCAATCTGCCCGTCGTGCTGGGCGGCAGAACGGTGGCCACGGTAAACCTGCTCGACCAGACACAGAGCTATCCCGCCATGGTGCTGGCACGGATCGAAACTGAGTTGCGTCTGCCGGCCATGGCAGCGCTTGCCGTCTATAACGTGTTGGAGGGGTCCGCCCCCGACCGGTAAGAGCGGGGGGTCGAACCGGTCCAACGGCGGAACGCCCGGTGAAAATTCGCCGCCGAGGAGAACCCCACATCCTGCGAGATCTCCTCGATGCTCTTGCGGCCCTCGCGCAGGTCGCGGATGGCAATGTCGCGGCGCAGTGCGTCCTTGATCGCCTGAAAGCTGGTTCCGTCCTCTTCCATCCGCCGGGTCAGGGTGCGCCTGCTCATGCCCAACGCCTGCGCCGTGTCGGACAGGGAACAGCCGACCCAGTCGGAACGAAACAGAAAGGCGCGCACCCGCAACGACTGGCTGTGCTCGTGATAGCTGGTGAAGATCCAGTCGCGCGGCGCCCGCGCCAGAAAGGCATCCATCTCGGCGCTGCTGCGTGTCTGTGGCGGCGACAGTTGCGCCAGATCAAAGGACAGGCCCGAGGCCGAAGCGTCGAAATGCACCGGTGCGGGAAAGATCACCGAATAATCCTGGGCAAAGCTCGGGCGGTCAAAGGCGAAATGCACCGCCCGCACCGGAACCTCGTGCCCGGCCAGCCAGGATAGCAGCCCGTGCGCCAGTTTCAGGATCAGCATGTGACCAAAGCGCTGCACCTGGTCATCGCCCTGCGGCAGCAGCATCAGGTCGATCTGCGCAGCGCCGGTACGTAACTCGAACTGGAAATCATCCAGAAGCAGGTTCCAGAAGGTCGAAAACCGGTGCAGTGCCGAGGGCAGCGAGCCGCTTTCCCGCACCGTGGCCAGCAGATGTTGCAAGGTCCGATGGCGGATCGGGCGACTCCATAATCCGGTCATCTCGTCGCCGGTCTCGACAGCGGCGATCTTGTAGAGGCGCACGATCTGGTCCAGCGTCACCCGCGCGCCGGGCTGGTCATGGATCGCCCCCAGCCCCGATCGCTCCAGAAAACTGGCCATCTCGGCCTCGGCCGAGCAGCGGCGCAACGCCGACAGCCAATCCTCGATAAACGGCTGCGACACGGTCGCCAGGCTGGCGGTATCCGGTCTGCGCATGGTCCGGGCCCCTCAATGGTTTGGCGCGATCGGAAAGGAATTTGTCTCACAATGACGTTGATCGCAAGTTTCGGCTCCTCTAGCTGGCACATTGAAACAGGAATGGAGAATTGGGAATGACCTATCAGGCGCCGGTCCGTGACATCATGTTCGCCATCGAACACCTCTCGCAATGGCCACAGGTCGAAGCGCTGCAACCCTATTCCGAGATCGAGCTGGACGATGCCCGCGCCGCGCTGGAAGAGTTCGGCCGTTTCTGCGCCGAGATGATCGCCCCCCTTTCCACCATCGGCGACACCGAGGGTGCGCGGCTGGAAAATGGCCGGGTCGTCCTGCCCGAGGGTTACAAGGCCGCCTATGACCAGTTCGTCGAAATGGGCTGGCAAAGCCTTAGCCACCCGACCGAACATGGCGGCATGGGCCTGCCCAAGGTGGTTGGCGCCGCCGCGACCGAGATCGTCAACAGCGCCGACATGAGCTTTGGCCTCTGCCCGCTGCTGACCAACGGCGCCATCGACGCGTTGTCGATCACCGGGTCCGAGGCACAAAAGGCATTCTATCTCGACAAGCTGATCACCGGGCGCTGGTCGGGTACCATGAACCTGACCGAGCCGCAGGCGGGCAGTGACCTGAGCCGGGTGCGCTGCAAGGCGGTACCGCAGGATGACGGCACCTATGCGATCAGCGGCACCAAGATCTTCATCACCTTTGGCGAACATGACCTATCGGAAAACATCGTGCATCTGGTACTGGCCCGCACCCCTGACGCGCCCGAAGGGGTGCGCGGGCTGAGCCTGTTCGTGGTTCCCAAACTGCTCGAAGGTGAGGGCGGCGAGACCGCACTGCGCAACACGCTGGGCTGCGTCAGCCTGGAGCACAAGCTGGGCGTGCGCGCCAGCCCGACGGCCGTGATGGAATACAACAATGCCACCGGCTATCTGGTGGGCGAGGAGAACAGCGGCCTGCGCTACATGTTCATCATGATGACCTCGGCCCGCTATGCGGTGGGTGTGCAGGGTGTTGCGATTGCCGAACGCGCCTATCAGCATGCGCTGGCCTATGCCCGTGACCGGGTACAAAGCCGACCCGTAGATGGCTCGGCCCAGGATGCGGTGCCGATCATCCAGCACCCCGATGTCCGCCGGATGCTGCTGCGGATGCGGGCCCTGACCGAGGGTGGCCGCGCGCTGGCCATTGCCACCGGTGGCTGGCTCGACCTGGCCGAACATGGACCCGAAGCGGTGCGTGCCGAGGCGCAGTCCATGGCCGAATTCCTGGTGCCGCTGGTCAAGGGGTTCTGCACCGAGCGCGCGGTCGAGGTCGCCTCGCTGGGTGTCCAGATCCACGGCGGCATGGGCTTTATCGAGGAAACCGGCGTGGCGCAATTCTATCGCGATGCCCGCATCCTGCCGATCTACGAGGGCACCACCGCCATTCAGGCCAATGACCTGCTGGGTCGCAAGGTGCTGCGCGATGGCGGCCGTACCGCGCGCCGCTTTGCCGAGATGATCGCCGCGACCGAGGGTGAGCTGTCCAACGGTGGCGCGGCAGCGCAACGGATCGCCCAGCGCCTGGCCGAGGCTCGCCTGGCCTTTACCGCCAGCCTCGACCATCTGTTGGCAACCGCCGGGCAGGACCCCAACCGCGCCTATGCCGGCAGCGTGCCCTTTCTGATGCTGACCGGCAATCTGGCCACAGGCTGGCAGCTTGGCCTGTCGGCGCTGGCCGCCGAGGCCGAATTGGCCAAGGGCGGCGATGCCGAATTCCTGCAGGCCAAGATCGCCACCGCCGATATCTTTGCCCAGCAGGTGCTGGTCGAATGTGCCGCCGAGCACAGCCGCATCACCGATACCGGCGACAGCCTGCTGACCGCAACACTCTGATCCAGAACCCGATACCGGCCCGCAAACCGGGCCCGCCCCCATTCGAAAGGACATGCCCGTGACCCAGGATATAACTTCCGGCTATACCAACCTCGACCTCGACCTGCGCGACAATGGCGTCTGCATCGTGACGCTGAACCGCCCGACCAAGCGCAACGCACTGGATGTCGCCACCATCGAAGAGCTGGTCACCTTCTTCAGCACGGCTCATCGCAAGGGCGTGCGCGCCGTGGTGCTGACCGGTGCAGGCGATCATTTCTGCGCCGGTCTCGACCTTGTCGAACACTGGAAGGCCGACCGCAGCGCGGACGATTTCATGCATGTCTGCCTGCGCTGGCACGAGGCGTTCAACAAGATGGAATATGGCGGTGTGCCGATCATCGCCGCGCTTCAGGGCGCCGTTGTCGGCGGCGGTCTGGAACTGGCCAGCGCCGCCCATATCCGGGTGATGGACCAGAGCACCTATTTCGCCCTGCCAGAGGGCCAGCGCGGTATCTTTACCGGGGGCGGCGCCACGATCCGCGTGTCGGACATGATCGGCAAATATCGGATGATCGACATGATCCTGACCGGCCGTGTCTATCAGGGACAAGAGGCCGCCGATCTGGGTCTGGCACAATACATCACCGACGGGTCGAGCTTTGACATGGCGATGGAACTGGCCAACAAGATCGCGGGCAACCTTCCGCTGACCAACTTCGCTATCTGTTCCGCGATCAGCCACATGCAGAACATGTCCGGGTTGGACGCCGCCTATGCCGAGGCCTATGTCGGCGGCATCGTCAACACCCAGCCCGCCGCCCGCGAACGGCTGGAGGCATTCGCCAACAAGACCGCAGCGCGCGTGCGCCCCAACAGCTGAAACCAGCCGCCCTTGCACACAGGCGCGCTTGCAAGGGCGGCCCAAGCCGCCTACATCTGCGCCCCATGGCCAAGAAGAACTCAGACCCCAACTACAAGGTGATCGCCGAAAACCGGCGGGCACGGTTCGATTACGCGATCGAGTCCGATCTCGAATGCGGCATCATTCTGGAGGGGTCCGAGGTCAAGGCGCTGCGTGCGGGCGGCACCAACATCGCCGACAGCTATGCCGCCGTGGAAAACGGCGAGTTGTGGCTGGTGAACGCCTATATCCCGCCCTACGAGCAGGCCAAGATGTTCAAGCACGAGGAACGGCGGCGGCGCAAGCTGCTGGTCTCGCGCAAGGAACTGGCCAATCTGTGGAACGCAACCCAGCGCAAGGGCATGACACTGGTGCCGCTGGTGCTCTATTTCAATCACAAGGGCATCGCCAAGATGAAGCTTGGCATCGCCAAGGGCAAGAAGATCCACGACAAGCGCGAGACCGAGGCCAAGCGCGACTGGAACCGGCAGAAACAGCGCCTGCTCAAAGACAACGCCTAGGCGCCACGCAGGCAAAAGCTGAGACGCTTCTTTCTGGTCGCAAATACTCCCGCCGGAGGCATCCCCGGCTCGAATGCAGAATAATCAGTCCGGGTTGACCACCCGGATCAGCTTGCGCTCCAGCACCCGCAGCACCGATTTCAGGTCCTGCCCCCGCTTCAGCACCTGCCCGTCCATTCCGACCACCGCGTACATGCCCTGACGGTTGCGCAGGCGCGGACGTTTCTCGATCCGGTAAAGGGGATGTTCGGCAGTCCGTCGAAAGACAGAGAATACGGCCATGTCGCTCAGCATCGAAATGCCGTAGTCGCGCCATTCTCCCGCAGCAACCATGCGCCCGTATAGACCAAGGATGACGGCCATTTCGCGTCTGTCAAAGGCAACCTGCGCCGGGGCCTGACCGGCAGAGAACGGGCTGGGAGGCGACATGTTCATACGCCCAGCTTGCCGGAAATCGCGGGCAAATCAAGCCTGTCGCGACACAGTTCCCTGTGATTGGGGTGGCCCGGCCACATCGCGGCGATGTGTGTCCGGCACCCAGTCAGCCGCCTCGCGGTTCCAGAACCGGTTCGAATTATCCTCGTCCAAGCCCCGGATATGACAGGTTCGCAGAGCCGGAACCACCAGAACCACAGGCTCCTCATAGGGGTGAACATGATAGATCGCGTTCAGCACTGCGTCGAGCCGCGCGGCATCCCCCGACAGAAAAAACGAAAGCTCCAGACAGGGCACGCTCACCGCATCGGCGGTGGGCGCATTGGCGCCGCCGGGCAGCGAGCGGAAGCTCTGTTGCCCCGGGGCGGCAAAGGTCACCCGGTCATAGTCGCCCCAGACCAGCGGGTCCTGGGCGATTACCGCCGCGATCACCCTAGGGCAATCCGGCTCGGGCACCTGCACCAGCACCCGCCAGCCTGTCTGGGTCGTGAAGCGGTCGGATGTCAGTGCCGGCAGCATGTTCCGCCTTCCCATCTGATGCCGAGGATCTGGCGCAACGCTGCTGCACCGGCGGGTGTCACATCCAACCCGCGCTCACCCCGGAGACGCCGAAGCCAATTCGCCGCCAGCGCATGAGACAGCATCTCGCGCCCCACCGGCCCCGCCACATGTGACAGCCGCTCGGTCCAGTCCAGACAGGGCCGTGCCAGCGGCGCGCGCCCGGTGAGGGTCACGCCCAGCTTGCCCCAACGCTCGGAGGGAATGACCCGGTATTGCGCCCCGTCCGGCACAAGATCGCCCTGATCCAACAACGCCTGGGTAATCGCGACACCCAGCCGCCCGGCAAGATGGTCATAACAGCTGCGCGCCTCAAGCATCTTGAGCCGCGCGCCCTTGCGCTGTTGCGCGCGATAAAGGTGATCGCTGGGCGCCAGCGCCGAAAGGGTTTCCAGCGCATCGGCCACGTCGGGCCCGGCAATCCGGTGATACAGGCACCGCCCGCTGCGGGTGGCCCGGATCAGCCCCGCCTCCTCCAGCCGGCGCAGATGCGCGGTGGCGGTCTGCGGGGTGACGCCAGCGGCGCTGGCCAGTTCCTTGTTGGTATAGGCGCGGCCGTCCATCAGCTCGCACAGCATCCGCGCACGGCTGGAATCGGCAAGGGCGGCGCCCAGGATATCGAGACGGGGTGTCAGGGTCATGCGAACAGACTAGCCGCAAGCACGGCAGGCCCGACAGCAAAAACGCTTCGCCAGCGGGCTGAGGGAATTCGCCAGGTTTAACCACCCGGTAACCTGCCGCACCGATGCTGGAGCCGCGACAGAGCCAACAAGCAGAAAGGGCTGGCTCATGCCCCGACCGATCCAGACCGATATGTTGCGCCGTCTCTTCAGGCGATTGTGCCTGTTGGGCGCTCTGCTGGTCTGCCTGCCCTTGCTTTCGGGTTTGCCACCTCTGGGCGCCGATGAGCCGGTGGTCCGGGACGAGGCGGTGCTCGCGCGTCAGGCCACCATGCGCCAGGCCAAGGCAACGCTTGGGGTGCTGATGGACATGATCGCCCAGCGCCGCCGTTTTGACCGGCCTACGGCCCGCGCGGCACAGGCGGATCTGGTCGACGTGCTCGATACGCTGCCCGAACGCTTCTCGGAACCTCATATGGACAGGCACAGCCGCGCGCGCAGCCTGATCTGGCAGGACTGGGGCCAGTTTTCCGCCTTGGCCCAGGCCGCCGCGCGCGCCGCGCGCGACCTGCGCCCCAACACTCTTCCGGCGCTGCGCCGCAGCCTGCCGGATCTGATGGCCACATGTCTGGCCTGCCACCGGCACTATCGCCGTGAACGCTAACGTCCCGACTGCGCGGAAAAAGACGGTTCACCCCCCGCCGGGCACAGGATAGAAGGCAGCCAGAGCAGTTGCCGGAGTCCGAACATGAGCGCCCCCAAACCCGTCGTCCTGTGCATTCTCGATGGCTGGGGCCTGTCCGACGACAAGACCGCAAACGCGCCCTATCTGGCAAAGACCCCGACATTCGACATGATCATGACCAGGGGGCCGCATGCCCGGCTGATCACCCATGGTCCGGATGTGGGCCTGCCCAGCGGCCAGATGGGCAATTCTGAAGTGGGACACACCAATATCGGCGCGGGCCGGGTGGTCGCCATGGACCTTGGACAGATCGACCTGGCGATCGAGGACCGCTCGTTCTTCGACAATGCCGCCCTGCGCGACTTCATCGGCGCGACCAAGGCCTCGGGCGGCACCGCGCATCTGATGGGGCTGGTCTCGGATGGCGGTGTACACGGACATCTGAACCATATCGTCGCCGCAGCGCAGGCAATCACCGAGTCCGGGGTACCGGTGGCCCTGCACGCCATAACGGACGGGCGCGACGTGGCCCCGAAATCCGCCTACGGCTATATGGCCGAGCTGGAAGACCGCCTGCCCCAGGGCGCCCGCATCGTCACTGTTACCGGGCGTTATTTCGCGATGGATCGCGACAATCGCTGGGAGCGCGTGCAGGAGGCTTATGACGCGATGATCAAGGGCGAGGGGCGTCGCGTCACCTCTGCCCATTCGGCCATCGACCACGCCTATAACCAGTCGGAAACCGACGAATTCATCACCGCCTCGGTGCTGACCGGCTATGAGGGGGTACAGGATGGCGACAGCCTGTTCTGCCTCAATTTCCGCGCGGATCGGGCCCGCGAGATCCTGCGTGCCATCGGCGAGCCGGGCTTTGCCGATTTCGACACCGGGCCCCGCCCCGCGCTGTCGGCGCTGCTGGGCATGGTCGAGTATTCGGACGGCCACAATGCCTATATGACCACCGTGTTTCCCAAGCGCGACATCGTCAACACGCTGGGCGCCTGGGTGGCGCAACACGGCTTGCGCCAGTTCCGTCTGGCCGAAACCGAGAAATATCCGCATGTCACCTTCTTCCTCAACGGTGGCAAGGAAGACCCGGAACCGGGCGAGGATCGTTTCATGCCGAAATCGCCCAAGGTGGCGACCTATGACCTGCAACCCGAGATGAGCGCCCCCGAGGTGACCGACAAGTTCGTCGAGGCGATCGGCGCGGGCTATGATCTGATCGTCACCAATTACGCAAATCCCGACATGGTCGGCCATACCGGCGACCTGAAAGCCGCGATCAAGGCCTGCGAGGCGGTGGATCAGGGCCTGGCACGGGTCATCGACGCGCTGGAACGGGCCGGCGGCGCCATGATCGTCACCGCCGATCACGGCAATTGCGAGATGATGATCGACCCCGAAACCGGTGGACCCCATACCGCCCACACGCTGAACCCGGTGCCGGTGGCACTGGTCGGCGGCCCGGAGGGCGCGACCCTGCGCGATGGGCGGCTCAGCGATCTGGCCCCCACCGTGCTGGCGTTGATGGGCCTGCCCAAACCGCCCGAAATGACCGGAGAGAGCCTGATCACATGATCCGCCGAACCGCGCTTTTGCTGTCTCTCATGCTCTGGTCCACCATGGCCCCGGCCGAAGGTGACCCTGCCGAGGCGGCACAGGCGGCAGCGCGAATGCTCGAAGAGGCCTCGGTCGCGCTGGCCGAGGCGGAAAGCGCCCGCGACCGCGTACGCGCCCTGACCGGCACCGTGCAGGCCTACGAGGCGGGGCTGGCCGCAATGCGCGACGGGCTGCGCCGCGCCTCGGTCCGCGAGGGGCAACTGGCCGCGGAACTGAATGCGCGCGAGGGTGAGGTGGCGCAGCTTCTCGGGGTACTCCAGACCATCGAAACCGCGCCGCCACCAGTGCTGATGCTGCACCCGTCGGGCCCCTTGGGTGCCGCGCGTTCGGCGATGACCCTGGCCGAGATGACCCCGGAATTGCAGGCCCGCGCCAACGCGCTGGCGCGTGACCTGACCGAGGTGCGAACCCTGCGCGCGCTGCAACAGAACGCCGCGAGCACCCTGCAAGAGGGGTTGACCGGCATCCAACAGGCGCGGGCAGAGCTGAGCCAGGCCATCGCCGACCGCACCGATCTGCCGCGGCGGTTCACAGAGGACCCGGTCCGCACCGCCATCCTTGTCTCGTCCACCGAAACGCTCGAAGGGTTCGCCAGCGGGTTGTCCGAGATCGCCGATGGCGAGATCGCCGCCTCTTCGGCTGATATCTCGGCCCTGAAGGGCCAGCTTCCCCTCCCGGTACAGGGGGTTCTGCTGCGCCGTGCCGGACAGGCAGATGCCGCCGGTATCACGCGAGAGGGAATCATCGTGGCGACCCGTCCCCGCGCGCTGGTCGCCACGCCCACCGCCGCGACGATCCGCTATCGTGGCCCGCTGCTTGACCTCGGCAATGTCGTGATCCTTGAACCGCAGCCTGATCTGCTGATCGTGCTTTCCGGCCTGCAAGAGGTCTATGGCGCAGCGGGTGAGGTGGTTCCGGCGGGTACGCCTGTGGGCCTGATGGGCGGTGCAACGCAGGAAATCGGCGCGATTCTGTCAACAAGCGGTGATGGCTCTGGTACAGAGCGATCAGAAACGCTCTATATAGAGGTCAGAGAGGGCGACAGCCCGGTGGACCCGGAAACGTGGTTCCAAACCGACAAGGATGGATAGACGAGCATGAAAAAAGTCGTTTTGGCCGGACTGGCCGGGACTCTGGCAGGGATCATCGCCACAACCCAAGTCGCCGGACCGCTGGTCGCACAAGAGGCAAAGGCAAATTCCAACGTGTACGAGCAGCTCGACCTGTTCGGCGACATTTTTGAGCGTATCCGCGCGCAATATGTCGAAGAGGTCGATGCAGGCGAATTGATCGAGGCAGCCATTGACGGCATGCTTACCTCGCTCGACCCGCATTCCAGCTATCTCTCGCCCGATGACGCGGCGCAGATGCGGGTGCAGACCCGAGGCGAGTTCGGGGGCCTGGGTATCGAGGTCACCCAGGAAGAAGGTTTCGTCAAGGTCGTGTCGCCCATCGACGGCACCCCCGCCGATGAGGCCGGGATCGAGGCGGGCGATTTCATCACCCATGTGGATGGCGAAAGCGTGCTGGGCCTGACCCTGGACAAGGCGGTCGACCTGATGCGCGGACCGGTGGGCAGCGAGATCGTGATCACCGTGGTACGTGAGGGCGAGGACGAGCCGTTCGACGTCTCGATCATCCGCGACACCATCAAACTGACCGCCGTGCGCGCCCGCACCGAGGGCACCAGCGTGGTGCTGCGCGTGACCACCTTCAACGACCAGACCTATCCCAACCTCGAAGAAGGGCTCGCCAAGCAGGTCGAAGCCGCGGGCGGCATCGACAAGGTGAACGGCTTCGTGCTTGACCTGCGCAACAACCCCGGCGGTCTGCTGACGCAGGCGATCAAGGTATCGGATGCCTTCCTCGACAGCGGTGAAATCGTGTCTACGCGCGGTCGCAACCCCGAAGACGGCGAGCGGTTCAACGCCACACTTGGCGATCTGGCCCAGGGCAAGCCGGTCGTGGTGCTGATCAATGGCGGTTCGGCCTCGGCCTCGGAAATCGTGGCCGGCGCCTTGCAGGACCATCGCCGCGCCATCGTGGTAGGGACCAAGAGCTTTGGCAAGGGATCGGTGCAGACGGTAATGCCGCTGCGTGGTGACGGCGCCATGCGCCTGACCACCGCACGCTACTACACGCCGTCTGGCCGCTCGATCCAGGCACTGGGTGTCAGCCCCGACATCGTGGTCGAGCAACCGCGCCGCCAACCCGAAGCCGAGGAAGAGCGGGTCACGCCGCGCTCGCGCTCGGAGGCCGATCTGCGCGGACGCCTGAACAATGACAGCCTGAGCGAGGATGAGATCCGCCAGATCGAGGAAGACCGCGCCAAGGCCGAGGCTACTGCCGAACTGCGGCAAGAGGACTATCAGCTGGCCTATGCCATCGACATCCTCAAAGGTCTCTCGGCGTTCGCCCCGGCAGACTGATCCGAGCAGACCAGACATCACGGCCGCATCACCTTCCGGTGGTGCGGCCGTTTTCGGTTAGGCTCCTACCGAATGCGCAGCTGTGTGCTGAGGTCAACCTGTCTCCAGGCAGTGCCTGCGAAAGGCGCGCTTGAGCATGTCAAGCTCAGCACGCAGCAGTTCCACCTCGGCGCGCAGATCATCGGGAACGGATTCGCCCGCGATCAGGGTAAAGTCACCCAGCTTCGTCTCGGTTTCACCATCGACAATCAGAAAGGTTTGCACCCCATCGGCGACGGCATAGTCCGGAACCGGGATCGTCAGGGTCCAGAAGCTGCTGTCGGTGCCCTCCACCAGCTCCACATCCGGGACTGGCAGATCAAGATGGGTGACCAGGATGTTGGGGCGTTTGCCGGTTGTGGGGGCACCGGTCAGCCGCCCCTCCCACACACCGTTGCGCAGGCGGATCTTGGTCAGGGTCAGGTCGCTCATTCTGTCACCTCTCACAGGGCCGCGCGCCGATGGCGGCAGAATGTCAGGTCGCGCAGAATGACCTGATTCATCTCGGGCGCTTCAAAGATCAGGTCCAGCCAGATCTTCTCGATCCGTTTCTCGTTCAGCCGCGAATAGGCCAGATCGAATTCCACCATCACATCCTGTTCGTGCAACGGCAATTCACGCACGATCTGTTCGGTATTGGGGCCGTGGCGGATGTTGAGACGGGCAAAGATCTCCAACGGTTTCTCGCTTTCGATGATGGTATCGACCCGCAGCAGATGCGCCCGCGTCATCCCCTCTGTCGCCGTATCAGGCAGGTCGATCACAAGCGAAAGGAACGAACCGTCGAACTTGAAAACATCCATGCGCAACCCGTAGGGCGCCAGGTCAGCCTCACGCAGGTTACGCAGCTGGCGCAGGGTCAGCTCGGAGAATTCGCAATCATGAAACAGCGTCACCTCGCCCCCCAGGGTCGACCGCGTCGGTACCGAGGACAGACCCGGTGATGCCAGCGGCCCTCGCCACAGCTCGGGACGCCAGGACCAGTCGGTCCCATGCGGCTTGGGAAAGAAGGACGAGCCGATCAGAGGCAATGCCAGCCGCCCGTCGGCCACGTTGATAAGCCGGTCCAGATGGGTGCGCAGGTCGCGCGCCCGGTTGCGCTGGCGACGCAGCTCGGACAAGGGGGTGGACAGCGCATTGCGGGCAGCCCGGCGCCAGCGCCGCATCTCCCGCAGATGAAACAATCTGTCCAGAACCCTGCCCATTCCCGTCCGCCGCTATTGGTGTCGCGCTGTTTTCTCTGTTTAGCGAAAGGATGTTAACTAAATAAACCCAATAACTCGATCCCTTGGGAAAAATTCTTGTTATGGAAACAATTCGCCGTCCAGCCGCGGCGACCCCTCGCGGGGGCTACCTTGTAATCGGGCCGGTCAGTGCTTACCGTCCAAAGGGCGGCCAGGGTCGCACAGTCGGCATCAAAGTCGTTCAGGGTCAGCCGCGGCAAGAGGTGGGTGATGGAGCCCAGTTTGTTTTCCTTCATCTGGAAACATTCGAAACGCCAGCAGATTGCGTTGCTGGCGCTGACGGTGATCTCTTTTCCCTTTCTTTACGCCACGCTCGAACTGCCCAAGCGGATCATCAACGATGCCATCGGCGCACAGGTTGACCGGATCGACCTTTGGGGCGTCGAACTGAGCCAGATCGAGTACCTGTTCGCGCTCTGCCTTGCCTTTCTCGCGATGGTGGTCCTCAGCGGGCTGATGAAGATGAAGATCAACACCATGAAAGGGGTGTTGAGCGAGCGGATGCTGCGCCGCCTGCGCTATCAGCTGATCGCGCGGATGATGCGCTTTCCACGCGCTTACTACACGAACACCAGTCAGGGAGAGTTGGTGTCGATGATCACCTCCGAGGCCGAGCCGATGGGCGGTCTGATGGGGGATGCGGTGGCGCAACCAGTGTTCCAGGCCGGCCAGATGCTGACCATCGTGACCTTCTTGTTCATGCAGAATGTCTGGTTCGGGCTGGCCTCGGTGGCGCTGATCCCGCTTCAGGCCTGGCTGATCCCGCGCCTGCAGCGGCAAATCAACCTGCTGAACAAGGCCCGCATCCAGCAGGTGCGCCGCCTGAGTTCCGAAATCGGAGAAAGTGCGGCCGGTATCGCCGATCTGCGCACCAATGGTGGCTGGCGCTATCGGCTGGCACAGATCACCGACCGGCTTGGGCGGCTCTACGATATCCGGTTCCGGATCTATCAGAAGAAATTCTTCATGAAGTTCCTGAACAACCTGATCTCGCAGATGACCCCGTTCCTGTTCTATTCGGTGGGTGGCTATCTGGCGATCAAGGGCCAGATCACGGTGGGCGCTCTGGTGGCGGCACTGGCGGCCTACAAGGACCTGTCCAGCCCGTGGAAAGAGCTGCTGACCTATTACAACCAGGTGCAGGACATGTCGCTGCGCTGGCAGGTGGTGACCGAACGCTTTGCCCCTCAGGGCATGATACCGGCTGATCTGTTCGATGGGGAACCTGATGAGGTGCCGCGTCTGAACGGCACCATCGAGTTGCGCGACGTGACGGTGCACGATCAGGATGGAAATACCATTCTTGAAGATATCGACCTGACAATCCCACCCGGCGCGCGGGTGGCGATCCGCTCGGACCGGCCTGCCGAACGGGCGGCTCTTGCCCAGCTCCTGACGCGCGAGATCTTGCCCAGCAGGGGCGAAGTGGTGATCTCGGGCCATCCCCTCAGCACGCTGCACCAGACGGTGATCGCCGCCCGGATCGGCTATGCCCATTCGCGCCCGTATCTGTTCGACGGCACACTGGGTGACAACCTGCTGATGCCGCTGCGCACCCGGCCGCAGACCGACCCCTTGGCGCCTGCCAGGCCGGACCGCCGGCTGGTCGAGGCGGTCCAGGCCGGCAACAGTGGCGATACGCTGGATGTCGACTGGGTCGACCCGAGCCTCGCGGGGCTGACCGACGGCGACCAGATCCGCGACTGGTGGTTCCAGCTGGTCGAGGCGATGGGCCTGGACGAATTCATGTTCCGCCGCACGCTGCGCAGCCGGATCGACCCGCGCCTGCATGAGAGCCTCACCGCCGAGATTGTCGCCCAGCGCGACATCGTTGCGCGCCGCCTGTCCGAACGGGGGCTGGCCGCGATGGTACACCGGTTCGACCCGGACCGTTTCAACCCCGCGGTCCCGCTGGGGGGCAACCTGCTTTTTGCCGCCCCGGCGCGCGAGATATCGCAAGAACAACTGATCGGTGACGGACGTTTCATCCAGATGCTTCGGGACGAAGGTCTGGCCGACGAGGCAATGGAAATGGCGCTGGGTGTGGTGGCAACCCTGCGCCAGACCTTTGGGCGCGACGGGACCCAGCACCCGCTGTTCCGGCGCATGGGTATGGAGGACGCGGTCTATCTCCGCCTGCTCGACATTGCCGACCGCCACGCCTCCGGCGGCGTCGAGGCGTTGTCCGACGAGGAACGCGCTCAGCTGATGACCGTGCCATTTCTGTTGACCGCCGAGCAGATCGGCCCCGCCTTCCCCGAGGAGTACAAGGACAAGATCCTTGCCATCCGCCGCGACCGTGCCAGCCGTCTGCGCACGCTTGTGGGCAGCGATTTCGTCGCCGTGGATCCACAGGTCTATATCCCCCGGCTGACGGTTCTGGAAAACGCGCTTTTTGGGCGGGTCTCGATTGTTGCGGGCGCCCAGGCCGAAGCAATCGAGGACACGGTCGCCGAAGTGCTGGCCGAGGCGGGACTGCGCCGCCGTATTGCCGCGCTGATCTATGACATGCCCGCCGGTCTGGGCGGCGCCAACCTGCCAACGGTGTTTCAGGAGCGCGCCGCGTTTTCCCGCGCCAGCATCAAGCGTCCCGATATCCTGATACTGGACAATGCGCTGGCCAGCCACGACTCCGAAAGCCGCCTACGGACAAGGCAGCGGCTGCGCGAGTTGTTGCCCCGTGCCATCATGATCTTCATGGAAGACAGTTTCGCCAATCCCGAAGCCTACGACCTCTTTGTCGAGATCAAGCACGGCCGCATCGACGGCGTGACCAGGGCCAAGCCAGACCTTGCCGCCGGTGCCACCGCCGATCTGGACCGCAAACTGAAGATCATCGCCGCGACACCGCTCTTTGCGCGGTTGGATGCCCGCAACCAGCGGTTACTGGCCTTTTCGGCGCAATGGTATCGGGCGCAGGCTGGACAGGTCATCTTTTCCAGCGGACAGACCGCCGACGCCGCATATCTTTGTCTGTCGGGTCGGGCCGCGCTGCGCTGGCCCGAGGATGCTCCGGGCGAGCGGCCCATAACACTGATCGAACCGGGCCGACTGATCGGCGATCTGTCTATCATCACGCGCCAGCCGCGCCCGATGGACCTGATCGCCGAAACCGAAAGCCGGTTCCTGCGTATCGGTGCCGAGGAGTTTCGCGCCGTCATCGAACACGATGCCGGTGTCTCGCTGCATCTGTTGCAAACCGTGGCAGGACATCTGGTCGAAGCCGGCGACATCCTGCGCGCGGCACGGATCAATATCACCGACTTCACCGGCCAATCGCTCCGCCCGGCACCGCTCCCGAACGGCGGGAAGGAGCCCGATGCCTGATCGCCGCACCTATGCCCCGCATGAACAACTGGTCGCGCCGGGGCGGGCCCGGCCGGAACTGTGGCGACTGATCGCCGGGCTGATCGCCATCGGGGTCATCGTGATGGGCGCCAATATGGTGCTCTACGGGTTGGTCAACATGCTCGCCAGCCCGGAATGGTCTGCCGGCTTCACCAGTGGCACCACGGCCGATGGGCTGTTGGTGCTGCTGGCCAGTTTCGGCTTTGTCATCCTGGGCGTTGGCATCGCCGCACGGCTGTTTCAACACCGCGCACCGCTGGGTATCATCGGCCCGCCTCGTCTGGCGTTGCAACAGTTCTGGCGAGTGTTTCGCCTGCTGCTGGTGCTGGGGGCGCTGCTCTTGATCCTGCCCCCCTATGACATGGGCGCGCCGCTGAAAGAAAACCTGCCGCCGGGGCGTTGGCTGTTGTTGCTGCCGCTGTCGATCCTGGCGCTGCTGATCCAGACCGGAGCAGAGGAGGTCTTGTTTCGAGGCTATGTGCAACAGGCGCTGGCGGCGCGCTTTCGTTCGGCGCTGATCTGGATGGTGCTGCCCTCGGTCCTCTTTGCCCTTGGTCACTATCTGCCCGAAGAGGCAGGCGCCAACGCGCTGCCCATCGCGCTGTGGTCCGGGGTGTTTGCTATCCTTATGGCCGACATCACTGCGCGGGCCGGGACATTGGGTCCAGCGGTCGCACTGCATCTGTTCAACAACATGATCGCCCTGCTGATCGTCTCGTTGCCTGACAGCCTGTCGGGCCTGTCGCTTTATATGCTGCCCTATTCGATGGCCGATGCCGAGCATCTGCGCGTCTGGCTGGCTGTCGATTTCGCCACCATGTTCGTTACCTGGCTGCTGGCCCGGCTCGCCTTGCGACGCTGATTGCATTTCCGCGCACATCACCTTATTTGACGCGGGTGCAGCATCACGGGGAGTCCACATGAACTGGATCACGAATTACGTCCGGCCGCGGATCAACTCGATCTTCTCCCGGCGCGAAGTGCCCGAGAACCTCTGGCAGAAATGCGACGAGTGCGGAACGATGCTGTTCCACCGCGAGTTAGCGGATAACCTGAATGTCTGCACCCAATGCGGCCATCACATGCAGATCACGCCGCGCGCCCGGTTCCAGGCGCTGTTTGACGGCGGCATCTTTACCGAGGTCGAGGTGCCCGAGCCGGTCGCCGACCCGCTGCATTTCCGCGACCAGAAGAAATATCCCGAACGGATGAAGGCGGCCCAGAAAGGGACCGGCGAGAAAGAGGCGATGCTGGTCGCCACCGGCGAGATCGGTCGCACACCAATCGTGGCCGCGGCACAGGATTTCTCGTTCATGGGCGGGTCCATGGGCATGTATGTCGGCAACGCCATCATCGCGGCGGCACAAAAGGCGGTCGACCTGAAGCGCCCGCTGATCCTGTTCTCGGCCGCTGGCGGCGCCCGCATGCAAGAGGGCATCCTGAGCCTGATGCAGATGCCGCGCACCACCGTGGCGGTGCAGATGCTGAAAGAAGCGGGCCTGCCCTATATCGTTGTACTCACCCATCCGACCACGGGCGGGGTGACCGCGTCCTATGCCATGCTGGGTGATGTGCATATCGCCGAGCCCAACGCGCTGATCTGCTTTGCCGGGCCGCGCGTGATCGAACAGACCATCCGCGAAACGCTGCCCGAAGGGTTCCAGCGCGCCGAGTACCTGCTGGATCACGGCATGCTGGACCGGGTGATCAAGCGCACCGACCTGCGCGACGAGCTGATCACCGTCACCCGCATGTTGCTGAACTTGCCACCCGCGGTGCGCGGCGACCTGCCCGCGCCCGAGGCAGCGTCGCCCGAGGCAAAAAAGACACAAACCGCCACCCCCGAGGCACCAGCCAAATCATGACCACTCCCGGCTCCGACCTCATCCTGCAACGGATGATGGCGCTGCACCCCAAGATCATCGACCTGACGCTGGATCGGGTCTGGCGCCTCTTGGCTGCGCTCGACAATCCGCAAGACCGTCTGCCACCGGTGATCCATATCGCCGGAACCAATGGCAAAGGCTCGACCCAGGCGATGATCCGTGCCGGGATCGAGGGCGCGGGGTTGAGTGCGCATGCCTATACCTCGCCGCATCTGGCCCGGTTTCACGAACGTATCCGGGTGGCCGGAGAGCTGATTTCTGAACCCGACCTGGTGACCGTTCTGGACGAATGTTACGCCGCCAATGGCGGCGAAACGATCACCTATTTCGAGATAACCACCTGCGCGGCCCTCTTGGCCTTTGCCCGCAGGCCCGCCGATTACACGCTGCTCGAGGTCGGTCTTGGCGGCCGCCTTGACGCCACCAATGTGATCGCGCGCCCGGCACTGTCGATCATCACCCCGATCTCGATGGATCACGAACAGTATCTCGGCGACACGCTGGCCAAGATCGCCGGTGAAAAGGCCGGGATCATCAAGCGCGGCGTTCCGGTTGTTGTCGGCCCCCAGCCCGACGAGGTGCTGGAGGCGATCGAGGCCACCGCCGCCCGGCTTGGTGCGCCTGTCCTGGCTCATGGCCAGCACTGGCATGTGCGTCAGGAGCGCGACCGCCTGGTATTCGAGGATGAAACCGGCCTGTGTGACCTGCCGCTACCCAACCTGCTGGGCGCTCATCAGATCGAGAATGCCGGCGCGGCGCTGGCGGCGCTGCGTCACCTGAACCTGGGTGAGGCCGCCTGCGAGGCTGCCGTCACCCGCGCGCATTGGCCCGCCCGGATGCAGCGGCTGAAAACCGGCCCGCTGGTTCAATCCGCGCCCCAGGCCGAGCTCTGGCTTGACGGTGGTCATAACCCCGCCGCCGGTGTGGCGCTGGCCGCTCTGCTGGCCAGCCGGCCCGGACGCCCCACCCATCTGATCTGCGGCATGCTCAACACCAAGGACGTGACCGGATATCTGCGCCCGCTCAGCGCCCAGGCGGGCAGTCTCACCGCCGTGTCGATCCCGGGCGAGGCAAACACGCTGAGCGCCGAACAGACCGCCGCCGCCGCCCAGTCGGTCGGGTTGGCCGCAAGCACCGCACCGGACGTGGCCACCGCGCTTGCCCGCATCGTCGCGGTGGAACCCGACGCGCGCGTCCTGATTTGCGGCTCGCTCTATCTGGCCGGAAACATCCTGCGCGAAAACGGCTGAGGCTTCATTCCGCCGCAAATACTCCGGGGGGAGGCGACAAAATTCTGCGAATTTTGTGCCGGGGGGCTGCGCCCCCCTACTTACCCCACTCCTTGTCCTGCATTTCGCGCAGGCGCGAGGCGGTGCGCTCGAACTCGAACGTGCCCTCGCCCTCGACATAGAGCATCTCCGGCTCGGCCGCCGCCGAACAGATCAGCCGCACCCGCGCCTCGTAAAGCGCATCGATCAGGGTCACGAACCGCTTGGCCTCGTTGAAATTGTTGCGGCTCAGACGCGGGATGTCTTCCAGCACCAGCACCTTGACCGCCCCGGCGATGGCCAGATAGTCACCCGGTCCCAGCATCCGCCCGCACAAGTCATAGAAGCTGGCCCGCCCGATCCCGTTGCGGAACGCGGGCAGTTCCACGTCGCGACCAGTGACCTTCAGGATCAGCGGCGTGCTTGCACCACCCGTCAGGTCGCGCCAGATCGCCTCGATCTCGCCACGCGCCGCAGGTCCGATCGGGGTGAAATAGACGCGGCTCCCTTCCAGCCGGTTCTGACGGTAATCGGTGGGAGAGATCATCTCCCACACTCGCATCCGTTCCTTGATCAACTCGATGAACGGCAGGAACAGCTGCCGGTTCAGCCCGTCCTTGTACAGATCGTCCGGCACGCGGTTCGAGGTGGTCACCACCACCACGCCCGCAGCGAACAACGCCTCGAAGAGCCGCCCCACGATCATCGCGTCGGTGATATCGGTGATCTGCATCTCGTCAAAGGCCAGCACCTTGACCGAGCGGATTACCGCATCGGCGACAGGCGCCAACGCATCGGCGACACCCTCATTGCGCGCGGCATGCATGCCGGCGTGGATCTCCTGCATGAAGGCATGGAAATGCACCCGGCGCACCGGCACCGTATCGCCCAGCGCCTCGACAAACAGATCCATCAGCATCGACTTGCCGCGCCCGACCCCGCCCCACAGGTACACCCCACGAGGCGGCGGCGGCGCCTTGCGGAACAACCCGCGTTTTACCGGGGCGCTCAATGCTTGGTGAATCCGGTCGAACTCGGCCAGTGCCGCCTCTTGGGCGGTATCGGCATGCAGGGTGCCCTCGGCCACACGGGCGGCGTAAAGATCGGAAACAACGGTCATTTTGCAGCCATACCCAACCTGCCCGGCCTTGAGAAGCGGCCCGTTACCGCTGCTCGCATCAATTTTCGTTAATGATGCCCGAAAAACTCCTGAATTGACGCCGCCATGTTTCAGCTTAGGGTCCGGCGGACAATACCACGGAGACCGCCAATGGACCGTTCGGCCCGCCTGATCAATCCGATCCTGATCGTCAGCTGCATCATCATCACCGTCAGCTTTGCGGTGCGCGCCTCGTTCGGCGTGTTCCAGATCCCGATCGCCGAGGAGTTCGGCTGGCTGCGCTCGGATTTCTCACTGGCCATCGCCATCCAGAACCTCGCCTGGGGCATCGGCCAGCCGATCTTTGGCGCCATTTCGGAAAAGATCGGCGACCGCAAGGCGATCTTTCTCGGTGCGCTCCTTTATGCTGGCGGCATGGTGCTCAGCGCCTGGTCGACCACACCGCTCGAACATCAGATCTATGCCTGGGCGGTGGGGTTCGGCATCGCGGGCACCGGCTTTGGCGTGATCCTCGCGGTGGTCGCCCGCGCCTCCAGCGACGACAACCGCTCGATGAGCCTCGCCCTCATCACCGCCGCAGGCAGCGTCGGACAGGTGATCGGCGCGCCCACGGCGGAATGGCTGCTGACCTTCCTGCCCTGGCAACAGGTGTTCATCGTCTTTGCGGTGGCGGTCCTGGCGCTGGTGCTGACCCTGCCGATGTTGCGCGCGCCCGAACCGGCCAGTAAGGCCGAGCTGCAAGAAAGCATGGGCCAGATCCTGTCCCGCGCCTTTCGCGATCCGTCCTATACGCTGATCTTTCTGGGCTTTTTCAGCTGCGGCTATCAGCTCTCGTTCATCACCGCGCATTTCCCCGCCTTCGTGACCGAGATGTGCGGGCCGATCCTGCCCGGCGGCGTACTGCATTCGATGGGGATCACCACCACCTCGGCGCTGGGTGCGGTGGCGATCTCGCTGGTGGGGCTGGCCAATATCGCAGGCACCCTGACGGCGGGCTGGGCGGGCAAGCATTTCCCCAAGAAATACCTGCTTGCCGGTATCTACACCGCCCGGACCGTGATCGGAGCCGCATTCATCCTGCTGCCGATCACGCCACTGTCGGTGATCCTCTTTTCGGTGGCGATGGGCTCGCTCTGGCTTGCCACCGTGCCGCTGACCTCGGGCCTTGTCGCGCATCTTTACGGGCTGCGCTACATGGGCACGCTCTATGGCATCATCTTCCTCAGCCACCAGCTGGGCGGGTTCCTCGGCGTCTGGCTGGGCGGGCGGATGTACGACCTATACGGCGATTATACCATGGTCTGGTGGATCGGCGTCGGCGTCGGCGCCTTCAGCGCCATCGTCCACCTGCCGATCCGCGAGAACCGGGCGCCAGTGCCCGCATGAACAGAGTGTGGCAGGGTCAGCCCTGCCACTTGTCCAGAATGTAGCGGCTGGTCATCAGGTCCAGATGCGCACCGCCGCCATTCTTGAACACTGTGATGTCGTCGCGCGACGCTTTGAAAGCATCAAGACCGTAGTAATCGGCCACCACATCGGCGCGGGTGATCACCCCATCGGCCAGCGGCATCATCAACTCGCCGATATGGTCCACCGTAGTATCGAAACTGTCGACAAAGATGCGCGCACGGCGCATGGCCTCGTCATCGGCCTCGCGCATGTCGGGCCGATAGGCGCCGATCAGGTTCAGGTGCTGACCCGGGCGCAGCCACTCGCCGCGAATGACCGGCTCGCTCGACATGGTGGCGGTGACGATGATGTCGGCGCGGTTCACCGCCGTGGCCAGATCGTCGACCACCTCCAGCCCGTCGTACCGCGCCGCCACCTCCTCGGCCTTGGACCGGGTGCGGTTCCACATCTTCAGGGCCGCCTTGGGGAACCCGGCCCCAAACGCCTCGCACAGCGACAGGCCCACGGTGCCCGCGCCCACCACCAGCACCTCGCGCGCGTCGGGGTCGGCCAGCCGCAGCGCGGCCAGCAGGCTGTCGCCCGCCGTCTTCCACTTGGTCACCAGGTGGAAATCCACGAGCGCCGACAGCGCCCCGTCATGGTCGCTGTAAAGGTTCACGGCCCCGTTGATCATCGGGTCGCCCCGCTCGGGGTTGCGCGGAAAGATATTGGCGGTCTTGACCGCAATGCCCAGCCCGTCGATCCAGGCCGACCGCGTCAGCATCGTGTCGGGATCGCGATATAGGAACGTATCGCCGATCTGCGCCTTGGGCAGGCTGTGGCCATCGGCCAGCGCCCGCGTCAGTTCCAGCCAGTCCAGCTTGGCCTCGCCCTCGGCAAAGGGAATATGGGGTATGCTCATGCGGCCTCTCCTTCGGTCAACAGCCCCTCGGCCACCAGGCGCGCGGCCCAGCCCTGAGGCCCGGTGAAATGATGTACCTGCCAGCCGCGCATACGCGCGGCATCGATATTCTCGACCCGGTCATCGGCGAATAGCAAGGTCCCGGGCGCCAGCCCGCAATCATCCTCGACCGCGGCATAGATCGGCGCGTGCGGCTTCACCATCTGCATCCGGCCCGAAACATAGGCCCGGTCGAACTCGGTCAGGAACGGATAGACCGTGCAGGCATAGTCGAAATTCTGCACCCCGAAATTGGTCAGCGCAAAGACCGGCACGCCCTTGTTTCTTAGCGCCCTGAGCAGGCGCACCGAATGCGGGATTTCAGGCGACGCTAGTTCGGTCCAGTTGTCGTGCCAATCCCGGATCTGATCGCGCCATTCGGGGTATTTCTCGGCCCAGCCATAAATCGTATCGGTGAAATGATGGCCCTGATCGACCAGGTCGTTCATGCCATGCAGATCGACCTCGGCAAACATCTGCCGCCGCCGCTCCTCGCCCAGAACGCGGTCATAATACCGTTCCGGCTGCCACTCGATCAGCACATTGCCGATGTCGAAAACCACCGCCTCGATTGTCATCTGAAATCTCTCTTGCCCTGAATGAATGCGGGCCTGCGGCCCTGCGTCGGACTGAACCAAGAGCGGGCCGGATGATCAACCCGAAACATCCGCACCAACCCGCGAAACGAAAAACCCCGGCTGCGCGGGGCAGCCGGGGTTCGATCTGTTGCAAGAGCTGGGTCGCTCAGAGGCCGGTCGACACGTCGATCGTGTTGCCCTCTTCGAGGGTCACATAGGCCTTTTTCACGTCTTTCCGCTTGCCCAGCTGGCCGCGGAAACGCTTGACCTTGCCTTTGGTGACGGTGGTGTTGACCGCCTTCACCTTGACGCCGAACAGCGCTTCGACCGCTTCCTTGATCTGCGGCTTGTTGCTGTCGATCGCCACTTCGAACACCACGGCGCCGTTTTCGGATGCCATAGTCGATTTCTCGGTGATGATCGGCTTGCGGATCACGTCGTAATGTTGTGCTTTCGCGCTCATTTCAGACGAGCCTCCAGTGCTTCGACAGCCGCTTTGGTGAGCACCAGGGTGTCACGCTTGAGGATGTCATAGACGTTTGCGCCCATCGACGGCAGGATATCCAGACCTTCGATGTTGCGCGCGGCGCGGGCGAACCCTTCGTTGACCGCGGCGCCGTCGATGACCAGCGCGCGCTTCCAGCCCAGGTTTGCAACCTGCTTGGCCAGAGCTGCGGTCTTGCCTTCGGATTCGGCGTTCTCGATCACGACCAGTTCACCTGCCTTGGCCTTGGCCGACAGCGCGTGGCGCAGGCCCAGCTTGCGGAACTTCTTGGTCAGGTCGTGGCCGTGCGACCGCGGGGTCGGACCCTTGTAGACGCCACCGTGACGGAAGGTCGGCGATTTGCGCGAGCCGTGACGCGCGCCACCGGTGCCCTTCTGGCGGTAGATCTTCTTGGTCGAGTAGCTGACTTCCGACTTGGTCAGAACCTTGTGGGTGCCGGCCTGCGCGTTGTTGCGCTGCCAGCGGACCACGCGGTGCAGGATGTCCGCACGCGGTTCCAGCCCGAACAGGGCCTCGTCCAGGTCGATGTCACCGGCCTTGGAGCCGTCGAGTTTGATCACATCGAGTTTCATGCTTCACCCCCTTCGGCGGGCGCTTCGGCAACAGGTGCTTCGGTTGCGGCCGATTTCACAGCAGCCGGGAAGGGCAGGCCTTCCGGTGCTTTCTTCTTGACGGCATCCTTGACGGTGACCCAGCCGGACTTCGGACCGGGCACGGCGCCCTTGATGAAGACCAGACCACGCTCGGCGTCGGTTTTCACGACTTCGAGGTTCTGGGTGGTAACACGGGCAGCACCCATGTGACCGGCCATCTTCTTGCCCTTGAACACGCGGCCCGGGTCCTGACACTGACCGGTGGAGCCGTGCGAACGGTGGCTGATCGACACGCCGTGCGAGGCGCGCAGACCACCGAAGTTGTGGCGCTTCATGGCACCGGCGAAACCCTTACCGATCGAGGTCCCCGACACGTCGACCTTCTGGCCGGTCAGGAAGTGCTCGGCCGAGATCTCGGCGCCAACTTCGATCAGCGCGTCTTCGGACACGCGGAACTCGGCCAGCTTGCGCTTGGGCTCGACCTTCTGTGCGGCGAAGTGGCCGCGCATGGCCTTGGACACGCGCTTGATCTTGGGGGTGCCTGCACCCAGCTGAACGGCGGTATAGCCGTCCTTCTCGGTGGTGCGCTGGGCGACGACCTGCAGGTTGTCCAGCTGAAGAACGGTCACAGGGATCTGCTTGCCGTCTTCCATGAACAGCCGGGTCATGCCGACTTTCTTTGCGATAATACCGGAACGCATTCTCTACCCTCCGATCTTACGACTGCAGCTTGATCTCGACATCCACGCCGGCGGCGAGGTCGAGCTTCATCAGCGCGTCCACCGTCTGCGGGGTCGGATCCACGATATCCAGGAGCCGCTTGTGGGTGCGGATCTCGAACTGGTCACGGCTTTTCTTGTCGACGTGAGGGCCACGGAGAACCGTGAACTTCTCGATCTTGTTCGGCAGCGGGATCGGGCCGCGCACTTGCGCGCCGGTCCGCTTGGCAGTGTTGACGATCTCTTGCGTGCTGGCGTCCAGAACGCGATAGTCAAATGCCTTCAGCCGGATACGGATATTTTGGCTTTGCATTGTCATGCCTTTTTGTCAGGCGTTGGGGTTGAGAGGAGGATCCGCGCGCATCGCAAACCCTCGTCGAACCCAAACGGCGGGAATCACCCCGCCGCCAAATTCTCATCGAGAACCCGCGCGCTATACTAGGGGTCGGGATGGCTGACAAGGGGTTTTGGCCCCTGCTGGCGGGATGCGGTCGCTTTTCCCCCAAATACCACCCGCCAAGGGGATTGCGGGCCGGGTATCAGCCCTGGGCATCCCTTTGCGCCGCGCGGATCTCGCGCTCCAGCGCGTCAAGAAAACGGGCGCGATCGGCCTTGGAAAAGGGTTTGCCGCCACCGCCCGCGCCCAGCGGGTTGGCCGCGCGCAGGTCGGCCATCAGGTCGCGCATCGCCAGTTGCTGGCCGATATTGGCGGGGGTAAAGGCCTCGCCATTGTGGCGCAGCACCCGGGCGCCGGCCTCGACGCATTTGGCGGCCAGCGGAATGTCGGCGGTGATCACCACATCGCCCCGCCCGGCGCGCTCGGCGATCCACATGTCGGCCACGTCCGGCCCATCGGGCACGATCACGGTTTCGACCAACGGGTTCTGCGAGGGGCGCAGCCCCCCGTTCGACACCACGGCCATGCGCAGCCGGTGCCGGGTCGCCACCCGCTCGGCCTCGGCCTTCACCGGGCATGCATCGGCATCGATATAAAGCGTCGTCATTTCTCTTTGGCCGAAGGTTTCTTGTCGGCGGTCTCGGCCTTGCCGTTCTTGCGCTTCACCTTGAACTCCTCGGGGATGGGCATCCGGTTGAACGCGTCCAGACCGGCGGTGCGATAGGCCTCGGCCAGGGTCGGATAGTTGAACGTGTTCTGCACGAAATAGTCCACCGTGCCCTTCAGGTTCATCACCGCCTGGCCGATATGGATCAGTTCGGTCGCGCCCTCGCCCACGATCTGCACCCCCAGCACGCGGCGGGTCTTGAGGCTCAGCAGCATCTTCAGCATGCCATGTTCCAGCCCCATGATATGCCCGCGCGAGGTTTCGCGGAACCGCGCCACGCCCACTTCATAAGGGATGCCGCGTTCCTGCAATTCCTCCTCGGACATGCCGCAGGTGGACATTTCGGGCACCGAATAGATGCCATAGGGAAACCACGGGCTTTCCGGCAGGGTCGGGGTTTCCAGCGCGTGGCAGGCCGCGACCCGCCCCTGCTGCATCGAGGTCGAGGCAAGCGAGGGGTGCCCGATCACGTCGCCGGTGGCATAGATATGGGGCACCGATGTCTGATAGGTCTTGCGATCCACCGTGATCCGGTTGCGGTGATCGGTTTCCAGCCCCACCGCGTCGAGATTCAGCGCCGAGGTCGCGCCCATCCGCCCGGCGGCAAACAGCAGCATCTCGGCCCGGATATGGCGGCCATTGGCCAGGCTGATCTCGATATGGCTGCCGGTATCCTCGATCTTCTCCACCGCAGAACCCAGCCGCAAGTCGACACCGTTCTCGCGGATCTGATGGGTGAATTCCTGGATCAGGGTGCGGTCGATGAAATCGAGAAAGGTCTCGCGCGGTTCGATCAGCGTCACCCGCACATCCAGCGCCGAAAACATGCTGGCATATTCGACCCCGATCACCCCGGCGCCGATCACGGCCAGCGAGCGCGGGATCCGCTCCATCTCCAGAAAGTCGTCGCCATCCACAACGGTCTTGCCGTTGAAAGGCACGTAATCGGGGCGATAGGTCTTGGTACCCGTCGCGATCAGGAACTTGGCGGCGGTTAGGCGCGTGGTATCGCCCGCCTCGGTCGCCACTTCGATCTCGTGCGGGCCGACAAAGCGGGCCAACCCGTTCAGCGTGTCGATATGGTTGCGGTTGAACTGATGCTCCAGCACGTCGACCTCGTAATCGAGCGTCATGTGCAGCCGCGCCTTGAGATCCTCGGCGCTGATCCGGTCCTTGACCCGGTAGGAGCGCCCGTAAAAGCTGCGCTCGCGCCAGCCCGACAGGTTCAGCACCGTTTCGCGCAGCGTCTTGGACGGAATGGTGCCGGTATGGACCGAGACACCGCCCAGCCGGTCCTTGCGGTCGATCACCAGCACCCGGCGTTTCAGTTTGCCCGCCTGGATCGCGGCGGCCCGACCCGAGGGGCCGGAACCGATGATGATCAGGTCATAGTCGAACGTGCTCATGCCGCTGCTCAATCGCGATAGAGCGCTTCGGCATGAAACGAAACGTGGTCTTCCATGAAACTGGAGACAAAGAAATAGGAATGGTCATACCCCGGTTGCAGCCGCAGGGTGGCCTGCTGGCGGCGCTCGGCGATGGCGGCGGCCAGCGCCTCGGGGCGAAGCAGGTCGATGAACTGGTCACTGGTCCCTGTATCGATCAGGATCGGACCGTCAAAGCCCACCTGTTTCATCATCAATGTCGCGTCATGCTTGGCCCAGGTCGACTCGTCCGTGCCCAGATAGGCGGTCAGCTGCTTGCGGCCCCAATCGCTGCCCGTCGGGTTCGAGATCGGCGCGAAGGCCGAAACCGAGCGATAGCGGCCCGGCAGGTTCATCGCCAGTGTCAGCGCCCCATGCCCGCCCATGGAATGGCCGGTGATCGCCTGCCGCGCGGAATCGATGGCAAAATGTTCGGTCACCAGCGCGGGCAGTTCCTCGGCCACGTAATCCCACATGCGGAAATGCGGCGCCCAGGGCTCTTGCGTGGCGTTCACATAGAACCCGGCGCCCTGGCCCAGATCGTAATCCTCGTGATCGGCCACGCCCTTGCCGCGCGGAGAGGTATCGGGAAAGACCAGCGCGATTCCCTGCTCGGCGGCCCATCCCTGCGCACCCGCCTTGACCATGGCGTTTTCATGGGTGCAGGTCAGACCCGACAGATACCATAGCACCGGCACCGGGCCGTCCTTGGCCTCGGCCGGCAGGAACAGGCCAAAGGTCATGTCACAGCCGGTTGCAGCAGAGGCATGGCGATAGACACCCTGAATACCGCCGAAACAGGCGTTTTCCGAGACGGTTTCGATCATGACGCGGTCCTTTCCCTCTGGTTCCCTGCAATGGCTAGCGGCCCGGAGACCAGAGGTAAAGCATGCTGGCCCGTCCGCCCGTCTTTTTACGGCACTCAGTGATAGCGTAGCGGCCTGCTTGACTTGCCCCGGAGCTGCGCCTTTGATCGCGGCAACCGCAGGAGGTGACATGCAAAACCCATTCGATCAGGAACTTCAGGACCGTCTCGTGCGCTATGCCGCCATCGACAGCCAGAGCGACGAAACTGCGCCCGCTTCACCCAGCACCGCCTGTCAGTTCGACATGCTGCACCTGCTGCGTGACGAGCTTGTCGAAATGGGCGCCCAGGATGTGGAACTGACCGACTATGGCGTCGTGCTGGCCACCATTCCCGGCACCGCGCCGGGGCCAACCGTCGGCTTTCTGGCCCATGTGGACACCGCACCGCAATTCAACGCCAGCGGCGTGAAGCCGCGCGTGATCAGCGGCTATAACGGTGGCGACATCACCTTTCCCGACGATCCCGCGCTGGTGCTGTCTCCCGCCGAACACCCCTATCTGGCGGAAAAGATCGGTCACGACCTGATCACCGCCTCGGGCACCACGCTCTTGGGCGCCGATGACAAGGCCGGGGTGGCCATCGTCATGACCATGGCTCGGCATCTGCTGAACAACCCCGATATCGCCCGCGGCCCGATCCGCGTCGCCTTTACCCCCGACGAAGAGATCGGGCGCGGGGTGAGTGAGCGTCTGCCCGCCGATCTGCGCGCCGATTTCGCCTATACGCTGGATGGCGGGCAGGTGGGAGAGATCGAATACGAAAGCTTCTCGGCCGACCGCGCGGTGGTGACGGTGACGGGCGTGTCGATCCATCCCGGCTGGGCCAAGGAGAAGATGGTCAACGCGATCCACCTCGCCTCGAAGATCGTGCAGACGCTGCCACAGGCGACAATGACCCCCGAAACCACCGACGGGCGCGACGGTTTCATCCACGCCACCGATATGGAGGGCGGCTCGTCCGAGATGGTGATCAAGTTCATCCTGCGCGATTTCGAGCGGGACGGGCTGGCCGCCAAGGGAGAGCTGCTGCGCCAGGTCTGCGCCGCCGTGCAGGCAGGCGAGCCGCGCGCGGCGATCAAATGCGAGATCTATCCGCAATACCGCAATATGCGCTATTGGCTGGAAAAGGACATGACACCGGTCGAGCTGGCCCGCGCGGCGGCCGAGGCCGAAGGGGTCGCGCCGATCTCGGTCCCGATCCGGGGCGGCACCGACGGCTCGCGCCTGACCGAGATGGGGGTGCCGACGCCCAATGTCTTTACCGGCATGCAATGCATCCACGGACCGCTGGAATGGATTTCGGTACAGGACATGGCGACCGCCACCCGCACCTGCCTGACGCTGGCGCAGATGGCGGCAAAGGGCTGAGGTGTGGGCACGCGAGACCTGATAGCCGAACGCGACAAGTTTGCGGCCCTGCACCCGGAAACCCGCCATCTCGTGAATGGCCGCGACTGGGGAGTGATCCGGACAGGACAGCGCGGCCCCGCGCTGGTGCTGATCCCCGGCACGCTGGGCCGGGCCGACATCTTCTGGCAACAGATCGCGGTGCTGTCGAAGGAGGCACGGATCCTCGCGGTGAGCTATCCGGCCTCGGGCGGGATCAGCGATTGGGCGGCGGATCTGTCGCAGATGATCGCGGATGCCGAAATGCAGGGCGGGACCGTTCTCGGCTCGTCGCTGGGCGGCTATCTGGCACAATATCTGACCGCCACCGAACCGGCGCTGTGCGGCGGGCTGGTGGCGGCCAACACGCTGGCCTCGGTTCGCGGGATCGACCAGGTGCCGCCCTATGCGCTGGACCTTGCCACCACACCAATCGACGACCTGCGCGCCGGGTTCGAGGCCGGGCTGAGCGCTTGGCAGGCACCCGACCACCCCTATCGCGATCTGGCGCCTCTCTTGCTGCAAGAGGTGCGCGGACGCATTCCCGAAGATGAGCTGCGCGCGCGATTGCAGGCGCTGAAAACCGCGCCGGACCTGCCCGCGCAAAGCCTGCCCCGCGACCGCATCTTTACCGTCCAAAGCGATGACGACCATCTGATCTCACCACCGATGCGCGAGAGCCTGCGCGCCGCGCTGGACCCTGAACGTGCATACAGGTTCCGGGCGGCCAGCCACTTTCCCTATGTCACCCGTCCCGACGCCTATACCGCGTTGCTGCGCGACGTGCTGGGTCTGTCCGTCGATCACGCGATCTGGCCTGCCGGAGAGGAGAGCCTGATATGAAGATCATAACCGCCGAAGAAATCCGCCAGCACTTGCCGATGCGCGACGCCATCGAGGTGGTGGAACTGACGATGATCCGGGTCTCCGAGGGACAGGCCAACCTGCCGCTGCGCATGGTGATGGACATCGACGGCACCAACCGTCTGGGTGTGATGCCGGGCGCACTGAGCGATCCCACGCTCTATGGCATCAAGGTTCTCAGCCTTTTTCCCGGCAACCCCGCCAAGGGGCTCAGTTCGCATATCGGTACGGTGTTGCTGTTCGATGCCGAGACCGGACAGCCCCGCGCGGCACTGGATGCCGATGCGATCACCGCAATCCGCACCGCCGCCGCAACCGCGGTGGCGACACGGGCGCTGGCCCGGCCTGATGCACGGGTGCTGGCGCTGATCGGCACGGGCGAACAGGCTGAAAGCCATATCGAGGCGCTGACGCTGGTTCGCGAGATTGCCGAGATCCGGGTTGCCGGGCGCAGCCCCGAGCGCGCCAACGCATTTGCCCGGCGCATGGCCGATCATTATCCCGGCATCAGGTTCACCGCCGCCGCCACTGCCGAACAGGCGGTCAATGGGGCCGATATCGTCTGCACGCTGACCTCATCGCCCTCGGTTGTGCTGCACGGCGACTGGATCGGGCCGGGCACGCATGTGAACGCGGTCGGCGCCTCGATCCCTTCGATGCAGGAAATTGACGAGGCGCTGCTGTTGAAATCAGGGCTGTTCGTCGATTATCGACCCTCGGCCTTTGCCCAGGCGCGCGAGATCATCTCGGCGCTGGAAACGGGCGCGATGACCGAAGCGCATGTCAGGGGCGAGATCGGAGAAGTGCTCGCGGCCAAGGTTCCGGGGCGCCCCGACACCGATGCGATCACGCTTTACCGCTCGCTTGGCATCGCCGCGCAGGATCTGGCCTGCGCCGATCATGTCTGCCGCGCCATCAGCCAGCCGTCGTCCATCTGATTGTGACATAGCCGGTATTCCCTGCATTCGTTCCGTCAGGCATGGACAAATGCGCCTCTCTTCGTTAGATGGCCCAATCTTTGCGCCGGGGTGAGTCCCGCGCCCTATTGGACATTCCCCTGATGACTTCCCCCCTTCTCGATGCCCTCGCCGAGCGCGGCTTCGACACGCTGACCGATGTGCAACAGGCGGTCACCGACCCCGCATTGGCCAGCGCCGACCTGCTTGTCTCGGCCCGGACCGGATCGGGCAAGACCGTGGGCTTTGGCCTGGCCATCGCACCCACCCTGCTGGGTGAGGCCGAAACACTGGGCCCCCCCGCCGCGCCGCTGGCGCTGATCGTGGCCCCCAACCGCGAACTGGCCCTGCAGGTCAGCCGCGAGCTGACATGGCTGTTCGCCAAGGCGGGCGGCCGTATCGCCACCTGTATCGGCGGCATGGATGCCCGTACCGAGCGCCGGGCGCTGGAGCGCGGCGCCCATATCGTCGTCGGCACGCCGGGGCGCCTGCGCGACCACATCACGCGTGGCGCGCTTGATCTGGCCGATATTCGCGCGGTGGTGCTGGACGAGGCCGACGAGATGCTCGACCTCGGCTTTCGCGAAGACTTGGAATTCATGCTGGGCGAGGCACCCGAAGACCGCCGCACCCTGCTGTTCTCGGCAACCGTCTCTCCGGCTATCGCGGAACTGGCCAAGACCTATCAGCGCCAGGCCGCGCGCGTTTCGACGCTTGGGGGCGAACGCCAGCATGCCGATATCTCGTATCAGGCGGTGCAGGTTTCGGGTGGCGACGGTGAACATGCGATCATCAACCTGCTCAGGTTCCACGATGCGCCCACTGCCATCGTATTCGCCAATACCCGCGCCGCCGTGGCGCGGCTGACCGCACGTCTGGCCAATCGCGGCTTTGCTGTGGTCAGCCTGTCGGGAGAGCTGAGTCAGGACGAGCGCAGCCATGCGCTGCAGGCCATGCGCGACGGGCGCGCCCGGGTCTGCGTCGCCACCGACGTGGCCGCGCGCGGCATCGACCTGCCCAATCTCGACCTGGTGATCCACGCCGATCTGCCGACCAATACCGAAGGGCTCTTGCACCGGTCGGGCCGCACCGGACGCGCCGGGCGCAAGGGGATTTCGGCGCTGATCGTGCCGGACAAGATTTCCAAAAAAGCATCGCGCCTGCTGAAATGGGCCAAGATCGAGGCCGAATGGACCCAGGCCCCCACGCCCGAGGACATTCTGGCCAAGGACGAAGCGCGGCTCCTCTCCGATCCGCTCTGGACCGATCCGGTCGAGGACGAGGAAACCCGCATCGCCGCCGGCCTGATGGAACAATTCACGCCCGATCAGATCGCTGTGGCCTGTCTGCGTCTATACCGTGCCGGGTTGACCGCGCCCGAGGAACTGAACCAGCCACCCGCGCGCAGCGCGGCCTCGGCGGCGGCCAGTTTCGGCCCGTCGCGCTGGATCTCGCTGTCGGTCGGACGCGAACAGCGGGCCGAACCGCGCTGGCTGCTGCCGCTGTTGTGCCGGGCCGGCAATCTGGAGAAAAGCCAGATCGGCAAGATCACCATGCAGGCGCAGGAAACCCATGTCGAACTGGCCGAAGCGGCGGTTCAGGGGTTCCTCGACCAGATCGGCCCGTCCGGTGTCGTCGAGGGTGAGATCACCGCGCGACTGCTCGATAGCCCTCCCGCCGACACTCCGCGCGCGCGCGCGCCCAAGAAGAGCCGAGACCGTGATTTCGAACGGCCTGCTCGGCCTGCTCCAAGAACACCGCGCGCGCCCAGAACGGAAACCGCATCTGAAGTTTCGCATGATGTCCGGGCCCAGGACCGGACGGAAGCGAAAAATCCAGCCTCCGAACCTGCGGCACCCCGGAGCAAGCCAAAGCCGGATAGCGGGACCAGGGACAAAGGCGCGAGGCCTGCAAGGGCCGTGACACCCAAGCCGTCGAAACCGGCCTACGCTCGGTCAAAGCCGGAGGGACGGCCGGACCATACGCCCAAGCGTCCGTCCAAGCCCGGCAGCGCCAAGGCGTTCCGTCCAGCGCGAGCTGACGAAGCCAAACCGCGTCAGTCCGAGAGCGGGCAGGGAGAAAAACGATATCGTGCGGATGCGCCCAAGGGCGCCAAACCCTTTCGTTCGGACAAGCCGCAGGGTGGTGGAGACAGACCCAATCGCTCTGGCAAGCCACTGGGCAGCGGCGCAAAGCCTTACCAATCGGACAAATCGGATCCCGGCAAGTCGTTTCGCAAAAAGAACGCAGACGCAGGTAAATCCAACCGCCCGGGCAAGCCCTTTGCACGGCCAGCGGGAAAGCCGCTGAACAAGGGTGGTGATGCACCGCCGCGCCGCAAGAAATGACGACAGTACCCGCCGACGACAGTCGGCGGGTGTTCAGAGCTCTACATCGGGAAGGCTGTCAAAGGCCGATTTCAGGGCCGTTCCCCAACCCGAGGAAATGGCCTGGAAATAAGGGTCGTCAGCGTCGATCCGGCGGGACAGGCCACGCGCGCAACTGCCTTCCTCGTAGAGTTGCAGGTCCAGCGGCAGACCCACCGAAAGGTTGGCCTTTATCGTCGAATCGAAACTCACCAGCAGCAACTTGACCGCCGCCTCGAAACTCATGTCCGGCTCGTAGGCGCGCACCAGGATCGGGCGGCCATACTTGGTCTCGCCGATCTGGAAATACGGCGTGTCCTCGCCCGCTTCGATGAAATTCCCCTCGGGGTAGATCAGGAAGAGACGCGGCGGGCTGCCCGCAATCTGTCCCCCCACGATCAGGGTCGCGTTGAACGCCGCGTCCGCGCGCTGCCCTTCTTCCGAGTTCGCGGCAATCACCTCGCGCAGGGTCTGACCGACCAATTGCGCCACCTGAAACATGGTTGGCGCCTCCATGATCGAGGGCTTGCGGTCGGCGGGTGCCTTGGTACGTTCCTCAAGGATCGAGATCACCGACTGTGTGGTCGCCAGGTTGCCTGCGGTCAGGATGGTGATGCAACGCTCGCCTTGGTTCTCGAAGGTGAACATCTTGCGAAAGGTCGAGATGTTGTCGACACCGGCGTTGGTGCGCGTGTCAGACATGAAGACAAGCCCGCGTTCGAGCCGCATCCCTACGCAATATGTCATCGCATGCCTTTACTGCTGCTGGACCTGAACCTGCACCGAAAGCGCTTCGCCCGCAGTGCCGAATCGTGTTCCAGATACCGGAGCAGCCTCGGCATAGTCCAGACCGGTTGCGGCCCTGACATATCGAGTGTCTGGGGAAATGCCGTTCGAGACATCAAAACCGACCCATCCAAGCCCTTCGATCCAGGCCTCGGCCCAGGCGTGGGTTGCTTCCTGATCGATGCGATCGTTCATCATCAGGTAACCGGACACGTAGCGGGCCGGAACATCCAGATGCCGACAGCAAGCAATGAAGACATGGGAATGGTCCTGACACACGCCATGCCCGGCATCCAGCACGTTTTCCGCGCTCCAGCCGACATCGGAACGTCCGGTCTCATAGGCCACCGCCGCGCGGATCGCTGCTGAAAGACCATGCAGCCAGGCAAGGCTTCCGGGTTCACCCTCGACACAGCTTGCCAAGCGACGCACCAGGGGCCCGGCACGGGTTACATCGGTCGAACGCAGAAACATCCACATCGGCATGAACCCACCATGCTGGCCGATCACGCCATGGTTGTCCTCTACCTCTACCGTCCCTTCGCAGTGCACCGTGATCTCGGTCGTGCCCGCGTCGAAACTGATCAGATCGACGGTATTGTGGTGCTGGTCCTCGAAGCTCAACTGCTTCTGGCCACCCTCAACGCGCACTGTCCAGTCAAGGACCGTCTGCCCATGCCCGGTCTTTGGCGTCAAGCGCAGCTGTTGCAGGGCATAGGGCACCGGCTCATCATATGTGTAGTGGGTGGTATGATTGATCTTGAGGCGCATGGGTCAGTTATAGAACCTGTAATCGATTTCCGTCTGGCCACCGAGGGCGGATAGCGACTTGAGGAAATCGGTGATGAACTCGTGCAGCCCCATTTCGATGATTTCATCGATGTCACGGGACATGGTGTGATCGGCCAGTTGGTCGCACATCGAATGACAGCGCAGCCGCACGCCGTAATCGTCCGCCAGATAGCCAAGGTTCGACCGTATCTTGTCGACGCAGAATGCAAGACTGCGCGGCATGCGGCGGTCAAGGATCAGGAACTGGGCGATCTCACGCGGGCGAGGGTCCTGGCCAAAGGTCATGTGAAATCCGCCCTCGGCGGAAACAGACCGCAAGATCGTCTGCCATTGCACGTTGTCCAACGAACTGCCCACCGAAACGACCGAAGGCAGCAGCACATAGTATTTCACATCAAGGATTCGCGCGGTGTTGTCCGCACGTTCGATGAAGGTGCCGATCCTGGCAAAATCGTAGATGTCATTGCGAAGCATCGTGCCGTGCATCGCCCCGCGCACAAAGGCCGAGCGTTGGCGGATCAGGGTCAGAACGTCGGGCAGATCGCGCTCCGGCACCTTGCGCTTCAGGGCCTCTTTCAGCGTCATCCAGTTTTCGTTGACGCTTTCCCAGGCCTCCCGCGTCAATGCCGTCCGGACCGTCTTGCCGTTGTTGCGCGCGGCTTCGGCCATGTTGAGCACGGACGAGGGATTGTCCTTGTCCCGCAGCATCCAGTCGATGGCGCCGTCGCGGGTAACCTCGGAACCATGGGTTTCGACATAGCCGGCATATGCGCCGGCCGATTGCAGCACGCTGGTCCATTCATCGTCGACCGAACCTGACCTGGTCAGCGCGATGCGCTGGCCTGCCTCGATCAGGCGCGCGGTATTCTCGGAGCGCTCGAGATAGCGGAACATCCAGAAGAGCCCGCCGGCGGTCTTTCCCAGCATGTTCTAGTCCTCCAGCACCCAGGTGTCCTTGGTGCCGCCGCCCTGCGACGAGTTCACCACCAGACTGCCCTTTTTCAGCGCCACACGGGTCAGCCCGCCGGGGGTGATGTCGACCCCCTGAGGCGATACCAGCACGAAGGGGCGCAGATCCACATGGCGTGGCGCCAACCCCGCCTTGGTAAAGATCGGGACGGTCGACAGCGACAGGGTCGGCTGGGCGATATAGTTGCCCGGATTGGCGATCAGCTTCTTGCGGAACTCGTTTACCTCGCGCTTGGAGGCAGTAGGACCGATCAGCATTCCATAACCACCCGACCCATGTACTTCCTTGACCACCAGCTCGGTCAGGTTGTCCAGCACATAGGCCAGGCTGTCGGGTTCGTTGCAGCGCCAGGTCGGCACGTTCTTCAACAGTGCCTTTTCCCCTGTATAGAACTCGACGATATCCGGCATGTAGGAATAGATTGCCTTGTCATCGGCGATCCCTGTTCCCGGAGCATTGGCGATGGTTATGCCGCCAGCGCGGTAAACATCCATGATGCCGGGTATGCCCAAGGCCGAGTCGGGGCGGAAATTGAGAGGGTCGAGGAAATCGTCGTCGACCCGTCGATACAGGACATCAATAGTCTTGTACCCGCGGGTCGTGCGCATCGCCACGCGCCCGTCAATCACCCGCAGGTCGTGCCCCTCGACCAGTTCCACACCCATCTTGTCGGCAAGGAAGCTGTGTTCGTAATAGGCCGAGTTGTAGATGCCCGGCGTCAGCACCGCGACGGTAGGCTTGTCCGAGGCGGAGGCGGGCGCACATGCCGAGAGCGACCGGCGCAGTTGCCGGGGATAGTTCTGTACCGCTTGCACCCGGTTCTGCGAGAACAGCTCGGGAAACATGTGCAGCATGGTTTCCCGGTTCTCCAGCATATAGCTGACGCCCGAGGGGGTGCGCGCGTTATCCTCGAGCACAAAGAACTCGTCCGGGCCCGTCCTCACCAGGTCGATACCGACGATATGGGTGTACACCCCGCCCGGCGGCGAGACCCCGATCATCTGCGGCAAGAATGCTTCATTGCGCGAAATCATCTCGGCTGGCAGACGACCCGCCCGCACGATCTCCTGGCGGTGATAGATGTCATGCAAAAAGGCGTTGATCGCGCGGACCCGCTGTTCGATCCCGCGCGCCAGTCGCGACCATTCGCGGCCAGATATGATACGCGGGATGATATCGAAGGGGATCAACCGCTCTGCGGCCTCGGCACGTCCATATACGTTAAAGGTGATGCCGGTCAGACGGAACAGCCGTTCAGCCTCTGCCTGTTTCTTGCGCAGGCGACCCGGATCTTCTTGCTCGAACCAACCGTTGAAATCGGAATAGGCCTCGCGCAGCGCGCCGTCCCGTCCCCACATTTCATCAAAAATCGCGTTTTCCATGAAAGCAAGTCTATGCAGGTCAAGGGAAAACACAATCTCCGTTTTGCGGTCAACGGCACCGATATGGGCACCTGCCAAATAACAGTGCAATCTTAACGGCTCAGGGTTCAGAGCCCGAGCACATCGACCATGTCGTATTGGCCGGGGGACTTTCCCTGACCCCAGAGCGCGGCCTTGAGCGCGCCGCGCGCAAACACTGCCCTGTCAGTGGCCACGTGGCGCAGCACGATCCGCTCGCCCGGGGCGGCGAACAGCACGTCATGTTCGCCCACGATGTCGCCGCCACGAATGGCGTGAAACCCGATATGGCCGCGCTGGCGCGCGCCGGTGATGCCATCGCGGGCACGGTCGGCCACATCTTCCAGACGCACGCCGCGCCCTTCGGCGGCGGCCTCTCCCAGCATCAGCGCGGTCCCCGAGGGCGCATCGACCTTGTGATGGTGATGCGCCTCGATCACCTCGATATCGAAATCCTCGTCCAGCGCGGCGGCCACCTTCTTGGTCAGCTGTACCAGCAGGTTGACGCCAAGGCTCATGTTGCCCGCCCGCACGATCACCGCATGACGCGCCGCCGGTTCCAACGCCGCGATCTGTTCCGCCGTCATGCCGGTGGTGCCGATCACATGCACGCAACGCGCCTGCGCCGCGAGGGCGGCAAATTCCAGCGTCGCGGCAGGTGCGGTGAAGTCGATCACCGCCTGCGCCTGGGCAAATGCCTCGAGCGGGTCGTCGGTCACCGCAACGCCCAGCGCCTGACCGCCCATCGCCTCGCCCACATCGCGCCCGATCCAGTCGTGCCCGGGGCGTTCCAGCGCGCCCACCAGCCGCACCTTGTCGCTGTCGGTGACGGTCCGTACCAGCATCTGGCCCATGCGTCCCGAAGCGCCGGTGATCACGATACCTGGAATATGGGTCATGGCTTGGTCCTTCTTTTCCTGCGCGTGATGCCTCCTACCGTGTTCGGCACCGCTTGGCAAAGCCTCGCTTTGCGCTTAGATCGAAGCCATGGCAAAGAACAAGTTCCACGATGGCCCCGGCCCGTCGCAGCGTCAGCTGCGTGTCGGCGAAGTGATCCGCCGCACCCTGTCCGAGGTGCTGGCGCGCGGCGACGTGCATGACCCCGACCTGAACCGGATGTCGATCACAGTGGGCGAGGTGCGCACCTCTCCCGACCTCAAGATCGCCACCGCCTATGTGCTGCCGCTGGGTGGCAAGGGGCAAGAGGACGTGGTGCAACTGCTGTCCCGCAACAAGGGAGAGCTGCGCCGGGTGATCGGCAAGAAGCTGGGGTTGAAATTCACCCCCGAGCTGCGGTTCCGGCTGGACGAGACATTCGACCGGCTCGACGATACAAGGCGGTTGTTCGATCAGGACGCGGTGCGCCGCGATCTGGACGAGTGATCCGGGCGGCGGCTGTCCTCGCCCTGTTGACCGGCGCAGGTCAGGCAGCGGCGATGGATTGCCGCGACCTGACCCATGACGGCAACCTTTATACCGTGTGCGAGGTGGATGCCCGCAACGCGGACCTGCGGTTGTTTCTCAATGACGCGGACGGGACACTGCTGGGTCAGTTTTCGACCGTCGATCAGACCCTGAGGGCCGAAGGGAAGCGGCTGGCCTTTGCCATGAACGCGGGCATGTATCACGACGACCGCTCGCCTGTCGGCCATTATGTCGAGAACGGGGTCGAACAAAAGCGGGTGATCTCAAATGCCGGGCCGGGTAATTTCGGCCTGTTGCCGAACGGGGTGTTCTGCCTGCGTCCGGGCCGGGCGGATGTGATCGAGACACTCAACTATCAGGCCGCGAAACCGGATTGCCGCTTTGCCACCCAATCCGGGCCGATGCTGGTGATCGATGGCGCACTGCACCCGCGATTCCTGCCCGATTCGACCTCGCGCTATATCCGCAACGGGGTTGGCACCAGCGCCGATGGCACACGCGCCGTATTTGCGATCTCGGGAAACTCGGTGACGTTTCACGAATTCGGAACCCTGTTCCGCGATGTACTGAAAACGCCAAACGCGCTCTATTTCGACGGCAATATCTCGCGCCTTTACGCGCCGTCGCTGAACCGTGCCGATCTGGGCTTTTCCATGGGCCCGATCGTTGGCGTCGCGATCGACGATCGCTGAATCGCACCCGCGCGGCACAAATTGACAGCCCGGCCCGGATCAGATAGGTCGCGCGCCTCAGATCTGGACGAGGGCAGGATGGCACGCAAACGCAAGGGACGCGACATTTCGGGATGGCTGGTGGTGGACAAGCCCGCCGGCATGACCTCGACCGCCGTCGTCAACAAGGTCCGCTGGGCGCTGGGCGCCAACAAGGCCGGTCATGCCGGAACCCTCGACCCCGAGGCCACCGGCGTTCTGGCCATCGCGCTGGGAGAGGCGACCAAGACGGTTCCCTATATCACCGACGCGCTCAAGGCCTATGTCTTTACCGTGCGTCTGGGCGAGGCCACCAATACCGACGATGCCGAGGGCGAGGTGATCGCCTCTAGCGACTTGCGCCCCACGGATGAACAGATCAAGGAAGCGCTGGCACCGTTCCTGGGCGATATCATGCAGGTGCCGCCCAAGTTCTCGGCGGTCAAGATCGATGGCCAACGCGCCTATAAACTGGCCCGCGACGGCGAGGATGTGGAACTGGCCGCCCGCCCGCTCTGGGTCGAGGAACTGTTGATGGTGGATCGGCCCGACGCCGACCACGTTGTACTGGAGATGACCTGCGGCAAGGGCGGCTATGTCCGCTCGATCGCCCGCGACCTGGGTACCGCGCTGGGCTGTCACGGCCATGTGCGCGAACTGCGCCGCATCTGGTCGGGCCCGTTCGAGGCCGAGGACGGCATCACGATCGAGCAGATCGACGAGATGGCCAAGACGCCCGAACTCGACAGCTATCTGCGCCCGCTAGAGGAGGGTCTGGCCGACCTGCCCGAGCTGAAATGCAGCCCCGAAGGCGCCCAGCGCCTGCGCAACGGCAATCCCGGCATGGTCTATCCCGGTGACGCCGAATATGGCGACGAAGCCTGGGCCTCGTTCGAGGGGCGCGCGGTGGCGGTGGGGGTATACAAGTCCGGCGAGCTGCACCCGTCGCGGGTCTTCGCCTTGTCCGAGTAACCTCCGGGGCGTGACGCAAGGCGCAGCGCGTGCTAGGGCACGCCCATGATCACCCGTACCCATACCAAGGGCGACGCACCGTCGACCGCCATCTATTCCGACTGCGAGCGCTACCGCTACAGCCTGACCCGTGTCTGGGACCCGGCCGGGCGCAAGGCGCTGTTCGTGATGCTGAACCCGTCGACCGCGACCGAGGTGCAAAACGATCCAACGGTTGAACGCTGCGAGCGGCGGGCGCGCACGCTGGGCTTTGGCGCCTTTCAGGTGACCAATATCTTTGCCTGGCGCGACACCGATCCCCGCAAAATGCGCGCTGCCGCCGATCCGGTCGGGCCAGAGAACGATGCGGCCATCCTGGCGGGCACCGAATGGGCAGATCAGATCGTCGCCGCCTGGGGCACGCATGGCACCCATCTGGACCGTGGACCAGCGGTCGAACGCCTGCTGCGCGGCACCGGGCTGCCGCTGTTCCATCTGGGTCTGACCAAGGACGGGCATCCCAAGCATCCGCTTTATATCGGCTATGCCCAGCAACCTGCGCTCTGGCCTGAACCCGGCACTCGTTAACCATCCATCCTGAACAGCTTTGACGAACCCCTTGCAATCGTGGGATATTTGCGGACAGGGGCGACGCGTGTCTGGAGTAGTGGGATGTTGATGCTCGCAGGTCTGTTGGGGCTGGCCGCTGTTGGCGGTGTCGTTCTCATGACGGGAGGGGACGAAGACGATGAGGAGCTGCTGTCGGCAGAGGACCAGCAGGATAGCGATAGCACCGAAACGCTGAGCATGGTTTCCGGCGGTGTGCTGCCTGAACCTCTTTTGATGGCAGACGCCATCGTCGGCGGTAACGGGCAGGTCCAGTCCGGTGATGACCAGGGCGATATTCTGACCGGCGAGGACGGGGACGATCAGATCAACGGGTATGATCTGGACGACACCATAGCCGGGGCCGATGGAAACGACACGCTGCATGGCGCCGGCGGGAATGACGAGATCCGCGGCGAAGGCGGGTTCGACCTGTTGCATGGCGAAGATGGTGACGACAGCCTGGATGGCGGCGCAGGCAATGACAACCTGTTCGGCCATTTCGGAGACGACAAGATGCAAGGCGGCAGTGGCGACGACACGCTTTATGGCGGTCAGGATGACGACCTTCTGGATGGTGGCGACGACAACGACGCTTTGCATGGCGGATATGGCGACGACACCCTGTCCGGCGACGCGGGTCGGGACATCTTGTTCGGCGGCTTTGGCAACGACCTGATCCTCGGGCTCGAAGGTGGAGCCAATGCTATGCTTCCGCACACCGAACAGGAGGTCGACTATCTCAATGGCGGACAAGGTGACGACACAATTTGGGCCGGTGCTGGCGACATCGTCACCGGTGGCGACGGAGAGGACGATATCCTCTTGAGTGATTGGCCGTCAGGCGTAGAGGCGGTCGAGGTCATGGACTTTGATCCAGCGGAAGACCGTTTGATGGTAATCTGGGATGGCCCGGAAGGGCAGAGCCCCGACATTGAGATCAGCAAAGACGCCGAGAACCCTGAAATCAGCCGAGTCATGGTGGATGGACACGAGGTTGCGCTGCTGCGTGGTGGCGAGCCGAGCGATATTAATGATATCGTACTGGTGCGTCCGGGCGACCTGCCCCTGGCCGGAACTGCGGCCTGAGCTGCGCCCGCAGAAAGCCTTTGCCCTCTCGTTCTTTTCCGCGTATACGCGCGCATCCGCAGCGGAATCGCTCTGATGCGGAAACTCTCCATGGGCCTGTGCTGGACGACATCCCGGCCTGCGCCATTCACTCTAACCTGACAAGGAGACCCCGATGTCGATCACTGCCGAAGAAAAAGCACGCGTGATGAAGGAATATGGCACCAAGGACGGCGACACCGGTTCGCCCGAAGTCCAGGTCGCCATCCTCAGCTCGCGCATCGCGACCCTGACCGAGCATTTCAAAACCCACAAGAAAGACAACCACGGTCGCCGTGGTCTGCTCAAGCTTGTGGCCCAGCGCCGCAAGCTGCTGGACTATCTAAAGGGCAAGGACGAAGCTCGCTATCAGTCGCTGATCGAGCGTCTGGGCCTGCGCCGCTAATCGGGTCCGAGATCGGATTTGGGAAAGCGCCCGCCTCTGGCGGGCGTTTTTCATTTGGCCGCTCGCCCCTGTCAGGCCCCGTAACGCGCCAGAAATGTATCGACGGCAGCCAAGGCCACATCATCAATCTCAGACTTGGTAAACCGCGTTTGGATGCCGAATACCGCACGCGTCCACAGGCGCGTCTTGCAAAGCTCCGAAAACTGTTCTGCGGCCATCGGAATGTCATCGATTTCCAATTCGCCTTTCGCTACCGCCTTTTCCAGATATTCGCAGATCTGGCGCTGGCCGTTCTCAGGCCCCGCTGCATAGAAGGCACGCGCCAGTTCGGGGAAGCGTTCTCGCTCGGCCAGGCAGATACGAAATACCTGCTGAGCGAAATCCGAAATCAGGAACGCCACCAGTTGCGTCGCGGTGATGGTCAGCACCTCGCGCGCGGGCCGGGTTTCATCGATCATTGACAGGATACGTTCGGCCATCAACTGGCATTCATTCTGTGCCACTTCGACGAACAACAGGCGCTTGTCGGGAAAATAGCTGTAAAGAGTCGCCTTGGACACACCGGCCGCCCGCGCGATGTCATCGACATTGGCGCCTTCGAACCCATCGTTCATGAACACGTCGCGCGCGCCCCTGAGCACTTGGCCGAATTTGCGTCCTGTGCGCAGAATGGTCGAAGCCTGGGTCATTCCGTCTCCGCTGATGTTCGGTTTGTTAACCTATTTTGCGGCGGCTGTAGTTTCAACGATTCGGACGAAACCGGTTGCAAGCAAGGGCGCGCACGCTATCTTGGAATCATTCTAATTTGAGGTCGAGCATGCGGTTTCTATCCTATCGCAAACACTTTCGCGATCTGTCAGAACAAGAGGTGATCGCCTTGGCGATCTCCTCCGAAGAGGACGATGCGCGCATTTACCGCTCTTACGCCGAGATGCTGCGCGCCGATTTCCCCGCCACGGCCAAACTGTTCGACGGCATGGCCGCCGAAGAGGATCAACACCGGGCCCAACTGATCGCTCTGCATGAACGGCGCTTTGGCGCGGTGATCCCGCTGATCCGGCGCGAGCATGTAGCCGGGTATTATGCGCGCAGGCCAGTCTGGCTGGTCGAAAACCTCGGGATCGAACGAATTCGCACCGAGGCAACAGCGATGGAGCGCGATGCCGAGCGGTTTTATCTGGCCGCCGCCGCCCGCTCGACCGATGCCGCCACCCGCAAGTTGCTGGGAGATCTGGCCGCCGCAGAGGCGGGGCATCAGGCCACCGCGTCCGATCTTGAATCGACCCATCTGGACGACGAGACCCGCGCGACAGAGGAAGCAACCGCGCATCGCCAGTTCATCCTGACCTGGGTACAGCCGGGACTGGCCGGGCTGATGGACGGGTCGGTGTCGACACTGGCACCGATCTTTGCCACCGCATTCGCCACTCAGGACACCTGGACCACCTTTCTGGTCGGTGTCGCTGCCTCGGTCGGGGCCGGCATCTCGATGGGCTTTACCGAGGCCGCCTCGGACGATGGCGAATTGTCGGGTCGGGGCTCTCCGGTCAAGCGCGGCTTTGCCTCGGGCGTCATGACGACGCTGGGCGGGTTGGGCCATGCCTTGCCCTATCTGATCCCCGATTTCTGGACCGCGACCAGCATCGCCATCTTCATCGTGTTTTTCGAGCTTTGGGCCATTGCCTGGATCCAGAACAAGTACATGGAAACGCCGTTCTTCCGCGCCGCATTCCAGGTTGTGGTGGGCGGCGCGCTGGTGCTGGCCGCCGGGGTGCTGATCGGCAGCGGCTAGCGGCCTTGTCATCCGGTCAAATCATGTTACCAGTTTTGCATGGTCGAGGTCTTTCTGCGCACATTGCCGTTTTTCGTGATCATCGGCCTGGGGTTCTGGGCCGGTCGCACCCGGTTCTTCTCGCCCGAGGCGACCGCCTATCTGACCAAGTTCGTGTTTTTCTTTGCCCTGTCGGCGATGCTGTTCCGGTTTGCCGCCACCCTGCCCTTTGCCGAGATTTTCAACGGGCAATTGGTGATGGGCTATCTCTGGGGCACCGCCGGGGTCTATGGCATCGCCTCACTGGTCGCATTCCTGCGCAAGCTCGACGTGCCGACCGCGGCGGTCGAGGCGCAATGCGCCGCCATCGGCAATGTCGGCTTTCTGGGCCTGCCGATGCTGGCCATGCTGTTTGGTGAGGCGGCGATCGGCCCGGTCATGCTGGTCCTGTCGGTCGATCTGATCGTGTTTTCCTCGCTCATCGTGATCCTGATCAATGGCGGGCGTGACGGGCGGCTGAGCCTGGGGACGCTGCGCCTGATCGGTCTGGGGCTGCTCAAGAACCCGATGATCGTCAGCATCTCCGCCGGGCTGATCTGGTCATCGCTGCGCCTGCCGATCCCCGGACCGCTGAACGATTTTCTGACCATTCTCGGTGGGGCGGCGACCCCCGGCGCGCTGTTCGCCATCGGCGCCTCGCTGGCTGGGCGCTCGGCCGAACGGGTGCAGATCGCCGCCTGGCTGAGCCTGTGCAAGCTGATCATCCACCCGGTTCTGGTGGCGCTGGCGGTCTTGTGGGTGTTCCCGGTCGATGCGTTCTCGGCCTCGGTCGCGATTGCCGCGGCGGCCCTGCCGGTGGCGGGCAATGTCTATATGCTGGCAGCCCATTACGGGGTGGCGCCACAGCGCGCTTCGGCGGCGATCCTGCTCTCAACCGCCGTCTCGATCCTGACCGTACCCGCCTTTATCGCCTGGGTCAGCGCCGTCTGATCCGAAGCGATTGCATCGCGGATGGTGATGTTATATGCGGTATTTTGAATACATTAGGAGATATCTATGTTTCCCGCCCGGTTCGCTCCCCTGCTCTCTGCCGCGATCATGTCCGGCCTGATGTCTTGTATCGTGACATGCGTGGCCACCGTCCGAGCTGTCGGAGTGGCTCCGGGCATGGCCGCCAAATGGATGAGCGCCTGGATGCTGGCCTGGCCCATCGCGCTGGTGGTGCTGCTGTTCGTGGCGCCGTTGACCCGTCGTCTGGTCGCCGCCCTGGTGCGCAGCGAAACCTGAACCCGGCCAGGTCAGGTTGACGGGGCGCCACGCGAACCGCGTGCAGCGGACGCTAATGTGCCTCGGCCCAGTTGGCGCCCCGGCCCGCATCCACCACCAGCCGCACATCCAGTCGCACCGCCGGATCGGCGGCGCCCTCCATTATGTCGCGAGCTGCGGCGATAGTGTCCTCGACAGCGTCCTCTGCCACTTCGAACAGAAGTTCGTCATGCACCTGAAGCAGCATTTTTGCTGGCAGGTCGCGAATGGCATCCGGCATCCGCACCATGGCGCGGCGGATCACATCCGCCGCCGTACCCTGGATCGGCGCATTGATCGCCGCGCGGCGGGCAAAGCCCGCATGTGGCCCCTTGGCGTTGATCTCGGGTGTATGGATGCGCCGGCCGAACAGGGTCTGTACATAGCCATGCTCCTTGGCAAAGGCGATGGTGTCGTCCATGTAGGTCCGGATGCCGGGGAAACGCTCGAAATAGCGGTCGATGAATTCCTGCGCCTCGGCGCGCGGAATGCGCAGGTTGCGCGCCAGACCAAAGCCCGAGATGCCGTAGATCACGCCGAAGTTGATCGCCTTGGCGCGACGGCGAATCTCGGGCGTCATTTCCGCAAGCGGCACGTCGAACATCTCGGACGCGGTCATTGCGTGGATGTCGAGCCCGTCGGCAAACGCCTGTTTCAGCGCCGGGATATCGGCGATATGGGCCAGGATGCGCAATTCGATCTGGGAATAGTCGAGGCTGACCATCACGTTGCCGGGTTCGGCCACGAAAGCCTCGCGGATGCGGCGGCCTTCTTCGGTGCGGACGGGGATGTTTTGCAGGTTCGGGTCAGTCGAGGCCAGTCGCCCGGTATTGGCGCCGGTGATGGCATATGACGTATGCACCCGCCCGGTATCGGGGTTGATATGGGTCTGGAGCGCGTCGGTATAGGTCGATTTCAGCTTGCTCAGTTGCCGCCAGTCGAGAATACGGGCGGGCATTTCATGCTCGGTGGCCAGGTCTTCGAGCACATCCGCCGGGGTCGAATACTTGCCGGTCTTGCCCTTCTTGCCGCCCTCAAGCGACATCTTGTCGAACAGGATCTCGCCCACTTGAGCAGGCGACCCAACGTTGAATGTCTCACCGGCCAGTTCGTGAATCTCGGCCTCAAGCCCCGCCATCTTTTGCGCGAAGGCGTTCGACATCCGGCTCAACACCTCGCGGTCGACCTTGACGCCATGCATCTCCATCTCGGCCAGCACCGGCACCAGCGGGCGTTCCAGCGTTTCATAGACGGTGGTGACCTGCGCGCGGTGTAGTTGCGGTTTGAACAGCTGCCAGAGCCGCAGTGTGATGTCGGCATCCTCGGCGGCATAGGCGGTCGCCTCGTCGATCGGCACCTTGTCAAAGGTGATCGCCGATTTGCCCGAACCCAAGAGCGGCTTGATCGGGATCGGTGTATGGCTGAGATAGCGTTCGCTGAGCGTATCCATCCCATGCCCGTGCAAACCACCATGCATCGCATAGGACAGCAACATGGTGTCGTCGATTGGCGACACCGCAACGCCGTAGCGGGCAAAGATCTTGGCATCATATTTCATGTTCTGCCCGATCTTGAGGATCGCGGGATCCTCGAGCACCGGTTTCAGCAGATCGAGTGCCTCTTGCAGCGGCATCTGCCCCTCGGCCAGCTTGTCCGAGCCAAAGAGATCACCCGCGTCACCGTCGCGATGGGTCAGCGGGATGTAACAGGCCGCGCCCGGCTCTACCGCCAGCGAGATACCGACCAGATCGGCGGTCATCTCATTCAGGCCGGTGGTCTCGGTATCGACCGCGACCCAGCCGCGTTCGCGGGCCTGGGCGATCCATTTTTCCAGTGCCGCCGCATCGCGCACGCATTCGTATTTGGACGCGTCAAAGGGCGGTTGTTCTGGGGCGGGCGCATCCTCTGTCGCGGGGGCCGGGGCCTCGGTGATGACCGGAGCTTCGGTGCCCAGCTTGTCGGCGATCCGCTTGGTCAGGGTGCGGAATTCCATCTCGGCCAGGAAGCCCAGAAGCGTATCTGGATCCGGGTCGCGCAGTTCCAGATCGTCCAGCGTGAAGTCGAGCGGCGTGTTCGCATCGAGCGCGACCAGGCGTTTCGAAAGCTCGATCTGGGCGCGCATGTCGATCAGGGTCTGGCGGCGCTTGGGCTGCTTGATCTCTTCGGCACGGTCCAGAAGATCTTCGAGCGAGCCGAACTCGTTGATCAGGAGTGCTGCGGTCTTGACGCCGATGCCGGGGGCGCCGGGCACGTTGTCGACACTGTCGCCCGCCAGCGCCTGCACATCGACAACGCGGTCAGGGAAGACGCCGAATTTCTCGAACACGCCATCGCGGTCGATGCGCTTGTTCTTCATGGCGTCGAACATCTCGACCCCGTCACCCACCAGTTGCATCAGGTCCTTGTCGGAACTGACGATGGTCACCCGCCCGCCCGCGTCGCGCGCCTGATGCGCCAGGGTGGCGATGATGTCGTCAGCCTCATATCCCTCCAGCTCCTTGCAGGGGATGTTGAACGCCTCGGTCGCCTGACGGGTCAGCGGAATCTGTGGACGCAGGTCTTCGGGCATCGCCTCGCGGTTTGCCTTGTAAAGGTCGTAGAGGTCGTTGCGGAAGGTGTGACTGCCCTTGTCGAAGATCACAGCAATGTGAGTCGGGGCTTCGCTACCATGGTCTTTGTTCAGTTCGCTCCAAAGCATATTGCAAAAAACGCTGACAGCACCGGTCGGCGTACCATCAGATCGGAAGTTATACTTTGCATCGCGGTTACTCGCTTGAAAGAAAGCGCGAAAGATAAAGGCCGATCCGTCGATCAGATGCAGATGGCAGCCTTTCCCGAAATTGCTCATGCGCGCTCTCCCTGTCGGTCAGGGATGGTTCTGCCACAGGGTCAGCCGGGTGACCAGTCAGGAACATGCCTTAACCGCCAAACAGACCGCTGAACACATCCGAGAAACTGTTCAGCAGCGCCATGATGACCAACGCGCCGAGGAGGGCGAAAAAGGCTACGGTAACAAACTGGAACAGGATCGCGCCCGTTCCGATGACCACTCCGGCGATGGCCGGACGTCGTTTTTCATGACGAAGGATGCCAATCACCGAGACAACAATTGCCAAACCGCCCAACATGGCGACACCGATACGCAAGTAGTCATCCAGGTCGCGGGTGGGGGCGACCGGTTCGGGTTGCTCCATGCCTGCGGCGGCCCTCAAGGTCGATTTTCCGATCTCGGCAGCAAGCTCGCCCAGCGAAACGCCGGTGGATTGTTGCGGTGCAAACGGCCCGGCCCAGAACACGAAAAGCGCCGCGAACAAGGCCAGTGCGGCAAGGAAGAATCCGGTCCAACCAAAAACCGGGTTGCCCGTATCAGCAGCGGTCATGTCTGTCATGTCACTTACCCACGATGGTCACAGCAAAGCGGCTAAGTGAAAATCGGGGCGAGATTTGGGCGGAACCCGTTTGGGCAGGCAATCAGCCTTGCTCTGTGCCCTTCAGAACATATTTGCAATCGCAATAGGGGCATTCGACCCAGCCGCTATCCTCGGGGATCTGCAACCAGACGCGCGGGTGTCCCAAAGCGCCTTCGCCCCCGTCACAGGCAACGCGGCTTTTTTCAACGATCTTGGTTTCCGGCGCTTGGATGGTCATCGCGGGGGCCTTTCTTCAGGTTGTCGGCACTGCGGACATGGATTAGGTCCGTTTATGAGCGACAAGGCGAGCAGGAGCAAGAGCCGCGCATGACCGAAGACGCAATCCGGATCGAGGGTCTGACCAAGACCTATCGCGGCAGTCACGGACAGCCGGAAAAGCAGGCTCTGAAAGGGATCGACCTGAGCGTGCCGCGCGGCTCTGTCTTTGGCCTGCTGGGCCCGAATGGGGCGGGGAAATCCACGTTGATCAACATCCTTGCCGGGCTGGTCACCAAGACCTCTGGCAGGGTCACGATCTGGGGATTTGACCAGGATCAGAACCCGCGCCAGTCGCGTGCCGCCATCGGGGTGATGCCGCAAGAGCTGAACCTCGACCCGTTCTTCACCCCGCGTGCCGCGCTGGAAGTTCAGGCCGGTCTATACGGTGTGCCCAAATCACGGCGCTGGAGTGACGAAATCCTCGCCATGATCGGCCTCAGCGACAAGGCCGAGGCCTATGCTCGTACCCTGTCGGGCGGCATGCGGCGGCGGCTGTTGCTGGGCAAGGCGCTGGTGCACCGGCCGCAGGTTCTGGTGCTGGACGAACCCACCGCCGGCGTCGATATCGAGCTGCGCCAAATGCTCTGGACCAATGTACGCAAACTGAACGCCGAAGGCATGACCATCATCCTGACCACCCATTACCTGGAAGAGGCACAGGAGATGTGCGACCAGATCGCCATCATCAATCAGGGTCAGGTGGTGGCACGGGACAGCACCGCCAACCTGCTCGGCCGCCTCGACGCGCGCGCGATGGTGATCTTGCCCGAAGGGCCCATCACCGATCTGCCGCAAGGCCCGGGGATCGAGGCCGAGGCGCGCGACGACGGCACTCTGGCATTGCGCTATCACAGCCAGAGCACCAGCGCAGAATCTGTGCTGGAAGCAGTCCGTTCCGCTGGCATCCGCATCCGCGACGTGCGCACCGAACAGGCCGATCTCGAGGATGTATTTCTGGCGCTTACCTCGGCGGGGTGACAGGCACCGCAGCTCCAGTCGCCCTTTCAAAGGCCGCGTCATAGTCACTGCGTAGCGTACCCATCACCCGGTCCCAGAACAGGAAATACAGACCGTAATTACCAGTGAACCGCCCGTGATGCTGGTTATGCGCGACCGAGGTGTTGATCCAGCGGCCCAACCAATGCTTGTGAAACCCGCGCGGATAGAGCTCGAACCCAAGATGGCCATAGACATTATAGGCGATCTGGAAGATGAAGAAATACATCACCGCCGCCCAGTGCACCGGCAGGGTAAAGGCGATGATCGGCAGTATGCCCACCTCCAGAACCGCCTCGATCGGGTGAAAGGCATAGGCCGTCCAGGGCGAGGGGTTGGTAGAGCGATGATGTACCAGATGCACGTGTCGGTACAACGCCCGCGTATGCATCAGCCTATGTATCCAATAGAAATAGGTGTCGTGCAGCGCCAGCATCCAGACAAAAGTGAAGGCCAGATACCCCCATCCCCGGCTGCCCATCGACCCGCCATAGATATTGGTGTGATTGAGAAATATGAAAAAGATCAGCGACGAGATCACCGCAAAGATACCGACCGAGATCAGGGAAAACACTAAGTCCCGACCATAGTCAGTCAGCTGGGGCCAGCACTTTTGAATCTTGCGCGACCACATCACCCGTCTCAGCAACAGATAGAACAGGGCAAAGGCCCCAGCTGCAAAGAACAGGTAGCGCTGCACGATGCGCAGCGATTCCTCGACCACAAAACGTATCAGATCTGCGTCCAAGCGCGCCTCTTGCTATCCCTTGAGGTCAGTCTACAGAGGCGCGCGCGGTTGTCACCCGGATCAGGCCCGGTCGACGCGCGCCTGATAACAGTTGTTGCGAGCCGAGCGCACATGCGCATAGACGACATCGGACCGTTTGAGCATGGTCTCGGCAGCCACGAGCAACTCTCTGGCGGGAACCATTTGCCCGGTGCCATAGACGATGCGGTCGTCGCGCGCATAGCCCTTGATCAGATAGTGGGACGAACTGGTCAGCACCACGGGCAGCGGGCTATCCTCGGGATGGCGGGCGCATGGCTCGGCGCAGACAAAGATCGGCCCGGTCTCGGCATAGGGGTGCAGCCCCTCGAAGGGCCGATGCGCCAGGATCAGCATCGGTGCCCCCTGCGGAATGTAGCGCAGGCAATGGCGGCACGGGTTGCCACCGCCATCCGACACCGCGCGCTCGGGCGGATTGCCATAGGCATCGGGCGCGCCTCTTTGCCATGCGCGAACGGTGCCGGTGTCAAGTGCGGTGATATGGATCATGCGGCCCTCCTGTCGAGTTATGCCGCGTCTTATCGCCCTGTCGGGCGGGCACTGGCGACCCGGTTCCTGCGGGTTCAGCCGCAGGTCAGCCGGATCACGACTCCCGCCTTGTCAGCAAAGACATTCAGGCGGTTGGGCCGGTAGTCCTGTGTTACAGGGGAATCAGGGTCAATCACCCGCGCGCCTACGGGCAGAAGGTACGCTACATCCGCAACCGGTTGGCCCACGATCTCTCCCAGATCATCCCCCTTGCAGAAACTCAGATCGACCGGTGCGGGATCGGATACAGGTACCTCCTCGATGGGGCCGGTACAGGCGGTAAGCAGAACAAGGATCGGGGTAAATCGGTGCATTGGCGTTCCCTTTTTGACAAATGTCGGTTCCGTGTGGTCAGGTGCGGGCGAAACCTGACACGAAACCGGTATCCAAGAAACCCGGCCTTTGCGGTCGGGGCAAATATGACCGGGACAAGGAGAGACGAGATGCGGACACGTGCTGCGGTAGCGGTTGAGGCGGGCAAGCCTCTGGAAGTGATGGAGGTGAACCTCGAAGGGCCGAAGGCCGGCGAGGTTCTGGTGGAGATCAAGGCCACCGGCATCTGTCATACC
>NZ_JBXWRR010000021.1:0-52179 GCF_059613025.1 Ruegeria sp. BHSC223
TTCGATGTTCCGGATTTCTTGTCCATCTTCGCTCCATAATGGTTTTGATGAACCAGAAATCCTCCGTCGCTCAAACCCCTAAATCTGTCCGGTAGGTGCTGACGTCAGACACAGCACGCCTCAGGTCGCTATTGTTGTTCTACGATGAACTGCGAACAATAGTGCCGCACGTCGATCAATCTCACGTAGCCAATAGAGAACATGTTGCCGAACTCGTCGATGTTGGCTGCAAAATCGATTTCTTCGATCCATCATACCGCTACTCGGATTGGATTGACGATGGGGAAGCAGGCAAAGCTTTTGATCGGCTCGTTGCGCAATGCTCAAATAAGGCAACGAAAAAATGGAAATTTGACAAGATACGATTTGATGAGTGGGGTGTCGCTGATTGGGATCAGGAAGACGAAATCAATGAATTCGCTCGAAGTGGTTGGTCTATGATCGCCGCTCAGAAGATTCCGGAATCGAAGCTTGAAGAGTTGCGTCATAAGCGGGTCGCAATACCAATGCGGATGTACCGAAACCCGGAAACCGGACAGGTCGTTGAGGAAAACCCTGTCCTCATGTACCCGGAGATCGGCGATTTCATATTGGCTCGACTCGCGAGAGAAATTTCGCAGCAAGAACGGGTGGAGGAGCGAACTTGAGAAGGTTGACCGAGAGCTCGACAAGATGGTCGATGCCATTCTTCAGGGCTTCCCGCCGACGAAACTCAAAGACAAGGCCGAGAAGCTGGAGGCGAGGAAGGCGGAGTTGACCGAGCTTCTGGACAATGCCGACGAGCCGCCGCCGTTGCTGCACCCGAACATGGCACGGATGTATCAGGATCGGGTCGCGAAGCTCTGCGAGAACCGTAAGCGTTGCATCTAGCCCCCTATTTGAGGTCTATCGGCCACGCCTCCCCCATGTATGTTGGCGCTACGCGCCAATATGGCGGTTTCCAAACTGAACCCCACCTTGGCTGAGCGTAGTGACCTGCCAATGCTATCGGTACCTAGAAACTGATTAGCTGCAAATGTGTAAACAATCGCTCTCTTGCCTGATTTGGTTAGTCCAAAGGCGCGCGCTGGCAATCGGATAGGAGCAAACGCTTCACTTTTCCACTGGCTGAAGTAACTCTCCTTGCCCGCATGTCGATTTTACTGGGCGCACCAATATTGCTCCCGTGGAGCGACCAAGTGAGGTGCGCCAGATCGCCTGCGGGGAAATCACCATCTGGATGTATTGGGACCACCTTTTCAAATTGGTCTACAAACGCACGGCCATTTCTTGACAGTGCATTGTACCTAGTAACGTTTCCTCTCAGAACTTCCAACCCGACGGCTTCTTCCTGAGTATTCACCCAGTCTTTGGTTTCGGCGTCGAACTTTATCAACTCCTGCCTCGAGGTTCCAATCGAGATTGTACCGATGGTTCCATCGCCCCCAATCGGACGATGTCCGTCCTGCAAGCTTCCTTCTAGGGTCTCAGCCAGATGGTCCAAGTCGGCTGGAGGTTTTTTCAGAGTTGGCGGTTCCTTGCGTTCATAGAGATTTTTAGGTGCCGGGTTTCAGGTTCCGCATCGATTATACCAGTAGCTCTTTTAAATGCTGTTTTGATAAAGTCGTAAAAAGGTGCAGCTCCGAGCGCAACAGCAGCTCCTGTCGTGGCGGGGTTTGCCTCTATAAGCACCAACAAGTCGAAGATGAAGCTGCCTTGGCGAGCCGGTTTTATCACAATAGAAGCACCTTTCAGTGCGGTTGCTCGTGATACAACTTCACCCGTCATATAGGCATGGGTTGCGATGTGAATTGCGCGGGTGATCCCGTCCATAGACGTGACACCGTCGTATCCCGGAAGAGAGTTTTCATCTGCCAACCCACCTTCATACTTAATTTTCAATTTGTGCTGAGATTTTGGGATCAACCCTCTGCTCCACTTAGCTTTGTTGTCAGAGTTCTTTGACCAAAGTTCCGATGCTGTTGACGTCGGCCATGAGGATCAAGTTAGTGTTGTTTGTGATCTGCTTTTCCGAATACGTTCGGTTGGCGATGAGATCGGCAAAAAAGAACGAGCTGTTCGCCAAGCTACCGCTTGTGTAAGCTCTTCTCATAATATGGCATGCAACAGCACCGTACCTCTGAGTCAAAGGAGGCGTCTGAGTGGGCCAAAGACAATACGTTTGATGCACACCAGATTTAGACATCTGGAATAGCGGATCCACCGAGATTGCTATGCCCGCATTCGGGAATTTCAATTGCCTTGAGTTCTTCAATGACTCTAAAGTTGTGACTGCCCCAAACTTGGAATTGAAGCTTTCGAAGGCCGCCTTGTTGTGCTTTCGTTCGGTTGCGTTTGTTGGCCCATTGAGGATCGCTGCAGCCTCGGTTGAATTTCCAGAACAGTGCACCCGGACAGCATTTTGCAAAGGCTTATAGAAGTCGTACCCGCCGGGTCCTGTTAGCCGCTTTTGAATTTCTGAGATACGGCCACCCGTATCAAGCAAACAGATTTTAATAAATGTATTGAGAGAGAACGTGATCAAACGACACCCCTGCATTGAAAGCTGTGCCAGCGAACAGAGCTTCAATGTAAGGTAGATATCAGGTCGCTGTAACCCAGCGTTTTCGCCGATCTACCCGCCAATCAATAACTCTGAGGGAGCGTTCCAGGGCAGCAGCTTGTCGTAATCGCTGCGAGGCAATTTCGCCGCGATCTGGCCCAACATCCACTTCAGATAAGGTTCGACGTTCACCCCGTTAAGTTTGCAGGTCTCGACGATGGAGGCGAGAATAGCCCAAGTTTGTCCGCCCCTCTCACTGCCGACAAACAGGGCGTTTTTTCGCAGCAGGATGATTGGTTTGAACGTGCGCTCGACGGCGTTGGTATCGAGATCGATACGCCCATCGTCGACAAAACGCACCAAGTCGTCCCATAGCTTCAGTACATACTGGATCGCCTTCCCCATTTTGTTCTTCTTGAGATGGCGTTCGGAACATTCGATTAGAAAAGTCTTTAGGCGCTCCAATAGTGGAACTGAGAATTTCTGGCGATGCGCCCGTCGAACATGCGGTGGATGTCCCCGCACCTCCTTTTCAAACCGATACAGTTCAGTAATCATTTCTGTGATTGTTGCTGCGTCTTGCGTCTGGTTGAACTCATACTCGTCCGTGAAATTTCGTCGAGCGTGCGCCCAACACTTAACGCGGGTACTACCCTCTGACGATGTTCCTTTGTTTCCGACTTTCCCGTACCCCGGATACGCATCGGTTTGCATGATCGCTTCAACGCCGTGAAGGATTTCATGGATTTGGTGCATGGCTCGGGTGGGCCGGTGGTAGTAAAGAACGATAGGCGGGTCGACGCCGCCGAACGAACGATCATCTCGCAGCAGAGCGTACAGATATGTGGTGCGTGTCTTGCCCTTACCGGGTTGGAGTTGCGGTAGCGTGGTTTCGTCCATGAAGAGACGCGCGCCGGATTGCTTTAGCTCGGCCTCCATCAATTCAAACACAGACAATAGGGCTTCCGTGGCGACGCGGTTCAACCAATTCGTCAGAGTGCTTCGGTTCAGGTCAATACCTTGCGACTTGAGCATGCCTTGTTGGCGATACAAGGGCATCTGCCAGCCGTAGCGCATGGTTATTGTATGAGCCAGAAGAGCATTGGTGGCGCAAGTATGGGAGAAAAGCCGCGGCACAAAGGGCGTGCCCTTGATCTTCTCTTCTTTGAGGCAGCGGCATTTCGGGTATTTTCGAACTGCCACGTAGAATGTAGCTGGGACAACCTCCAGCGTTTCGCTGGTATCATGACTCAGAAAAGAACCACCACATCCACAACGGCACTTTGGGTCCGGCTCCCCCATATAGATCACTCGTCGTTCAAGGTGCTCTGGCCAAATTCGTTGGCCGCGACCACTACTGCTCTTTTTTGGGGGGGCTTTTTTGGGGGCTTGTTACCGGTCCCCAGATTGTTGCCGCTCCGCCGACCTGCCGATGGAATTGGTTGTTCCTCCGACGCGCTCTCACCCTCAAGCTCTTCTGGTGCTTTCCCTGTAGCCGGGTTGCGATCTGCATTCGGACCGAATTTCATTTTCTTCAGTTTGTCGCTCGTCCGTTTGTGCTCAGCGATCTCGTGGTCTTTTAGTCGGATGATGGCATCTTTCTTGAGTAGTTCCTCTTCGAGTTCGGCAATCTTGGCATTCTTGCGATCCCAAAGAGTATCGGCGCATTCGGCGAGGCGTACGCCTTCCGCCCCGGCAAAAGTTAAAATGTCAGCCTTCAGGCTTTCGAGCGTGTCGCACATGTTGCCGGACGCAGCGGACCGCTGCGCTCTCATAAATAGATGAGCGAACTTGATCGTTCGCCCTGTTTTCATGTTTCGGCGTTATCTTGAGTGCGGACTAAACCTATATCTTGCAACAAAAAAAGAAACGCGAAGGCAAAATATTCTCATTTTGATATGTGTAATCACAATGTTCAGAAAGTCGTGATTTCGGCTCACAAATGGTGCCTATTTTTTCATCACTTATGTTTTGACTTGTGCAGTCCGGGACAAATAGTACGAGTCACATCACCGTTTTTCCGGCGATTCTCTTCCCTAAGTTTGGGAAAGCAACGCGAATGGGCTTACAAATTTCGTGGATCAGCGGGTGGAGCAGAACCGACGTGCTCAGGCGCATCAATCAAGAAACCAGTCATCCCAATCTGGGATGATGGTATTGGGCGGTCTCGACACGCCGCCAGTCGAGGCCCTCGAACAAGGCTTCAAACTGGGCTTTGGTCATTGAGATGGTACCTTCAGTTAGCTTCGGCCAAACGAACCCCGCTCCCTCTATGCGCTTATAGACCAAAACCAGACCTGTCCCATCCCACATCAGTATCTTTATCTTGTCTCGCCCCTTCGACCTGAAGACAAAGAATGCTCCAGAAAGGGGGTCGAGGTCGAAGTTGCTGAGAACGTAATTGGCCAGCCCGTCCATCCCCTTTCGAAAATCGACAGGGGTGGTGGCGAGGTAAATCTTGTAGGTGTTGGACGGCGCAATCATTGGAGCTGCCCCGCGACCTGCACGAGTTTCACGAGATCGCCTTCGGAAATCCCCAGCGGAAACTCGATAGCGACACTCCCGCAGAGAATGCGTCCAAATCCTGTTTGGCTGCTACGGGTCGTTAAAGGCGGTTCGACTACTGGAGCGTCGCCCTCGACACTCAACGCAGCGAATGCCGGACCTTCCACTTGGATTTTTTCACCTCGACTGCGCCGGTCGGCAACCGACCACTTGCGGACGAGGCATTCATGAGCACCTATCTCTGCAGCCACATCACCGGCTGACTGACCTTCTTCCCGGATGCGTCGCGTGGCTTCCCATTTCAACTCGTTGGGCCAGATATTCTTTCCAGAAGGGGATTTTCGAATGGTGAAGCCCCAAACCTCATTCTCCGCCATGGTGGCCTCCAGTTTAGTTCCGGGGCCTAAATACCATTCGTTGCGCCAGTAGGGTTAGGGGGCAATGAGGGGGACAGATGCAACGCTTACCGAGAACCTGCAATCCGAGGAAGATCGAGGCGCCGCCGTCGATGTGCTTCGGTCACTGGTCGATGAGATTACCCTCGTGCCCGAGAACGGCGAACACTCCATCGTCCTTCGCGGCGACCTGGGGGCGATCCTGCGCTTCGCCGCCGGTAAACAAAACCCCGACTTCCTTTCGGAGGCCGAGGCTTTGGACAATCTGCTTTCGCAGAAATCGTTGGTTGCGGGAGTAGGATTTGAACCTACGACCTTCAGGTTATGAGCCGAAACCTTCGAATTCTATCATTCCAATAGTTTCAATAACTTAGCGCTCAAGTCTTTGAAATGACGCATCCTTTGATCTGCTCCTAGCCGTTTTCGCCGTTTTTCGTCGGAGCAAATCGTTCTCTAAACCGCACCCACGGGTTGACCAGACGTTGACAAGAGTACGGACGCCAAGCTCGCGACTACGATCGCGTGCATCATAGAAAGCACGTATGCTGCCGAACCAATATCGACACAGACGGCGGGAAGCGGTCCTTTTCTGCTACCGCGAACCCGTCAGGCGGTGAAGCTGGAAGCCGACATTCAATCCGACCCAATCACTGTCTCCGCTTTGCATCGCCGCGGGGCGCCTAATGTCCGATGACTTCCTCCAGCACCTCTCCTGCGGCGCCGTCGGGTGGGCGCGTGTCTGCGACCACGGAGAGCGTCAGGGCCACGTCGACCGTGTGCACCCGGCGCGAGACCCGTTGCGGCGCGAGGCCGAAACCGGCAAAGGCGATGGGCACATGGGTGTCATAGCGCCAGGGCGAGCCGTGGGTGACCGTGACCGAAAGACCGTCGAAATCGTTGATGAACCAGCCGGGACTGGTCACCAGATAGATGTCGCCCGACCGGTCGGGATTGTAGTTGTTGGCCACCGCCCGCATCAGCGCATTGTCCGGCAGGGCACCGATGCGAATGCGGGACGACGGCACGGCGAAGGCGATACCTTCGAAGGCTGACAGTTCTTCGGCGATGGCGGTTTCCAGCGCGACAAGGTCGATGTCGTCGCGACTGTGCACCTCGTCCGAGAGGGTGAGGTAGGGGTGGTCATAGCCCGCAATCAGCGGACCGCTAAGGCCAAAGCGCGCGCGGATACGATCGGCGGCGGGCTGGGTCGCCCAGTGCTCGGGGTTGACGTAGCCGCCCATCTCTCCCAACTCGGCCAGGTATCCCGGTGCCTCGGGTGTGCCGTGATCGGCGGAGAGGGCGATCAGGGTGTTCTCAAGCCCGATTTCGGCGTCGATGAACGCAAAGAGATCGGCCAGGGTACGGTCGAGCCGCAGCAGGTTATCCTCGGCCTCGAGGCTGGAGGGGCCGAAACCGTGGCCGACATAATCGGTCGCCGAGAAGCTGACCGATAGGTAATCGGTGACATCATCCTGACCCAGGCCCTCGGCGATGATCAGCGTCTTGGCAAAATCGGCGGTGATATCATCCCCGGCGGGGCTGAAGGTGAGGAGCGTGGGTAAATAGGGATCGTTCTTCCAGGACAGCGGATCGACGGTGGAATAGGGGTGCGGGAAGGTGCGCCCGAAACCGGCAAGGTCGGTTTCCCATTCCTGATCGTCGCGGTCTCCGAAAAGGTAGCTGTCGATGGGATGGATCAGCTCCCACGCGGTGCCGAGATAGTTTTGCACAAAATCCTTGGCGTTCCAATCGGTCACCCAGTCAGGGTAGCTGTCGTAGTAATAGCTGGAGGTGACGAATTCCCCGGCGGATTTGGAAAACCAGAACGCCTTGCCGGTGTGACCCGCCATCGAGACGGCGCCACGATCCTTGACCGAGACGCCAAAGACCTTGGCGCGGCCCTGGGTGGCGATGGTCAGTTCATCGGAAAAGGCGGTGGTCAGGATGGCGCGGGGTGAGCGGCCATCTGAACTGGCGGCAAGCTGGGTGGGGTCGACCTCGGTCTCGGGGTTCACGTCAGCGCCCCGGGTGAGGAGTGGATAGTCGGCGTCCTCGACATTGTAGACGGTGCGCCCGGTCGCGCGGTCGAACCAGAGGTTGCCGACCATGCCATGGGCCGCCGGATGCGCGCCGGTGGCCAGCGTGGTGTGGCCGACGACGGTTTCGGTATTGGCGTGGGCGTGGTGGGCGTTGCCATAGTAGACGCCCTGATCCATCAGATAGCGGAATCCGCCCGGCCCGAATTGGTCGTAGTGGCGGAACGGCAGGTCGCCGCGCAGTTGGTCGACGGTGATCTGGAGGATGAGGCGCGGCTTGTCCTCGGCTATTGCGGAGTTCGCCAAGGAAAACGCCAGGAAGACGGCGCAACTGGCCGTTTGGACAGGTGGCTTTGTCACCATCGAAGGCTCTTTCCTCTTGCCGGTCGGCCCGCGCGGTGCGCGGGCCGTGGCGTCATCAGTTTACGGGCAGGACATCCGGGAAGGTCCAGCTGCCGTCGAGGATTTCGGCACGCGGCTGGTAGAGCCGGACCGTGTAGTTCCAGCCCGGTGTGAGGGGGATGCAGTTGATCCGGCCGTCATCGCAGCCGCCGAAATGGATGGTGTAGGAGCCGTCCTCATTCGGGGTGGCCGAGGTGTTGTTGTAGCTGTTCCGTCCCAGATCGTTCGGCGCGAGGAAGCCGTCGGCGTCGTAGACGGTGATCGACCAAAACGCGTCCACCGGCACGTCTTGCAGCGTTACGGCGTGGGGGGTCTCGCCGTCATTCTTGTCGACGGCGTCGACGAAAGCACTGGCTGTCGTGGCCGGTTGCCCCGCCCAGCCCGCCATCCCGATCAGATGGCCAAGCGGGTCCACCTCGTCGCGACGGCCGAAGGCGATGCTGGCATCGAGGCCGACGGCAGCGGCGAGGTCGCTGATCGCCTTACGCGCTGCTGCAAGGTTTTCAAGGTCCCAGTCCGGCGCCTCGAAGGGGCCAGTTCCGCCGCCTTCGAGGCGTATTCCGTCCTGTACCGCATGAGCGCGCGCGGCATCGTCGGGATCGCCGGCGTCAACAAAGGTGCGGAACAGGAGCATCGCGAAACGGGTTCCGACCTCGTCCTCGGTCAGTTCATAGGCACCGGGTTCGGCATAGGCGAAGTTGTAATGGTCCTGGCTGATCACCAGCACCGACTGGAATCGCCCGTCACCCTCGGGCAGCGTCACCGTCACCGGCTCGGACAGGTCGATGATGGCGGCCGAATACAAGGTGTCCTGGTTGGGTCGGATGATCGGCTGCGGTTTGTCAGCGGAGGTTACTTCGCGCTCATGGGCGATCTCGCCGACGCCAGTTCCGTTGTTCTTCATGGAGAGCCGGAACATCGTGTCGCTCTCGGCGCGCATGAGGTTCTGGATCGTGATGTCCTCGGCAAAGACGGGCGCGGATGCCAAGAGCGCAACGGCAAGAAGGAGATTTCGCATGTTCTCTGTCCTTTCTGTCAATTCGCGGGTTCGACGCCGGGGAAGACCCAGCTTCCATCCAGCACCTCCGGCGCTGCTCGATAGAGCCGCACGGTGTATTGCCACCCCTCGACGAGCGGCAGGCAATTCACGCGCCCGTCCTCGCAGCCGCCCAGGTGCACGGTCATGGAACCGTCCGAATTGCGCGTTCCGCTGACGGAATTGACGACATAGGCGCCCATCGCGTTCGGCGCGAAATAGCGGTTCGCATCATAGAGGCTGACCGACCAGAAATCCTTGACCGGAACCTCGGCAGGCACTTCGATCTTGTATTTCCCGACCGGCAGGTTCGGCGAGATCCCGAGATAAAGTGCCTCATCCTCGGGCAATCCGCCCCAGCCCCCGGCCGTCCCGATGAAATGCCGCACCGGATCGACATCTTCCTTCTTGCCGAACATGTGGAAACTGTTCGGCAGGTAGGCGCCGACACCGACGGCGGCCTTAACAAGCCCCATGTAGCTCTCCTGGTCATAGGGCGGGACGATGAAGGGCTCGGACGAAGCGGCCTCGATCGACATCTGGTCCTGGATCGCATGGACGGCGGCCAGGTCCGCGGGGTCGGTCGCATCCAGCAGCACGCGCAGGTAGACGGCGACATAGGGCGTGTGGAACGTGTCCATGTCGAGCGTATAGGTGCCGCCGCCGTGGAAGACCTTGTTAAGGTAGTGATCCTGGTTGATGACCATCGCCGACATGTAGCGGTCGCCGACATCGGGAAGAGTGAAGGTGGCGCCCTCGCTGATATCGATGATCGCTGTGCTGTAGAGCGTATCCCGGTTCGCGCTGATGGTCGTCTGATTGTCGACGGGCATCATATCGCGGAAGTGGTAGAACTTGTTCACCCCTCTGGCGAGGGCAACATATTTGCCGAACTCGATGTCTGTCGCGGCACGGATAAAGTTGTCGACGACAACCGGGATTTCCCTGCTGTCGGCAAGTTGGTCCATTGTGGCGTCGAAGTTCTGGGCGTGAGCGGGACCAGAGATGATCGCGGCCAGGAATGTCAGAAACACAAATGTGCGGTTTGCCAATTGTTTACCTTTCATGAGTCGCCTCTCAAGCCTTCGTTTCCCTGGCGTTTTATCATAGTGCCACCGGTCATTTTGTGACAAAGAGACGCCATGAGACAGAAGTTGGTCAACATCATCGAACTGGCGCACGTCGTGGACATTCTCGACAGCTTCGTCCCGAAACACGTCGTCGAGAGTGCGCTTCGGACGGCCGGTCTCGACCGTAAGATGCTGTCAGAAGGAACCGGGTTTGTTTCCTACGCCGCTGAGGCCGTCATTCTGGAGTCCGTCGCCCGCGCGATAGGCGACCGCCATCTGGGTGCCAGGGTTGGCCAGGCCTTCGACTACTTGGCCTACGGAGCCTATGCGAACTATGTGCTGGGCGCACCCGATCTGGGATCTGCGCTCGATCGCGGCCGCCGCGCGTTGTCGCTGACGCATCCTGGCTCTGAAATCGTCTTCCGACAGACTGACACGCACGTTGTTGTCGGACGAGACTCGAAGGGCATGTCGGTCGTCGGCCACCGGCATCTCGACGAAGGGGCGCTGTTCGTTATCTCCAAAGTGGTCAGGTATTTCCTCGGGGCGGACTGGCGGCCCGATTGGTTCGAGCTTCCCGATGGGAGTAGCGACGACACCTTGATGCTGGCGGATATTCTCGGCGCACCTGTGAGGACTGGCGTCCAATCTCCGTCTGTCGCGATTCGGCTCAGCGACCTTGCCACGCGAAACCCGCAAACCATGCAAATGCAAAAGACTATTCCATTGGAGGAACTCGGAGCGCTCATGGGCGTTGAGCCGGTTCAGTCCATGAAAGGCATGGTTCTGCAAATCATGCGCGCTCATTTTCCGACAAATGTGCCGTCCGAGCGCAGCGTTGCGGCCCATATTGGGATCGGATCCAGGTCACTTCAGAGGGCTCTTCGCGCGGAAGGGACGGCATACAGGAAAATCCGAAGCAAGTTTATCGAGGAACAGGCGCGCGAAATGCTTCAGAAATCGGACATTCCGGTCGAACGGATCGCCGAAATGCTGGGATACAAAGAGCCGAAAAGCTTTCGCCGTGCGTTCAGGGAGTGGACCGGTTCGTCGCCAAAGAGCTTCCGGGGAAACCTAAGCGCAAACACTTGAGCCGTTGCCGCTGATCACATTCGCAGAAACACGACGGATTTTCTGGAAACCCAAGGTGTCCCGAAGTCTGCCAAAAAAGAAAATTCCGAATTTCCCAGACCTGCGCGTCGTCCGCTCTGCCGGTCTTTGCCGTTCCTGAGATTGTGCGGCTGCGGCGAATGGCAGGTCCGGTGACGCCGCATTGCGGAGACTGCAAACGGGGAGAGGGTCCGCAAAGGGCCGTTCGAGCCATAACCGTCCCTTCGGCGTCACATCCTTCATCTCTTTCTGCAACAGCAGCGCCACCTGTTCAGCGGTGAACTTGTACCCCTGCCCGTCGGGGATGCGCTCCGCAGAGATCGGATACTTCGGCCTGCGTGGATCGATTCCCGTGATCCTGAAGGTGTCGCGGCCGGTGCTGAACTGTCGGCCAAAGTCGGCCGGCGACAGCCCAAAGGCTTCAGCGAGGGCTTCAAATCGCAGCCTTTCGGGATCGAGCGCGCTCCCATCTGGGAGCGGAATGGAGACACGGAACCCTAGATCGAAACCCCAGCGCAGATCGACGCTCGAGATCTCTTTGGCTTCGACCACCAAGCCGTTGCGCGCGGCCACATCCTGGCAGGCTTTCAGCATCTCGTCCTGAAGCCGCTGGCAGAGGCCGGGTGTCAGGTTTCGGGGTGGCTTGGAGTTCGGCACGGTGCTGAGTTCCGGAAGGCAGGGACAGACTGGTTATGCCGAAAGTGGTAATGCATCTGCCGTACGTCATCAAACCCACCAGATGACTTTGCACCGGATCTGTCGCTGCGACCTGCAGTCGATACCGGAATTGCCAGGCTCAACCTTGATCTGAGATCATCGATCCCGTTTCACAATCACGGGACGCGCTGGGCGCAATCTTCCGACCTCTTGATCCGATTGACCGGAACGCCCCTCCCCGTCCCAATTCCTCCTTCCGCCTGTATTCCGGTCCCTGCCTTGTGATCGGACTTGATCGTGGCGCGGGTCTACGCCTGTGTCGGGTGACAAGGAGGTGAGTTGCATGGTCAAAAGGCTGAAACTGAATGAGAAAACCCTGCGCGAGGCCGAGCCGAGGCCAGGTGCCAGCTATCAGATCTTCGACACCGAGGTGATCGGTTTCGCGGCCCGGGTCCAGGCCTCGGGCGCGCGCACCTTCACCATCGACTATCGCCACGCCGGTCGGCAGCGCCGGATGACGATCGGCCGCTGGCCCGAATGGAGCGTGACGGCCGCGCGCGAGCGGGCCAAGGAGCTGCGCCGCGCAATCGACGAGGGGCAGGATCCTTTGTCGGCGCGGGAAGACCTCCGCGGCGCCCCGCGCGTCACGGACATGATCGACCGCTACATCGCCGAGCACCTGCCGAAGCTGTCCAAGACCAACGCGGGCGACCAGGTCTCGATGCTGAAGAAGATGGTCGAACCTGCCTGGGGCACCAAGCTCGTGACGGAGATCACCAAGTCCGAGGTCGCGCGGTTCCTCGATATCGTGGCAGAGGGCCGTCCCCGCCCCTGCAAGCAGAAACCCAACAACCGGGCCCGCAAGCTGCAAGGCCACAAGCCCACCCCGATCCGTGCCAACCGGATGGGCGAAGTGCTGCGCAAGATGTTCACACTGGCCATGGAATGGGAGTGGCGGCAGGATAATCCGGCCCAAGGTTTTCACCGACGCATCGAGCATGCCCGTGAACGCTTCCTCTCCCCCGAGGAGCTGATCCGTCTGGCAACCGTGCTCGACAACGCCGAGGATCAGCGCGCAGCCGCGATCATCCGCATCTGCATGCTGACCGGCGCCCGGGTCGGCGAGGTGCGGACAGCGCGGTTCGAACAGTTCAACCTAGACTACGCCATCTGGTCGAAACCGGCCTCGACCACGAAACAGCGCAAGATCCATCGTGTGCCGGTCTCGCAGGAAGTGGTGGCTATCGTGCGCCAGCGCCAGCTTGTCGTGCCGCGTGGCAATCCCTGGCTCTTTCCCGGCGACACTGTCGGTCAGCCGGTGCGGGAAATCCGCCGGTTCTGGGCGAGGGTCCAGAAAGATGCCGGGCTGGCCGACGTCCGCATCCACGACCTGCGCCATACCTTCGCCTCGCTGCTGGTCAGCGGTGGCTCCTCTTTGGAAATGATCGGCAAGCTGCTGGGTCACAGCCAGATGCAGACGACCCAGCGCTATGCGCATCTGATGGATTCCCCATTGCGCGCAGGGGTTGATACGGTGGCCAGCCTCCTGCGCCCGCGGCCGCGTCTCGTGCACGACGCCGCGCTGGGCGAGGCCGATCTCCCGAAATCGGCCTGACCGTCAGGCCGGCTCCTCACCCCGCAGCCGGTGCCAGAGTGAGGTCAGGCGCTTGCGGATGGTGCTTTCATCCGGCACCTCGCCCGACTTCGAGTTCTGCACAAACCAGTCCTGCACCAGAACGACCAGCGCGGTCTTTGTGTCGGGAATGCCTTTCTCGTAGAGAAACCAGGTCAGCCAGGCATACATCGCATCCCAGTCATAGCGCGGACTGGCTCCGGTGCTCACGGCCGGACGACGTAAAAGGTCACGCTCTTCTTCGAACTGCTGCAATGTCCCGGCATCGACCAGAAGGTCTGAGGACCGGACCAGTACACCATCGGCGGGGTCCGTGACCCTGATCCAGGTCTTGGAGGCCAGCGGCATCACCCGCCTGAGCCGGGCCTGCTCGTCGCTGGGACCGATCCTCCGGAACATCGGCATCAGTTCTGCGATCGGCACTGCAACCAGTCCGGCGATTGTGTCCCCGCCGCAAGTGACCGGAGGGATGCCCGCCAGAACCTGTAAATGCCCCGCCGCCGCCCAGCCCGCGACATCGGCCGGATGGCACCCCCAGCGAAACGCGATCTCATAAATGGAATAGAAGGCAATGGGCGGTAGGGGCATGCGGAAACTCCATTTGGGCATGCGGCATCCCGCGGCCCGAGCCGTCGGCATGCAGATTACAAAACCCGCTGTGACAGGCACGCGGGCGGAAATGAGGTGCAGAGCTGGTGTTCGAGAATACCCGGCGCCAAAACCAGAGCTGCCCCCAATGGGAGTGCAAGCTGCTGGCATTGTTCGTGTTTTTGATTCTGTTCGACTGCTCGCCGGGACGCTACGCAACTTCAGGATGCGTCTCAAGACTGCAGGTGGTAGCGTTCCGCGCGGTCAACTCCAGCGCGGTGCCACGCTGCCGAATGCCGGCGGAACACGACCGGAATAACCCTTTCCGGCAATTCCGGTCCCTTTAAATCCCGCCAATCCGACTGAATACCGGCCAATCGGCCCAACTTTGATCAGTCGACACCCTTCGCGCCAGTATCGACGCTCTGAAACGACCCAGCCTGGCGCCGATATTCGAGGTGACCTTTCTCGTCCACCCATGCCCCGCACCACGAAACCCCAATGAAACATGGGGCGGAATTGGGGTGCGGTGTTCAATTCCACCTTCCGCCTGTCTTCCGCCCCCAAGGCTCTGCTTCGCTGGCCCCGCGCCCCGAGTATCGGGGCGGATGTTGAACGGAGCAGATCATGAACGACCCCCTTCCGGATGCCTCAGAGGACATCCCGGACCTTCTGGCTGACTGGATCAGTCGCGAGCAGCTGGCCTACGCGCTCAGCCTCACCACGGATACGCTTTCCCGGTGGGAGGCACGTCGCAAGGGGCCGCCCTGCACCCGCATAGGCAGAAAGGTGTTCTATCGCCGCACCGCCGTGCAGGACTGGATCCGGGCACAGGAACAGGCGCATCCGGTCCACAAACCTCGGGGGCGGGCATGACAGCCCAGCCCCACAGTTCCGACTGGCCCGCCGAGCGCCTCGCCGAGGCCCGCGCCGTCCTCGCCGATGTCGCGCATCATTCCGACCCCCTGATCCGGCTGGCCTGCGGCGTGCTGATCCGGCACGGCGAGACCGCGGACGAGCGGGCGGCCGCGCAGCGGCTCCTTGTGGTCGTTGACGCGCGCCGACCGGTTCAGCGCGCCCAGCGCGAGGATGCCGGGAGGAGTGGGTCATGAAGCGGCGTGGCACACCTGAGGCCGATCTTCAGCGGGCCGTTGTGCAGGCACTGCGCTTCGCCCTGCCCCGATCTGCCATCATCCATCACTGCGCCAACGAGGTGACCGAGTCCGGCCCCCGCGGAGCGCGGCGCCAGGCGATCCTCGTCGGCATGGGTGTCCATGCCGGCTTTGCCGATCTGATGGTGCTCTGCGAGGGACGGGTGCTGTTTCTGGAACTGAAGTCGGTCAAGGGCAGGCTCAGCCCGGCGCAGGTGGCGTTCCGGGATGCGGTACTGGCGCACGGCTTTGGCTGGGCGCTGGTCCGCAGCCTTGACGATGCGCTGGGCGCGCTGGCCGATCATGGGTTTACCACCCGCATAGCAGCACCTGTGGGAAGGCCCGCACTATGAGCCACGAGGCGACCAACTGGGCAATCCGGCAACGTGGGCTGAAACCCACCACCAAGATCGTGCTCTGGCATCTCTGCGACCGGTTCAATCCGGATTATGGGTGTTTCCCGTCTCAGGCCCGGCTGGCGCATGACTGCGAGATCAGCCGCTCCACCCTGAACGATCATCTCGACCGGCTCGAGGCCGCCGGGCTGTTGCGCCGTGTGCCGCGGATCGACCCGGCGACAAAGCGCCAGCTGCCCACCCGCTACATTCTGGGCTTTGAGCCGGGCTTTACGCCGTCGGATGGGACCCCGCGTCCGAAAACCGGACACGGTGAAAAGAACCCCGCCGAGGTCATGGGCGATGCATCTTGCATGCCATGGGATGAGAACCTCACCACCCTGCCGTGTCCGGATTTCGGACATGGGATTGAGGCAAAAGCCGTGTCCGGATTTTCGACAAAGCCGTGTCCGGAAAATCGGGAATCCCGTGTCCGAAATCCGGACACTAACCTTGTAAGAGAACCACTAAGTAAACCAGTAAAGGAGGAGGAGGGCGCGCAAGCGCGCGCGGAGATCTCTGATCAGTTTTTTTGGGAGCTGCTCCAGGCGCTGGGCCTCGACCCTGCCGCCCTGCCCGGCTGGTGGCAGGGCTGGCCGCCCCGGCGACACGTCCAGCGCTGGCGCGACGCGTTGGGCCTCACAGAGGCCGAGATCATCGCCACGGCCCAGGCCACCCGCCAGGACCACCCCGAACCGCCCGATGGGCCGAAGGCGCTCGACCGCACCATGCAGCGCGCCGCCCAGCGCAAGGGAGATGATGCCGGACGGAAACGCCGGAAAGGCAAAACCGGAATGTCAGCACCAGCGGCAACGCCCAGCGCCGATGTGCCAGCCTTCTATGCCGCCTGGGTGAACTCCGACAGCCACCTGCCGGCCTGCGCCATCAGCAACACCATGCGCAACGCGATACTGGCCCGTGGGCTCGTGACCTCGGACCGGATGCGGGAACGCGGGGTGCTTTGAATGACAAACATCGAGGGGCAAAAACCATGAGTTACCAGGGGCGCATTGGCCGCTCGGGCGGCACGAGGGTGAAACGGGCGCTGGGCGTGCAGGCGGCGCTGGAATGGGCCTTCCGGGTCGAGAAGGCACAGCTTGAGTTGCCGCTGCCACAGGACGCAAACGAAGAGGGATTTGGCTTCGGCCTCGAATATGTCCTGCTGCACCGCGCGGCGCTGGGCTGCAAGATCGACGGCGGTCAGCACAAGATCGGAACCTACACCCACGAAGATGCCGAGGTCATCGCGGCAACCGTGGCCGGGATGCCGGACAACCTCGGTGGCAAGCGCATGGCGATCCGCGTGGCAGAACTCGCCCGCGCAGGACTGACGCCCGACTGGATGCCTGGTGCTGTCCCGCGTTGTGTTCCGGTCGAGGTGAAGCGCAATCAGCATGGGGAACGGGCAATCACAGTCGTGGGTGGTACCGAGCGCGTTCTGTCCCGCGGCAAGTGGCGGACGGTGGAAGTGCTGGCCTGCCCGGTCACCTACGTCCCGCACCCCCACCAGATCGAAGCTGCGCGGCGTGCCTACGCGGACTGGCGGCAGGCGCTGGGCTGGGTGCGGGATGGGTTGATTGAAGGGGGTATGTTGCGCACGGTCGAAGTGACAGAGGCAATGCCGAAGGTAAGGCCGTGGAGCCACAGGTGACGGGAGAAAATGGCTGTAAACAGCTGTTCTTTGAGCCCGGCACCAGCGCCTGCGGCGCGGACAAAACCGCAGTGGGCTGCAACGCCTCCAGGTCTTGCCTCCCGTCCAGGATCGCCTTGATGAATTCTGGCGGGTCTTATCAGATTGACTTGGCTTCAGGCAGGCAGTGCTGCTGCTCTGGCGAGCTCCTCGCCTGTGTCCGTGATCAGTCAGTTGATGCAGGACAGGTGCGACAGGTGCTGCAACCCGGCGATGGGCTCGACCTGGATTGAGATGCGTGCGGATGTGACCGACAGCACCCCGCGCCTTCTCAAGCCGGGATTCTCGGACAAGATTCCGAAAAGTGTTGACCCCAAAAGTTACGATACTTGGACAGCGAAGCTCCAACTGTAAGCAAGTTCACAGTGAAAAATAATGCAAAGTGTTCAGGTCGGTTGGAGGCGCGGTTCTATCGCCTTGTAGGTGGAGGAAAAAAGGATGACCAAGATCAACGCTCTGGATAGTGGTTCCGTATCAGTTGAAGACGACCTGATTGCCAACTTGGATGCGTCGCTGCGTGGCAATGTTTTTCAACCCGGAACGTCCGGCTATGAAAAAGCCCGGGTCATCTGGAATGCGATGGTTGATCGCAAACCAGCGCTGGTCATACACGCCAAGGGAGCCAGCGATGTGCAACAGGCGGTCAGGTTCGCGCGCAAGCACAACCTGATGATGTCGATACGGTCCGGTGGACACCAGATCGCCGGGCATGCGGTCGTGGATGGCGCTGTTTTGCTGGATCTCTCGGGCATGACATCTGTCAGCGTGGACCCGGATGCCAGGACCGCAAGGGTCGAACCAGGCGCGCTTCTGGGTGATGTCGACCGTGAAACGCAGGCACATGGTCTGATCGTTCCACTGGGCATCAACTCTACGACCGGCATCGCTGGGCTGACCCTGGGAGGCGGGTTCGGTTGGACGACGCGCAGGTTTGGCATGACGATCGACAATCTTATGTCGGCGGAAGTCGTGACCGCGGATGGCGGGATCGTGACGTGCAGCAAGGACCAGCACGCTGATCTGTTCTGGGCGCTGAAGGGCGGTGGTGGCAATTTCGGCGTTGTGACGGCCTTTCATTTCCAGCTGCACGCTCTTGGGCCAGAGGTGATGTCGGGGCTAATTGTTCATCCGATCGCGGACGCACCTGGTCTTCTGGAGAAACTGACGTCGATCACCGAGGCCGCGGATGATGCACTGACAGTCTGGACAGTTATGCGAAAGGCGCCGCCTCTGCCTTTCCTGCCGGAAGAATGGCATGGCAAAGAGGTTCTGATTTTTGCAGCTTGCTATGCCGGTGATATGGCCAAGGGAGAGAAGGCCATGGCCGACCTGCGCGCGCTAGGCGACCCCATTGTCGACGTTATCGGTCCGCATCCATTCGTCGGCTGGCAGGCCGCCTTCGACCCCCTCCTGACCCCAGGCGAGCGGAACTACTGGAAAAGCCATGACTTCGCGGGGCTGCCGAAAAAGGCGATCGATACTCTTGTCGCCGCAATCGGCAACCTGCCTGACCCGCAGTCTGAAGTCTTCATCGCGCATGTCGGCGGCGCCATGGCCCGTGTTCCAGTCGGCGATACGGCTTATCCCGAACGTTCGGCGCACTTCATAATGAACGTGCACACGCGATGGAGCACCGCAGAAATGGACGATGCCTGCATCGGTTGGGCGCGCAAATTGTTCGACGACATGAAACCGTACTCGACGGGAAGCGCTTACGTGAACTTCATGCCGGAAGATGAAGTCGACCGTGTCGACAATGTCTACGGGACGAACATGCGGCGGTTGTCCGAAATAAAGGCCAAATACGATCCAGACAACTTCTTCCGCTGCAATCACAACATTCGCCCGGCAGACAGCGCAAAAGCGGCGGAATAGGGAGCGTTTTTCAATGATGGAAGTCCGGAGAGGGAAACTTCGGGCTTCCTGCATGCTGCAGCCGATGCAAAGCGAGGTTCAAGACATCGGCGAAGAGAGAGGGGTCGCAATCGAAGGTAACCACCTTGATCGGCATTCCCGAAATCAGCATGGTATTTCGCATGGACGTTGAAATCGACACATGGTTGAGCGGACTGGATCTGGGCCGGTATGTTGATACGTTCCGCGAGAACGATGTTGACGGCAGGGTCTTGCCGCTTCTGTGCGACCAAGACCTCAAAGAACTCGGTGTCAGCCTCGGGCACCGAAAACTGATCCTTGCTGCAATCCAGGACATGTCGCACGACCGTGCAGAGGCTGCGGCCGATCCCGGGACGGCCGCCATAGACCCGAAAGCGGAAGAACACGGGCTTTCGACGCCTGCTACTGCGCCCGACAACGGCGATGCACCCGACGCAAAATCGTCCACCGTAGCTGCCGCCGAGCGCCGCCATCTCACCGTTCTGTTTGCAGATCTGGTGGGGTCGACCGAACTGACGAACCGCTTCGATCCCGAGGACATGCGCGCCTTGCTTCAGCGATATCAGGACGGTGTGGCCGGGGCGGCAAGCCGATATGGCGGGTATGTCGCGAAATATCTGGGCGACGGGCTGCTTGTCTTTTTCGGCTGGCCACGAGCTTATGAAGACCATGCGGTGCGTGCGATTAAGGCTGGGCTCGATGCGGTGCAGCGCGTGAGCCAACAGAGGGCACCGGATGGCAGCCCCTTGTACGTTCGCATCGGCGTGGCCAGTGGCGAAGTCGTGGTTGGCGACACGATCGGCGAGAACACTTATGAAGAAGGTGCCATGACAGGGCCAATCCTGAACCTGGCCTCGCGCATTCAGGAACATGCGCCGCCTAACAGCATCGTGTTGCCTGAAGAGGGAACGGAAGCGTCGCTGCACCGGATATTCGAGTTCTCATCGCTTGGAGAGGTGCATCTGAAAGGGTTCGAGGCCCCGCGCAAACTGTTGCAGGTGCGGGCCGAGCGCAGCGCAGAAAGCCGCTTTCGCGCGGCTCATGGCGAAGACTTGTCCAGCGTCCTCGTGGGCCGCACGCTTGAAAAGGGAATCCTCAAGCAGGCATGGCAACACGCGAAACGCGGCAAGGGCGAAGTCGTCCTGCTTTGTGGCGAGGCAGGTATCGGGAAATCGCGGATCACTGAGGAATTCCTGGCCGACGACGCAGTGGCGGGACATGCTGATATCATCCGGCTGAACTGTTCCCCCTACCTTACCGGCAGCCCATTCCACCCGGTCACGGACCGCATCTCGCAGGATGCTGGTGTCGCACCCGATTTCGACGATGACCGCATTCTGGAATACGTGAGGGCAATGCTCGAAGCAAGGCAAGGACTGGACTGGCGAAATGTGTTGCCCGTATTCGCGGCATTGGTGGCGCCTCGCAGCGAGGTCGCGCAAAAGGTGCTGGCGATGTCGCCGCAAGAACAGCGGGACCTCACCATCCAGACCTTGATCAACACCGTGAAAGTCCGGGCCGGCGTGCGGCCGGTCATCCTGTTCGTTGAAGATGCACACTGGATCGATCCTTCGACCAACGCGCTGCTCGACCGCTTCAAGGATATCTGCGCCGATCTGCCGTTGATGATCCTTGTCACCCATCGGCCAGACTGGGCGCTTGCTCAATCCGAAGGCGATCTGCATGTCCAAACCCTGCAACTGCGCCGGTTCGATGCCGATCACGTGGCGGAACTGGTACGGAACGTGTCAGGGCAGGAACCCGACCGGGACCTGATCGACTTGATCGTCCAGCAGACCGATGGCATACCGCTTTTCGTCGAGGAACTGACCCGGGCCATCGGGGCGTCAGGCGCGCGGGGCAAGATAAGTGTTCCGTCCTCGCTGAAAGGGACGCTGATGGCGCGCCTCGACGCGGTGTCGCAGAACGCGAAACAGGTGGCTCTCGCCGGGGCAGTGATCGGTCGCGAGTTCGAGCCGGCCCTTCTGACCGCCTCCATGACGGGAAGCGGGATCGACATACCCGCCTGTCTGGATGAGTTGCGCAAGGCCGGGCTCATCTTCGAAAGCGGTCACAGCCGGGGGAAATACGTCTTTCGCCACGCCCTGATACGCGACACGGCTTATCAGTCGATGCTGGCATCGACGCGACGGCAGCAGCACGCGCGCGTTGCCGAAGCCCTGAACGATTTGAGGTTGGCAGAAATCGCCCGGCAGCCTGAACTGGTCGCCCGCCACCTGACCCAGGCCGAAGACTGGCCCGCAGCTTTTCGGCGATGGCGCTCCGCGACCGAACTGGCACTGGCCCGTTCGGCCAGCCGCGAGGCAATCTCGAACGCCAACGAAACCCAAAAGGCCGCCCGCCATTTGGGCGGCGAAGAATCTAAGGCTGTCATCGCAGCAAAGATATTGATCGGCCGAAGCTATGACAGCGCCGGTCGCCTGCCCGACTGTATTGCGATCCTCGAGGAAGCGTGGAATGCCGCACGCAAGATTGGCGATGCCGAACTTGCCGCGGACGCGGCGAACCACTTTGCCGATGCAGCCATGATGGCCAGCGACTGGCATGCCAAGGCGATCCTGTTCTGCAATCAGGCCCTGGAGGACCTTTCGGAACAGGACGAAAAACGCCGGGCCGGGCTGAAAAGCCAGCTTGCGCGCGCCTACACGTTCACGGGGCAATACGAAAAGAGCAGCGCCTTCGGGCGAGAAGCCATGGAGTTGGCCGCCAAGCTTGGCGACCACAAGGCCCAGTTCTCGGTCATGATGTCACGCTTCGGAGCTCCGTTCATTGCGCGCAGCAAGGATGAGCGGGACCATTGGCGCGAAAACCTTCAGGCTATGCACAGCGTCGCCGAGAAGCTGGGTACTATAGATCAGGGCCGGGACCGGACGCTCAGCCTCTTTCTAGGGGCCGAAATGGCCGACCGCCAGCTGATGGATCATTCGCTGGACATGCTGACCGATATTTCAAAGAAGGAAAACCACCTCCAGCTTTACTGGGTGCAGGTTCACGCCCGTGCGATGATCGCGATCCTGGAAGGGGATTTCGAACTGGCCGAAAGATACGCGAACGAAGCGGTCAAGATCGGCCGCCGGACCCATGGGGAACATGTCGAAGGCGTTTACGGAGTCCAGATGTTCACAATTCGGCGGGAGCAGAACCGCCTTCAGGAAGTGGCCCCGGTAATCAAGCGCCTGATGTCGGAGAGCCCCGAAGACACGACATGGCAACCCGGCTTCGCAGTGATCGCAGTGGAACTGGGCTTCAGGGACGCCGCCGAGCGCATCCTGAACGAACTGGCCGAAACAGGCTTCGAACTGCCCAAGGACGCGCTTTACTCCACCACGCTTTCTTATCTGGCAGATATTTGCGTGGCGGTGGGACACGAGGAGCACGCAAAGACAGTCTACGAAAAACTGATGCCCTATGAGAAGCTGACCATTACCGCAGGCGCCACGACAGTTTGTGCCGGGGCAGCTTCGCGGCGGTTGGGCAGTCTGGCGGGGCTACTGGGGGATTGGGATGCGTCCGACCACATGTTCGAAACTGCCATCGAGATCGATGCCAAGATGAACGCATTGCCTTGGATCGCACACAGCAAGGCAGCCTATTCAACTGCGCTGCGGCGACGCGGGAGGAAAAAGGACATGGAGCGCGCCCTGCAACTTGAGGCCGAAGCGTTGGCAGTAGCCAGGAAACTCGATATGGTCAAGTTAAGGGCCAAGCTGGAAGCCACGACAATCTGAAAACGAATTCCCCGTATTGCGAGGATGAGATGCCGAGATTCATTATTGAAAGAAACTTTGCGGAAAAGCTGGAAGTCGACGACGAAGCAAAGAAGCATATCAAGTCGATCAACGACGAAGAAGGCATTGAATGGATTTTTTCCTTTCTCAGCGCCGACAAACGAAAGACGTATTGCCTTTATGAAGCCCCCGACGAGGAGAGCTTGCGCCGGGCAGCGAAGAGATTGAACATTCCAGCTGATGTAATCACGTCCGTGGACAGGATCGACCCAGGCATCTTCGCTTGATTGGAGCGTAAAAACTGCATTTTGTGCGTTTGCCTCGGCGACCAGCCCGCCTCAGGTCTTGTCAGAGGGCCTTGTTTTGAGGCAGACCAACAGGCACTTGCTGCAGTACAGCCACCAAGGTCTCATTGAGAGGCCGCTCCGGGCTTGTTCCGGCTGTTAGCTACAAAATACACGAAGGTCTGCTGTGAAGCAAACGCCCCCCGCTCCCATGGTTCCTCCCTGGCGCCAAACATATGCGGGGGGGCTCAGCGCGGCGGTTCGCTAGCGACTGGATTCCTCACCGGGGAATCCACCTGGAATCCACCTTCGGGGAAGCCACCCCGGACGGAAGCCACCCTTCTTGGAAGGCTTTGAATCTACTACACTTTTCAGATCGACAAAGCTGCCCCCCTTGACCTACCCATTGATCATCGAAGAATAGCGCCCGGAGGAAACCCCTCTCGGGCGCTTTCGTTTTTCCCACATCCGAGACCTGCCCCATGGACCTCGTCTTTGCGCCGAGCCAGATCGAAACCTGGCCGATCGAGCGGCTGCGCCCCTATGCCCGAAATGCCAAGATGCACGGCGAGGACCAGGTGGCGAAGATCGCCGCCAGCATGGCCAGGTTCGGCTGGACCGCGCCCCGCATGGTGGCCGAAGATGGCGAACTGATCGCCGGCCACGGTCGGGTGCTGGCCGCCACGGTCCTGGGGCTGACCGAGGTGCCCGTAATCCGGCTCAGCCATCTCGACGAGGCCGAGCGCCGGGCTTACCGGATCGCGGACAACAAGCTGACCGAACTTGGTGACTGGGACGAGGCCCTGCTGCGTGACGAAATCGCGGGACTGCTGGCCGAGGATTTCGACCTCGATGTTCTCGGCATCAGTGATGACGATCTGGATGCCCTGCTGCGCGGCCCCGAGGCGCTGGGCGGTGATGGCCCGGTCGAGGGTGAGGACGATGTACCCGATTTGCCGGTCACGCCGGTGTCGGCGCTGGGCGATATCTGGCAGCTCGGGCCGCATCGCCGGATTTGTGGCGACAGCACCAGCGCCGATGTGGTCGGGCGACTGCTGGGCGATGTACGGTCTTGTTGATGGTTACCGACCCGCCTTATGGCGTGGAGTACGATCCCTCCTGGCGCAACCATGCCGGCGCGGCGAAAACCAGACGCACCGGCAAGGTGCTGAATGACGACCGCGCCGACTGGCGCGAGGCGTGGGCGCTGTTTCCCGGCGACGTCGCCTATGTCTGGCACGGGGCGCTGCATGCCACGACCGTGGCCGAGAGCCTGACAGCGGCCGGTTTTGCCATCCGGTCACAGATCATCTGGGCCAAGGACCGGCTGGTGTTGAGCCGCGGGGATTATCATTGGCAGCACGAACCCTGTTGGTATGCCGTGCGCGCCAAGGGCAAGGGCCACTGGGCTGGCGATCGCAAACAGACAACGCTCTGGCAGATCGCCAACCGGGATCAGGACGCCGACACGGTGCATGGCACGCAAAAGCCGGTGGAATGCATGCGGCGGCCGATCCTGAACAACTCGAGCCCCGGCCAGGCGGTCTATGAGCCGTTCATGGGATCTGGCACCACGCTGATCGCGGCCGAGACCACCGGCCGGGTAAGCTTCGGCGTGGAACTGAACCCGGCCTATGTCGATGTCGCCATCGAGCGCTGGCAAGCGTTTACCGGAGAAGAGGCGGTGTTGGCGGAAACCGGCGAGAGTTTTTCAGCCCTCAAGAACAGCAGAGCCCGCTCTCCGGTAAGCTGACTTTCCGCCATTCTGCGGGATCAAGTTTCGGAGCTGGCAAAACGATACCGTTAAGTCAGTTTGTGGATGCCTTGGACAGGAGATCAATCCGGTACGCCATCCCCTTGCCCTCAACCTTCTCAGCGGTGATGGGCAGGCCCAGCTTCTTCTTCAGCGCCCCGGCAATCATCCCCCTCACCGTGTGCGACTGCCACGAGGTCGCAGCGGCAATCTCTGCGAGCGTCGCGCCCTCGGGCCTTTGCAACAACGCGATAACCTGCGCCTGCTTTGTTCCGGCGCGACTCTTGGGCCGGGAGGGAACCTCGGACGTCGCGCCCGTCTCCACTTTCGCCCTCCGCGCCCGGGCGACCGCACCCGCCGCCACCGGATCGATCCCGATGGCTGCCAGCCCGGTCTCGGTGGCAATGAGTGTGGTGCCGTGACCATCACCGGTCTCACGCCACAGGGGCTCGCCCCGGCGCAGGTTGGCGTCGACCTCTTCAAGCCAGCCGTGGGACATCATCTTGCCAACGACTGTCCTGGCGGCAGCGCCGTGCAGCCCGTCGGGCAGCGGCAGGGCCAGGTTCCCCGGCCGGGCTGACGCACGGGACAGGATGATCGATTGGGTATCGGTGAGTTTGGGCATCGTGGCCTCCGGTGTTCCGGCACGCGCCTGGCGCACCTTCTACGGAGGCAAGCCCCGCCAGATGGCGGGGTGGGTTTCGCGCGGCCGCAGGCGCCTCAGGCGGCGTGTTCGACCTCGCCAAAAAGGAAGTCGGTGATCTTGCGCAGATCGGCGGCGACAGAGTTGAGCGATCCGACGGCACCCCAGTTGATGGCCTCCTGGTCGAACTCAAAATGGTCGGCGCTGAGGGCTTTCAGACGATCGAGCATCACGTCGATCTCGGTCTTGGCGGCGATGAAGGCGCTCAGGGCCTCGTCGTTGCTCCGGGTCTTGCGGCGGGTGGTCATGGCGGGTCATCCTTGGGTGAGTTGCATCGTTTTCTTGCGATCAGACTCGCTCTGTCGCGCCAATCTATCAACTCAAATCCGAATGATATCATCGGCTTGAGTGGAGCATTCTGGCCATGCAAGAGATGAGCGAGCGGGAATATGCCGTCCATTCCGGCCTGTCCCGCGGCGGCGTGCAGAAGGCGCGCCGGAACGGGCGACTGGTGCTCTTCGACGATGGGTCGATCGATGCGGACGGCTCCGATGCGCGGCGGGCGGAGATGACTGACCCTGACCAACAATGCCGGTCCCTGGGCGGGGACGGATTGATCAGCGGTCCGGGAGAGACCTCGTCCTATCTGAAAGCGCGCACGGCGCTGACGGTCTACCAGGCGCAGGAACGCCAGCTTGCGATCCAAAAGAAGAAAGGCGCGCTGGTCGAACGGGCGCGGGCGGAAACGCTGGTGTTTCGCCTTGCGCGGCAGGAACGGGATGTCTGGGTCACCTGGCCCGGACGAGTGGCGGCATTGATGGCAGCGCAGATCTCGGCGGAGGTGGAACGACGCAGGGGGCATCGGTGACGAGCGAAACCGCGATCCTGCAGAGGTTGCTGGAAGATGCCCGCGCGACTCGCCTCGAATTCCGTTCCCTCGACCCAGAGCCGGTGAAGAATAACCGCAAGGGGCCGCGCGACCGCGATCTGTCTGTGCCCGACGCATTCGATCCCCGAAGCGCGCGTCCAGAGCTACCCGAAGCGCCATCGCCTGTTCCTCGCTCCTGCAGCGACAGATCCTCCCGTCGCCGGTTGTCCCCGCTTCAGAGCTGAACAACGCAACCCCTTCGCTGCAGCCCCATTACAGGACCTTCATCACTACTACGGGTTGCTCCGCCCCTGTGCCCCGCATCGGTAATCTCACCCTCACAGGGTCCGCCTGCTTGGGTTTCTCCCTTGTCATCGGGGCGAAAGGTTCCCGCGTTCCACACGAAAGCCTGATCTGGAGTCACGCCGCCTTCATGCCGGATGCCATCTGGGCAGAAATCAGGTCGCCCCCCAGACTCGTCCCAGGTTAACGAATTCCCCCCGGTTTCGACATCATCTTGCACTTTTCGACACCTCATCAGCGGTTCGCTTACGCTCGTCTCTCCAGACCATACCTGACGGGCTCGAAGCCCGCCTTATCTGCAACGCTCACCACCACGGCGCTTTACCGTCGCAGCTTGCAGTGGTTTGACGCCTGCCCCTGCGGCCGGCTTCGAGGCACCTACCCTCATCTTTCGCGTAGCTCGGCACCCGGAAAAATGCCGGAGCCTCGCGGCACACTCTCATCCAAATGCCACTGCCAGCGGCTGGATTTCATCCCTTCAATCCGCCGTTAGTTGATCTCATTGGCGAACATCGGCCCGAACCGGTGCCACCAGAACCGAACCGCCTCGTAGCTCACATCGATACCGCGCTCGTGAAGCAGATTCTCGACATTGCGCAGTGACAGGGGAAATCTGACGTACAACATCACCGCCAGACGAATGATCTCTGGGCTGCTGTGGAAATATTTGAACAGATCACGTTTCGGCATGCAGAGAAGCCACGAGAGTGCCCTGCCCGTCTGAACCGGATTCCTTCTGACACCGCCGTCTGGAGCCGACAAGATCCTCAGCTGCTATAGTCCTCGACCAGCAGCGGCTGCATCGAATAGCTGACAGAAACCGGAGCCTGTCCGTCGACATAGCCAACCGTCTGAACCGAACTCTGGGCGACCATGGTCCCGGTGATCCATACCGGGGTGAAGAGACCGCTAACCTCGATGCCCTCGGGATACACGACATGGACGATCTGGTTGGCGGGCGGCGGCGGAGTATGGATACAGGCGCCGACTGTGGGCACGAGAAGAAACTCGACAACCTTGCGACCCTTAAATTCCAGAGGGAGAACATAGCCCGGCAGGCGGACGCTCATGCCAACGAGGTCTTCGTTCACCTTGGTGGCCGCAGCTTCACGTTCTTCCATGATCGCGAGGCGCGCGGCGAACAACCCGTCGACATCGAGACCGTCCTCGGCCAATTGTTTGCGCAACGCTTGCGCTTCGGCGCGAGCTTCAGCGTAATCACTCCGCTCCGCCCGTGCTTCGAACCGCAGGATCTGGCGCAAGCTGTCCATCTGGTCATCGGTGAGGTTCTCGAACGGGTTCTCAATCACGGTGGCCGGAGGTGCAAGCGTATCCCACGAGATTTCCGGAGGTTCAGTCGCCTGTGCGAGACCCGGAGAAACGGCAAGCGAGAGTATCAAGACGAAGCGGGCGAACATGGTCATGGAGGAATCCCCTTCATTTATCATAGCCGAACCGACAGCCCGTCGGCCAGCGTCATGCGGTAGACCCGGACGGCCGGGATGAGCGAGGCGAGGAGCCCGGCCCAGAAGATGACGAAAAGGGTGGCCAATTCGCGCGCACCGAAGACATTCAATCCCAACCTCAGACCGAAACGGGCAGACAGGATCGGGTCGGTCACGAACGTGGCCACCGTGAGCAGAACAAGGCCGAGGATCAGCCCCGCCGCGGTGAGGATGGCAGCCTCGGTGACGATTAGCATAAAGATGCGTGTAGGCGTGGCGCCAACAGACCGCAGGATCGCGAATTCGCGGCGGCGGGTGTCGAGGGTCGCAGAGAGCATGACCACCATGCCGATCATTCCTGCCAAAGCCACGGCCCACGCCATCAGTCGCATCGCGCGCTCGGCTGTCCCGGTAATCCCCCAGAGCTCGGCGAGCGCAACTGCAGGGAGGACGGCGCTCAACGCATCGGAGGGGCGTTCGTTGACGGCCCGCTGCAGACCGAGGACATTCGTCCGATCGATCAGCCCAACGTAGACGGCATTAATCCGGTCCGGTTCGTGACCGTGTTTGGACTCCGTGCCTTCGTGTGCGCCATGATCTTCGTGCGCGTCATGCCCGTCATGATCGTCATGATCGTCATGATCGTCGGTGGGCATGGCGGCCGGGTCGAGGGGGTCGGCAGCAGGCGCGTCTTCTTCCGCATGCAGGGCGTCGAAGCCTTCGAGCGTGACAAAGACCATCCGGTCGACGGCGGTACCCGTCGGCGCGAGCACACCCGATATTGTGAAGGGCGCGTCGTCGTGCAGGTCGAAGGAAACCTCGCCCGAGCCGTGGGTGTTGACGATCACCGCACCGGGGGCATAGTCGAACCGCGCCGCAACCTCGGCCCCGACCACGGCGGCATCCGCCCCGTCATCGGCAAGGATCGTGCCTGCGGCGAGGGAGAGAGGCTGATCGCCAGAGTGCCGGAAATGCTCGAAATACGATGCATCCGTCCCGATCACCGGATAGCCGCGATGATTGTCGCCCATCTGGATCGGGACCGCCCAGGCCACCTCGGGCCGATCTTCCAGCCACTCGAAGCTGTCCCAGGTCATGCCCGTCCCGGTGCCGCCGACGCCGAAGACGGTGGCCATCAGGATCTGCACCGAATTGCCGCGCGGCGCCACGATCAGGTCGATCCCTGACGCGGAGTTGGCAAAGCTGTCGCGCGCGCCGTCCCTGAGCCGCTCGACACCGAGGATCAGCGCGACGCTGAGGCTGATGGCCAGCACGGTCAGGCCGGCCACGAAGCGGCGGTTCCACAGGCTGCGCAAGCTGAAAACCAGCATCAGGCCGCGCCCCCGTTGAGGGCCAGGAAATCAACACTGCGGTCGAAATGATGCTCCAGGCTGCGGTCATGGCTGACGAAGAGCAGCGCGCTGCCCGCTTCGGCGCATTCCCTTGCCAGCAGATCGACAAAGACCGCCTTCGCCGCCTCATCGAGCGCCGAGGTCGGCTCGTCCGCCAGGATCAGGTCCGGCTTGCCGATCAGCGCGCGCGCGGCGGCAACCCGTTGTTGCTGACCCACGCTGAGTTCGCTAGCCGGCTTGGATACCAGGGACGTATCCGACAGCCCTAGTTCGCCGAGCAGATGTCGGGCCGCTCCCGCAGGATCCTCGCCCGCACGCGCGAGCCGACGCTTGGAGAATCTACAAGGCAGAAGGACATTCTCGAGCGCGCTCAGCCACGGAATGAGGTTGAACACCTGAAAGATCATGCCGATATGGTCCACCCGGAACCGATCCCGCGCACCGCCATTCAACGCGCCTATGTCGTTGTTCGCGACCAGGATAGCCCCCGGTGAAACATCCACCACGCCTGCGATAGCTGAGAGGAGCGTGGATTTTCCGCACCCGCTGGGGCCAAACAAGAAATTCCTCTCACCCTGAGCCAGCGACAGGTTTGGTATGCGCAGCGTCGCTTTTTCCGACCCGGGCCAATTGAAAGTCAGGTTTTCGACGTGCAACGCCCTCATTCGATACCCCCCCTCGGTTTTTTTGACACAGCCCCAACAGGGTTAGAATACTGCTCTCAAACGTACTCCGAAGACCGCGATGGCGTCAGAACTCGGATCGCCGATCGGATTCACAACATATTGAACCTGAGGCGTAATCTGGAAGAAATCGTTCAGATCATAACGATAAAACGCTTCCAGCGTGTACTGATTCAGCGAACTTCCAGGTGCACGTCCCCAATTCAATCCAAGGCCGGCTAAGTCCTTGTCACCGCGTGCCTCGTATGCAGTCGCAAAGCTGATCGAACGATCCAGCGCAGTACCACCACCGTTTGCATATCCGACGCGGAACGTACGATGCCAGGAACCGGAACGGCCGCTTGCGGCAAATGAGATACCATGACCCTCCGGAACGCCGGCTGCAGTGCGTTCATCAACCTGCCAGACTGTAAGCTGCAAGAGCCGATCAAAGAGTGCCCCCCAATCAGGGGTCCAGCCGATTGCGAAATGCTTGAAGGTTTCGCCGGTCTCGAAAAGGTCTTTTGCGCTTCGACCTGGGTCAGATGGATCACCATTTGCGTGTGCGAAACCAGCCAGAATGACCCAATTATTATCGACCCGCCACCTGAGTGCAGCGCCCAAACCCTGACTGGGGGCCGGAAAGGTTGATTGCTGCTGAAACTCAAGATTTGTAAACGCCGTCCAGGGGTTCGCCAGCCCATCGACATTCACATAGTCGGTGACATCGACCTGTCCGATCACGAAACTGCCGCGACCGCTCGCAAAGCGCTGGCGCCAATAGAAATTGGTCAAGACCCAGCCCGCATCGCTGAAGGTGGATGAGAACAGACCGGCATACCCAAGAGACGGCCCAAGCGCCTGTGTGGACATCCTGTTTCCGATAGCGGATCGGTTCTCGACCTTGAAAACCAACGTGCCGTCGTTCGACGTGTTCTGACCCACGGCTCTCCATGTGCCATAGATGCGAAACGCATTCGAAGATGCGTCAGAAGGTTTTTTTTTGCCGGAATTCGTGCCCAAGTATTGGATTTGATTGTCGATACCGAAGGAGACGCCGGTTCGAGCTTCGAAGTTCTTTCTCTGGGCGATTGCCCCCTCAAGGAGACCAGTTCTCTGACCCTCGGCCTCAGCCGCGAGTGTGCCAGCTACACTGAGGCGCGACTCGAATCCGAGATCGTCCAAGCTTTGTGCATGCGACTGCTCCGGATATGTGAAAAGCAACAAAAGGGAGAAAATCACCAGTCCCGCCTTGCTCCTGCAGGGACGACGGCCGAGCAAAGACCCAGGTTGCGCAAAGATCATCAGTGAGCGCCCAAAGGAATTAAGCTGGTGAAACGCATCCAGGCTTCGTTTCAGGCTGTTCATTCCGAACCCTGCACGACGGCCAAAGGATCGATACCGCCCTGCGCGCCTTGGCCCATCTCGATCTCCGCGACTGGTCCCTGCACGGTGATCCTGTAAGCAGACAAATTCCACATGCTGGCCATGCGCACGGTGCCGTCCAACATGAATATTGTCTGATCTTTCGGGTCCGTAGACAAGGTGCCCATAACGCGGACTGGCACATACAGGTTCCTGGTTGGAAAACTTCCCTCATAACGGACGCGCACCAACTGGTTCGGCGGCGGTGCCGGTTTGTGACTGCATAGCCCAATCTCGGACACCAGGTAACCCACCGAAGCACCATCCGGGTCGGTTTCAGCGGGTATCAGGAACCCATCCAAGACAACTTCGGCACTGTCATAAGCAGGATTGGTTGCGAGCTTGGCGCGTTTTCGTTGAATTGCCACCTCCCAACGGGCCGCCAGCAGTTCCTCAATGTCATGGCCTTCTTGCGCCAGCGATTTGCGGGCCTCATTGACCTGAGCAGCAAGCCTGTTTCGCGTGTTGGCGTCAAACGTCTCGCTGTTCAATCGCTCTTGCAAGCGCACGACAGTGCGTAGGTCTTCCAGGTCCTTCAGTTCCATCTCGATGAATGGATCTTCGAAGGCCAACGCGGCAGGATCCGGCAGTTGGTTGAAATCGATGGCGCGGGGACCGGCCAACATCGGCGTGGCGGCCAGAATGGCCGCCACAGTTGTCAAAAAGAACCGCATTCCAAACCTCTCAAACGCACAAGGCAGTTTCAATTGCCGCCTTTCGGAGGAATCCCGGGTGCCACATCCGGCATCCCGGTCGAAAACTCTCGGTTCCACGCCTCTTCCGAGACCGGCTCGAAACGCGGCCCGGCCTCGGGCTCGAAACGGATCGGCTGGCCAGCGAACACTTCCAGCAGTTCGTCGTCGCGCACCGTGACCTCGCCGTTTACAATAACGGCCTTGAAACCTGTCGATGGGATCGAGCCCTGATCATAAGTGGAATTGTCGGTCACGATCTCGGGATCGAACACCACGATATCTGCGACCATACCCTCTTGTATCCGGCCCCGCTCCTGCATGGCCTTCAGCCCTGTCCGGCCCAAATGGTGCGCGGCGTTGTAGCTGAGGATCGACAACAGCTGCATAATCGGGATATCGTTCTCGCGCCCGAGGCGCAGCGTGGCAGCGCGCGCACCGGCGCCGCGCGGATGCATGTTGCCCAACTCCTCGAATGGAGTATTCCAAGGTGCGAGCAAGGGCTCGGCGAACATCGCATCGCTGGCCATGGTCGTGCCCTTGAGTGTCAGCCATTTCAAGGAGTCTTCGGGCGGCATCTTGAAGAGCACGATTTCCTTGGTCGGGGTTTCCTCCACGGCCTTGTTATAGCTTTCCAGCGTATAGAAATCTCCAGTCACAGGATCCTGCAACGTATCCTCGTAGCTGTGGCCCAGGCGATCTACCCAGTTTTCTGGCTTCAGGAAGACCGCGTTCAACGCCGTGGAGCCCGCAGCATAGGGATAGATCTCGCCCCAGATGTTGTAACCCTGTTCCTGCAAACGCTGAATGAGTTCGTGGCCAAGGCGCCAACCCGGGTTGTTGTAGTGATTGATCGTGGCCGGCGCGTCCAGAGCCAGCGCGTTGGCGATGATTTCCTGAAGGCCGAGATTCTCGAAAGTGGCGTTGTCAGGGGTAAATCGGGTGTGTACGGCTGTATGCCTGCCATAGCGGGCCGCAACCTTCTGCACTTCGAACATCTCGCGCGAGGTCACACCATCCCGCATGTAACCAAGGGTGCTGCCGATACCAAGACCACCGTCCTGAAGACCCTTGTCAATGATCCGCAGGATCTCGTTGCCCGTATCGTAGTCTGCCTCGGTCAGGCTCCAACCCGAACCCTTCCGAATCTCCAACGCCGCGGCGGGTCCATGAAGCAGGATTTCCTTGTCGGAGAACCCATCGAGAACGATGGCGCGGGCCTGCTCATGGCTGGAGGCGCATCCGTAATTCGCCTGCGTCACACCGGCACGCGACTCGTACCACTCGGCGATGATTGTGCCAGCGCAGCCCTCTTCGATGTCCAGGCTGGTGGTCAATCCGTCACGAAGCCCGATTGAATAACCCATCGGCTGCTGCCAGTGGAAATGGGTGTCGATGAAGCCCGGCCCAACGATGTGTCCGGACGCATCGATTTCCTTCGTCCCCGACAGGGGTTCCTTGGAAATCTCGACGATACGACCGTCCGAAATCCCGACATTGGCAATGCCGTCATACAGGGTTTCAGGGTCCATGACCCGACCATTCAGGATGACGAGATCGTATTCCTGGGCGTGGAGGGCGCTGGCCACAAATAACGCGGATGCAACAGCCGCCGCGGCAAAGGACGAATTCAGTTTCATTGGTATCTTTCGCTCTTCCTGGTGTCTTTCGGGGTTCTGTCTCACTGCGCCGGTTCCCTTCGGATCGGCTGTCCGTGCGGCGCGTCGAGGAGGAGGCTTCCGTCGCGAACGACAAAGCCGCCGTTCACGAGCACGGTCTGCACGCCGACGGCCGGTTGGTTGGCGTTCTCAAAGGTCGCGCGGTCCGCCACTGTCTTGGGATCGAACACCACGATATCGGCGTCCATACCCACCTGAAGCCGGCCCTTTCGGCGCATCTGTGGCACGAAGTCTTCCAAAGTCTGCGCCGGCATCAGAGACATCTTGCGGATCGCCTCGCTTAGCGACAGCACGCCGCGCTCACGCACGTATGAGCGCAGGATCTTGGCGAAGGTCCCGGCCGAGCGCGGATGGGCAAACACGTTGTCCGGCAGTGGCCACTCATCGCCGGTATAGGTCTGAATATTGCCGTCGTCGTCGAAATAGGACCAGAACGTCGCATCCGAAGCGATCAATGTGGCGGGATGCGTCACCGACATGTCGAGCATGGCGAGATCCTCGGACTTGCTTTCATCCAGGAAGTGCCAGGTGATGAAGGTGCCGGGCTTGTTGGCCTGGTAATCGGCGAGTTCGTCCTCGGTCATCCGGTCGGCGCCAAGCTGAAAATTCTCCGAGGTCGATTGCATTCGTTCCCGCCAGTCCGGCCCGGTGAACATGGCGGCGCCGATCACAGTGCTGGCCGCGCCGTAGGGATAGGCCTCGACGGTGATATTGATGCCCTGCGCCATCGCCTCTTCCAAGAGGGCCAGCGTTGCCTCGATGTCCGCCATCGAGGTACTGTTGATGTGGCAGATGTGCATATGCGCGCCGGTAATCGCCGCGTTGGAAATAAGTTCCTTCAGCGCCTCGAACGAGCTTTGCGGTTCGATGACGCTGGCGTAGCGGACATGGGTGTAGGTCGCGACGCCGTATTCATTGGCCAGTTCGGCCAACGCGAAGTATTCTTTTTGACCATATCCAGGCGCGTATCCGGCGTTGACCCCGATACCCAGTCCGCCCTCCTTCAGCCCCTGTTCGACCAGCGACAGGATTCTCCCGGTCTGGACTGGGTCGGCGATGTCCATCTTCCAGCTGTTTTCGGCCTGGGCCTGTTGGAAGAATTCGACGGTTGCCAGCGGGTCAGTGTTGTCGAAGGTGGCAATCCGGCCATAGGTCCAGCCCGCCGCCGCACCGTAGTTGATCGGCAGGCTCTTGGCAGCCTGTCCGTCGTACCAGTCGCCGATTGGCAATACGCCGGATTCAAGCTCGAGCGCTGTCGTCACCCCCTGCATCGCCTGCATCCGATAGTCGCCGATGCTCTGCCCATGTGCATGCAGGTCGATGAAACCGGGAGATACGACATGACCCGTGGCATCGACCACGATATTGCCCTCAAGCGGGAATTCGCTGATCGCCGAGATACGGCCATCTTGGATCGCTACGTTGCGAATTGCATCCAAGCCCGTCTCAGGGTCGATCACACGACCGTTCATGATGACGATGTCGTTGGCCAAGGCCGCGCTGGCAGTGGCAACCAAGATGGCAAAGGTGCAGCTAAAGTGGAGTGCGTTTTTCAAGAACATAAACGATATCCGTCACTGTTGATGGGCTTCAGGAGTCGTGGCGTTCGCGTTAGACCATACCTGTTGCCGACACATAATAGCGTACCGCTGATGGACAGCTGCAGTTGATTTCTGTCCTCACGAGATAAGTACATAGAAGCAATGCAAAAGCTTGCGTATCGTCGGGTCGAGTTTTCATACGTAGGACAGCTGAATGATTAATGATGGGATCGCATTCAACCGTGCACTGCAGCTTCAGCCGTTTCTTGAACTATTCGAACAGCTAGGCGGCAACACCGATCGAGTGCTCAGGGCCGCTCACCTCGAAAGCTTCGACCTCTCGGACCCCGCGACACTCATTACAGGCAATGCGCTTTACCGTGCGGAGCAGGAAATGGCTGATGCGCTCGGTGATCCCTACTTCGCGGCCCGCGCCGCAGCGGTGTTCGTGGAGGCTGGTCCAGTTTTTGTTCGAGAAAGCTTCAAAGCATCACGCACGCTGGCCGAGTTTCTTCCTCGTGCAATCCTCGAAATCGATCGGCAGATCAGCAATATCCACTATTCCCTTGAGATTAATGTGGATTTCACCGTGATCTTGGGCAAGAGAACTTTCAACCCGTCGGCACCGATCATTCAGGCCGATGCCGCACTCGCGAGTATTTGGGTAACCTTACTGAGATTGGCGGTCGCCCAAGAGTTCGACCGCTCGCGGATCTTGATCGTAGTGCAGGAAGACGCCGGCATTCCACCAGAGCTTGTACCAAAGCCTTCGATCTTGAAACAAAAGTGGAACGGCGTAAAGATCCGATTTCCCACGGAATGGTTACAGCTGCCATTGGAATTGAACTGGAAAATCCCGTCTGCCAGGCGCGGAGAGTTCGATGATATATCCCGACGCGAGGCCATAAAAGTTTGGTTGGAAATCGCTTGTCACAAAGGGATCTGCGAAGGATCCTTTGGCTTGAAAGACCTTGCCCATCGCATCGATGTGCATCCAAAGAGCTTGCAGCGCACCTTCACTTGGCTGGGGACGTCGTTCCAGAAGACTCGAGACAATGTTCGAAAACAGAAGGCACTAGAGATCCTTGGCAGCGAGCGATCCATGAAGAACGAGGAAATCGCCGAAATGCTCGGGTTTTCCAACGCCCCAAGTTTCTCTCGAGCATTCAAAAGATGGACCGGCGTCACACCTACCGAGTTTCGGTTGAAGCTGTGATCGGAGCTGTCATTTGAAGACGTATATGGACCCCGCCTGATTGCAACGGCCTGGTTGGACGTGGTTCGTTGATCAAGCTTGCTGAAGTATACCCGAAGGAAGCTTCGCGTTGCAGATCTGTGACCTGATCACTCACCCCCCGTCAGTTAGGGGTCGGTGGTTAAAGAACTGGCCCGACGGTTGCCAAAGCGTTGTTCCAAAGCCGCTCATGCCAAGGCCAGCCCTGTACCTGTTCCAGGGTGACCGCCATGCTTGCGGCTATGTATAGCTTCTGGCGCGCACGCAGTTCGGCGGTTAGCGTGGCATCATGGAAAAGGATGTTGTTTTCGTAGTTCAGGTCGAAACTTCGCCGGTCCATGTTCGCCGATCCGATCAGCGCTAACTCGCCGTCCACGGTCATGGATTTCGTGTGCAGAAGGCCGGGCTGAAATTCGTAGATCTTTACGCCCGCGGTCAGCAGATCCTCGTAATAGGACCGGCTCGTCGCCCCGACCGCGAAATCGTCGTTACGTGCCGGGAACACGATGGTCACATCGACACCCCGGTTGGCCGCGGCACAGAGTGCCGCCTGTATTGCCTCGGTCGGCACGTAGTAGGGCGTCGTGATGACAAGCTCTCGCAGTGCAGTGTACATGATGCTCTCGAACATCTCGGGCATCGCAGAATTTCGTACCGTCGGCCCCGTCGCCACCACCTGTGCGGTGAAGCCAGGCGTTTGCGGGCCCAACGGCGCGTCGAGGACATCGCTAATGTCCTCGTCGAAGTTGGCCATCCAGTCGCTGACGAAGAGGTGCTGCGCCTGTCGTACCACTGGCCCCTCGAAACGCATGACCGCATCAACCCAAGGCGCGTATATCGCCTTGGGCAGAAAGGCAGGGTCGGCGCAGTTCTGGCTGCCGCAATAGGTGACGCGGTTGTCTATCACGAGGATCTTGCGATGATCCCTAAGATCGACCCGGCCGTCGAAAACCCGCCAGAGCGGATTTCCGATCTGCAAAGCACGGGCCAGCTTCACGCCGGCATCGCCCATCGCCTTCCAATGCGGACTTCGGATCAGGTCCCGCGAGCCGAGATCGTCGACCATGGCGCGGCAAGTCACACCGCGCGCAGCCGCGCGCTTCAGTGCCTCGACCATCTTGCCGCCGTTACCGTAGGGTAACCAAATGTAGAACATCAGATGGACGTGGTCCCGAGCCCCGTCGATATCGGCGATCATCTCGTCGATCGCAGCATCGGAGTCTTTCATCAACCTGGCCCGGTTTCCGCCAACAGGGTAGTATCCGCTGATCGAGCGGCCAATGTTGAATAGCTGCGCGTATCGGTCCGGAACAGGGGGCGCGAGAACCTCGTTCTGCGCCGGTTCAGGTCCGCGCGGCTTCGGCAGTTCCCGAAGAATTCGTCTCAGCCGCTCGACACGCTTTTGGCCAATGCTCGTTTCGCCAAGGAAAAGGTAGGCGACGACGCCCGCGACCGGCAGCGCGAAAAGCACCGCTAACCATGCGACGCGCGCAGACGGATCACGGTGCGGCCGCAGAAGAACGCGCACCGCGCAGGCGAGCACCAAGGCATAGTGCAGGGCGATCCAGATCATAGGTTCGTGCCTCCTCGCTTGCGCCAGACGCTGCAAATGCCGCCCCTGCGCGAATGCGCAACTTCTCTCAGCCGAAATCCGTCTGACGCCGCTGGTGGCCGAACTCCTCCGGAAGCGTGCCGGTCGCCCGCCACAGGGCCCGCGCGCCGGTGTTCAGCTTGCCAACGGTGACCTTGTCGGATCGCAGTTTCATGTCATATTCTCCGGTCATGCCGCGTTGGCGGCGGGGGTGGTGACTGCCGCCTTCAACGCAGCGCGGCGTTTGTCGGCGGCTTCGGCGTGGCGTTCGCGCACAGGGCCGTAGCCGCGGATGTGTTCGGGCAGGTCCAGCAGTTCGGTCAGCGCCTTGGCGGTGGCATCCGACCAATTGGCCAGCGCGAAGTCGATATCGGCCTCATAGTCGGCCAGCAGCTTGCGGGCGAGTTTTGCTTCGGCATTGTTGCGGAACGGGTCGAGAAGGGTGCCGCGCAGCCCCCGGAACCGGTTCATCAGGCCGAAGAAGCGCATCGCCGTCTTGCCCTTGACCGCGCCCTTGACATGCTTGCCGGTCTTGGGATCGACGCCGCCATAGGGCCAGGCGCCGAAGTAGAAGGTCAGCTCCATGTCGCCTTCGAAGGTCTCTTCGAGTTGCTTGCGGAACTCGGGCTTGCTGTAAAGCCGCGCCACTTCCCACTCGTCCTTGACCGCCATCAGCTTGTAATAGCCCTTGGCGACGGCGCGCTCTGCGGCAGCGCTCAGGCCCGCGGTTTTCACCCGGCCGAGCATGTCGGTGTAACGCTTGGCAAAGGCCGCATCCTTGTAGGCGGTCAGTTCCGCCACGCAGGTGGCGATCACCTCGTCAAGCGGGGTTTCGCGACGGCTCTCCAGCAGGATCGGCGCGGCGTCGCCCGCCAGTTTCGCGGCTGCCTCGGGGTCGGCCATTGCAAGGCGCCCCAGGTCGAAGGCGCGCTTGTTCTTGTCGATCGCGACGCCGTTCAGCACGATCGCCCGGTGGACGGCTTCGAGCGAGAGCGGGATGCCACCCTGCTGCCAGGCCGCGCCCATCAGCAGCATGTTGGCAAAGACGCGGTCGCCCATGACCTTTTCCGCCAGATGCTGGGCGTCCATGCTGCGGACGCCATCGCCCAGAACGCGGGTCAGCCGCTCAAGCTGTTCGGCGCCGTACAGCCGCCAATCGGGGTTCTTGGAAAACTCCGAGGTCGGCACCACCGTGATGTCGGTCACCGCGACCGACTTGCCCGGCGTCAGCTTGGAAATCGCCTCGTCCCCGGCGGCGACGACAAGGTCGCAGCCGATAAGCGCATCCGCCTCGCCGGCGGCGATGCGGGTGGCGCGCATGTCGTCGGGCGACAGCGCGATCTTGATGTGGGAATGCACCGCGCCGTATTTCTGCGCCAGCCCGGTGATGTCGAGGTTCGACGAAAAATACCCGTCGGCATGCGCCGCCACGGCCAGCGTCTGGCCCACGGTCACCACGCCCGCGCCGCCGATGCCCGAGACCAGGATCGACCACGACCCGTCGATGGCGCGCGGGGTCGGGTCGGGCAGGAGGCTGACGTCGATCTCGGCGCTGCTCGCCTTGGCCTTGCGCGGCTCAGCGCCGCTGATCGTCACGAAGGAGGGGCAGAAGCCCTCGACGCAGGAGAAGTCCTTGTTGCACGACGACTGGTTGATCACGCGCTTGCGGCCGAATTCGGTCTCCAGGGGTTCGATCGCCATGCAGCCCGACACGGTCGAGCAATCGCCGCAGCCCTCGCAGACGGCGGGGTTGATGAACACCCGCTTGTCGGGGTCGACCCATTTGCCGCGCTTGCGCAGACGGCGGCGCTCGGTGGCGCAGGGCTGGTCATAGATCAGCACGGTGACACCGGGCAATTCGCGCAGTTCCTTTTGCACCAGTTCCAGCTCGGTGCGCGGATGCAGGGTGACACCGCCGCCAATGAAGGACTTGCCTTCGAACTTGTCGGTCTCGTCGGTCAGCAGCGCGATGCGCTCGATGCCCTCGGCCCTGAGCTGCGCGACCATCATCTCGGGCGTGATCTCGCCGTCATGCGGCTGACCGCCGGTCATCGAGACAAAGCCGTTGTGCAACAGCTTGTAGGTGATCGGCGCCTTGGCGGCGATAGCCGCGCGGATCGCCATCAGGCCGGAATGGAAATAGGTGCCGTCGCCCATGTTGGTAAAGACGTGTTTCTCGTCGGTGAAGGGAAACTGGCCCAGCCACATCACGCCTTCGCCCCCCATGTGGCTAATCGAGTTGGTCTTGGTCGGATCGCGCATCACCGCCATGGTATGGCATCCGATCCCGGCCAGCGCCCGGCTGCCCCCCACCACTTGCGTCGAACGCCCGTGCGGGCAACCGGCGCAGAAGGACGGCGGGCGGATCGTGCCTCCAGCAAGCGCGGGCGGAGCATCCGGCCGGTTCGGCATGGAGATACCGCAATCGGGGTCGGTTTCGTTCGCCACCCGTACCAGGACGCGGGTGACCATATTCGGGTCGATCTCGCCCGTCATGGGAAAGGCGCAGTCATCCGTCGCCGCCGAATATGCATGACCGTGGAACGTCTTGCCGACGATACGGGGGGTGAGGCCCGAGCCGTAAAGGATCGACCTGATCTGGTCTTCCAGAAGGGCGCGCTTTTCCTCGACGACAAGGATCGTATCAAGCCCTTTGGCAAAGCTGCGGATTTCCGCGTCATCCAGCGGCCAGACCATGCCGAGCTTCAGTCGCCGCACGGCCATGTTGCCGATCTTGCCGTCGAGATACCCCAGGCTGGCCAGCGCCTGGTTCAGATCCTGCCAAGCCTTGCCGGCGGCCACAATGCCGATCCGGGCCGTGTCCGAACCGTCCTGACGGTTCAGCCCGTTGGCACGGGCATAGGCAAGGACCTTGCGCAACCGGACCTCCCACAAAAGGCGTTCCTGATCCAGGATCGGCACGAAGGGCTTGATCGAAGTGTCGGGACCGGTGTCGTCGGGCACGGTGATCCTGGGGCTGTCAGGCGCGATAAGGACAGATCCGCCCCCTTCGACCACATCGGTGACCAGCTTCATCCCCACCAGGGTCGAGCCATACCGGCTCAGCGCAATGCCATGCAGGCCCAGGTCCAGCACATCCTGCGCATTGGCGGGCGCCAGCAAGGGCATGCCCAGTGACGCAAAGTTCATGTCCGAATAGCAGGCCACCGTCGAAGACTTGGCCCCGTGGTCATCCCCCACCAGCAGAAGCGTGCCGCCCTTGGGGTTGGTGCCCGCAAGGTTGGCATGGCGCAAAGGATCCATCGACCGGTCCATGCCCGGGGCCTTGCCGTACCAGATCGAGAACACGCCATCGACCTTGGCCCCGGGGAACAGACCCACCATCTGCGCCCCCCAGGTCGCGGTGGCGGCCAGATCCTCGTTCACACCGGGTTGGAAGTAGATGTTGTTTTCCTTCAGCACCTTGGCCGCCTGCCAGAGGTTCATGTCATAAGTGCCGACCGGAGAGCCGCGATAGCCCGAAATGTAGCCGCCCGTGTTCAGGCCCGCGGCCACATCCCGCTTTCGCTGCTGGATCGGCAACCGCACCAGGGCCTGCATGCCGGTCATGTAAACCCAACCCTCCTCCTGATGCAGCCGGTCCTCCAGCGTCATTTCAAGGCGTTTTACGGAGAGGTGCTTGTTCATTGGTGCGTTCCTTTCGCAGCCGGGTCACGTGACAAATTCCGTGATAGCAATTCGACGAACCGGAAGATTCATCCCGGCTTCAGATTGGGCCAAACCATTTGACCGTGTGTCTCAGTTTTTCAGGATTCCAGAATACCATTCCGAGCCATCTTATCCGACTGCCCCAATCGTCTTACCCGGGTTCAGGATATTGTTCGGATCCAGCGCGGTGCGGATGGTGTGCATGAGGGCAATGGCCGACGAGGTTTTCCCCAATTCGAACCAGGGCAACTTGTCCATCCCTATGCCGTGCTCAGCCGAGATGCATCCATTCATCATCGTAACCCGGTCATAGACGATACTACTGATGTCGTTCTTATAGTGTAACGTGTCCTGACCGATACTTACGACGACATGCAGGTTGTTGTCTCCCATGTGCCCGAAGCGCGCAAATCGGGTTTTCGGCCATCGCGTGGTCAGTGCCGTCTCCAGATCCTGAACAAAAAGCTCCATCTTGGAAACCGGCAGCGAAACATCGAAAGCCAGGAAGGGAGACAAGTTCCGGATGATAGCATCTATGTCGTTGCGGATTGACCACATGTCCCGTCGATCCGCTTCGGACACGGCGATGGCCATATCCTCGACAAGGCCATCTTCATAAAGCGCAGCCATCGCGGTTTCGAAGGCTTCCGGATCGCGGGCAGTTCCCGCTTCGCTTTCGAACAGAAGATAGACTCCAGAGACAATCGGCAGCGGTAGCCGCCCAGTCCTGTGGCCCGTTGTCATCTCGTAGACCTCTGGCCACATCACCTCGAACGCGGTCAGATCGTTGCCCAACGCCGCTTCGACCCGATGCCGCACCTCAAGGGCCGAGGCAAAATCGGGAGCCAGTGCAAAAGCGGTATTGACATTCGGCAGTTGCGGGCGAAGTCGCAATTGAGCGCGGGTAACGATGCCAAGCGTCCCTTCGGCACCGATGAACAGATGCTTGAGGTCGTAGCCGGAATTGTTTTTGATCATGGCGTTGGACAAATCGAGGATCTGACCCGAAGCGGTGACGACCTCCATGCCCAGGACCTGCTCGCGCATCATGCCAAAGCGAAAGGCTTTTTCGCCCCCGGCATTGGTCGAGATCATCCCGCCGACCGTTGCGCTGCCTCGGGAACCAAGGTCCATCGGGAATGATAGCCCCGCGTCTTCTGCCGCCTGTTGCAGGTTCTGCAACACCACCCCGGCCTGAACCGTTGCCACGCGGTTGACGGGATCGATGCTTTCGATCCGGTTCATCAGTTCCAGCGAAAGGTACAATTCCTTGCCGGTATGGCGAAGGCCGCCGACCAGCCCCGTGCTGCCGCCCATCGGGATGACAGGCGTCTTGTGCGCCGAACAGATTTCGAGGGCCTTAGCCAGTTCCTCGGTATCGCGCGGACGCAGGATGGGGACAGGCGGCATCGCCTCGCCAGTGACCGAGATCAAACGACCCACCGCATCTTCAGGCCTGACGATGCGGTCATTGCCGATTTGCTGCGAAATGGTTTCACAAACCGTGGTCCACATGGGTCAGCTTTTCTCATCAATCTCGGGGATTGCTGCGACAGCTTCAATCTCGACCAATGCACCAGGGATGGCCAAAGCAGAGGTAACTGTCGAGCGCGCGGGGAAGGCATCGCCGAATTCCGCGCTGTAGGCGACGTTGAACTCGGCGAAGTGCGCAAGATCAGTCAACCATACGGTTGTCTTGGCAACATCGGCCAGCGTCGCGCCGGCCTCGGCCAGCACGGCCTTTAGGTTCGCGATGGCTTGGCCGGTCTGCGCCCCGACGCCGCCATCGACAAGTTTGAAACTAGCATCCACGCCAAGCGCACCCGAGCAGAAGATCAGGTTTCCGACGCGGGTTGCCGGAACCAGTGGAACCTTGGCTCCGTTCGGCAGGACGGGGGGGAGACCGATGCGGTGAACTGTCATTGCTTGATCCTTCAGTTGAACGGGTTTTCGACCTTGGGCCAGAAGTTTCCATCGCGCTTGGTAAAGGGAATGATGGTCATGTCAGGCGTCACCGTTCCCGGCGTGCGCACATGGACCACCTGCGGGCTGATCCGCTCGAAATTCTGATAGAAATGATTTGTGGATTTCGGGATCAGGGCGCGCATCTGGGTGATGTCGATGCCCAGATCGGTATAGACCGAGGGCGAGAAATTCTGCGTGCGCAGCGAGGACACGATCAGGTGCACGCCGTCGGCATCAAGCCAAACGCCCGTGCCCATGGGCATATCTGTCTCGCCCAGTTTCTGGGTCATGTTCTCGCGGATGGCACGGACGGTCACGTCCAAATCCACTGCCTCGCCGGATTCCTTGCAGATCTTGCCGCCAAGACGCACCCGCATGCGCGCACCGACACCGGCATCCTGGCACATGGTGACCAGCACCGGATCCCAGAAGATGCCGTGGGCAATATCCTTCATCTCGCGCCGGAGGATCTCTTGCAGGAAAAAGGTGGAATCCGCCGGCGCGCCGCCGCCGGCATTGTCTCCCATGTCCGCAAGCGCGATCGGGCCATGGTTCGAGGCGGCAACGATGTCCAGCGCTTCGGAGATATCGGGGTAGTCCATCCGCAACCCATCGCGGATATTCCAAAGTTTTTCGGCGAAGGCTTTTGCCGTGCTGGCAGCCTTTTCTGCATCGCCGTCCGCGATAACCAGCGTTTTTGCACCGACGTCGGCTACATCGGCCCATGGGAAGCCATGAGTGAGCGATACCGACAGGATACCATCCTTGCCCTCGGCGTCCTTCATGGCCTGCACATAGGTCCTGGCAGGCTCTTTCATGGTCTCGATGATCGTCAGCATCCGGCAGTCCTGCGCCCGCATCACCGGCTTGGTCTTGCCCTCGGCGGCGTCGGCGGCCATCACGAACAGCTCGCGCGCGCGCTCGGGCGCATCGACATGCGGGTATTCCTTGAAGTTGATGATCAGCGTCGCGTTGTCCAGCATCGTCTGGGTGAGATGGTTGTGCGGGTCAAGCTCCAGCCCGATCACCTTGTCCGGCCCCATAATTGCCCGGGCGCGGGCCATCATGTCGCCTTCGCAATCGTCATAGCCGTCGGCGACCATCGCGCCGTGCATCGACATCAACAGGACATCGGGTTGATACCGTTCAATATCGGCGAGGATCTCGTCGCGGAAACCTTCGTAGACCGCGCGCACAGTCGGGCCCGCCGGCTGCGCCGCAGCGGTCAGGCTTTCGATGACCTCCCAGCCTTTTTCCTCTGCCATACGGCACCATTCGTGCAGGGGCGCGCTGAACAGCATGGCGGGCTGGCGCGTCGCCTCGCGCGAGACCATGCCAGCCTCGAAAGCGAGCCGGCCAGTGGGCATCGGTGAAAACGTATTGGTTTCGGTTGCAAGGCAGGCAATAAGCAGTTTCACGGCAGTCGGTCCTTGGTCTTATGCGATGCGATCAGGCGAAGGGGTTCTCGACCCTGGGCCAGAAGTTTCCGTTGCGCTTGGTGAAGGGGATGTTGGGGATGTCCGGCGTAACCGCACCGGGCGATCCGACATGGATTACCTGCGCGCTGACGCGGTCGAAATTCTGGTAGAAATGGTTCGTGGATTTCGGGACCATGATCCGCAGGCGCCCGATATCCAACCCGAGATCGGAGAAGACCGATGGCGAATAACACTGCCCGCGCTTGGACGACAGGATCAGGTGGACACCATCGGCTTCCAGCCAAACGCCCGTGCCCATTGACATCGACATTTCATTTACCGTCTGAAACATGTTCTCGCGAATGCCGCGCACGGTAACGTCGAGATCTATCGCCTCGCCCGACTCGGCGCATATCTTGCCACCGATCCGCACCCGCATGCGCGCGCCGACGCCCGCGTCCTGGCACATGGCTACAAGCACGGGATCCCAGAACTGTGCGAGGCCGACATCCTTTATCCCGCGGCTCAGGATTTCCTTTAGAAAGTAGGTGGAATCCGAGGGTGCGCCGCCCCCGGCATTGTCACCCATGTCCGCCAATGTGACTGGAAACTCGTTGGCTGCTTCGGCGATGTCGAGCGCGGTGGAAATATCCGGGTAGTCCAGACGCAGACCATCGCGGATATCCCAAAGCCGAGCGGCGAATTCTTCGGCGACACTTGCCGCCTTATCCGCATCAGCGTCGGCGATCACCAGTGTCTTGGCCCCGACATCGGCCACGTCCCCCCAGGGAAATCCATGCGTGAGCGAAACCGACAGGATGCCAACCTTACCCTCGGCGTCTTTCATCGCCTGCACATAGGATTTGCCCGGTTCCGTCAGGGTTCGGATGATGGTCAGCATTCGACAGTCATGCGCGCGCATCACTGGGCGGGTCTTTCCTTCGGCGGCGTCAGAAGCCATGTTGAACAGCTCGACCGCCCGGTCCGCAGGGTCGATATGGGGATATTCCTTGTAGTTGACGATCAGGGTCGCGTTGTCGAGCATGGCCCGGGTCAGGTGATTGTGGGGATCGAGCTCGAGCCCGATCACCTTGTCCCTGCCCATGATGGCCCGCGCGCGCTGCATCATGTCACCTTCGCAATCGTCATAGCCCTCGGCCATCATCGCCCCGTGCATGTTGATCAGGAAGATGTCCGGACTTTGCGCTTCGAGATCACGCAGGATTTCATCGCGAAATTCTTCATAGACGGCGCGGGTCGTCAGCCCCGCGGGCTGTGCCGCCGCGGTCAGGCTTTCGGCGACCTCCCAGCCCCGTTCCTGCGCCATACGGCGCCAGACATGCAGCGACACATTGTGCATGCGCGGCTCTACCTTGCTTCCTTCGCGCGTTAGAAGCTGTGCTTCGAAGGCAAGACGTCCGGTCGGGATCGGCGAGAAACTGTTGGTTTCCGTGGTCAGCGCCGCAATCATCAGCTTCATGTCATGTCTCTTTCGGCTGCATCAGTGCTGTCGACAGATTTGCCAGCAAGTGAAGCATGATCAGGCCAAAGCCGATTGGAATGGCCATTGCGAAAACGGACATCGGTACGTCGAGGGTTTCTGCCGTGACCCGCGTGTTTCGGGCGATATACCCTGAGGCAATCTTCCCGTTCAGCCCGTAGAGGCTGTACCAAAGGATCGGCGCGACAAAGATGAACGCGCCGATCGCACGCACCACCGCGTAGATACGCCCCACCCCATCAGTACGCTCTCGTGCGGCGGGGAACAGCGACGGATCGACCTGGAACCGGAAGGCACAGGATGCGCCGAGCAATCCGGCCCAGACCATGAGGTATCGTGCAAGCTCCTCTGTCCAGGCCGGCGGTTGATCGAGAAGATAGCGTGCGGCGGCCTGCCATCCCGCGATCAGCACCAGCGAAGCCACCGCCAGCACCGCGCCCCAAAGGGCAACGCGGTTCAGGAAAGCCGAAAAGCGATCAAGCCAGGAAACCGCCGCGCGCATCGTATTATTCTCCGATCGCAGCCTGCCAGGCGGCCAACGCGCCTTCGGGCAGGGGCACCATGTTGTGCAGGGGCGCGCTCAGTGCCTTGAATTCGGCCCAGGCTTCTGGGGTCAGTTCGGTCACCTCGATGCCGGCTTCGCGCAGCTTGTCCATCTCGGCCGACCGGGTCGCGAGCCACGCGCGGTTAGCCTCGGTGGCGGCCTTGGCAGCGTCCATTACGATCGCCTGCTGTTCGGCCGAAAGCCCCTGGTACCAGTCCTCGGACACGATGATGGTGCGGCTTCCCAATCCGACCTTGGCGTTGGTGAAATACTTGATGAACCCGGTATGCCCGAACATGATCGGAACCATCGGAGGGTTGATGTAGCCATCCGCGATGCCGGTCTGAAGAGCGTTGGGCACTTCGTCCCATGCCACGATGGTGCCGTTGGTGCCCCAGAGCTTGTAGACGCCGATCTGGTTTTCATCCAGAGCCCGCATCCGCAGATCGGCGAGATCAGCCGCTTTTTCGACAGGGTGCTTGGTGTTGAAGATCCCGGCGGCAGACCCCAGCGCGGCCATGCCGATGACGCGCACGCCCTGTGGGATGGTACCTGCGTTGATCTTGTCCATCATGCCGCTGGCAAGACCGCGGTCCACGCTTTCCCAATCCGGGAAGAGATAGGGCAGCGTGGTCGGAATGAGGTGACCGTCCAGCGCGCCGACGCCCTTGGTGTCGGACAGGGATACTTCGAGCAATCCCTGCTGCACCTGGTCCATCTTCTCGGCCTCGCCACCCAGCGCGCCGCGTTCGTATTCCACGGCTTCCATGCCGTTGGCGTTCAGATATTCGGAGAACGCGTTTGCCCAGACATAGGATCCGGAGTTTTCCAGGTCCTTGGCAGAATCGAGTGCGATCTTGATCTCTGCCGATACGGGGCCGGCGATTGCCAGGGTCAGCGTGAGGCAGGCGGGCCCCACAAGTTTCATGAATGACATTCTAGTTCCTCCTCTTTTCCCCCTGCTTTCGGGGAATTTGTTTTCAGTTCCACAATCCAAACGCGCGCGGCAGGTAGAGGCTGATCTCGGGGACGAAGACCAACACCCCCAGCACCAGAATTTCGACCAGCACGAACGGGATGACAGCGCGGGCCAGGGTCCAGTAGTTCAGCCCCGTGACCGTCGAGACGATCAGCAGGCAGCCGCCCATCGGTGGCGACACCAGGCCAATGGTCAGGTTGAAGCAGATCACGATGCCCAGATGCACGGGGTCTGCCCCGTTGGCCAAGGCGACCGGCGCTACCAGTGGAACCAGCAGGGCCAGCGCCATGGGGATGTCCAGAAACATGCCCGCCAGGATGAAGAGCAGATTCATCGCCAGCATGAAGCCGACAGGTCCCAGTCCCAGATCGGTGATCAGGGCCGAGATCGCCTGCGGCACCTTTTCCAGCGATGCCAGATGGCCAAAAGCGGCGATGGCGCACAGAACCACAAAAATGGAGCCGGTCAGCATCGCGGTGCGGCGAAGACTTTCGACCACGTCCTCGAGTTTCAGCCCCTCGTAGAAGATGGCGGCCAGGGCAGCGACGATGACGGCGACGGCGGCGGCCTCTGTCGGCGTCATCCAGCCCAGAACGATCCCGCCCACGATGATCAGGGGCAGCAAGAGCGCAGGCAAGGCCCGGGCGATTGCAGGCAGGATCGGCGGCGCCTCTCCCTTTTCGATACGCGGATGGTCGTCGCGCACCGCGTAGTACCCGTTGAGGGCAAACAGAGCGCAGGCAAGCAAAAGGCCGGGAAAGATGCCGGCCACGAAAAGGGCGGCCACCGAGGTCTGCATGATCGCGCCGTAGAAGATCAGGATGATCGACGGGGGAACGATCGGGCCAATGATCGAAGAGGCCGCGGTGATCGCCCCGGCATAGAGGCGTGTATAGCCGCGTTGTTCCATTGCAGGCACAAGGGTGTTCGACAGCGAGGCGGCGTCGGCAACCGCCGAACCGCTGATCCCGGCAAAGAATACCGAGGTCATGATGTTTACGTGCCCCAGTCCCCCGCGAATGCGCCCGACCATGGCCATGGAAACATCGATCAGCGCCTTGGTCACACCGCCCCGGTTCATCAACTCGCCCGCGAGGATGAAAAGCGGCATCGACAACAATGCGAAAACGCTGATCTGCGAGAAGACCTTTTGCGGCAGAATGGCAAGATAGCGGGCGTTTTCGGTCATCAGGAACGAGACGACCGCCGTGGCCCCGACCACATAGGCCAGCCCCAATCCCGATGCGAGCAGGACTGCAAGCAGTATCGGAGCCAGCCAGATCATGCGCCGATTCCTTCGCGCCCGGGCCGGATGCTATCCGGTTTCAGGTTCTCAGCTTGAATGTGCTCGGGAATTTCCAGCCCCATAACCTCGGCCGCGGCCAGTTGCGCCAGGGCGGGAGCGGACTGGATCCCATATCCGCCCTGCCCGGCCAGCCAGTAGAAGCCGTCGACCTGGCGCGAAAAACCGACGACCGGGCATTTGTCCGCCACGAAGCTGCGCAACCCGGCCCAGGAGTTCTCGATCCGTCGCACCGAAATTTCAAAGGCGCGTTCGATCCGGTCGACGCAGATCGCGATGTCCATCTCGTCAGGCTGCACATCGCAAGGCGGTTCGGGGTCTTCATTTGCAGGCGAAACCAGAAGTTTGCCTGCGTCCGGTTTCAGGTAGAACTGCTCGTCGACATCAACCACAAGGGGCAATCCATGCACGTCGCACCCTTGGGGTGCCGCGATCATCAAGGCCGAGCGACGCTTGGGGACAAGACCGATGCACTCGGCCCCGGCCAGCCTGCCCACTTCGTCGGCCCACGCCCCTGCGGCATTGATGACGACTTGCGCCGTTACTTCGGAGCTCCCGGCCACGATCTTCCAGCCGTCCCCGGTTTTCCCAAGCGCGATGACCGGAGCACGGGTCAGTAAGGTCCCTCCGCTTGCCTTGAAGCGCCGCAGGTAGCCCTGATGTAATGCGGCCACGTCGATCTCAGAGGTCCCGTGGTCCCACAAGGCCCCTATCGCGTAACCATCGCGCAAGAGCGGAAGACGGGCTTGCAGTTCCTCGGCGTCGATTCGTGTGACGGTGGATGCATCGGCCAGTTCGTGCTGCATCGCGTCGAGACTGTCCTTCTGATCTTCGCGTGCCACAAAGGCCGCGGCGATCGGCTTGAGAAGGTCCTGGTCGACGAACCCCTGCGGCGGGTTTTGGAAAAACTCCAGCGTAGCCCGCGTCAGTGCGCGGATCGGCTGCGGACCATAGATGGGCGCGTAGACGGCCGCAGACCGGCCGGTAGTGTGGTAGCCCGGCTGGCTTTCCTGTTCGATAAGAACGACCCGCCCCGATGCAGCGAGTTCCGCCGCGACCGACGCTCCGGCGATGCCCGCGCCAATGACGGCAAAATCACAATCTGATGACGAATTCGGCACGCTTCACAGTCCCAGGGTCGGTTTCATTTTCAATTTCGGTAGCAAGACGCTACAATATTTTCCAATAGGAAAACAACGTAAATTTTCCAATAGGAAAAAATGCAGAAAATTCTGAACGATCTCGAGCCCAGTCCCACCGCGACCGAAACCAGTCTGGGAGCGCGTGTCCGGCAAATCAGGAAGACGCGGAAGTGGACCTTGAAAGAACTGTCCGATCGAACCGGCCTTGCGATTTCGACGATTTCCAAGATGGAACGTGGCGAGATTTCATTGACTTATGATCGCTTCATGCGGCTCGCCCAAGGGCTCGGGCTGGACGTGGGCGAGTTGTTCGATGCCGAGGCGGAAGGTTTCGCGCATGGGACAATCACGGTCACACGCGCGGGCGAAGCACCGATTCATCGTTCCGCCACATACGACTATGACATGCTGGCGTCAGACGTGAGCGGCAAGCACATGGTGCCCATGGTCGGGCGAATCAAGGCGCATAGTTTCGCGGCCTTCGATGACTTCATCTCTCACCCTGGCGAAGAGTTCATCTATGTGCTCGCAGGAGAGGTCACCGTTTTCCTCAAGGGGCGAGATGCGATCACCCTCGGGCAAGGCGACAGCATCTATTTCGACAGCGGTATCGGCCATGCATATGTCTCGGTCGGAGATCAGGATGCAATGGTTTTGGGTGTGTGTTGGAAGCCGACGTGAACCAACGGGAGAGGTGTCACTTGTGGACAAATATGGACCCCACCTGATTGCAACTGCCTGATTAGGTCTGGTTCGGCGATCACGATTGCTGACGTATATCCGGCTTTCTTGTGCGGCCCGATATTTCGTCTCCGCGCGCCCCGATGGGTTTCTGCGTGCTCCCGCCTCAACGGCTCCAAGGCATGGGTATTGGCCTTGCCGGTGAGCTACTCCCCAACTCTTGTACAGATTTCCGGGTTGTTTAAGCTACGGCCTTCACCTGCTGATCGGTTTCAATGCGGTTAAAGTAGACCACGGCGGGCGGTTGACCGCCATGGGCAGACGCAACAAGCCCCCACGCAGGGGGCCTCGTCGAATGTTGACTGAGCGTTGACCAGAATTGCGCAAATACGAAAGCGCCCTGTGGGGCGCCGTGCAAGCAATTGATAACGCGCAGGAATTTGGTTGCGGGAGTAGGATTTGAACCTACGACCTTCAGGTTATGAGCCTGACGAGCTACCTGGCTGCTCCATCCCGCGCCGGTTGTTTTTGTGATCGTATTAGAGAGAATTGAGTATTTATTAGGTTTGGCGGTGACCTACTCTCCCGGGGCTTGAGCCCGAGTACCATTGGCGCGGAGGCACTTAACTTCCGGGTTCGGGAAGGGACCG
>NZ_JBXWRR010000022.1:0-47987 GCF_059613025.1 Ruegeria sp. BHSC223
ACCGTCGGCGCCGGCGTCGTGTCGAAGATCATCGAGTAATCGGTGATCCCGAGACACGCCATCAGGAATGTGTCGAAGATCATCGAGTAATCGGTGATCCCGAGACACGCCATCAGGAATGTGTCGAAGATCATCGAGTAATCGGTGATCCCGAGATGCGCCTGGTTGCTCCAGGAGATTTTCCCCCGGAAAATCTGCCAAGTGTAACAAGGGCGACAAACAGAAAAGGCCGCTCCCCCGGAGCGGCCTTTTTCATGTCCTCAAACGATCCGATAACCGAGATTATTCGACGAATAATCTCGCAGGCCGCCACGCAGTGCGCCGTTTTCGATCGCGGTGAACTGGGTCACAGACAGAATCATTACGCTGGGTCAATCTGTCTGTGTCAGTCAAGACAGGGAGTGAGACAAATGCCGTTCCTTAGCAAAACCAATCCCGCCAGGATTATTGAAGCCGTTTACCGGTCGATCGCCCTTTGCGCGATGATGCAGAATCGTGTGAACAAGCTGCACTGATCCGTTGCTCCTTCGGCCGGATCGTTCTGGCCGTCGGAAACACGGGCCGAACCAGACAGTTCCAGGGTCACACTATGCTTGGGTCAGGTCGACGGAGACCACGGACTCCGCCCGACCATAAGGTCCGCTTCTTCCGTTATGTCGTTCATATGACGTTCAAGGCTCTGGCGCAGTGTCTCGATCTCTTCTTCCGATGCCTTGCGCGGCACCGGATCGTGCCATTCCCGACACAAGAACACACCGTCGTTGCGCCAGGGGCGCGGTAGCAGCAGCCGGTCCCAACTCCCCATCTCGCGTCCGTGCCGGACAGAATAGGTAATGCAGAACACCCGCTTTCCTGAACTGCGCGCCCAGATCAGCGGGACAGTGGACGAAACCCGTTCCGGCCCGCGCGGGCCGTCCGCTGCAATCCCGATGGAAATTCCGTCCTTCATCTTGCCCAGCACCTCGCGCGAGAGGGCCACATGGCGTTTGTGGCTGGACATGGCGATGGTATCCATGCCGAAGAGCTTCTGCACCCGGCCCACCATGCTGCCTGCACGCGCGGCAGAAGTAATCGAACAGATCCGCCCCTTGTCGAGCGGAAAGAAATAGGGCGATTGCGCCAGTCGCTGGTGCCATAGCACCACGATCACCGGTTCCCCCGCAGCCGCCAATTGATCCAGTTCCTCATAGCCGATCCGCTGCCATTTGGTGTTGCGATGTATCAGGCGGATATAGGATGCGATCCGTCGGGCGACCCAATTCAGCACTGCTTCGCTGTCGGCGATCTTCTTGCGCAGGCTCATGGCGCCTCCTTCGGTTTGGACCGCTTCTGTCATACCCGACGAGAGGCGCGGTGCAACGCCTTTCCCTGCTCTCTTTTTGCGCCTGCTTGGCGAAAAGGGGCTTGAGTCCGCCGCATCGGTGGCATATCTCCATCGCCACGATAGGGGTATAGCTCAGTTGGTAGAGCGACGGTCTCCAAAACCGTAGGTCGCGGGTTCGAACCCTGCTGCCCCTGCCATTTTCCGACTTGATCAGTATTCGGCGACCCAGCGGACCCGGTGTCACGCTGATTTCTCTGCTCGGCCCGTGCGCGCGGTCTGAAGAGGTATGCTGTTACGCTGGAACGTTTGTTCCGGCGTCGGTGGCAACCTTCCGTCGAGAGAATTGGAGTCTTGCGAAATTGCGCATGAATGGTTTCATAAATCGATAAACCGAAGAAATATGAAAGCAAAGTGAGTGACAGTTTTCTGAACCGGGTCTATAACCACGGATACAGGAGGCGCGAGTCATGGACGCGGAAGCACGACAGCACGAGATATTGCAGAAGCTGCGCCAGCAGGAGCGGGTTGGGGTCGACGAACTCACCCAGGATTTCGGGGTCAGCAGTCAGACGGTGCGGGCCGATCTGCGCGATCTGCACGACCGCGGACTGCTCAAGCGAACCCATGGCGGCGCGGTGCGGGTCGAGACGGTGTCGAACCGTGAATACGGTGCGCGCCGGCAGCTGCACCGTGGGCAAAAGGCGGCGATGGGGGCGCTGGCGGCAACGCTGATCCCCGATGACAGCTCGGTCACCCTGAATATCGGAACCTCGACGGAACAGGTCGCCCGCGCATTGACCGGGCATCGCGGGCTGACGGTTTTGTCCAACAATATCAACATCATCAACCTGTTGATCGGCACGCCGTCCAAGGAACTGGTGCTGGTCGGCGGTGCCGTCCGGCAAAGCGATGGCGCCATCGTGGGCGAGGATGCGGTCGAGTTCATCTCGCGCTACAAGGTGGATTTTGCGGTCATCGGCGCCTCGGCGATGGATGCCGACGGCGCGATCCTGGATTTCGACGCCCGCGAAGTGTCGGTGGCCCGCGCCATCCTGCGCAATGCGCGCAGCCGGATTCTGGTCTGTGACGGGTCCAAGTTCGATATCGCCGCCCCGGTGCGGATCTGCGATCTGGCCGAGCTTGATTACGTGGTGACCGACCGGGCACCACCGGCCGAGTTCCTGCGGCGTGCCGAAGCGGCAGAGACCGAAATTCTGATTGCGGAGTATACCGATGACTGAGACCGACAACCGGGTCTATGACCTTTTCGTCATTGGTGGCGGGATCAACGGCTGCGGCATCGCGCGCGATGCGGCGGGGCGGGGGCTGTCGGTGGCCCTGGCCGAGATGAAGGATCTGGCCTGGGCCACCTCATCGGCCTCGACCAAGTTGTTTCATGGCGGGCTGCGCTATCTGGAGTATTTCGAGTTCCGGCTGGTGCGCGAGGCGCTGATCGAGCGCGAGACGCTGCTGCGTGCGATGCCGCATATCAGCTGGCCGATGCGCTTTGTGCTGCCCTATCACCCGGACATGCGGTTCGAGAATGACACGCCCACCTCGCGGCTTTTGTCGACGGTCATGCCCTGGATGAAGGGACGCCGCCCGGCCTGGCTGATCCGGCTGGGCCTGTTCATGTATGACCACCTGGGCGGGCGCAAGATCCTGCCCGGCACCCGGACGCTGGACCTGAGCAGCGACCCGGCTGGGGCGCCCTTGCAAGAGCGGTTTCGCAAGGCCTACGAGTACTCCGACTGCTGGGTCGAGGATGCTCGCCTTGTCGTACTGAACGCACGCGACGCGGCGGCGCGCGGGGCGCGGATCATGACGCGGACACGGGTGGTTTCAGCCGCGCGCGGTGCCGATCAATGGACTGTCACGCTCGAGGATATGGTGACGGGAGAGACCCGCGAACTCTGCGCCCGGGTGTTGGTGAACGCCGGCGGTCCCTGGGTGGGAGAGCTGATCCACGGCGCGCTTCGGCTCAACTCTTCAGAGCGGGTGAGGCTGGTGCGGGGCAGCCATATCGTGACCCGGCGGCTGTTCGATCATGACCGCTGCTATTTCTTTCAGGGCACTGACGGGCGGATCATATTCGCGATCCCCTATGAGGGCGAGTTCACCCTGATCGGTACCACCGATCAGGAGCATACGGATCCGGGCACAAGCCCCACCTGCACCGAGGGTGAGCGGGATTATCTGCTGCGCTTCGCCTCGGACTATTTCAAGCAACAGCTGACGCCCGAGGATGTGGTCTGGACCTATTCCGGGGTACGCCCGCTTTATGATGACGGGGCCAGTTCGGCCACCGCGGCGACGCGCGACTATGTGCTCAAGGTCGATCAGGCGGGCGGGGCGCCGGTGCTGAACGTCTTTGGCGGCAAGATCACCACCTATCGGCGGCTGGCGGAATCGGCTTTGGACAAGATCGCACCTTTCTTTCCGGGCCTCTCCGGAAAATGGACGGCGGGTATTGCCCTGCCGGGTGGCGACTTTCCGGTCGACGGGGTGGCGACGCTGACCGGGGACCTGCTGCGCCAATACCCGTTCCTGACGCAGGCCTGGGCTGCACGTCTGGTGCGGGCCTATGGTACCGAGGCGGCTGAGATGCTGGGCAAGGCCGACAGCGCCGAGGCGCTGGGCGAGGATTTCGGCGCCACCATCACCGCATCCGAGCTGGATTGGGCCATGTCACGGGAATGGGTGCGCAGCGCCGAGGATTTTCTCTGGCGCCGCACCAAGCTGGGTTTGCGGCTCACCCCGGAACAGGTGGCGCGGGTCGAGGCCCATATCGCGGCGCGCGGCTGACCCCGCGCCCGCTTATCCGCGCAGGGTGGCGGGCACCCGCGTCGAGATCGACACGCCGCGAATGAACTCTTCGCATTGGTCAGGCGCGGTGATCGGCAGCATATGGCCGCGCCCGGGCAACAGTTCGCAACGCAGGCCGAATTTCTTCATCGGAACACCATGCTGGGTGGGGAGCAGCACCGCGTCCTCGGCCCCGAACAGGATGGCACCGGGGACATCGAGTTCGCGATAGCGCTGTGCCTGTGCCGCTATGCTGGCATCTGCGCCCACAACGTCCTCTGATGCGGTGACAAAGGCCTGTGGCCTGAGCCCCAGCGCACCACCGGCCCGGTCCAGGAAATCCTCGGGGAAATCCTCGGGGGCAAAGACCTGGGTCAGGGTCTGCTCTGCGGTCCAGTTCGCCATCGGCACTGCGATCGTATCCCCGATCAGGTGGCGCAGCCGGGTATTGCGGATTTCCAGCGGGCGGAACACGGCGGGCGGGCCTGCCATGTGATGGGTGAGCGGACAGATCAGCGCCAGCCCCGCCACCTTTCGCGGGCGGTCCAGTGCCATGGCCAGCGCGATCGCGCCGCCAAGCGAATGACCCACCAGTACCGGATCCTTGACCCCCTTGGCGTCCAGGAACTCTCCGATCATCCGGGCCTGTTCCGGCAGCTTGGCCAGCGAGGCCCCATTTCGGGTGGAATAGCCGCAGCCGGGCCGGTCCAGCGCGATGACGTGATGATCCTGTGCCAGCCGGTCAACCAGCGCATAGGTGAAATGCTGCAACTGTCCGGCCAGCCCGTGGATTAGCACCAGTGTCTGTTTGGCCGGATCGCCTGCCTCGACATAGTGGATAGTGCCGCCGGTCACCGGTTGCACCTCGCCCGCTTGCGGTACCAGCGCCGCGCCCCGCCGCGCCAGCGACCGCGTTCTGAGCCAGCCCAATCCCAGCATCACGCCAATTAGGGCAAAGGGCAGGCAGACGAGCAGAGGCAGGGTGGACATGGCAGCTCCGGGATCAGGTATGCGTCGGGGGCGAGGTTAGATATTGTTCCATCCCGGCGCCAGCCATGCGTTTGCGATATTCGCCAACCGTGCCAGGCCACAGCGTGGTATTGCGGCCGCTGCTGTCCTGATACCACGACGAGCAGCCACCCGCCTGCCAGACCGAGTCCGTCAGCCGCTCCTGCATTTCGGCCTCGAAGGCGGCCTGCGCCTGCGGCTTTGGCGAGATCGCGGCCAGATTCTGGTTCTGCATGGCGTCCAGCAGCCGCCCGATATGTTCGACCTGCGCCTCGATCATCAGCACGACCGAGTTATGGCCCAACCCGGTATGCGGCCCGAGCAGGACGAAGAAGTTGGGGAAGCCGGCGACCGAGGTTCCCAGATGCGCGGACATGCCGCCTGACCACGCCTCGCGAATGGTCAACCCGTCGGTGCCGGTGATGTCCAGCCGTTCGGCGGCGTCGGTGACGTGGAACCCGGTGCCCCAGATCAGAACGTCGGCCTGAACCCGGGTGCCGTCGCTGGCAACCAGCGCGTCGGCCTCGATCCGCGCCACGCCATGGGGGATCACCTCGACATTGTCACGGGCCAGGGTCGGGTACCAGTCGTTGGAACTGAGGATGCGCTTGCAGCCGATGCGATAGGGCGGGGTCAGCCGCGCCTGTTCCTCGGGGTCGGGGATGGCATCGGTCAGTGCCTTTTGCCACATGCGCATGGCGAAATCGACGGCCCTCGGCTTGCCGCGAAACACCGCGTGGCGGAACTCGAACACCGCATAGATCAGCGCGCGGCGGATACGTGGCAGCAGCGGCAGACGAGCATAAAGCCGCCGCACCCAGGGGGCAATTGGCCCATCAGGTCGGGGCAGGACATAGGGTGGTGTGCGCTGAAAGATGCTGACCTGGGCGGCCTTGGGCGCGATTTCGGGCACGAATTGCACCGCCGAGGCGCCGGTGCCCACGACCGCAATCCGTTTGCCCGCCAGATCGACGCCATGATCCCACCGGGCCGAGTGAAAAGCCGGGCCGGGAAAGCTGTCGGCGCCGGGCAGGTCGGGGATGTTCGGCACATGCAGCGCGCCGATGGCCGAGATCAGGAACCGCGCCGACCAATGCTGCCCCTCGTCGGTCTCGACCTGCCAGCGCGCGCCGTCCCAGCGGGCCGCGCGCAGGGTCTGGCCGAAATGGCAGAGGTCATAGAGCGTCTCGTCGCGGGCGACTTTTTGCAGATAGCATTGGATTTCGCCGCCACCCGCATAGGCCGTGGACCAGCCCGGATTCGGGTGACTGGCCAATGAATAGAGATGCGAGGGCACGTCGCAGGCAACACCGGGATAGGTGTTCTCGCGCCAGGTGCCGCCGATATCATCGGCCTTTTCCAGAATGTCGATCCGCGCAAGGCCGCGTTTGCGGGCCTCCATCGCCATGATCAGCCCGGAAAACCCTGCCCCCACGATGAGCATATCCGTTTCGCGTGTCGCCATTCTGTCCGGCCTCCGCTCCTTGCCATGATCAAGTCTAGCGGATCCGCGTCGCAGGGACACAGTCTTGTCGTGGGGTCAATCCGTGGTATTCAGATCGGCCAGTCTGGGCAGGGGCAACGTGTCAAGCAGGGCAAAGACCTGTTCGCGGCAGGCAGGCCCGGTCCAGCCCCTGGGCTGGAAGGCCAGGGGCAAATCCGGGTGGCGCAGCGCCACCCGCCGCCAGCGATGCACCAGCAATGTCCGCAGCGTCGCCACCTGAACCGGTGTCAGAAACGCCGGTATGCCCGCCGCCCGCAACGCGGCACAGTCCTGTTGCAGGCTGTGACAGGCCGCTCCCAGATCTTCGGGAAAGAGCCGGGTCTGAAGCCAGCCGGGAACGGCACGCGCGGTAACTTCGAACCCGGCCAGATCGTCGCAATCGCCCGGCACCGGCCCCGACCCCAGCGCCACGGTGCGGCCTAGCCCGGTATAGGTATCGGTCAGCAACAGGTCGTTGAGCGTGTTCAGGCTGCCGCCATCCTCGGCGATCAGGATATGCCAGGTCTCGGGCAACTCGGGTGCGCGGGTATAGATGCGCGGTGTCACCCGGTCCGATTGCGTGCGGCCAAACTCGGACAGGTAATGGACCGAGCTGCGCCCCTCGCGGCTGCTTTCGATCCAGCCGTCCTTGCGCAGCCGGTGCAGGGCCACGCGCATCGCTTCGGGCTTGATACCCATCGGCTGGGTGATGCGGGTCAGTGCGCTGCCCGAGATCCGGTCGCCCTTGCGCCGGGCCAGATCACCGAACAACGAGACGATGATCGACCAGACCCGCTGGTTTTGCGGGTCGGTCAGCCGGGTAACGGCAGTGTCAAACCAAGAGGTATTTCGTATCATGCAGACAGTCTAAGTCGCCCGGACATAAATGAGAATCGCTTTCTGGCCCCCGCCGCCATGACCGGGGGCCAGTGCATTCAATAGGCGTTCATGGTCAACAGCTCGTATTCCGCGACCATCTCGTCATCCTGGTTGGTCAGTGTCACATGCCAGCGGACCTCGCCGTATTCGTCGGTGCGGCGGGTCTTTTTCTTGACTGTCAGGCGCACCTTGATGCTGTCCCCGGCCGAAACCGGTTTCATGAAGCGCAGACCATCCAGCCCGGTATTGGCCAGCACCGGGCCTTCGTTCGGTTCGACGAACAGACCGGCGGCAAAGCTGAGCAACAGATAGCCATGCGCCACCCGGCCCGGGAAGAACGGATTCCGCTTGGCGGCGGCGTCATCCATATGTGCATAGAATGTGTCGCCGGTGAAATGGGCGAAATGTTCGATATCGTCCATGGTGACGGTACGCGAGGCGGTGTTCAGCGTCTCGCCAATCGACAGCTCGTTGTAGCGGCGGGTAAAGGGATGCGCGGGGCCTGCAACCTCGGTCGCGCCGGGCACCCATTTGCCGCCGATCCGGGCCAGCATCTCGGGCGATCCCTGCACGGCGGTGCGCTGCATGTAATGCTTCACGCCCCGCACGCCGCCCATTTCCTCGCCACCGCCGGCGCGACCCGGGCCGCCATGCACCATATGGGGCAGGGGAGAGCCGTGACCGGTCGATTCCTTCATCGAGTCGCGGTTGTTGATGTAGATGCGCCCGTGAAAGGCGCCTGCGCCCATCACCACATCGCGCGCCACATCGGCGTCATGGGTGATCAGCGAGGTTACCAGCGAGCCGCCGCCGCGATTGGCCAGCGCAACCGCATGATCCATGTCGCGATAACCCATGACGGTCGAGACCGGGCCGAAGGCTTCGGTATCGTGCACGCGCTGGGCGCGGTCGGGATCGGCGCAGTGGAACAGCATCGGCGGCACAAAGGCGCCGTTGGCTAGATCGCCCGACAGGCCGGGGTCCATGGTGAACACCTGCTCGGCCTCTTGCCCGATGATCGCGGCCTTGGCCAGCACATCGGCCTTTTGCCCGCCCGAGACCAGCGCGCCCATCCGGGTCGCCTCGTCGCGCGGGTCGCCGATCACGGTTTTGGACAGGCGCGCGCTCAGCGCCTCGATCACCGCCTCGACACGCGGCTGGGGCGCGATGATGCGGCGGATCGCGGTGCATTTCTGCCCCGCCTTGGTGGTCATCTCGCGCGCGACTTCCTTGATGAAGAGGTCGAATTCGGGCGTGCCGGGTTCCGCATCGGGGCCAAGGATCGAGGCGTTCAGACTGTCCTGTTCGGCCACGAAACGCACCGCGTTTTGCAGGATCACCGGGTTCGAGCGCAGTTTCAGCGCGGTATCGGCGGAGCCGGTGAAACTGACCACATCCTGGCAGTCCAGATGATCCAGCATGTTGCCAAGGCCGCCCGACACCAGTTGCAGGGCGCCCGCGGGCAGAATGTCGGCCTCCAGCATGATGCGCACGGCCAGTTCGGTGACATAGCAGCTGTTGGTCGCGGGCTTCACGATCGAGGGGACACCGGCCAGCAGAGTGGGGGCCAGCTTCTCCAGCATGCCCCAGACAGGGAAGTTGAAGGCGTTGATATGCACCGCGACCCCTTGCAGCGGGGTGCAGACGTGCTGGCCCAGGAAGGTGCCATTGCGGCTCAGCTGTTCCACCTCGCCGTCCAGATAGATCTGGCCGTCCGGCATCTCGCGCCGCCCCTTGGAGGCGAAGACGAACATGGTGCCGATGCCGCCGTCGATGTCGATCAGGTGGTCGGATTGGGTGGCGCCTGTGTCGAAGCTGGCGGCGTAAAGCTCTGCCTTGCGGGCGTTCAGCGCCTGACCCAGCGCCTTGATCATGCGGGCGCGGTCGTGGAACCCCAGCTTGCGCAGGGCGGGGCCGCCCGTGTTGCGGGCATGATCGAGCATCGCCAGAACATCGAGCGCGTCATTGCCCGCGCTGGCGATCGGCGCGCCGGTGATGGCCGAGGCGATGGTGCGGGCGCCGGCGCCGGGCGCAACCCACTGACCGGCGGCAAAGCTGGAAATCTGTTGAAGGGCCATGGCAGTCTCCTGTTCCTGTCGCCCGCCAGTCTAGCCGGTTCCGGGCGCGAATTGTGAGGGATGGTATTCGCGACCGAACGGTCGGTCAATAAAATTCCAACATAGTGGCGCGCGTAAACGAAAACCGCCGGACCTTGCGGCCCGGCGGATCAGGGGTCAGTGGCCCATCGCGCCCATCTGCTGGGGCAGGTAGAGCACCACCACCGGCACCAGCACGATCAGCGCCAGCCGGAAGATGTCGGCGATCCAGAAAGGGGTCACTCCGCGAAAGATCGTGCCGGTCGACACATCGCCCACCACGCCCTTGAGGATGAACACATTGAGGCCCACCGGTGGCGTGATAAGGCTGATCTCGGTCACCACCACCACGACAATGCCGAACCAGATCGGATCATAGCCGAGCGAGGTGACCAGCGGAAAGAAGATCGGCACGGTGAGCAACAGCATCGACAGCGATTCGAACACGCAGCCCAGGATGATGTAGATACCGAGGATCATCAGGATCACCACAAAGGGCGCCACATCATAGGCGGTGACCATGGCGATCAGCGCCTCGGGCAGGCCGGCGAGGTTGATGAAGTTGGAGAACACCTGCGCCCCGATCAGCACCGAAAACAGGGACGCGGCGGTAAAGCTGGTCTCTTTCAGCACCTCGAAGGTGGAGCCAACCGTCAATCCGCCCCGGAAAAGCGCGATCAGAAAGGCGCCTGCTGCACCCATGCCCGCCGCCTCGGTCGGCGAGAAGGTCAGGTTCAGCGGGTGAAAGTCGAAAGCACCATACAGCCCGCCGATCACCAGGAAGAACAGCAAGAGCACCGCCCAGACCGACCCCAGCGCGCGGAACCGCTCGCCCCATCCGGCGCGCTCGCCCGCCGGACCCGCCGCGGGATTGCGCCACACGGTCCAGCGCACGGCGAAGAGGTAGAACAGGATGCCCAGGACACCCGGAATGATCCCCGCCATGAACAGCTTGCCGATCGAGGTTTCGGTCAAGAGGCCATAGATCACCAGAATGACCGAAGGCGGGATCAGAATGCCCAGCGTGCCGCCCGCCGCGATGGAGGCGGTCGACAGCTCGTCAGTATAGCCGTATCGGCGCATTTCCGGCATCGCGACCTTGGACATGGTCGCGGCTGTGGCCAGCGAAGAGCCGCAGATGGCCGAGAAGCCACCACAGGCGGCAACCGTTGCCATGGCGATGCCACCCCGGAAATGACCAAGAAAGGCGTTCGACACCGCATAAAGCTCGCGCGCCATGCCGCCCTTGTTGACGAAAAGCCCCATCAGGATGAACAGCGGCACCACGCTGAGGCCATAATCCTGCGCGGTATCCATCACCTGGCGGCCCACCATGGACATCGCGGCCTTGAGCCCGCGTTCGTCCAGGATCGAGCCGCCGCGCTCGTAGGCAAAGCCCAGCGTGCCGACCAGACCCATGGCAAAGACGATGGGCAGGCGCAGCAGCACCAGTACCAGGACAAGTGCGAAACCGATCAGTGCGGCAGTCATTTCAGGGCCTCCGAAAGCAGGCGGGGAGCAAAGAGATGCAAGAGGCCGGTTACGATCAGCGCCACCGCGCTGATGCCCACCGAAATGGCGATGAACCAGCCCACGATATAGGTCGGGATCGCCAGATACTCGGTCACGTCGCCATAGTCGCGCGAGCGCTCGGCCAGGATCCAGACTCGGCTCATCGGCCAGTACAGCATGATGCCGCTGACCAGATGGATCACCCCGTCGCGGATCCGGTCCAGCCGCAGGCGGTGAAAGATTCCGTCGGTCAGGTCGACGGCGATCTGGCCGTTGTTGACCGAGATGATGGGAAGGACCGAGAACACCAGCACCGCCATCAGGATGCGGGTCAGTTCGGTCGCGGCCTCGATGGGCGCGTTCAGGACGGATCTGAGGATCACGTCGCAGAAGGTCATCACCATCAGGATGAAGAGGGCAAGGCAGGCCACCAGCACAGGCGCAAAGCTGGCGTGGCGGGCAAGCCGGATCAGGGACGCCATGGGTTCCTCCGGCGGGCTGTCTGGGGCGGCGAAAGACGCCGCCCCGGTGAAAAGGCTCAGTTGGCGGCCATTTCCGATTTGATCAGGTCATAAGCGGCCTGGGCGTCAACCCCGGCGGCGGCGACCTCGGCAATCACCTTTTCGCGCACATCGGCGGCGATGGTGGCGAATTTCTCAAGATCGGCGGCCGAGGCTGCATTGATCGCGTTGCCTGCGGTTGCTTCGGTCTCGGTCCGGCCGATGGCATCGATCTCGTCCCAGATCTTGCCGATCTCACGGCTCAGCGGCTCGCCGAACACCTTTTCCTCCAGCGCCTGCTGAACGTCCTCGGGCAGGTCGGCAAAGGTATCTTCGTTCATGATGAAGGCAAACGACCCACGATAGAGGCCACCGGGCATCTCATAGACGTTCTGGGCAACCTCGGTCAGCTTGAAACCCTTGCGCGATTCCATCGGCATCACCACGCCATCGGCGGCCTTGGAGGCGAGCGTTTCATAGACCTTGGGGGCCGGAACCTGGATGCCCGTGGCGCCCAGAGCGGTGCCCACATCGCCGCCGACACCGCCGGGGATGCGCACCTTGAGGCCCGCGATCTGCGCCATGTCGGTGACAGGCGCGGTCGAGTGCAGCTGTGCCGGGCCATGGGTGTGCAGCGCGATCAGCTTGACGCCGCGATGCTCGTCGGCCTTGCTCAGATACTGGTCATAGGCACGCCAATAGGCGACCGAAGCGGCCTCGGCCGAACCCTCATAGCCCGGCAGCTCGATCAGCTTGGTGGTGACAAAGCGGCCCGGCTGGTAGCCGTGGAAGATGATCGACAGATCGGCGGCACCGTCCTGGATCAGGTCCATCTGCGCGGGGGGCGGGGCGATGCCCAGTTTCAGTTCGGCGGTGACCTGACCGTCGGTGGCCTCTTCGACCATTTCGACGAATTTGGGCCACATCATCGCGTTGATGCCGTGGGTCGGGGGCGCCCAGCTGGAGATGGTCAGCGTATAGTCCGCCGCCATCGCGATGGTGCCGCTGACGGCCATCGCCGCCGAGGCCAGAAGGGTGCTGAGTTTGGTCAGTTTCATGGGTTTTACTCCTCCCTGAAAACGTGAGTCGAGAATGCGTTAATGGTCCTTTTTGTAACCATCAACGGCGGTTAGATTTCTGCTGGTGGGTTTCCCCGTGTCGCCAGAATCCACGAGCCGGGGCTTTCTGTGGCGACCAATATCATGATTTCCATGGTTTTTTCCCAACCTTGCGATTGGGCCAGATGCATCGGCCCGCCCCGGTGCCGGGGAAAGCCGTATCCGTGCAGTTGCACCATATCGACATCCTCGGCGCGCTCGGCGATGCCTTCGGAAACGATTCGCGCGCCCTCGTTGGCGAGCACCGCAAGCAGGCGCTGGGCGATCTCTTCGGCGCTGAACGGGCGCCGGGTGATGCCCCGTTTGGCCGAGTAGTCGACGATCAGCGCCTCGACCTCGGGGTCGCGTTCCGGGGAACGCGATCCCTCGGAGTAGCGGTACCAGCCCTTGCCGCTGCGTTGGCCCAGACGGTCCATCTCGCAGAGCGTATCGGCGATGCGCTCATAGCGTTCGGCGGGGTCGCGGGTGGCGGCCTGCCGCTTGCGGTTGGCCCAGGCAATTTGCAGCCCGGTCAGGTCCTGCAACTCGAACGGGCCCATCGGCAGCCCCTCGGCCCGCATCGCGGCGTCCACCTCATGCGGCAGCGCGCCGTCGGCCAGCAGGTATTCCGCCTCGCGCCGATAGGCGGCCAGCATCCGGTTGCCGATGAACCCGTCGCAGATGCCTGACAGGACCGAGACCTTGCGCAGTCGCTTGCCGAGCGCAAAGCCGGCGGCCAGCACCTCGGGCGCGGTATCGGGGGTTTTGACGATTTCGAGCAGCTTCATCACATGCGCCGGGCTGAAGAAATGCAGGCCCAGGCAGCGCGCCAGGTTGGGGATACCGGCAAAGATCAGCTGGGGATCGAGGTAAGAGGTATTGGTGGCCAGAATGGCATCGGGCCGCATCACGGCGGCCAGTTCAGCAAAGACCGCGCGCTTGACGTCCAGATCCTCGAACACCGCTTCGATGGCCAGATCAGCATCAGATGCACCGGCATAGGTGTCGGTGGTGCTGAGCCGCGCCAGCATGTCGGCCTCGGCGCTGGAGCTGATCTTGCCGCGCTTGACGCCCGCCGCGACCAGCCCGGCAACCCGTTCATGTGCCGCCTGTGCCGCCGCCGCGTCGCGTTCGATGACGGTGACGGACAGCCCGCCGCCAAGACAGGCCATGGCGATCCCGGCACCCATCAGCCCGCCGCCGACAATGGCAACGCGGGTCACCTCGCGCGGGGCGACCCCGGCGATGGCATCGGGCCGGGCGACAAGACGCTCGGCAAAGAAGGCATAGCGGAGGGAGCGGCTTTCGTCGGACTGGCGCAATTCCAGATGCAGGGCGCGTTCGCGTGGCTGGCCCTGGTCAAAAGGCAGGGCGGCCCATTGCAACGCGTCGAGGTTGTGCAGCGGCGCGGCGCGGCCCTTGGCAGCCTTGGTCAGGGCGTCTCTGGCATCGGCGAGCGCCTCGCTGTCCAGCGCCTGCACCTGCCGCAGCCGGGTCTTTTCCGGGCGCGGCGGCAGATCACCGACAAAGGCCTGTGCGGCGGCCCGCAAATCGCCCTCGGCAATCTGGTCGAGGCCCCCCAGCGCCAGCACCTGTTCGGCGCCCAGCATCTTGCCGGAACAGGCCAGGTCGATGGCCGCCTGCATGCCGATCAGGCGCGGCGCGCGTTGGGTGCCGCCCGCGCCGGGGATCAGGCCCACATTGACCTCGGGCAGGCCGAATTTGGTGCCCGGCGCGGCGATGCGCCAAGCGCAAGCCAGTGCGATCTCGAACCCGCCGCCCAGAACCGTGCCATGCATCGCCGCGACAAAGGGTGTTTCGCTGTCCTCGATCATCTGCACCACGTCGGGCAGATGCGGTTCCTCGGCGGGACGGTCGAACTCGGTCATGTCGCCACCGGCGACAAAGGTGCGGCCGGCGCAGGTCAGGATCGCGACGCGAGCGCCCTGCACCTCGGCCACCGCACGGGCCAGCCCGGCACGCACCGGGGTCGAGGTCGCGTTGACCGGCGGGCTGTCGATTTCGACCCAGGCGATATCGCCCTCGCGCCTTACCGTAACCACCTCGTTTTCGCCCATCTGCCCGCCTCCACCGGTCGAGAATCAATTGCGAAGAATTTATTGACCAACCGTTCGGTTTATGCAAGATGGTTGTTGAAACATTCGCAAAGCGGGGCGGAGATGAGCGATACGATTCTTGCGCAAGATCATGGGAACTGGGTGGAAATCACGCTGAACCGCCCGGATCGGCTGAACAGCTTCACCGACGAGATGCACCTGGCCCTGCGTGCCGCGCTTGAGGCCGCGCGCGACAATGGCGCCCGTGCGGTACTGCTGACCGGGGCAGGGCGCGGGTTCTGCGCCGGTCAGGACCTGGGCGACCGCGACCCGTCGAAAATGGATGGCCCACCCGATCTGGGCTATACCGTGCGCACCTTCTATGCGCCTTTGGTGCGGCTCATCCGATCGCTCGATTTCCCGGTGATCTGCGCTGTCAACGGCGTGGCCGCGGGCGCGGGCGCCAATATCGCGCTGGCCTGCGACATCGTGCTGGCGGGCGAAAGCGCCAAGTTCATCCAGTCCTTTGCCAAGGTGGGGCTGATCCCCGATACCGGCGGCTCGTGGCACCTGCCGCGCCTCTTGGGCGAGGCGCGCGCCAAGGGGCTGGCGCTGACCGCACAACCCTTGCCCGCGAAACAGGCCGAGGACTGGGGCCTGATCTGGAAGGCGCTGCCCGACGACCAGTTGATGACCGAGGCCCGCGCCATGGCCGAGCAATTCGCCAATGGCCCGACGCTGGGTTTTGGCCTGACCAAGCGCTGCATTCAGGCGGCCTGTGTCGACACGCTTGAAGATCATCTTGAACTCGAGGCGGATGCCATGAAAACCTGTGGTGAAAGCGCCGATTATGCCGAAGGCGTCAGCGCCTTTCTGGAAAAGCGCGCACCAAGGTTTCAGGGTAAGTGAGCATGACACCAAAAGAACGGGCGGAACGGTCGGCTGCGGCCATGTGGTCGGACGACAACGCCTCGAAATGGGCGGGGATGGAGATTGCCCGCGTCGACGAGGGGCTGGCGGTGCTGGAACTGACCGTCGCCGCGCATCACTGCAACGGGCATGGCATCTGTCATGGCGGCGTGACCTTCATGCTGGCCGACAGCGCCTTTGCCTTTGCCTGCAACAGCCGCAACCAGTCGACCGTCGCCCAGCATAACGTGATCAGCTATATCGCGCCGGGCCAATTGGGCGACCGGCTGACCGCCACCGCGACCGAGCTCAGCCTGACCGGGCGCAGCGGGATTTACGACGTGAAAGTGACCAATCAGGACGGCCGCACCATCGCCGAATTCCGGGGCATGTCCCGGGCGATCAAGGGCCACCTGTTCGACGAGGATTAAGGCGAGGAGGACGTCATGAAGGACCTGAGCCCCAAGAAAGAAGACCTGGATCCGATCGAGATTGCCTCGATCGACGAGATTCGCGCATTGCAGCTGGACCGCCTGAAATGGTCCTTGCGCCATGCTTATGACAACGTGCCGATGTACAAGAAGCGGTTCGACGAGGCGGGGGTGCACCCCGACGACCTGCAAACGCTGGCCGATTTGGCCAAGTTCCCGTTCACCTACAAGAACGATCTGCGCGACAACTATCCCTTTGGCCTCTTTGCCGTGCCGCGCGAACAGATCATCCGCCTGCATGCCTCTTCGGGCACCACGGGCAAGCCGACTGTGGTGGGTTATACAAAAGGTGACATCGACAATTGGGCCGATCTGGTAGCCCGCTCCTTGCGCGCGGCTGGCCTGCGCAAGGGCGACATGATCCACAACGCCTATGGTTACGGCCTGTTCACCGGGGGCCTTGGCGCCCATTACGGGATCGAGCGGCTGGGCGCCACCGTGGTGCCGATGTCGGGCGGCCAGACCGAGAAACAGGTGGGCCTGATCACCGATTTCAAACCCACCGGCATCATGGTGACCCCGTCCTATATGCTCAACATCCTTGAGCAGTATCACAAGGTCGGCATGGATCCGCGCGAAAGCTCGCTCCAGGTGGGTGTATTCGGTGCCGAACCCTGGACCGACGCCATGCGGCGCGAGGTCGAGGAGGCGTTCGACATGCACGCCGTCGATATCTATGGCCTCAGCGAGATCATGGGGCCGGGTGTGGCCAATGAATGCGTCGAGACCAAGGACGGCCCGGTGATCTGGGAGGATCACTTCCTGCCCGAGATCATCGACCCGGTCACCGGTGAGGTGCTGCCCGATGGCGAGATGGGCGAGCTGGTCTTTACCACGTTGACCAAGGAGGGCCTGCCGATGATCCGCTATCGTACCCGTGACCTGACCCGGCTGTTGCCGGGCACCGCGCGCTCGATGCGGCGGATGGAAAAGATCACCGGGCGCAGCGACGACATGATCATCCTGCGCGGTGTCAACGTCTTCCCCAGCCAGGTCGAGGAACAGGTGATGGCCACCGGCGGCATTGCCCCGCATTACCAGATCGAGCTTTACAAGGCCGGTCGCATGGATGCGATGCGCGTCTTTGTCGAAGCGCTGCCCAACAAGACCGACGAGCTGAGCAAGACCGCCGCCGCGCGGATGCTGACCAAGCGGATCAAGGACATCGTTGGCGTTTCGACCGAGATTGTTGTAGGCAATCCCGGAGATGTCGAACGCAGCCAGGGCAAGGCAAAGCGCGTCGTCGACAACCGCGACAAGGAGTAGGGTTTGGCCCGGACGATTGCCAAGGACCACGATCAGAAGCGCGCCCAGATATTGAAGTCTGCGGCGCGCGTCTTTGCACGCGAGGGGTTCGACCGCGCCTCGATGACCCAGCTTGCGCGCGAATGCGGGATATCAAAGGCCAATATCTATCATTATTACGACAGCAAGGATGCGATCCTGTTCGACATCCTCGAAACCTATCTGCACGATTTGCGCGACCGCATCTGCGGCATCGAGATCGACGGGCTGAGCGGGCCGCAGCGGCTGCATACGGTGGTGCGAGAGATTTTGCTCGCCTATCAGGGTGTGGATGACGAACACCGGGTGCAGACCAGCGGCATGTCGGCCCTGCCGGTCGAGCAGCAGAAACAGCTGCGCGGGTATCAGCGCGACATGATCGGGTTTCTCAGCGATATCCTGAACGGCATCGCGCCCGAAACCTTTGCCGGCAACCCCGGCAAGCTGCGCGGCGCCACCATGTCGGTCTTCGGCATGCTGAACTGGTATTACATGTGGAATTCCGGCGCCGACACCGCCGCGCGCGAGGACTATGCCCGCATGGTCAGCGACCTGACGCTGCACGGTCTTAAGGGGCTCTGATCCCGGGGAAGAGGCTGCCGGTACCGTTCTTCACATGCGCAAGTGTTGCCGCGTTGGTTTGATGCACTACATGGGGCCTCTCGCTTTGAAAGTCCGCAACTGGGACGAAGTTGTCTTTCGCTGCGTCTTCTCGAATGACTGCTTTTGTGTTCCGGTAGACTTGAATACTTCTCAAAACTGAGCGTCGACCAACCGACGCGGGATGCCAGAAGTACTGGGCGAAAACAAAAGGGCTTTCATGTCACGCATTCCAAAGGACATCACCCCAGTCATTCGCGAAATCGACGAAGAATTGAAAGCGGCAGGCGTGCCTCCGGTGGGGCGTCCAATGAATGCGATTATCAAGTTCGGACATCGTTTCAATATGTCGATGTTGCTCACGAAGCCTCTGCCTGGCGTCCCCGACCACCTGATTGGCAGTTGGAAGTACGCAGAGAAAATTCACGATTGGTATGAGCAGGTCTATGGAGACGGTATCAAACTCGATCCGTCTGCCAATGCAAAGGTCGCGGTGCAGGCTGATGGTGATCTATGGGTACTCAAGCTGCCAATCATCTTTGGGCTTTTCACGCCAGTAGTTGAACGAGAAATTTCTGATGAGGACGACGCTGTTGTTGGTGCTCCTAGATTGAACGCCTGTAAGCAGTTGTCGGGCATTACCCCCGCGCGCCTAAAACACTTCAGCGACAATGATCTCGCCGAGGTCTATGGTATGTTCATGATAGGCATGGACGTTCGACACGCATTCGACCGATTTTCCAAATACAGCCAGTTCTTCCGCGAAGCGCAGAGCGATTGGATGACTGCTGTAATGCACATGACTAGCCAGAACCCGAACCATGGGCAGGCAAGATGGGCATCACTCCAATTTGCTGAGAAATTCATGAAGGGGTTAATTGAGGTGATCGGTGATGTATCGACCATTCCTCAGACTCATAACCTGAAAAAGCTCCACGAAGCGCTGGCGCGTTCCATCATAGGGTTGGATTTGGACAACCTCCTAACTGACATCCAGTGCTCGGCTGCGGTGCGATACGGTGAGGAGGCTTCCACGCGCGAGCAGTCTTACTCAGCGCACAAATCCAGCCTCCTACTCGTTAGAGCGCTCGGCTGCGTGAGGAATGCCAACACTCCGAGTTGAACCCGGTCGGTCTTTTCGAGATCGTAGGAAGCTGACGTTCAAAATACTCGCAGCATTAGATGCTTCGAGCTCGGCCCCGCCATTCGCCCACTCAATAGTCGTGTATCCGTGTCCGAAGCCATGGCGTTGACCTGGAAAGCCAAGGGCGGAACCATTCGGCGCGCTCTGCGGTGCCATTCTCGCAGAGTCAGCGGGCAGCAAACCGGGTGGTCTGAGACCGGCCGACCGGGCCGGTCTCCGCGTGCCATACCGGGGCGCCCGGGGCGCCCCGGTGGCAATTCACGGGCGTTTCAGGCCCAGGCTGTCCAGCAGGTTGGCGGCTTCGGCCTCCCAGCGGGTGCGCATCTCGGCATTGCCGGTGCGGCGCAGGCCCATGGCGCGCAGCGCCTCGGTCCGCCCGGCGCTGCCGGTGCCAAAGCTGGCGGCGACACGCGGCCACCAGTAATCGGCAGAGGCTTGCAGGGCCGCGGCACCGCCGTCTTCGACCAGCTTTGCCGCGCCTTCCAGCGCCAGCTCGCCATGCCGGGTCTCGATCGGGGCGATGGCACGGAACGCCTCGGCCAGCGGCTGATACGAGATCATGGTGAAATCGGCCAACTGCACCACCACGGCGCGGGCCATCAGGAGGTTCATCATCACCGCGTCGGCCCAGCCCTGGATCGGGTAGTTGAACACCGCCAGCCGCATGTCCTGCTCGGTCCGGGCGGCGCCGATATCGGCGTCGCGCTCCAGCCGCGCGGTCCAGGGGTGGTGGTTGGCATAGCGCTGGGTATCGGCCCCGAACTCGCCCATGATCCGCAGCACGCGGTCGGCATTGTCGGTCTTTTCCAGCACGATCTTGGCGGCGGCGATCCGCTCCTTGATCCCCGGACCCTGGTTGATGATGTCAGCAAAGCCCGCCGCACCGGCCAGTTCGCTGTCCACGAAGGTGGCCATCAGCTTCATCAGCTCGGCGCGATAGCGCGCGGGCACGTTGGTTGGATTGGTCAGCATCCCGCCAGCGGCGAGATAGCTGTCGATCGTCATATCTTCGGCCATGTCTCTCTCCTCACTGGTCGTAGTCGACAACGACATTGTCGGTCAGCGGATAGGCCTGACAGCTGAGCACATAGCCCTTCTCGACCTCGTAATCCTCAAGCGCGTGGTTGGCGACCATTTCGACCTCGCCTTCCAGCACCCTACAGCGACATGTTGAACAAACTCCTGCCTTGCAGGCATAAGGCGCATCCAGGCTGTTTTGCAGGGCCGCATCCAGGATCGACAGGTCCTTGGGCATGTCGAAACTCTGGGTCGAACCGTCCAGCGTGACGGCGGCACGCGTCTGGTTGCCCCCCTTGGCCGCCTCGGCCGAGACCGCCTTGCGCTTGGCCCGGCCGGGCTGGGCGCTGGCGAACAGCTCGAACTTGATCTGCGCATCGCTCAGCCCGTGCGCGCGCAACGCGGCGGCGATGCCCAGCATCATCGGCTCAGGTCCGCAGATAAACGCGGTGTCGACATGCTGGATATCGATCCAGTGTTCGAACAGCTGGCCGCATTTCTCTTCGGTCACCAGGCCGGTGAACAGCTCGATCTCCTGCGCATCCGTCTCCAGGATATGCAGCACGTTGAACCGGCCCATGTAGAGGTTCTTCAGATCCTCCAGCTCCTCGCGGAACATGATCGTGTTCACGCCCTTGTTGGCATAGACCAAGGTGAACTCCGACCGGGGCTCGCGCGCCAGCGTGGTCTTGATGATCGACAGCACCGGGGTGATGCCCGAGCCACCGGCAAAGCCCAGATACTGTTTCTCGGCGCCGGGATCGAGCGGGGTGTGAAAGCCCCCCATCGGCGGCATCGCCTGAACTGTGTCGCCCACCTTCAACTCTTCGTTGGCCCAAGTCGAGAAGGCGCCGCCATCGACGCGCTTGATCCCGATCTGGAGCACGCCGTCATCCTTGCCCGAACAGATCGAGTAGGACCGGCGCAGCTCTTCGCCCTCGAATTCGCGGCGAAAGGTCAGGTATTGGCCTTGGGTGAAATCAAACTCGCTGGCCGCGCCGTTGACGGGTTTCAGCGTGACCACGACAGCGTCGCGGATCGTCTTGTGGATGTCGGTGACTTCCAGATCGTGAAAGCGTGCCATCCGGTCCTCCTCAGATACATTTGAAATAGTCGAAGGGTTCCAGGCAGTCGGTACAGCGCCAATGGGCCTTGCACGGGGTCGAGCCGAACTGGCTCACCTTTTCGACCGCCTTGCTGCCGCAGCGCGGACAGCGTTCGGGGCCGCCGGCAGGGCGGGGCGGGGCGATGCCGTATTCCTCCAGCTTCACCTTGCCCTTGTCGCTAAGCCAGTCGGTGGTCCAGGCGGGCGATATCTGGGTCTTGACCCGGATATCCCGGACCCCCCGGTTGCGCAGCGCGGTCTCGATATCCATCGAGATGATCGCGGTTGCGGGGCAGCCCGAATAAGTGGGGGTGACGGTCACGGTCAGTGTCTCCCCCTCCCAGGCGACATCGCGCACGATGCCCAGATCGACAACCGAGATCACGGGGATCTCGGGGTCTGGAACGGTGTCGAGCCAATCCCAGACCTGCTGTTCCGACGGCTGGTCCATGGGCTTACCAGCGTGCGCCGGGATAGGCGCGTTGCAGCCATTGCATGCTGGTCAGGAGATGGCCCAGATGCTCGGTATGCATGCGTCCGTCGCGGCCGCCCTTGTGGGCGAAACCCGATTTCGGGATGCTCAGCGTCGCCTCGGCCATGACCTCGGCCAGGATCGCGTCGTAATCGGCGCGCAGGCTGGCCGGATCGGGGGCAATGCCTGCCGCGACCATCTCGGCATCCACCGCGTCGCCGGTGAACAGCTCGCCCACGTAAGGCCAGAGGTAATCCAGCGCCTCTTGCATGCGCGCGTGGCTTTCCTCGGTGCCGTCGCCCAGGCCGATCACCGTGTCGCGCGACCGCTCGACGTGATAGGTGACCTCTTTCACCGCCTTTTCGGCGACGGCGGCGACGCGCTCGTCCGAAGAGCCCTTGAGCCGCTCAAGCATCAGCTTGTGCCAGCTGTCGAACAGGAACTGGCGCATCAGGGTGCGGCCAAAATCGCCGTTGGGCACCTCGACCAGCAGCGCGTTGCGGAAATCCCAGGCGTCGCGCAGAAAGGCCAGATCGTCGGCGCTCTTGCCGTCGCCCTGTACCTCGCCTGCGAGGGCCAGCCACATCTGCGTCTGGCCGATCAGGTCCAGCGCGGTATTGGCCAGCGCGATATCTTCTTCCAGCACCGGTGCGTGACCGCACCATTCGCTGACCCGGTGGCCAAGGACCAGGGTATTGTCCCCCATCCGCAGCAGGAATTGCAGGAATGCGTCGTCGCGGGTCATTACATGGCCCCCACTTCTTCGGGAATGTCGAAGAAGGTCGGGTGACGATAGACCTTGCTTTCGCTGGGCTCGTAGAGCGGGCCCTTGTCGCTGGGCGAACTGGCGGCGACATGCTGTGCCTCGACCACCCAGATGCTGACGCCTTCGTTGCGGCGGGTATAGACGTCGCGGGCGTTCTTGATCGCCATTGCCGCGTCGGGGGCGTGCAGGCTGCCCACATGGCGGTGGCTCATGCCGTGCTGGCCGCGGATAAAGATTTCCCACAGGGGCCATTCGTTTTTCATCAGTCGATCTCCTCCTGACTGGGCGCGGGGCAAGAACCCGGTGGCAATACCCCGGAGCCGCGCGCTGCGATGCTTTGCGTTTTGTGTCTTCGGTCTTACTCGGCCGCCATCCGGGCGGCCGCTTTCTTGCGGGAATGGGCCAGCAAACCGTCGCGCACCCATTGGCCGTCGTCCCAGGCCTTGCGGCGGGCTGCCAGGCGGTCGGTGTTGCAGGGGCCGTTGCCCTTGATCACGTTGAAGAATTCCGACCAGTCCGGGTCCGAGAAATCGTAATGGCCACGTTCCTCGTTCCACTGGATATTCGGGTCGGGCAGATCGAGGCCCAGATACAGGATCTGCGGCACCGTCTGGTCCACGAATTGCTGGCGAAGCTCGTCGTTGGTCTTGATCTTGATCTTCCAGGCCATCGACTGTTCCGAATGGACCGAGTCCTTGTCCGAGGGGCCGAACATCATCAGCGCCGGGAACCACAGCCGGTTGACCGCGTCCTGTGCCATCTTCTTCTGCTCCGGCGTACCAAACGCCATCGCCATGATCGCGTGATACCCTTGGCGGGCATGAAAGCTCTCTTCCTTGCAGATGCGGATCATCGCGCGGCTGTAGGGGCCGTAAGAGGTGCGCTGCAACGCCACCTGGTTGATGATTGCCGCCCCATCGACCAGCCAGCCGACCGCGCCGATATCGGCCCAGTTGAGGGTCGGGTAGTTGAAGATCGAAGAGTATTTCATCTTGCCCGACAGCAGCATCTCGACCAGTTCATCGCGGCTGACACCCAGGGTCTCGGCGGCAGAGTAGAGGTACAGTCCGTGGCCTGCCTCGTCCTGCACCTTGGCCAGCAGGATCGCCTTGCGTTCCAGCGTCGGCGCACGGGTGATCCAGTTGCCTTCGGGCAGCTGGCCCACGACCTCGGAATGGGCGTGCTGGCCGATCTGGCGGATCAATGTGCGGCGATAATCCTCTGGCATCCAGTCCTTGGGTTCGATCTTGATATCCGCGTCGATCTTGTCCTGGAACGTGCGTTCCTCGTCGGACATCTCATCGCGGGATTTAATGCCATCGCTGGCGGTCTTGATCATCTGCGCATACATTCGGGCTCTCCTCCCTTACACACGTTCCAGGATCAGGGCAGCGCCCTGACCAACTCCGACGCACATGGTGCAGAGCGCATAGCGCCCGCCGGTGCGTTTCAACTGATAGGCCGCGGTCATCACCAGACGCGCGCCCGACATGCCCAGCGGGTGGCCGATGGCGATGGCGCCGCCATTGGGGTTCACATGCGGCGCATCGTCGGCAACCCCCAGCGCCCGCAGAGTCGCCAGACCCTGCGAAGCGAAGGCTTCGTTCAACTCTATCACATCCATCTGCTCGATGGTGAGCCCCGCGCGTGCAAGTACCTTGCGGCTGGCGGGAACCGGGCCGATGCCCATCACGCGCGGCTCGACACCTGCGACAGACATGCCCACCACGCGGGCGATCGGGGTCAGGCCGTTTTTGGCGGCGCTGGCTTCGTTGGTCATCAGGATCGCGGCGGCGCCGTCATTGACACCCGAGGCATTGCCTGCGGTCACGCTCTTGTCGGGGCCGTTCACGCCCTTGAGCTTGCCCAGCTGCTCGGCGCTGGTGCCGGGGCGGGGGTGTTCGTCGGTATCCACCACGATGGCGTCGCCCTTGCGCTGGGGGATGGTCACGGGGGTAATCTCGTCGCCAAAGACGCCAGCCGCATGGGCAGCCGCCCAGCGGGCCTGGCTGCGCGCGGCGAATGCGTCCTGATCGGCGCGCGAGATGTCGTAGTCCTCGGCCACGTTGTCGGCGGTCTGCGGCATCGAGTCGGTGCCGTACATCTGGTGCATCTTCTTGTTGACGAAGCGCCAGCCGATGGTGGTGTCATAGACCGCGTTGGCGCGGGTAAAGGCGCTGGTGGCCTTGGGCATCACGAAGGGCGCCCTGCTCATACTCTCGACACCGCCTGCAATGGCCATGTCATAATCGCCGGCCTTGATGGCGCGGGCGGCCATGCCGACCGCATCCATGCCGCTGGCGCAGAGGCGGTTCACCGTGGTGCCCGGCACATCGACCGGCAGCCCGGCCAGCAGAGCGGCCATACGGGCAACGTTGCGGTTGCTTTCACCGGCCTGGTTGGCATCGCCATAGATCACATCGTCAAGGCTGGCCCAGTCGACCTGCGGGTTGCGCGCGACCAGAGCGGCCAGCGGCACGGCGGCCAGATCGTCAGTGCGGACCTGGCTCAGTGCGCCACCATAGCGTCCGATCGGGGTGCGCTGCGCGTCGCAGATGAATGCGTCCATGGTCATGTTCTCTCCGTCTCCTCCGCCACCATTAGGTGACCGCTTGGTCGGGTAATATGATGGAAAACGATTCGCGGCAAGTTAAATGTAACAGAGACAAGTCATGAATTGAAATTCGGTAACATGTTTGCTGGCGCGAAACCGCGAAACAGGTCGGACCAGAAAATTCGTCGAATTTTCTGGTCAAATTTTCGTTGAAAATTTGGTGCTCTTGTCCGGGGTCAGACGCGGTCGCTCATCACCCATCGGATAATGTCCGCCCGCCGCAAGCCGCGTGCGGCCAACTCCGTATCGGTCAGGGCGGACAGGGCATTGATACGGCGGATCCGGGCGTTTGCCTCGCCGATGCGGACCAGAGCGTCGAAGATGCCTGCCAAGATATCGCCCAGCACGTAGGGCAGGGTCGCAAGCGAGCGGAGGTGGAGGGTCGACTGGGCCATGGCGCGATCCTGATCTTTGGGTCATCCGAATTGCCCAACTGTATAGGCTGCTCGGTCCGGATGTGCCATGTCGCGGAAGGCATAGCTGACGTGCATCGCGCGCAAATCTGCGGCGAAAACCCTTCTTTTCGACGCGGCGCTCAGGCCTTGAAGAGATCGTCCACAGGCACCTGCAATCCCGTTACGATGCCGTTGGTCTGCATTGCCATGCCGATCACGGCCAACATCTCGCTATGTTGCGCAGGCGTCATGCCCTTGGCCCGCGCCGCCGCAGTATGGGAATGCACGCAGTATTCACAGCCATTGGCGGTCGAGACGGCGACATAGATCATTTCCTTGACAAGCGGGTCCAGCGCGCCGGGGCCCATAACCACCTTCAGACGTTCCCATGTGGCGCGCAACAACGCCGGGTCATGCGCCAGGGCCCGCCAGAAATTGTTGACGTAGTCGGTGCCGCGGGTGGCGCGGATGTCGTCGAAGACGGCCAGCGCCTCGGCGCTGGCCTCCTCGTCACTCAGCAGAGGGACAGTTGCCATGGTTCAGACCATGGCAAAGATGCGGGCAGGGCCACCCGAGCCGCCGCGATGATTGGGGGCGCCGACGATCAGGGTGGCGCCGCTGGCGGGTACCTTGTCGAGATTGGCGAGGTTCTCGATCCCATAGCGGTTGGTGGGCAGCCAGGCGTAGTGGGTGGCGAAATCGGCCGAGGGGCCGTGATCGAGCGACAGCGTGTCCACAGCCAAGGCCACGGCACCGGTTTCCTCGATCAGCATCTGCGCCGCCTCGACATGGAAGCCGGGGAAATGCATCTTGCCTTCGCTGTCGGCGTTGCGGAAGCCGGGCCCGCCTGTCTTGCCGCCCCATCCCGAGTGCATCGCCACACAGGCGCCGTCGGGGATCGGGCCATGGGCGCTGATCCAGGCCTTGAGGTCATCGGGGGTGACCTGCGCATCGGCATCCGCTGCCGCCTTTTCATGGATATGCACCACGCAGAGCGGGCAGATCAGGTTGCCAACGGGAATCTCGTCAACCGACTGGCCATCGGCCGAGAAATGCAACGGTGCGTCCACATGGGTGCCGGTATGTTCGTTCAGCGTGAGCGTGAACAGGTTGAAGCCGTGTTCCTTGAAATTGAAGTTCTGCGTGGCCTCAACGCCGGGTGCCCCGAAATAGGTGGGGAAATCGGCGTCATAGACATGAGTCATATCCGTCACTTCGCCGATGCCGGCCGCCATGGCCGGGGGTGCCGCCACGGTGCCAAGCGCCGCCCCTGCGGCAACCGCCGCGCCCGAGCGGAACAGGTCGCGGCGGCTCAGCATCCGGTCTTTCACTGCATTCATTACGCAAATATCACACATATGTGGTCTCCCTGTCTGGTGGTGATCCGGCGTCTGCTGCGCCCTGTAACCAAGGGGCAGCCTAGCACAGTTACTTCGGTTTCGGGTCAAGTCTTTGGTACTGGCCGCGCTGACGGTCACGTTTGTGTGCGCCCCCGCGTTGCACCCTGCGCGCGCCGGTCCTAGGGTTGGCACATCCAAGCAAGGTGAAGACGATGGCGGGACAGACCGAACAGGTTTTGAATGGGGTGCTCGAAGATATCGAGCATGGCCGCCTGGGGCCTGGCGATCTGCTGGAGGAGGCCGCGCTGACCGAGCGGCATGGCGTGTCGCGCACCCCGGTGCGCGAGGCGCTGATCCAGCTGGAAACCCAAGGTCTGATCCGCCGGCTGCCGCGCAAGGGCGCGGTCGTGTTCAAGCCGACCTTGGAAGAGTTCCTGGCCATTCTGGAGGTTCACGCCCGCTTGGAGGGGCAGGCGGCAGGGCTTGCCGCACGGCGCATGAACGCCGCGCAGGCGGCCGAACTGGAGGCGGTGGTGGCCGCCTGCGAGGCCCATGCCCGCGACAAGGGCGACGGGGATCCGTTCGGCTATTACCGGTTGAACCTGAAGTTTCACGAGACCGTCGCGCTGGGCGCGGGCAACCCCTATCTGGTCGAGATGATCAAGACCCATGCCCGCAAGCTGTTGGCCTATTACCGGGCGCGTTACAGCTATCCGGGGTCAATCCCGGCCTCGGCGCGGGAGCACCGCGAAATCGCCACGCTGATCTTTGACCGGCGGCGCGAAGAGGCCGAGGCGGCGATGATCCGCCATGTGCAGTTCGATCAGGTGACGGTGATGGACCTGCTGGCCGCGCTGGGGTGAGCCTGTCCTGGCCGTTGCGGCGGCCGAGGGGGCGGGATTTGAGTATTTTTGACCAGAAAGAAGCAGCAGGGCTGGTGTGCCCTATTCGGGGCGCGCCTGTTCGAAGAAGCGCGCGATGCTTTCGGCAAAGGCGTCCATATCCGAGGGGTGGGCAAGCGAGGCCAGGGCGCGGGCACAGATCTCTTCTCCCAGCTCCTCGGCCATTTCCTCGGTCAGCGCCTCGACGAAATCATGGGTCATCTCTGGGTGATGCTGGGTGGTATAGATATGCTGGCCAAGCACGAAGCCGGTGACCGGGCAATCCGGCCCTTCGGCAATCACGCGTGCGCCCTGTGGCAAGGCGGTCACCTGCTCCATGTGAGATCCATAAAGCCTGACCTCGTCCGGCAGGTCGCGCGTCCAGTCTGGGCGCTCCAGTATCCGGTTGCGGGTCAGCCCATGCACCCAGCCACCGGGATTGCGCCCGATGCTGCCCCCCAAAGCCAGCGCGATGGCCTGATGGCCGAAGCAGGCGCCAAAGACCGGCAGGCGGCGCGCGTGCATGTCCCGGATCAGGTCCAGCAGCCGCGCGATCCAGGGCGCGTCGTCCAATACCGAGGCGGGGCTGCCGGTGATCATCGCCCCGTCGACCCCGTCAAGCGTTTCCGGAAACTGCCCGTCCTTGACCACATAGGCCGTGGTGGTCCAGTCGGGGCGCGCCATCTGGATCAGCTCTGCGAATTTCTGCTCGTCCTTGGGGTGGCGTTGGGCGAAATCGCTTTCGTCCGTATTTGTCATCAGGATCGCCAAGTGCATGATTTTCCCCAAGAGATTTTCGTTTACATATTTAGGACCTCTTATAATATACATATGTTCGCGACATGAGGGAAGGTGAAAAACATGACGGTCTGGACCCCCACCGATGACGGCCATGCCGATCTGACCAGCCATGACGCTTTTGCCGGAGGCGCGCCGCACAACACCTTTGCCCGGCTGCGTCGCGAGGATCCGCTGCACTGGACCGAATATGCCGATGGGCAGGATTTCTGGTCGGTCACCCGCCATGCCGACATTGCCGAGATGAACAAGAACACCGCGGTGTTTTCCTCGGCCCGCGGCATCCGGATGGAGGATCAGAGCTATGAAGAATACCTGGCGCGCCGCACCTTTCAGGAGACCGACCCGCCCGAGCACAGCCAGACCCGGATGAAGCTGATGAAGGCGTTCTCGCGCACCACCATGGCGCAGTATGAGGACGACATCCGGGCGATCTGCGTCGATATCCTGGACGAGGTGCTGGACAAGGGCACGTTCGACGCCACCAAGGAAATCGCGCGCCAGCTGCCGATGCGCATGCTGGGCCGCATCGTCGGCCTGCCCGATGCCGATCTGCCCTGGCTGGTGGAAAAGGGCGACGCGCTGATCGCCAATACCGATCCCGATTTCACCACCCATGTGCTCGACAAGCTCGACACCGACGAATATCGGATGATGCCCTTCAACTCGCCCGCTGGGGCCGAGCTGTACCTCTATGCCAAGGACCTGATGGAGCAGAAGGAGAAGGCCGGCGATACCTCGGGCGTGCTGCACATGATCCTGCAACCGTCCAAGGACGGCTCGGTCATCAGCGATACCGAGTTCCGCAACTTCTTTTGCCTCGTGGTGGCGGCAGGCAACGACACCACGCGCTATTCCATCGCCGCCGGGATCCAGGCCATGTGCCACCAGCCCGAGCTGCTGGAACAGATGCAGGCGGGCGGCGACATCTGGGAGACCGCGCCGGACGAGATCATCCGCTGGGCGACGCCCGCGCTCTATTTCCGGCGTACCGCGCTTCAGGATCACGAGATGCATGGCAAGACGATCCGGGCAGGCGACAAGGTGCTGTACTGGTGGTCCTCGGCCAATCGCGACGAGACGGTGTTCGACGACCCGTTCCGGGTCGATCTCTACCGCAACCCGAACCGGCATCTGAGTTTCGGCCAGGGTGGACCGCATGTCTGCCTGGGCATGTGGCTGGCCCGGCTCGAGGTCAAAGTGCTGTTCCAGGAGCTGGCCAAGCGGTTAAGCTCGATCGAACCGGCTGGGCCGCACAAGTTCCTGCGCTCGAATTTCGTGGGCGGGATCAAGGAACTGCCGGTCAGCGTCCGCCGCGCCTGACCCGGCATCAGAACAGGCTCAACAGGGAGGAGCCCCGACATGAAAGACAGATTGCGCGCGATGTTCTGCGACCATCTCAGCGTGATGCGGGGCAAATACCTGCCCAACTCCAAGATCGCCGACAGTTCCACCCGGTTCTGCCGCTCGACCTTTGGTGTGCATTACGACCGCGACCTGCTGGATGCGCCCGGCGCGATGATGAAGCAGGGCCTGCCGGATATGGAACTGAAATGGGTCCATGACGATATCCGCGACAGCTGGCACACCGGCACCAAGGTGGTTCTGGGCGATCTCTATGACGACCAGGACCAGCCGCTGCCGCTCTGCCCGCGCGGCGCGCTGAAACGGGCGGTGGCCGATTGGCAGGCGCATGGTCTCAGCCCCAAGGTTGGGATCGAACTGGAATGTTTCGCGCTTCAGGCCGACGACAATGGGCGGCTGGTGCCCTATGACGCGCCGGGCGGCGTGGTCTATGGCACCGGTCCCTTTGCCGATCCGCTGCGGTTCAACGACCGGATCTGGGCGATGGCCGAGGAGATGGGTTTCTCCCTCGACATGATCACCGCCGAGTTCGACAGCCCGCAGTTCGAATACACGCTGACCTTTGACGATGCGCTCAAGGCGGTGGACGATATCGTGCTGTTCCGCCTGATGGCGCGCGAGATCGCGCTGGAATACGGCATCGTGCTGACCTTCATGCCGAAACCGATCGCCGAGGCGGGCGGCTCTGGCATGCATATCAACTTCTCCTTCCAGGATGCGACCGGCGCCAATGCGCTGTCCTCCGGCCCGCGCGGCGGGCCCGAGCATATGAACGATCTGGCGCGTGGGTGCCTGGCGGGGCTCTTGCACCACCACAAGGGGCTGGCGGGGCTGATTGCGCCCACCGCCAATTCCTACATGCGGCTGCAACCGGGTTCGCTGTCGGGGTACTGGCAGAACTGGGGCGGCGATCACCGCAACGTCACCACCCGCATCAGCTCCGAAGGCGGCGCCAAGGCGCGGCTGGAACACCGGATGGCCGATGCCTCATCGAACCCCCATACCGCCGTTGCCGCCGTGTTGCAGGCGGCAAGGCTGGGGGTCGAGAACGGTCATGCGCTGCCGCCGATGGAGACCGGCGACGGGTTCGACAGTACCGATGCCAAGGAGGGCACCGCCATCGACCTGGCCGGAGCGGTGCGCGATCTGGAGCGTGACACCGTGCTGGCCCAGGCGGTGGGCGCCGAGCTGGTCGCCAACCATGTGTTCATGAAGGCCAAGGAAGTGCGCAAGACCCGCGATCTCGAAGGCGATGCGCTGCGCGATTTCTATGTCTACTTCATCTGAGGAGCTTGCCATGCGCGTGATCTGGAAACTGGCCGACGGCCGCGAGATTGCGGCCGAGGTCGCCCCTGGCCTGTCGCTGATGGAGGCGGCGCAGGCCAACAACGTTCCCGGCGTGATCGGCGAATGCGGCGGCTGTCTCAGCTGTGCCACCTGCCACGTGGTGGTGGATCCGGACTGGGCCGACCGGACCGGCGCACCCGGTGAGTTCGAGGACGCCATGCTCGACATCACCGCCGCCGAGCGTCAGCCGCGAAGCCGCCTCAGTTGCCAGATCGAGGCGCATCCAGATCTCGACGGGCTGGTTTTGCACGTGCCCGAGGCCTGACAACTGCCGACACCTGTTCAGCGCACGGCTCTGCCCCTTTCACTTTGCTGAAAATACTCCCGCCGGAGGCATCCCAAACCAGCGGCAGACGCCTCATTTTCCAAGGCGAACACCGCATAAGGCTTGCCTTTTCGCCCCTTGAAACACAGGATGCGCGCAAGACAAGCATAAGGTGAGGCAAGGCAGTGCCCGAAACGAATTCCGTCGCCGCCGAGTGTCTGGGCGTCAAGGTCCCGGCCTCGCGGTTTCTCAACGAGACCCGGATCGAACGCATCAACACCGCCCGCTATGAGGGGCAGGAAATCGCGGGCGCGCTGCATGTCATCGGCCCCAAGGACGTGGTGCTGGAAATCGGCGCCGGGCTTGGCATCGTCGGCGCGGTGGTGGCCAGGAACGCCAAGCCGAAATCGGTGACCTCGTTCGAGGCCAACCCCGAACTGGTGCCAGAGATCGAGGCGCTTTATGCGCTCAACCGGCTGGGCAAGAAGATCAGTCTGCGCAACCAGATCCTGATCAGCGCGCCGGACCGGCCCGAAACCATCCCCTTTCACATCCGCAGCAGCTATCTCGGCTCGTCGCTTCTCAACCCGGCCGAGCGGCCCTCGACCGTGGTCGAGGTGCCCACCGCCGATTTCGCCGAGGTCTGCGCCGAAACCGGCGCCAACGTTCTGATCATGGATATCGAGGGCGGCGAACTGGAGCTGCTGCGCCATGCCGATCTAAGCCAGTTCCGTGCCATCGTGCTGGAATTCCACCCCGAGGCCTATGAGATCGCAGGCATGCGCGAATGCAAGAGTATCCTGACCCAGGCAGGGTTCGAGAAGGTGAACGAGAAATCCACCCGCACGGTCTGGACCTGTCTGCGCCCCGAGACCTGAGCCGGGGCCGCGCGGCCTAACTGCCGCCGGGATAGCCCGGCGGGCAGAACCCGCCTGTGCGCTGGGTCAGGTCAAGCGCGGCCGCCTTGAGTGCGGTGCGTACCCGGGATTTCAGCTCGACCGTCATCCGCGAGACCGGCGCCGCCACCGCCAGCGCCCCGATCGGGCGCTGATCGGCGCCAAAGATCGGCGCCGCGTGGGAATGCACATCCGCCTCGAACCCGCCCACCGATTCCGCAACGCCGCTTCGCTGTGCTTCGGCCAGCGCCTGGCGCAGGCGCTCGGGGTCGGTTTCGGTCTGGGGCGTGTGTTTGACCAGCGGCGCAGACAGAGCGTGTTCCACCACCTCTTCGGGTGAGAAGGCGAGGAAGGCCAGGCCCGACCCGGTGGCATGCAGCGACAGTATCTCGGCATCCTCCATCGCCACGCGGGTGCCGTGGTGGCTGCTATAGGCATGGGTCAGCGTGGTCAGCTGCCCATTGCGCTGGATCGACATATGCGAGGTCTCTCCGGTCTCGTCGCACAGGCGCCGCAGCACGTCGCGCGACACCGACAGCAGCGGCACCGCTGCCTCGCGCAAAGCGGCCAGCCGCAGCACCTCGGGACCCAGCCGATAGGCCCGGTCGCCGTTCATCTGTTCGACGAATCCCGCCGCCTGAAGCTCGGTCATCATCCGATAGACCGTTGCCTTGTTCATGCCCGAAAGGCGCGTCAGCTCGCTCAGGCCCATTTCGAGCCGCCCGTGGTTGAACAATGCCAGCAGGGACAATGCCTTGGAAACCGTTCCCATCCTGCCTTTCCGTCACCGATCTGTGCGAAACAGGGGCGTTTCGCGATTTCAGGGCGCCTTTTGGCAGAAATAGTTGACAGATGGTAGTCTCGCCTGTCAATCTGTAATTAAACCGCAGGTTCAAATAATGAACCGATTTGCGGAAGAAAACCGAACTGGGAGGACAACATGACCATCAAGACCAAGATCGCGGGCGCCCTTGCGACCGCAGCGATTGCGCTGAGCGCAGGCATGGCCGCAGCCGAATACCCCGAGAAGCCGGTGAATTTCATCGTGCCGTGGCCGCCGGGCGACCTGGAGGACGTGCTGACCCGCATGATCGCCGATGATTTCCAGGAGAAATACGGTGTCGCGGCAGCCGTGGTGAACAAGCCCGGCGGTGGAGGTGGCCCCTTCCCGGGTGCCATCGAGGTCGCAAATGCGCCCGCCGACGGCTATACTATCGGCTCTTTCGTGATCGGGGTGCCGGTGATGGGCCACCAGATCGACATCGCGCCGCTGACGCCCGCGAAATTCGACCCGCTGGGGATTTTCCTGACCTATCCCTTTGTCATCGCCACCTCGGGCGACGCGCCCTATAGCAGCATGGCGGAACTGGCCGAATACGCCAAATCCAACGACGTGGCGCTGGGCCATTTTGGCGACGTTCTGACCCCGACTCAGGTGACGAAGGCGTTCGCCAAGAATGCCGGTTTCGAATGGGGATCGGACGCGGCCTTTGACGCGCTCGACTGCAACACGCTTGCCTCGGGCGATGCGGATGTAATCAACACCACGCTGCAACTGATCCTGCCCTGTCTGGACAGCGTCAAGGTGCTGACCTCGATCACCGACGAGCGTATCCCGCTGGTGCCGGATGCGCCCGCCATCGGCGAGCTGGATGCCGATCTGAACATCGCGCTGTGGAACGGCCTCTTCGTGACCAAGGACACGCCGCAGGACGTGCGCGACAAGATCGTTGCCGTCGCCAAGGAATCGATGATGAGCGATCGCGCCCAGGCGGTGGCCAAGGAGACCGGCGCGCTGGTCTATTGGCAGGACGCGGCCGAAAGCACCGCGCGCATCGAGAATGACATCGCCACCATGGCCCGTATCGGCGGCCTGCTGGAATAACCCTGACCGGGCCGGGGCCATGCGCCCCGGCCTCTTTCTCTGCCGGAACCCTGCCACATGCCCACTGAACGCGAGCGCCGCTTTGTCGGTCCCCGGCGCGGCCAGCTGATCTTTGCCCTGTTCTTTGTCGCGGTGTCGATCCTGCTGCTCGGCCAGATCGGGACCGAGACCCGCTGGGTCGCCAAGACCAAGCTGTTCGCCCAGCCCCGGTTCTGGCCCGCCGTTGGATTGGGCGGCATGGTGCTGCTGGGTGGGGTTCACCTCTATCTGCTGCCCTGGCGCCGGGCGACCCGCTATGACTGGTGGGAGCTGCGCAAATGGGCGCAGGTGCTGGAATTCGCGATCTGGTTCCTGGCCTATGTGCTGCTGGTGCCGCTGATCGGCTATCTGCCGGTGACGCTGGTCTTTGTGCCGCTGCTGGCCTGGCGCATGGGCTATCGGGACCGGCGGATGCTGGGCCTGTCGATCCTGTTCGCGGTGGCGGTGGTGGTTCTGTTCAAGGGGCTGTTGGGGGTCAAGATCCCCGGCGGCGCGATCTACGAATACCTTCCCGGCGCGTTGCGCAGCTTCTTTATCCTGTATCTCTGATGGACCTGCTTCTTTCCGCTCTCGACATCCTGATGCGCTGGGACGTGGCGCTGGCGCTGCTGACCGGCTCGGTCGGCGGCGTGCTGATCGGCGCCATTCCCGGTGTCGGCCCCGCCGTGGCCATCGCCATCCTGTTGCCGGCCACCTTTTCGATGGACCCGATCGTGGGGCTGACCGTGCTGTTGGGGATCTATGGCAGTTCCATGTATGGCGGCGCCATTCCCGCCATCCTGATCAACACGCCGGGCACCGCGGTGAATGCGCTGACCACCTATGACGGCTATCCGATGACCGCGCGGGGAGAGCCGCGCCGCGCGCTGAGCCTGGCCTATTCCGCCAGCTTCTTCGGCGGCATCTTCTCGGTGATCTGCCTGATCCTGTTCGCGCCGGTACTGGCGCGGGTGGCGCCCTATTTCGGCAGTCGCGAGATCTTTCTTGCCGCCCTGCTGGGCATCATCCTGATGGTGGTGGCCCACCGCGGCCAGACCCTGATCGCGGGCGCGTTGGCGGCCTTTGGCATCTTCATCCAGTCGATCGGGCTGGAGCCGGTGAAATACACGTCGCGCTATACGTTCGACCAGCCGTTCCTGTCGGGGGGCATCAACCTGATCGTGGTGGTGCTGGGCCTGTTCGCGCTCAGCCAGGCCTTTGTCCTGCTCACCTCGGAGGACGAGAAAATTCGCATGACCCGCCTGAGGGGCGGCATGTTCCAGGGCCTGCGCGAGCTGGCGCGCCACCCGCGCGTGGCGACGGTATCGGCCAGTTTCGGCGTGGTGATGGGGATGATCCCCGGCGTCGGCGAGTTCACTGCGCAGTTCATGTCCTATACCTATGCGCAACGCTCGTCGAAGCGGCCGCAGGATTTCGGCAATGGCTCTTCCGAAGGGCTGATCGCCGCCGAGACCGCCAACAACGCGGTGCCCGCCGCCGCCATGGTGCCGCTCTTGGCACTGGGCATTCCGGGCGAGGCGCTGACCGCGATGATGCTGAGCGTGTTCTACGTGCATAACGTGGTTCCCGGCCCGGGCCTGTTCCAGAACCAGATGGATTTCGTGGTGGCGCTCTACCTCGCGCTCCTCATCCTCAACGTGCTGGTTCTGGTGTTCCTGCTGTTCGCCACTCGGTCGCTGATCCAGGTGGTCCGGATCCCCAACCGCTTTCTGGGGGTCTGTATCCTGACGCTCAGCTTTGTCGGGGTCTATTCGCTGCGCAATTCGGCCACCGATTGCGTGATGGCCGCGCTGTTCGGGGTGCTGGGCTATATCCTCAAACGCCTGTCGATGCCCTCGGTGCCGATCATCCTGGGCATGGTCCTGGGCGGTATCATGGAGGTGAAGCTGCGCGCTGGCATGGCCCGCGTCAAGGAGCCGCTCGATTTCATCGACCGTCCGGTCGCATTCCTGCTGTTCCTTGCCATCGTGCTGGTGCTGATCGGCCATTTCCGCCGGGTTCTGCGCGAACGGGCCGAGATCAAGGCCGCCGAACGGGGCGCGCTGAAATCGGGGCACCGGTTCGGCCAGATGCTGGGACGGCGGCGCGGGCGCTTCGTCAAGGACCGGTTCAAGCTGGTGCGCGCCCGCCATGCCAAGCGGCTGCGCGCGCTCAAGGACCTGTTCTAGGCCGCCGCCCGGCGCCCGGGCGGACTCCAACCGGACCCTACGTCGCTTTGGCCATTCCCCCTTGATCTCGGATGCGCGGCGGATCACCCTGCCAGCGCGCGGAACGCCATTTCGCAGATTGAAACAGGGAGGAGAGGCCCCATGCCCGAGGCCATCGGATACGAACGCGTTGGAGATATCGTCATTCTGGCGGCCGACAATCCGCCGGTCAATGCGCTGGGCCACGCGGTGCGTCAGGGGCTGGCCGACGGGCTTGACCGGGCCGAGGCCGAGGGTGCGCGCGGGGTACTGATCTATGGCACCGGGCGGACCTTTTTTGCCGGGGCCGATATTCGTGAATTCGGCAAGCCGCCCAAGGAACCGCACCTGCCCGAGCTGTGCAACCGGATCGAGGCCTCGCCGCTGCTTGTCGTATCGGCGCTGCACGGCACCGCGCTGGGCGGCGGGCTCGAGGTGGCGCTGTCCACCCATTACCGGATCGCGGTGCCGCAAGCCAAGGTCGGGTTGCCCGAGGTGCATCTGGGCATCCTGCCGGGCGCCGGTGGCACCCAGCGCCTGCCGCGAGTGGCGGGGGTCGAGGCGGCGCTCGATATGATCACCACCGGTCGCCATGTGCGCGCCGACGAGGCGCTGCGCCTGGGGGTGATCGACCGCGTCGCCGAGGGTGAGCCGCGCGAGATCGGCCTAAGCTACCTGCGCGAACTGCTGGACGAGGGTGCCTCGCGCCGCCCGGTCGGTGAAATGCCCGCGCCCGCGCCGGTCGATTTCGACGCGGTCTATGCCGCCGTGCTGAAAAGGGGCCGGGGCCAGCTGTCGCCCGCAACTGCCGTGCGGGCGGTGCAGGCGGCGTGCGAGGCCGAGAGCTTTGCCGCCGGGCTGAAGCGCGAGCGCGAGTTATTCATGGAGCTCATGAACTCGGACCAGCGCGAGGGGCTGATCCATGCGTTTTTCGCCGACCGCGCGGTGGGTAAGCTGCCGGAACTGGAAGGTGTGGCGCCGCGCCCGCTGGCCGCGATCGGCGTCATCGGCGGCGGCACCATGGGGGCGGGCATCGCCACCGCCGCGCTTTTGTCGGGGTTGAGTGTCACCATGCTGGAGATGACGCCCGAGGCCGCCGAAGCCGCAAAAGGCCGGATCGAGGGCAATCTGTCGGGTGCGCTGAAACGCGGCAAGCTGACATCGCAGCAGTTCGACAACCTGACCACCAAGGCGCTGACGCTGGCCACCGATTACGCGGCCATTTCCGAGGCCGATCTGGTGATCGAGGCGGTGTTCGAGGACATGGAGGTCAAGAAGCAGGTGTTCACCAAGCTTGACGCCGTGTGCAAGCCGGGTGCGGTGCTGGCTTCGAACACCTCGTATCTCGATATCAACCAGATCGCGGCTGTGACGAGCCGGCCGCAGGATGTGCTGGGCCTGCATTTCTTCTCGCCCGCCCATGTGATGAAGCTTTTGGAGGTCGTGATTGCCGACCAGACCGCGCCCGATGTGGCGGCCACCGGCTTTGCGCTGGGCAAGCGGCTGGGCAAGGTCTCGGTCCGGGCCGGGGTCTGTGACGGGTTCATCGGCAACCGCATCCTGTCGGTCTATCGTACCTGCGCCGATCACATGATCCTGGACGGGGCATCGCCCTATGAGATCGACGAAGCGCTGGAAGAGTTCGGATTTGCAATGGGGCCGTTCGCAGTGGCCGATTTGGCCGGGCTGGATATCGGCTGGGCGGTGCGCAAGCGCAAGCGGGCCGAGGGGCTGGACCCGCGCGCCCGTGACAGTGCCTATGCCGACAAGCTGTGCGAGGCGGGTCATTTTGGCCAGAAGACCGGCAAGGGCTATTACGACTATGCCGCCGGTGCCAAGGCACGCGTGCCGAACCCCGAGGTGATGCCGCTGATCGAGGGTGAGCGCGCCGCGCAGGGGATCACCCCGCGTACGTTCAGCAAGGACGAGATCGTGCGCCGCTACATGGCGGCGATGGTCAACGAGGCGGCCAAGGTGGTGGGCGAGGGCATCGCGCGCCGTCCGCTCGATGTGGATGTGACCCTGCTCTACGGTTACGGCTTTCCGCGCTATCGCGGCGGGCCGCTGAAATGGGCCGATATGCAGGGCCTGCCGGAACTGCTGGCCGATATCAAACGCTGGGCGGCGGAGGATGCCAATTTCTGGCAACCCGCGCCGCTCTTGGAAAAACTGGTGGCCGAGGGCCGCTCTTTCGACGATCTGAACAAGGAAGCCGTGTCATGAAACAAGCCGTTATCGTATCCACCGCCCGGACCGGGCTGGCGAAGTCCTTTCGCGGGTCGTTCAACGTGACCCACGGGGCCACCATGGGTGGCCATGCGGTTCAGGCGGCGGTGTCGCGCGCGGGGCTGGATGGCTCGGAGATTGAGGATTGCATCATCGGCTGCGGGTTCCCCGAGGGTGAGACCGGAAGCAATATCGGCCGCCAGATCGCCATTCGCGCAGGCCTGCCGATCACCGCATCGGGCATGACGGTGAACCGGTTCTGCTCGTCTGGCCTGCAAACCGTGGCCCTGGCGGCGCAGGCGATCACCGAGGGCGGGTCGGGTCCGATGGTGGCAGGCGGGGTCGAGAGCATCTCGATGGTGCAGCCCAAGACGCGCCCGGCGCCCGAGGCCTGGATCCAGGAGCACAAGCCCGCCATCTACATGGCGATGATCGAGACGGCGGATATCGTGGCGCAGCGCTATGGCCTCAGCCGCGAGTATCAGGACGAATACTCGCTGCGCAGCCAGCAGCGCATCGCGGCGGCGCAGGCCGAGGGCAAGTTCGCCGACGAGATCGTGCCGATGCAAACCAAGATGGCGGTGAAGGACAAGGAAAGCGGCGAAATCTCGATGCACGAGGTCACCGTGGACCGCGACGAATGCAACCGCCCCTCGACCACGCTGGAGGGTCTGGCGGGGCTGGAGCCGGTGCGGGGCGCGGGCAATTTCGTGACCGCCGGCAATGCCTCGCAACTGTCGGACGGTGCCGCGGCGCTGGTGCTGATGGAGGCGAAAGAGGCCGAGCGTCGCGGGCTGGAACCGCTGGGTGCGTTCAAGGGGTTCTGTGTCGCCGGTTGCGAACCGGACGAGATGGGCATCGGGCCGGTGTTCGCGGTGCCGCGCCTGCTGGAGCGGCATGGGCTGAAGGTCGACGATATCGACCTGTGGGAATTGAACGAGGCCTTTGCCAGCCAGTGCCTCTATAGCCGCGACCAGCTGGGCATCGACCCGGAGAAGTACAACGTGAACGGCGGCTCGATCGCAATCGGTCACCCGTTCGGCATGACGGGCGCGCGGATGACCGGGCATCTGATGCTGGAAGGCAAGCGGCGCGGCGCCAAGCTGGGCGTGGTCAGCATGTGCATCGGCGGCGGCATGGGCGCGGCCGGGCTGTTCGAGATCTTCTGAGCAGGGGAATGCGTCCGCGCGGGCCATCGAGGCCCGCCCGGACGCGGCCCGGCGCGGGGCGTCGGGCAAAGCCGCCCGAAACGGGCGGCAAGGGAGGAAAGCGGATATGGACCTGAATTACAGCGACGAGGAACAGGCGTTTCGCGCCGAGGTACGCGCCTTTCTGGCCGAGAACCTGCCGGCGGAGGTGTCCGACAAGGTGCGGCGTGGCATCAGCCTGGGCAAGGAAGGCCATGAGAAATGGCATGCCACGCTGAATGCGCGCGGATGGCTGGCCTATAACTGGCCGCGTGAATTTGGCGGGGCCGAGTGGAACGCGGTGCAGCGGCATATCTTTGAAGAGGAATGCGCCGCCGCCTATGCGCCCCGCATCGTGCCCTTTGGCCTGTCGATGCTGGCGCCGGTGTTGCAGAAATTCGGTACCAAGGAACAGCAGGACCATTACCTGCCGCGCATCCTGTCGGGCGAGGACTGGTGGTGTCAGGGCTATTCCGAGCCCGGAGCGGGATCGGATCTGGCCTCGCTCAAGACCCGCGCGGTTCGGGACGGTGACCACTATGTCGTCAACGGGCAGAAGACATGGACGACGCTGGGCCAATACGCCAACTGGATCTTTTGCCTGGTCCGCACCGACCCCGAGGCCAAGCAGCAGGAAGGCATCAGTTTCCTGCTGATCGACATGACCACGCCGGGCATCACCGTGCGCCCCATCGTGCTGCTGGATGGTACGCCCGAGGTGAACGAGGTGTTCTTTGACGACGTGCGGGTGCCGGTCGAGAACCTGGTGGGCGAGGAGAACAAGGGCTGGACCTATGCCAAGTACCTGCTGACCCATGAACGGACCAATATCGCGGGCGTGGGTTTCAGCCAGGCGGGGCTGGACGCGGTCAAGCGCATCGCCCGGATCGAGACGGCCAACGGTCGTCCGCTGATCGAGAACCCGCATTTCGCCGCCCGTCTGGCCCAGATCGAGATCGACCTGATGGCGATGGCCACCACCAACATGCGCATCATCAGCCAGGCCGCCAGCGGCCAGGCGCCGGGCGTCGAAAGCTCGATGCTCAAGGTCAAGGGCACCATCATCCGGCAAGAGATCAACGACCTGACCCGCCGCGCGGTGGGGCCCTATGCGATGCCCTTCGCCTCGGAAGCGGTCGAGGGCGACAATGCGCCCATTGGCCCCGACTATGCCGGGCCGGTGGCGGCGCATTATTTCAACAACCGCAAACTGTCGATCTTTGGCGGGTCGAACGAGATCCAGCGCGGGATCATCGCCAAGGTCAAGATGGGGGGCTGAGGGATATGGATTTCAACCTGACCGAAGAACGCCAGATGTTGCAGGACACCCTGCGCCGCTATCTGGCCGATCGTTACACAACATCCGTCCGCAACACGATCCTGGACAGCGATACCGGCATGAGCGCCGAGATCTGGGCCGGGCTGGCGGAACTGGGCGTGATCGGGGCGCTGTTTTCTGAAGAGGACGGCGGGTTTGGCGGCGCCGGTTTCGACATCGCCACCGTGTTCGAGGAGCTGGGCCGCGCCGGTGTGGTCGAGCCGATGCTGGACAGTGCCATTCTGGGCGGGCGGCTGATCGCGGCGCTGGGCGACGATACTCAGCGCGGGCTGCTGGAGGAGATCATCGGCGGGGCTGCGCATCTGGCGCTGGCCCATGGCGAACCGGCCAGCCGCTATGACCTGACACGGGTGGAGACCACCGCGCGCGTTGACGGTGACGACATCGTGTTGAACGGGCGCAAGGCTGTGGTGGTAAATGCCGAAGCAGCCGGCCACCTGATCGTCTCGGCCCGCGAAAGCGGCGGGATCTTTGACCTGGACGGTATCTCGCTGTTCCTTGTGCCCGCAGGCACGCCGGGCGTGACGCTGCATGGCTATCCGATGCTGGCAGGAGGACGCGCCGCCGAGGTGACGCTGGACAATGTCCACCTGCCGCAGTCGGCGCGGCTGGGCGCGACGGGGGCCGGGCTGGCGCCGCTGATGGATGCGATTGCCGCCGCCAATGTGGCGCTTTGTGCCGAATGCGTGGGCGCGATGCAAAGCGCGGTGGAACTGACGCGCGGCTATCTGATGACGCGCAAGCAGTTTGGCCGCCCCATCGGCACGTTTCAGGCGCTGCAACACCGGTTCGCCGACATGCTGATCGAGCTGGAACAGGCGCGCTCGGCCCTGATCAACGCCGCCGGTCATCTGGACAGCGCCGACCGAGACCGCCAGATCGCCGCCGCCCGCAACCTGATCGCGCGGGTGGGCCGGTTGGTGGCCGAAGAGGCGATCCAGATGCATGGCGGCATCGCCATGACGCAGGAATACGAACTGGCCCATATCGCCAAGCGCATCGTGATGGCCGATCACAGGTTCGGCGATGCCGATTACCATCTGGAGCGGTTCATTGCCCTCAGCGCCGCCTGACCTGCCCGCATCCTGGACCCGCGAGAAATCCGGCTGCCAGTCGATGGTGGGTTACGAATTGGACCATGACCGGACCGGCGTCAGCCGGGCCTGTCACCTGGATCTTGGGCCACAGCACCTGAACTATCACGGCATCCTGCATGGCGGGCTTGTGTCGATGCTGCTGGACGTGGCCTGTGGCCAAACCGCATCGGCGATGTTCCGGCCCGAGGATCCGATCCCGGTGGTGACCGTTTCGCTCAACGTGCAGTTCGTGGCGGCCGCGCGGGGCGGCCGGGTGACGGCGGTGGGCATCCCGTCGGGCAATGGCCGCACGCTGGCCTATGTGAACGGCGAGTTGCGCGACGAGGACGGCCGCCTGCTGGCCACGGCGGCGGGCGTGTTCAAACGCGGCAGCCTGAGGAAGAAGACATGACGCTGGCGCGCGTGGATTACCGGGGCGACCGGCTGGTCGTGGTCAACATGAACAGCGCCCGGCGCGGCGCGCTGTCGCCCGATCTTTATGCGGCGATTGCCGAGGCAATGGAACAGGCGGCGGAACCGCGTATTCGCGCGGTGATCCTGTCGTCCGAAGGCGGGTTCTTTTGTGCGGGCGGCGACCTGAACGTGCTGATCGAGCGGCGCAAGCTGAGCGAGCCGGAGCGGCGCGGCAAGGTCGATCTGTTGCACGACCTGATCCGCGCCATCCGCGCCTGCCCGGTACCGGTGATCGCAGCGGTCGAAGGCGGTGCCGCGGGCGCCGGCGCCTCGCTGGCGCTGGCCTGCGACCTGTTGGTCGCGGCCGAGGGTGCGAAATTCACCGCCGCCTATGTCAAGGCGGGGCTGGTGCCCGATGCTGGCCTCACCTCGGCGCTGGCGCGGATGCTACCCCGGCAACTGGCGATGGAGATGTGCCTGCTGGCCCGACCGGTCACAGCTGAGCGCATGGCCGAACTGGGGGTGGTCAATCAACTGGCGTCGCCGGGTGAGGCCGAGACGCAGGCCCATGCGCTGGCCGATGCGCTGGCGCAGGGGCCGCGCGACGCGCAGGGCGTGATCCGGCGGCTGGTGGCGGAAGCTTATGAAGCGAGCGAGGCACAGCAATTGGATGCCGAGCGCGACGCCATGGCGCGCGCGGCTGGCGGGGACGAGGCTGCCGAAGGGATCGCGGCCTTTCTGGACAAGCGCAAGCCCCGGTTCTGACCGGGCAACAGGGGATCAGGCGATGGAGAAATGGCACGACTACCCCGGCGCACAGATCGCCAGCCGCCCCGATGCGCCCGCGTTTTCCGACAGCGGCGGCGCGGACTGGAGCTATGGCGATCTGGACCGGGCCATTTCGGCGCTGGTGGATGTGCTTGCCACCAAGGGCGTGCAGGCGAACGACCGGGTGATGATCCTGGCCGAGAACTGCTGTGCGGTGGTGGCCGCGCTCTTTGCCGTCTCGCGGCTGGGGGCCTGCGCGGTGCCGATCAACGCGCGCCAGACCGGGCCCGAGGTCGACAAGATCGTCGCCCATACCGAACCCGCCGCGATCCTCTGCGCCTCGGACATATCGACGGATGCCGCCGCCCATGCCGTGCGTCTGGGCGCGCATCCGATCGAGGGCGCCTTTGGCCGGATGCATCTGGCCACACCATGCCCCAGCAATCCCGACCCGGTGCTGAGCGATGTGGCGGTGATGCTGTTCACCACCGGCACCACTGGAACACCCAAGGGGGTGATGCTGACCCATGGCAACCTGCGCTTCGGCGGCCGCAGTTCGGCGGAACTGCGCGGCATGACGCCGGACGACGTGATCTATGGCGTGCTGCCGGTCACCCATGTGTTTGGCCTCGCCTCGGTGGTGACGGCGGCCACCTGTATCGGCGCTCCGGTGCGGCTCGATGCGCGGTTCACCGCCGCGCGCAGCTATGCGGCGCTGACCTCTGGCGTGACACTGTTCTCCGCCGTGCCGCAGATGCATGCGCTGTTGATGCAATACGCCCGCGAACAGGGATATGATCATCTACCGGGCGGCACGCTGCGCTATACCTCCTCGGGTGCGGCGCCGCTCGACCCTGCGTGGAAACGCAAGGCCGAGGCGTTCTATGGCGTCGCCCTGCAAAACGGCTATGGCCTGACCGAGACCACCGCCGGCGTCTCGGCCACGCGCAACCGGATCGGCCTGCCGGATATCTCGGTCGGTAAGCCCCTGCCGCAGGTCGAGGTCCGGCTGGACGAGGCGGTTACTGGCGGTGGCGATGGCGTGGGCGAGGTGCTGACCCGCGGCCCGCATGTGATGAAGGGCTATTACCGCAACCCGCAGGCGACCGAGGCCGCACTGCAAGACGGATGGTTCCGCACCGGCGACCTGGGCCGCCATGATGCCGATGGCAACCTGCATATCGCGGGGCGCAGCAAGGAGCTGATCATCCACGGCGGTTTCAACGTCTATCCGCCCGAGGTCGAGGCGGCGCTGAACGACCACCCGCAGGTGATCCAGGCGGCGGTGGTGGGGCGCATGGTTGCGGGCGATGAAAAAGTGGTCGCCTTTGTTCAGGTTGCACTTGGCGCCACCCCCGACCCTGACGAGTTGCGGGCCTTCGCCGCCGCGCGGCTAGCGGGCTACAAACGCCCCAGCCAGATCGTCGTCGCCACGGCGTTGCCAGCCGCACCCACCGGCAAGATCCTCAAACACAAACTGCTCGACCATTTCGCCGATCAACTCGATTGATCACGACCAAGGGCCCAAATGGGCGCCCCAAATGGGGCCGCCCATGCCTCCGGCGGGAGTATTGTGGACCAGAAAGAAGCGCCAAAGGGCCCGCTCCTCCTTCATTTCGCTGCAAAATACTCCGGGGGAGGCACGGCTGGCCGTGCCGGGGGCAGCGCCCCCATCGCCGCGCATCACGCGGCGCCCGGCCCAACGGGAGGCGGTGTTTTCGTCAGAAAACGCCAACGACGGGCGGGAGCGCGCCGCTTGCCGAGGCGTCAGGCCCAGACGCCTTCGGCGGCGGCGCGGATCTCGGCAATGTTCTGGCCATAAACGCCCGGATTGTCGACCGAGCCGCCCCGGAACACCGCCGAACCCGCGACCAGCACATCAGCCCCGGCCTGCGCCACCAGCGGCGCGGTCTTCGGGTCAACGCCGCCGTCGATCTCGATATGCACGGGCCGGTCGCCGATCATCTCGCGCAGGCGGGCGATCTTGGCAGTCATGTCGATGAATTTCTGGCCGCCAAAGCCCGGGTTCACCGTCATCACGCAGATCAGATCCGTCAGCTCCAGCAGATGCGCCACCGCCTCGGCCGGGGTGCCGGGGTTCAGCGCCACGCCCGCCTTCATCCCCGCGCCCCGGATCGCTTGCAGCGTGCGGTGGATATGCGGGCCGGCCTCGACATGCGCGGTCAGCACATCGGCACCCGCGTCGGCATAGGCGTCGATATAGGGATCGACCGGCGCGATCATCAGATGCACATCCATCACCGTCTTCACATGCGGACGGAACGCCTTTACCGCCATCGGGCCAAAGGTCAGGTTCGGCACGAAATGGCCGTCCATTACGTCCACATGCACCCAATCGGCGCCCTCGGCCTCGATGGCGCGGATCTCGGCGCCGAAATTGGCGAAATCGGCGGACAGGATCGACGGGGCGATCTTGATCTTGCGGTCAAAGCTCATGGCGGCCTCACGGTGGAAACAGAGTCGCCCGCCCTATACAGGCTCTCGTCGCCGATGGGTAGGGTCAGCTCAGACCCGCCTCGGCCCGGCCTTCATCCGTCTTCAGCGAGAAATCGGCCCCCCGATGCGCTTCGCCCCCCGGACCGCAGAGATAGGCCAGCGCGCGCGCGACCCAATCGGCCGGTATATGCGCCGAAGGGTCCAGCCGGCTGACCGGGTTGATCCCCGAGGCGCGGATCTGCACCTGCATCCCGGTCGCAACTGTCCCGGGGCTCAGCCCGATCACCCGGATGCCCTGATCGCGATACTCACGGTCGGCGCAGCGGGTCAGGGCCAGCACCGCCGCCTTGGTGGCGCAATAGTGGCTCCATCCCTCCAGTGCCGAGGTGGCCGCGCCCGAGGACAGGTTCAGCACCGTGCCGCCCCCGGTGGCCAGCATCCCCGGCAGCACCGCGCGCAGTCCGTGATAGACACCCTTGAGGTTCACATCCACCACCCGGCCCCAGTCCTCCGGGTCGCTGTCGGCCAGTCGGGCGATCGGCTCGATCAGCCCGGCATTGTTGATCAACACATCGACGCGGCCAAACCGCGCCTCAGTTGCCGCAACGGCCGCCGTGACCGCCGCCCAGTCGCCCATGTCACAGGGCAGGGCCATCGCCTGATCGCCAATATCGCCCACCAGCGCTCCCAGCGCCGCGCCATCGCGCGCCAGCAGGGCCACCCGCGCCCCGAGGCCCGCGAAATGGCGCGCTGAGGCGGCGCCGATACCCCGGCTTGCCCCGGTGATCACCACGGTCTGTCCTGTCAGATCGGTCATGTTTGCTCTCCTGCTATGATGGGCAGACACTAGGCGGACAAAAGATGCGGAAAAACGCTGTCTTTCCCATCATACTCATGCAAAATCTGCATGAATGGACACGGAAACCCTAAGAACCCTCCTGTTGATCGCCCGGCAAGGCAGCCTTGCCGGTGCGGCCCGCGTGCTCGACACTGATCCGTCGGCGCTCTCACGCCTGCTTTCCGGGGCCGAGGACCGGCTGGGCTTTCGCCTGTTCCATCGCAGCACAAGGCGGCTGTCGGTCACCGAGGCAGGGCAGGATTACCTGACCCGGATCGAACCGCTGGTCGAGGCGCTGGAGGCCGCCCGCGACACCGCCGCAGGGGCCGACCGCGTGCTGCGCGGTCCTGTGCGGCTCACCACTTCCACCGCTTTCGGACAGGTCTGCGTGCTGCCGCATCTGCCCGCCTTGCGCCGGGCCTGTCCCGAGATCACGCTGGAGCTTCTGCTTGACGACGCGCCCCGCGATCTGGTGGCCGAGCGTATCGACCTGGCCCTGCGCCTCGCGCCTGCGCCACGCGGCGACCTGATCTCGACCCGGCTGATGCGGACCCGCTACCATGTCTGCGCGACCCCCGGCTATCTGGCGCAACACGGCACCCCGGACCATCCCACGGGCCTCTCCCGGCACAACTGTCTGCGCATGGCCTTGCCCGAGTTCCGTACCCGCTGGCTGTTCCGCGACTCCCGGGGAGAGACCGAAGAGGTGCCCATCGACGGCACCCTGATCCTCTCCGGCGCGCTGGCGCTGCGCGAGGCGGCGCTCCTCGGTCTCGGGCCCGCGCTCTTGGCCGACTGGCTGGCGGCCGAGGCGCTGGCAAGCGGCGCGCTGGTCGATCTCTTTCCCGACCATCAGGTCAGCGCGACGGGTTTCGACACCGGGGTCTGGGCGCTTTACCCCGACCGGGCACATCTGCCCGCCCGCACCCGCGCGGTGCTGGATGTCCTGCGCCGGAACCTTGGGCGCGGGCCGGGGCGCGTTACAAAACTTTCACCCCCCTGACATATCGGCTTCGTCTGGCAGGCTTAGCACCCCCCTCGACAAGACCGGGGGAAACACGTGCTGCGGATCGACAAACTGACCAAACGGTTCGGCGACAATATCGCGGTGAATGCCGCGAC
>NZ_JBXWRR010000023.1:0-47070 GCF_059613025.1 Ruegeria sp. BHSC223
ATCCATGCCACCCTTGAGCTCGAACGCGATCATCGCGCCGGGCTGGGCCATCTGCCGGTTTGCCAGCGCGTGCTGATCAAAAGACGCCAGACCGGGGAAATAGACCTCGCCCACCGCCGGATGCGCGGCCAGCCATTCGGCCACCACCTGGGCCGAGGCGCAATGCCGGTCCATCCGCAGCGCCAGCGTTTTCAGCCCGCGCAGGATCAGCATCGCGTTGAACGGGGCCATCACGGCGCCGGTCATGTCCTTCATGCCGTAAAGGCGAATCTCCGCGATCTGCTCGGCACCGCCCACCACAAGGCCCGCCACCACATCGCCATGGCCGCCCAGATATTTGGTGGCCGAATGCAGCACGATATCGGCGCCCATCTCGATGGGCCGGGTCAGGTAAGGGGTGGCATAGGTGTTGTCGACCACGACCGAGGCACTGGCGCCATGGGCAATCTCGTTTACCGCCGCGATATCGACCAGCCGCATGTTCGGGTTGGCGGGCGTCTCGAAGTAGACCACGCGGGTCTTGTCGCTGATCGCGGTTTTCAGGTTCTCGGGGTCGGTCAGGTCCACATGGGTGATGGTCACCCCCCATTTCGCCAACCCGTGCCGCATGTAAGAGAAGGTGCAGCCATAGAGCGTCTTGTCCACGATCACCTCATCCCCCGGCGACAACAGCGTCCACAGAACGGCGGTGATCGCGCCCATGCCTGAGGACAGCGCCAGCCCGGCCTCGGCCCCTTCGAGCGTGGCGATACGCTGTTCCAGCAGGTCGAGCGTCGGGTTCGAGATGCGCGAATAGATATGCCCCTGACGCTCGCCCGCGAACATCTCGCCCCCGGCCTCGGCGGTCTCGAAGGCAAAGGTCGAGGTCAGATGCAAGGGCGGCGTCAGCGCGCCCTCGTGGTCCAGCGGGTCATAGGCGTGGTGGATGGCGCGGCTGGCAAAGCCCTTGGCATGGGTCATGGCGGGATCTCCTGATCTGGTTTTGCGGTCAGGATAGCCAAGCCAAACAGCGATGAGATTGCTATTTCTGCCAATCTGATATTCAATATTGGCAGTTTCTGCCAAGAAAGACGAAAATGGATAGCAAAGATCGCCAGATCATCCGCGCCCTGCAACAGGACGGACGCATGACCAACCAGGACCTGGCCGAAAAGGTGAGTCTCTCGCCCTCGCCCTGCCTGCGCCGCCTGCGCAATCTTGAAAAGAGCGGCGCCATCCGGGGTTTTGCCGTCGATGTGGACCCGGCCGCCTATGGACTGCCGATCACCGTCTTTGTCCGCATCCGGCTGGAACGCCACAATCAGGAGGACGTGCAGCGGTTCGAAACCCGCGTGCGCCAGATCGACGAAGTGCTGGAATGCCACATCATGACCGGCGCGATGGATTACCAGCTGCGGGTGGTGGTGTCGGGGCTGGATGCTTACGAACAGTTCATCCGCACCCGCATCCACCCCATCGGCGGCATCGCCTCGATCGACACCAGCTTTGTCTACAGCACGGTGAAGAAAACCGCCGTGTTCCCGCGTCTAGGTTAGACCCGGGATATCGTACATGATACGGCGCCGAAAAGGGGCCTCCTCACTTTCGTTTCCTGCCCCTCAGCACCCTTTCCAGACCGGATCGCGCTTCTCGGCAAAGGCGCGGGCGCCCTCCAGCTGGTCCTCGGACGAATAGAGCACATCCACCGTGCGCAACTGCCGTTTGGTGATCTTGTTCATCGTGTCCTGGAACTTGGCATCCTCGGCCTCGCGCACGATCTCCTTGATCGCGGCATAGACCAGCGGCGGGCCACTGGCCAGCAGGCGCGCCAGTTCCCAGGCGCGGTCCATCAGCTGCGCGCAGGGCACGATCTCGTTCACCAGGCCCCAGCGATGCGCCTCCTCGGCGTCGAACCAGCGCCCGGTCAGCAACAGCTCCATCGCGATGTGATAGGGGATGCGCTTGGGCAGCTTCACGCTGGCCGCATCGGCCACCGTGCCCGAGCGAATCTCGGGCAGCGCGAACGTGGCGTGATCGGCGGCGATGATCATATCCGCCGACAGCGCCAGTTCCAGCCCGCCGCCGCAGGCGATGCCGTTGACGGCGGCAATCACCGGCTTGTTCATGTCGCGCAGCTCCTGCAAGCCGCCGAAACCGCCGACGCCATAATCTCCATCCACCGCATCGCCATCGGCCGCCGCCTTCAGGTCCCAGCCGGGGCAAAAGAACTTCTCGCCGCCGCCGGTCAGAATCGCCACCCGCAATTCGGGGTCGTCGCGGAACTCGCGGAACACCTCGCCCATGATCCGGCTGGTGGCCAGGTCGATCGCATTGGCCTTCGGCCGGTCCAGCGTCACCTCGAAAATGGCGCCGTCACGGCGCGTCTTGATGGGGGTCATCGGTCAGCCCTTTCTGATCAGTGCATCTACCGCCACCGCCCGGTCCGGCGTGGCAAGGAGCGGGTTGATCTCAACCTCGCCCAGTGTTTCGGCATGGGCAAGCACATAGTCCTGCACCGCCGCGGCAGCCTCCAGGATCGCATCCATATTGGCCCCCGGCTTGCCGCGATAGCCCGCCAGCAGGGGCGCGATGCGCAGCTGCTCCAGCCCGGCGCGGATAGCCTCGGGCGCGGCAGGCACCAGCAGCGACACGGTATCCCGCATCAACTCGGTCAGCACCCCGCCCGCGCCCAGCGTCAGCACGAAGCCATGCGCCGGGTCGCGGACGACGCCCACCAGCAACTCGGCCACAGTGTCGCTCACCATCTCCTCGACCAGCACCTCGGGTGTGCCGATCTCGGATGCAACACGCGCGACATCCGCCGCCGCCACGCCCAGCCGTACCGCGCCATGGTCCGATTTATGCGCCAACCCGACGCCTTTGACCGCAAAGGGCCCGCGCATCCCCTCCACTGCCTGCGCTATCCCGTCAGCGCGCGCGGTCCGGTTGCGCGGCACCGCCAGCCCATGCGCCGCCAGCGCCGCCTTGGCCGCACCCTCGTCCAGCAACCGCTCCGCCGCGCCCAGCCCCGGCAGGCACAGCGGCACCGGATCGGGCGCGCGCAGGCTGGCCGCCGCCTCGGCCGCCGCCAGCGCCTCGCGCAGGCCCATCAGGGGCACCACGCCGCCCGCCATCAGCTCGGCCGCCACATCAGGCGGCATCAGTTCCGGCAGCGTTGCCACCACGGCAAAGGGCGCCCCGGTCTCGGCCCGCACCCGCAGCGCCGCCTGGGTGGCGCAGGCCCAGTCGCTGGCATCGGTCACCGGATAATCGACAATCGAAACGGTCAAGGCGATGCCCTCACCGGTCATCCCGGACCAGGCCGCCGCCATCGCATCGGTGTCGCGCCAGATATAGGTGTGGTAATCCAGCGGATTGCTCAGCGCCACCATCGGCCCCAGCGCCGCGCGCAAGCGCACCCGCTGGTCCCCGCTCAGCGGTGGAAAGCGCAGCCCGCCGCCCTCGGCCATATCGGCGATCAGGCTCGCCTCGCCCCCCGAACAGCTGATCGAGGCAATGCCCCGCCCGGCAAGCGGCCCGCAGCAATGCAACAGTTTCAGCGTCTCCAGCAGGTCGGGCAGCGCCCGCAGGCGCGGGATGCCCAGACGGTCCAGCAGCGCCTGCGCCCCCGCATCGCTGCCCGCCAGGGACGCCGTATGCGACACCGTCGCCTGCCGCGCCTGTTCCGAGGCCCCGACCTTCAGCGCCACCAGCGGCACGCCCCGCGCATCGGCCTTGGCCGCCAGCGCCTCCCAGTCGCGCAGATCGCCGAACCCCTCGATATGCAGGCCGATGGCGGTCACCCGGGGGTCGTCCAGCAACCCCATGGCAATCCGCGCCTGACCGGTCTGCGCCATGTTCCCGCAGGTCACCACATAGGCGATGGGCAGGCCGCGCTGCTGCATGGTCAGGTTGATCGCGATGTTCGAACTTTGAGTCAGGATGGCCACGCCGCGTTCGACCCGGCTGCACCCGTGCTGATCGGGCCAGAGCAGCGCCCCGTCCAGCGCATTGACGAAGCCATAGCAATTGGGGCCCAGGATCGGCATGTCACCCGCCGCCGCCACCAGCGCGGCCTGCAGGTCGCTCCCGGTCTCGTCCTCGGCCAAAGCCTCGGAAAACCCGCTGGCGAAACAGACCGCCCCGCCCGCCCCCATGGCCGATAGCAGCGCCACCGCCTCGACGGTGGCATGCCGGTTGATGCCGATAAAGGCCGCATCGGGCGCGCCCGGCAGATCCTCCAGCCGGGCAAAGGCCGGATATCCCTCGACCTCCGCCGCCTTGGGATGCACCGGCCAGATGGCACCGCCGTAACCCATGCGCCGGCATTGCACGATCACCTGACGACACCAGGCGCCGCCCCCGATCACCGCGATCGAGCGCGGCTGGAACATGCGCGACAAGCCCTTGCTCATGACAGGCCCCCTGCCCTTTCACTTCGCCGAAAATACTCCCGCCGGAGGCGTCGCGCTTCAGCGCGAACCCGACCGCGCGCCATCACGCACCCAGCGGACGCAGCAGGTCGCGGCTGATGATATGGCGCTGGATCTCGCTGGTGCCGTCCCAGATCCGCTCGACCCGCGCATCGCGCCAGAACCGCTCGATCGGGAAATCGTCCATCAGCCCCATGCCACCAAAAATCTGCAGCGTGGCGTCGGTGACCCGCGCCAGCATCTCGCTGGCATAGACCTTGGCGCTGGCAATCTCGCGATTGGCCGGCAGGCCCTGGTCCAGACGCCAGGCGGCGGCCAGGGTCAGCCAGTCGGCGGCGTCGATCTCGGTGATCATGTCGGCGATCTGAAAGCTGACGCCCTGGAACTTGCCGATAGCCTGCCCGAACTGTTCCCGCTCTGCCGCATAGTTCAGCGCATAGTCGAACACCCGCCGCGCGCGACCCACGCTCATGGTGGCCACGGTGATCCGGGTGGCATAGAGCCATTCGTTCATCACCGCGAACCCGCCATCGACCTCGCCCAGAACCTGCGCATCCGGCAGGCGGCAATCGTCGAATTCCAGCACCATGTTCTTGTAGCCCCGGTGGCTGACCGAGCGGTATCCATCGCGGATGGTGAAACCGGGCGTGCCCCGGTCGACCAGAAACGCCGTGATACGCTTCTTTGGTCCCTTGGGTGTCATGTCCTCGCCGGTCGCGATGAAGACGATGATGAAATCGGCATGATCGGCGCCCGAGATGAAATGCTTGGTCCCGTTCACGACCCAATCGCCGCCATCGCGCACGGCCGAACATTTCATCCCCCGCACATCCGACCCGGCGCCGGGTTCGGTCATCGCCAGCGCATCCATCCGCTCGCCGCGGACTGCGGGCAACAGATAGCGCTCGCGCTGCTCGCCCTCGCAGGCCATCAGGATGTTCTGCGGCCGCCCGAAGAAATGGTTGAGCGCCATCGAACCCCGCCCCAATTCCCGCTCGACCAGCGCGAATTCCAGATGCGACAGGCCCGCGCCACCCACCTCCTCGGGAAAGTTGCAGGCATAAAAGCCCAGCTCGATCGTCTTGCGCTTGATCTCGTCGGCGATCTCCTTGGGCACCTCGCCCGTGCGCTCCACCAAATCCTCGTGCGGATAGATCTCCTTCTCCACAAAGCTGCGAACGGTAGAGACGATCATCTCCTGCTCTTCGCTCAATCCGAAATGCATGGCACGGGCTCCTGTTGCGGTTTGAAACAGGAAATCCCGGCTTGCGCGCCGCTATCGTGCAGGGTTAGTCATTCATCATGCAAGATCGGACAAATACTTCGGTACAGACTCAGGTTTACGATGTGCTGTTGTTCGACAATTTCTCGAACCACTGCCTGGCCAACACGGTCGAACCGATGCGCGCCGCCAACATGCTGTCGCGCCAGCCGCTCTATGCCTGGCGGTTCCTGACCCCGGACGGGGCAGCGGTGCACAGCTCCTCGGGCCTGCAGGTGGCGCCGCATGACCGGCTGGATGCGGGCCGGGGCGCGATGCTGCTGGTGATGCCCTCCTATGGGTTTCGCGACCTCGAGGGCTGGGCCACCCAGCGCGCGCTGCGGGCGGCGGCGCGGCGCTATCCGGTGCTGGCCGGGCTCGATACCGGCAGCTGGCTGCTGGCGCGGGCCGGGCTGCTGGACGGGCACCGGGCCACCATCCACTGGGAGGAGCTGACCCGCTTTGCCGAGACCTTTCCCCAGGTCGAGACCCTGCGCGAACGCTTCGTTCTGGACGGGCCGCGCATCACCTGTTCCGGGGCGATGGCGGCCTTTGACCTGATCCTGCACCTGATCGGGCGCGACCACGGCCAGTTGCTGGCGCTGGAGGTGGCGCAGCTGTTCATGACGCGGGATTCGGCGCGTTCCCATGCCGCCCCCGCCGGGGGCGGCACCCGGCAGGTGAACCGGGCGGTGATGGTGATGCAGGACACGCTGGAACAGCCCCTGCCCATCGCCGAGATCGCCCGGCGCGCGGGCTGTACGCAAAAGACGCTGGAAACCCGGATGCGCGCGGCCTTCGACGCGACGCCGCAGACCGTCTATCGCCGGCTGCGCCTGAACCTGGCGCACAAGCTGGTGACCGAGACCGACCTGCCGGTCTCCGAGATCGCGACCCGCTGCGGCTATGACAATGCCAGCGCCCTGACCCGCGCCTTTCGCGCCCGCTTCGGTCAGGCTCCCAGAGGTTTGCGCGCAAACGGCTGAGGGGGGGCCGGAAAACGACACGTTTTCCGGGCCGTTTTCCGGATCGGAAAACGGCTCACACCGCGGCCGTCCAGACCCGGTAACGGCCTTGTCCCGTGACCTCGCGCACCAATCCCCGGCGCGCGAACAGGTCGAGGTTGCGTTGAACCGCCGCGCGCGAGGCGCCGGTCTGGGCCTCGGCCAGCGGCGCGGTCACCATCGGCCAGGCGGTCAGCACCTCGATCAGCGCGGGCGGCGTCCGCCCGCTCAGATCGCCTGTCTTCTCGATTGCCCGCACGCTCCAGGCCGCCACCCGATCCAGATGCAACAGCGCCGCCGTCACCGCCTGCGCCGCCCCGCGCAACCAGACGGTCAGCTTCTGCTCCGCCGGACCTGCACCGCGCAACGCGCCCGGCCCCGACAGCGCCAGCGGCAGGAACAGCGCCCCACCGCGCCCCATCGCGGCGCCATGGCGCGCCGCCATCACCGCCGCTTCGAGCCCGACCGACGGCCCCTGTCCCAGCATGATCCAGCAATGAAACAGCATTGCCGCCCGCGTCGCCGGATGCAGCGCCGCCGCCTGCGCCATCACGTCGCCCAGATCGGCCACGGCCTCGGGCACCGTGTCGCCCTCGGCGCCAGCGCGGTCCAGAAACCCGGCCAGCCCCTCGGCCCAGCCGCCCGCGTCTGGCGCGGGGCCTCCGCTCAACCTGCGCACCGCCCAGCCGGCGCGGGCCAGCGCCTGCGCATCCTCACCCGTCGCACCCAGCCGCAACCCGGTCCACAGCGCCAGCCGCTCGGCCCCGATGCGGTCGCCTGCCCACCATCCCAGATCGGCCACTTCGAGCAACGCCAGCCGATGCACCCACTGGCGCGGCCCGGCGCGCAGCCGCTCGTCCAGCGCCCCGAATCCCAGCGCAAGATCGGCCAGATCACCCGACAGCGCATCCTGCGCCGCACGCCACTCGACCGGATCGAACAGGGGTCTGGGCGCGGCACGCGGCGTGGGAAACAGCGGCTCGGTCTCCGCTTCACCCGGCTCCTGCGCAGGCAGGAACCACAGGTCGTCCTCCTCGACCGGGTCGCCGTCATAGGGGCCGGGGATCCCCTCGGCCGCGTCATATGGGTCGGGCTTGCGTGTCATGCCCAGATCATAGCGCCGCGCGATACGCCCGCAAAGCGGTGCTCATCCGCGCCGGGCCTTCTGCCCGGCGACGTTCTGCGCCACCATCGCCTTGTAAAGCGCCCGGATCCGCCGGGTCACCGGCCCCGCGCCATCGCCCGCGCCGATCACCCGCCCGTCGATTTCGGCCACCGGGGTCTGGGCGCCAAAGGTACCGGTCAAAAACGCCTCGTCCGCGCCATAGGCCTCGTAAAGCGAGAAGTTCTTTTCGAACACCGGGATGCCCGCCTCGCGGCACAGCGTGATCACATTGGCCCGCGTTACCCCGTTCATGCAGTAATCCCCGGTCGAGGTCCAAACCTCGCCCCGCCGCACGATGAAGAAGTTGCAGGCATTGGTGGTGTTCACGAACCCATGCGGGTCCAGCATCAGCGCCTCGTCCGCGCCCGCCTGCTCGGCCTGCAAACAGGCGATCACGCAGTTCAGCTTGGAATGGCTGTTGAACTTGGGGTCCTGGCTGTGCGGCAGCCCGCGCACCTGCGGCACCGAGGCAAGCCGGATCCCCGCCCCCTGCACCCGCTCGGAGGGCACCGAATGTTCGACGATCGCCACGATGGTCGGCCCCCATTTCGACAGGCCCGGATGCTGGAACGGTTTCGCCTTGCGCCCGCGCGTGATCATCAGCCGGCAATGGGCATCGCCAGTCATGCCATTGGCCGCCGCCGTGCGGTCCAGGATGGCGCGGATCTCCTCAGGCGTCTTGCCGATCTCCAGTGCCACCGCCTTGCACGAGTTGAAGAGGCGATCCATATGCGCGTCGAAAAACGCCCATTCCCCGTCATAGAGCCGCATCCCCTCCCACATGCCGTCGCCCAGCATGAAGCCGCTGTCATAGACCGAGACCTTGGCCTGGTCCCGGTGCACCAGTTCGCCATCCACATAGATCAGGATATCGCTGTTGCGTGCGTCGGCCTCGGCATCATGGGTGGTGCGGGCGGCCGTGTCTGGTTGGGGGGTCGTCATCTGATGGTCCTGACTGCTGTATCCGGCCCCGACCCTAGGCGCAGCACGCATCGTTGGAAAGCGTCAGTTGCCCGCAGGCCGATGATGCACCGGTACAAAACACCCGACGTGATCAGGGCCGCGCGGTCACGGCATCCGAAGGTGGAGATGCACCGGATCATCTGACGCGGGCCTCAGAACGACAAACAGGTTGGCGAAGGCGCTCTGATCAATGCTCACGTCGTCAGACAGACCAAGCTTCGCCAGAATGCGCGGAATGGTCTCGGCATGGCCGACGATCAAGACGGTATCCGCCTCGTGATCGAATTCCAGAACGTCCAGCAGGCCGGCAATATCCTCTCTGGGCAATGCGGTCGCCTCAAGACCGAGCGCATCCGCAATGATCCCGCCGGTCTGTCGGGTCCGAAGCGCGTCCGAGGTGATGATCGCATCCAGCCCCGCATGGCGCAGCATCTCAGCCCAATCCGAGGCGCGCTGCCGTCCCTCTGGTGTCAGCGCGGGATCGGCCCCGGACAATTCCTTTTCCGCATGTCTGATCAGATAGACGGCTTCCTGAGCAGCGGCGGGCAGTCCCGTCAGGGCAAGCAGCAGAGCAACCAGGAACATGCGCATGGATCGGTCCCCCTCGGTTTTCCATCGTCGAGCCTATGCCCAAGCATAGGCCCCAGGGGTCATGCGACGCCACCCCTCGCCCGACGCCGGGGGACATGATCACAGGGACGCCGCCGAGCGCGACGCCTGATCATAAAGCCCCGAGACGCTGCGCAGCACCCGTGCGACATGGCTGATCTCGTCATAGTCGCGGTCGGTCGCCTCGGCCGCGTCCAGCAAACAGGCCTTGCGCACGTCGCGATAAGCCTCGCAGACCTGCCGCCCCTGATCGGTGGTGGAATAGAACATCTCTTTGCCCACCTTGCGGCCGGTCACCAGATCCGCCTTGGCCAGTTTCTTGAGCGCGTAATTGACGGTGTGATTGTCCTCGACATTCAGCATGAAGGCGATGTCGGACAGCCGCTTCTCCTTGCCGCGGTGGTTGACATTGTGCAGCACAAGAATGTCGAGCGGGTTGAAATCCTTGTACCCCACCGCCTTCATGCAATGGGTCATCCAGCGCGAGAACGCGTTATAGGTCATCGTCATCGCGTATTCGAGTTCGCTGAACTGCCAGCCCTGGTCGGTCCCCGCCAGGTGATCGGACGAGACGATGGGGGTCGAGGGCGGCTTTGCGGGGCCGGAGGGCTGGGATTTCTGGCTCAAGGTCAGGGTCCAATCGGCTTGAAAACATCCGTCTCAGCCTACGAAACCCTGACAATATCCACAAGAAACGGCGTCAAGATTACAGCAAATCGGCGCCATTCTCGGCGGCGGCACCGGATTGGCAAAACCTGCCGTATCCCCGACCGCATCGCCATACCGTTGGTTATGACGCAACCCGGTTTCTTCTTTCGATACATGACACCTCTGCTTCTTGCGCTCAAAATTATTACTTTTTGCACACTACTTGGAGAGGCGTGGATCTGATCCATTATACTTGATAACTTTCTATTATCATGTCTCTTGGCAGACAGGCCGGAATCTGCCACCCTCGCCCCCATGAAACCCGCGATACCGCAGCCTTTGACGCCCCCTTCCCTCGCCGACAGCGACCGAAAGGCACTCAACGATCTCTACGTGCGCGGCACGCCGGAAAACACGCTGCGCGCTTACGAGCGGGACCTGCTCTATCTCACCGCCTGGAAACAGCTCAGCTTTGGCGCGCCTCTTGTCTGGCCCGAACAGCATGAATGCGCGCTGCGCTTCATCCTCGATCACAGCCGCGACCTGAGCGACGCGACCGGCCCCACCCGAGAAGTGGCGGAGGCGCTGATCGCGCGCGGCCTGCGCCGCTCGCTGACCTGTCCGGCCCCCGCGACGCTGAACCGGCGCATCGCCTCGTGGCAGGCCTTTCACCGGATGAAGAACCTCGACAGCCCGTTTGACAGCCCGCTGCTGAAACAGGCCCGCGCCAAGGCCCGGCGCGCGGCGGCACGGCCCGCTGCGCCCAAGTCGCGCAACCCGATCACCCGGCCGGTTCTGGAACAGTTGCTCGCCACCTGCCGGGGCTCGCGTCGTGACTGCCGGGACCGCGCGCTGTTGATGCTGGGCTGGGCCAGTGGCGGCCGCCGCCGCTCCGAGATCACCGCCATCCGGGTCGAGGATGTCTCGCTCAAGGATTTCGCCAGCGAGGGTATCGTCTGGTTGTCGCTGGTCGAAACCAAAACCACCCGGCGTGGCGCAACGCCCCGGCTGGTGCTCAAGGGCCGCGCCGCGCAGGCGCTGGTGCACTGGCTCGAGGTTTCGGGCATCACCGACGGCCCGCTGTTCCGCCCGGTGTCGAAATCCGACCGCGTGCTGCCCCGTCGCCTGACCCCCGACGCCGTCTATCAAATCCTGCGCCACCGGTTACAGCTCGCCGGGCTGCCACCGGACTTTGCCACGCCACACGGCTTGCGCTCGGGTTTTCTGACCCAGGCGGCGCTGGACGGTGCGCCGATCCAGGCGGCGATGCGGCTCAGCCTGCACCGCTCGGTAGCACAGGCGCAGCGCTATTACGACGATGTGGAGATTGTCGAAAACCCCGCAACCGATCTGCTGGGGTAAGGCGGTCTTACCCGTGGGTAAGACCGCGAACCGTCAGTCCTCTTGCAGACTGTCGATCAGTTTGGCCACCGCCTGTTCCAGCTTTTGCCGATCGATGCGGGTGAAATCCAGATTGTACCGCAGGTCGATCCGACCGTTCGAGGCCGAGCATTTCGCGATCCCGCTCGGGCGGCTGATCTGAAAGGTGGTCTTGGCCCGGCGGGTCTTGTCGCCGCTGGGCGCGGACGCAGGTGTCTGCGGTTCCGGCGCCCCTGCCCCGTCGGCAAAGCCGCGCAGGATCGCCACCTCGTCCGCCGCGCTCCGCCCCGGCAGCGCCAGCAAGGCAGAACTGACCGCCCGGACCAACCCCGGATCGCCATCCAGCTTACGCTTGAGATCGACACCCACATTGCGCGGGATTTCGTTCGGGTGCTCCAGCGACTTGCCAAGCATCATCAGCAGGCTGGCAAAGGCGCGGATATAGCTGCGCTTGGTGTAGCTGGCGGATTTGAACAGGACCGACACCGCCTTGTCCACATCGGCGCAATCATTGGTCGGGTCCTCGGCATAGGCCCGCGCCAGCGCGCCCATTTCGGCAAACGAGATATCCTTGCGGATCAGGTTTTCATCCACCATCCGGCGGTATTGATCATCCGTCGGCGCAACCGCCAGGATGCCCGCCGGGATGCGCGCGAACCGTTCATCCCCGGTTTCCTCGTAGAGCGCACGATAGGCCGACAGGCGCCGCATGCCCTGCACCAGCTCGTACCCGCCATCGGCGCGCTTCTCGACCCGGATCGGGTTCGACAACCCGATTTCGCGGATCGAGGTTTTCAGCTCGTCCAGCTCCGGGTCCGGTCCAGTGGCGCGGTCGCGGGTCAGCCGCTCGGCATGGACCGCGTCAAGCGGCACCAGGTCGGTGATCAGCCCCTCTTTCTTCAGCCGCACCAGCTCATGCGCCAGCTGGTCGTTTTCGGCGCGGATACGGTCCTCGGTCTCTTGCCGGTCGCGCAGTGCATCGGCGTTTTCCGAGATCGCAGTCGCCATCGGGCCGCGGCGGTGTTTGTCCAGCACCTTGTCGGGCACCTTGCCGACCGGGATGTCCTCCATCGCCGGCATGTCGATATCGAAGATTCTGCGCTTGCGGGTCATGCGTCATCCTCCAGCTTGGACCAGGCCGACAACATCACCTCGCGGAACTCGCGATAGGCGTTGTCGAAAGTGCCGCGCGCGCGGCGCCAGGTTTCCCGCGTCATCTCGCGGTAATCCATCTCGTAGACCGAATTGAGGAAGCGGCCGGATTGTTCCACCGCCCGCGTCATCTCGACCGGATGCTCGGTGACGTGATGGCCGAACACCTTGCGGAACGCCTCGTACATCGCCTGATGAAGGGCATTGCCCGGTTCATAGCGGGTGAGGATAAAGCGAATCTCGGCAAAGGTCTTGGGCAGGCCGATCTTACCCGTGGGTAAGACGCCATCGAACCCGTGCGACAGATCCTCCAACGCCTCGGCCAGCTGCCCGATGAACGAGGTTGTCGAGTCATATTCCCAATATCCGGGCCCCGAGGGGATATAGAGCATGTCGGCGGCAAACACCGCATTCATCGACTGGTATCCGATGGCTGGTGGGCAATCGAACAGGATCAGGTCATAGGCGTCATCGGGAATCTGATCGAGATAGCGCGACACGGCGGCAAAGAAGGACCATTCCGGATTCAGGTGCCGGTATTGCGCGCTGGCGAATTCGACAAAGGCGGCGTTGGCGCAAGAGGGGATCGCGTCGATCGTTGACCAGGAGCTGGGCTTGATGAAATCGCCCACCCGCAGATCGCCCAGACCCATGCCGGTGATCGAGGCAGGCAGTTGGCGGCGGGGCAGGGCGGTGCCGCTTTCGGCGGCGGCGGCGCGGTTGTTCATCCGCTCGGTCTCGCGGATCAGGTCGCGCGCCATGATGCCCCAGACAGTGTAATCCTCGGCGACGTCGGTCAGACCCATGGAGTGGCTCAGCGTCGCCTGCGGGTCGAAATCAACCACCAGCACACGATAGCCATCCAGTGCGGCGGCATGGGCCAGATGCAGGGCGACTGTGGACTTACCCGCACCGCCCTTGAAATTGGCCACCGCCGCGCGGATCGCGCGTTTGCCCGCCGGGCGCGGCGGCATCAGAGACTTGCGGTTAATCTTGAGCCGGCGGCGCAGCTCGTTCACCTCTTCCAGGCTGAACCAGCGCTGGCGGCCATCGGGTTCCACCTCGCCGCCGGGCAGGGTGGGATCGGCGACCAGCTTGCCGCGAAAGGTCGACTGGTTGACGTTGAAGATCAACTCGCTCACCTCCCAGCTGGAAAAGCGGCGCAAGGTCTTCTCCATCTCGGGGCTGAAGGTCTGCTGCCGGATCCAGCCTTGCAGCTTCAGCGACTGGTTGCGCAGGTGACTCAGGTCTTCGTGTGTGTACATGCCTCGGGCTTCCTTTTCTCAGGACGCTAATTTTCTATGGTTACCCATTTACGCTGTATTTGCATTTATGGCAAAAGGAAATATCATGAGGATGCGACCTTACCCACGGGTAAGAAAGCCCTTGAAAACAGGGGCCTTCCGATTCGGGTCCAGGGCCGCCAGAGCGTCGCGATTCGACCGAGTGTCTCCGGCAGCGCTCCGCAAGATATGGGGTCACATGGGCGCCGGAATACCCCTAATAGGGGGACAAAAGGGGCCGATAAGGGGACAGACAGAATGTCCCCCCTCACCAGTACTTCACCCTTTTTCTTTCTTTGAAAAGGGGAAGGGGAGGGGGCCTTGGGCCAAGCCGCTTGACAGAATCGAAGCTTTGGACGCTAATTGCCCCAAGATCGGGAAAAGCGTTGAGAAGATGCCGGACCGACACCCAAGGGACAACAGATCCCATCGTCGAGGCAGACGGGCAGAGAGTTGGATGATGCAGATCGCAAAACCGGTCGGGCGCAATGCGTCGGCCCTGAAATACGATATTCTTTCGGCGCTGGCGGTGCATGCCCTGGCTGGCGACAAGCATCGGCAGCGGCTGATCCTGCGGCTTTCGGCGCTGATCACCACCCGCTACAACTGGCAGCGCAACGAGCTGTCCATGGGCCGTGACGAGATCGCGCGGCTGTGGTCGGTGGACGCACGTACCGTGAAACGCGAGATGGCCCGGCTGCGGACACTGGGCTGGGTCACGGTGAAACGTCCGGGCGTGCGGGGTCGGGTCAGTGTCTATGAGCTGGACCTGAAACAGATGCTGCTGGACACACGCGACAGCTGGGCGGTGATCGGGTCGGATTTCGAGGCGCGATTGGATGAAGCCCCGCAAACCGAAACCGCGGGCAATGTGGTGCCCCTGCATGTACCGCCCCCGCGGGCCGAGGCCAGCGACGATCCGGTCTGGGCGCAGGTGCAGGCGGCGCTTCATGGGCGCGACCCGGAACTGTGGTCAAGCTGGTTCCAACACCTGAGCGAGGTGGAACGCGGCAACGGGCGTGCGGTGCTGATGGCGCCCAGCCGGTTCATGGCCGATTACATCGCCGCAAAATGGAGCGGGCGATTGCTGGCTGTCTATTCCCGCCTCGACCCCTCGATCCGGTCAATCCGGATCGAGGCGGCGGGGTAGGGGGCCTTAGCGTTTGCGCAGCGCGTCCTGAAGCGCGGCACCCAACGCGCCGGTATTGCCACCGCCCTTGGGCCCTGATTGCATCGGCCCGCGCGGGTTCCGGTCCTTGGGGCCGCCAGAGCGCGCCGGTTTCTCCTGCCGGGCCGAGGCACCGCCATCCTTGCGCATCGTCAGGCCGATCCGCTTGCGGGGTACATCAATCTCGGTGACCGTGACCTTGACCAGCTGGCCTGTCTTGACCACCTCATGCGGGTCCTTGACGAACCGGTCGGCCAACTGGCTGACATGCACCAGCCCGTCCTGATGCACCCCGATATCGACAAAGGCGCCAAAGGCCGCGACGTTGGTCACGGTGCCTTCCAGCACCATGCCGAGGCGCAGGTCGGTGATATCCTCGACCCCGTCGGCAAAAGAGGCGGTCACGAAACTGGGGCGCGGGTCGCGGCCGGGTTTCTCCAGCTCGGCCAGGATATCACGCACGGTGGGCAGGCCGAATGTATCGGTCACGAACTGTTCCGTCCGCAGGCCTTTCAAAGCGCCCTCATGCCCCATGATCTGGCGGATATCGCGGCCGCAGGCGCTGACGATGCGGCGGGCGACCTCATAGGCCTCGGGGTGCACGGCGCTGGCGTCGAGCGGCTCCTTGCCGTCGCGTATGCGCAGGAAGCCTGCGCATTGCTCGAACGCGCGGGGGCCAAGGCGGGCCACCTTGAGCAGGTCGCGCCGCGCGGCAAAGGCGCCGTTCACGTCGCGATGGGCGACGATCGCCTCGGCCAGACCAGGTCCCAGCCCCGAGACATGCGCCAGCAGCGGCGCCGAGGCGGTGTTGAGGTCGACGCCGACCGCGTTCACCACATCCTCGATCACTGCCTCCAGCATCTGGCCCAGCCGGTGCTGGTCGACATCGTGCTGATATTGGCCGACGCCAATGCTCTTGGGCTCGATCTTGACCAGTTCGGCCAGCGGATCCTGCAGTCGCCGGGCGATCGACACCGCGCCGCGCAAGGAGACGTCCAGCCCCGGGAATTCGCGTGCCGCCAGTTCCGAGGCGGAATAGACCGAGGCGCCGGCCTCGCTCACCACCACCTTGGTGGGGGCCTTCACCGATTTCGGCAGCAGCTTCAGCGTGTCGGCCACCATGCGCTCGGTCTCGCGGCTGGCGGTGCCGTTGCCGATGGCGATCAGTTCGATGCCGTGCTGGGCGATCATCCGCGCGATGCTGGCTTGCGCGCCGCGCAGGTCGTTCTTGGGCTGGAACGGATAGAGCGTGTCGGTCGCAACCAGCTTGCCCGTGGCATCGACCACCGCCGCCTTGACCCCGGTGCGGATACCGGGATCAAGCCCCAGAGTGGGCCGCTCCCCGGCCGGGGCTGCAAAGAGCAAGTCCTTGAGATTGCGGGCAAAGACCTGGATCGCCTCTTCCTGCGCGCGGGCGCGCAGATCGCCCATCAGGTCGACCATCATCGACAGCGACAGTTTCACCCTCCAGGTCCAGCCGGCCACCTTGCGCAGCCATTCGTCACCGGGGCCAGAGCCACGGGTTTCCAGCCGCGCGGCCACCATGGTTTCGGCCCGCGCCGCGCCCTCGGCATCGGGGGCGATATCCAGCGTCACGACGCCCTCTTTCTGGGCGCGCAGCATGGCCAGCGCCCGGTGCGACGGTGTGGTGGCCCATTTCTCGGAATGGGCGAAATAGTCGGAGAACTTGGCGCCCGCCTGTTCCTGCCCCTCGATCACCTTGGCGCTCAGCATCGCCTCGCGGTGCAGAAAGGCGCGCAGATCGCCCAGCAGGGTGGCATCCTCGGTCAGGCGCTCGGCCAGAATGTCGCGGGCGCCGTTCAGCGCGTCCTTGGGGGTGGGCACCGCTTCGGAGAGATAGGTCTCGGCCAGCGTCTCGGGCTCGGCGCGACGGTCGGCCAGAATGGCCTCGACCAGCGGTTCCAGCCCGTTTTCGCGGGCGATCATCGCCTTGGTGCGGCGCTTGGGCTTGTAGGGCAGATAGATGTCTTCAAGCTGCGCCTTGGTCTCGGCCCGTGCGATGGAGAGCGACAGCGCGTCGGTCAGCTTGCCCTGATCGCGGATCGAGCCCAGGATCGTCTCGCGCCGCGCCTCAAGCTCGCGCAGATAGGTCAGCCGGTCGGCCAGCGTGCGCAATTGGGTATCGTCCAGCCCCCCGGTCGCCTCTTTGCGGTAGCGGGCGACAAAGGGCACGGTGGCGCCTTCGTCCAGCAGCTTGACCGCGGCATCCACCTGGTCTGGGCGGGCATTGATTTCGGCGGCGATGGTGCGGGCGATACGGTCCAAGAAAAACTCTCCCAGATAGGTTGGAGATCCTATCTAGCCAGCGGGGCAGGGGAGGGGAAGGGGGAGGGCGGGTCGATGCGCTGCCCAATGTGGGGAGTGGGGTATCCAATGATCGGGCCGTGCAAATGCGGAGAATGTCGGTGTTGAGCCCTCTCTACCGGATGCTGCGCTGCCGATGATCGGTTGCAACGCGAAGGGAGCGGCCGTTGCAATGTCGCTGGTATTGGTTGCTGTCCTCGACTTAATCGGCCTAATGGTGAGCACCAGTATGTTGTGCACTGCTGACATGTTCGTCACGGGTTGTACATTCGGCTCGCCTTATGCTTTCGATCAAAAGGAATATTTGATGTTGTTGATTGTGGCACTTGGCCTGATTGTTGCCGGTTTCTTTTTCCCGCCTGCGTGGCTGCTCCTGATCGGCGGGCTGATCTATTTCGTGGCATCTCACAAACGCCGCCGGGACAAGGCTGTTGAAAACCGGGTCAAACGGATGGTGTCAAAAGGGCTGGATCAAGCGCTGTCAAGCGATCTGTTTTTTGAGGCGGCGCGATCCTACGCAGTGTCCAAGGGCGCGAAGGCCCCTGAGAAGGACGCAGCTTCAACCCATATGCTGGTGGACGGCGAGACGTATTTCGTTGTCTTTACCCGCTCAGCGCAAGGGGGCACGATGATTTCGGTTAGGCCCAAGGATGAGGTTCGTACCGAGGTGATGAGGCATGTAACGCCAAAAAGACCTCAACGGCAGCAAGCCAAGAAAAACAGTTCCGTTCCGGGCGAAACTACGGCAGGTGATGCTGGGATTTTGACCTTCGAAGTGGGCGGTTTGACGTTCGAAGGCGACCCGCACAGCGAAGAAATGATGAGTAAGATCGGCTTCAAGATCATACGCGAAGTGGATAGCCGCCTGAAAGTGGATCAGCAGTCCTATCAATATGTGATCGAAGAGGCGGAGTGGGTCGCGGGCAGAAATGAATTTTGTCAGGAATTGTTGGAAGAAACCGGACTGTTGGAGGTCGAATATACCGGTGCTCGGGAATGGGGTGAAGCCCTGTCTGATCCGCGGGTGGCATTGCAATACATGGAAGAAGAGGTTTGGCCGGACCTTTGGTTACATATGGGGGAGACCAGAGCGGAGTGCATTCGCGCGGTGATTTTTGGAGCTATTTTGGAGCAAAACCGCAAAGGGATTGAGGCCGTGCGCGGGCAACACGCGGTTTCAGCCAGAAAAATCCTGTCTGAGAACGGTGATCTGGAGGCTGCGGGCAAGTGGCAGCAAGTGATTGACGCAGTACTGGAGCGTCGGCGTTAACTTCCTGACGTGGGAAAACGATGATGATAGAGAGGACCGGGTCGTTGACGGCTACAATCTCAGGCACAACCGGTACTGGGGCCGCTTTGGGCTGGAAGCGGGCGTTAGTCCACGAATGACGGACGGCAGCATTGTCCGGATACTGTTGAAAAACTCTGCTTGAGCGATGCTTTGGCTGCTGATTCAATTCTCTTGATTTGCAGGAGAGTTGCTGATGATGGGACCGGGGCAAGTTGCGCAGGGTGCGCTGTTCTACGAGTTCAGTATTGAGGATCACGTTCCGACGGATCATCTTTTGCGCGCGATCGACCGGTTTGTAGACCTTGTTGACATGCGCCGACATCTCGCGCCGTTCTACAGTTCAACAGGCAGGCCCTCGGTTGATCCCGAGCTGATGATCCGAATGCTGATTGTGGGCTATGCCTTCGGTATCCGGTCAGAGCGGCGGCTGTGTGAAGAGGTGCATCTGAATCTGGCGTATCGCTGGTTCTGTCGCCTCGATCTGGCCGATCCGGTGCCCGATCATTCCACCTTTTCCAAGAACCGACATGGACGTTTCCGGGACAGCAACCTCTTCCGGCATCTGTTCGAGCAGGTGCTGGCGCGCTGCATTGCCGAGGGACTGGTCGGCGGCGAGAGCTTTGGAGCAGATGCTTCGCTCATCAAGGCTGATGCCAGCCGCTATACGAAGGTGGACTTCTCAGAATGGTCTGCAGCAGACGCTGCAAACCGGGCGACGCAGGAATACCTTGATACGCATCGATGATGCGGCCTTCGGCGCTGCGACACCGGTAAAGCCGAAGGCGATCTCGCCCGCCGACCCGGCCGCGCGGTTGACTGGAGCCAATGGCGACAGGCCCTTCTTTGCCTACAGCACCAACTACCTGGTCGATCTGGACCATGCGATCATCGTCGATGTCGAAGCGACTGCGCCGATACGTCAGGCGGAAGTGGGTGCCGTGCGAGACATGCTGGTGAGAACCCAAGACCGTTTCGACCTGCACCCATGGCTGCTGGCCGCAGACACGGCCTATGGTGCGGCGGAGATGCTTGGCTGGCTTGTGAAAGAGCAAGGTATCGAACCCCACATCCCGGTCTTCGACAAGTCCGAGCGCAAGGACGGCGCGTTTCCTGCCACCGACTTCACCTACGATCCGGACACCGATGCTTACAAATGTCCCGGCGGGAAGGAGCTGAAGCCGTACTGGCGGAACATCTCAAAGGGGCGCCCGGCGTTCGGCAAGGATGGCTTCAAGAAATACTACGCCCGGAAACAGGAATGCGCGGCGTGTCCGCTGAAGCCCCGATGCACGCCCAACCAGGCGACCCGGAAAATCGCCCGATCCAGGCATGAAGACGCCCGCCAAAAAGCACGGGATATCGCGAAGACCGATGCCTATGTCGTCTCCAGCTACGCCAGAAAGAAGGTAGAGATGCTCTTCGCCCACCTCAAACGCATCATCGGCCTCGACCGCCTCCGCCTTAGAGGACCAAACGGCGCCAAGGATGAGTTCCACCTCGCAGCAACAGTCCAGAACCTCCGCAAACTTGCAAAGCTCAGACCAATCTCGGCGTGAAGAGCCGAGCAGGAAGACTTCAGCCGCTATTTTCGCCGCGCTTACACATCGACTTTTTCAACAGCATCTCCAAGTTGCGGACATCGCCCGGATATGGCGAAACCTCCGCTGACCGGCAGAAACTGCCGATGAGGTTGACGCGGTAAAGGCTCTGAGGCCGGGCACTGGCCTTCAACCTACATAAAATGTAGGTTTCAGCCATGTACACGATTGGAACCCTTGCCCGCAGAACTGGCACCAAGGTGCAGACCATCCGCTATTACGAGCAGATCGGGTTGATGCCCGAGGCCGGGCGCACGGCGGGCGGGCAGCGCCGCTATGACGAAGCCGCGCTGGACCGGCTGGCCTTTATCCGCCACGGGCGGCAGCTGGGCTTTGGCCTGGATGCGATCCGCGAGCTTCTGGCGCTGAACGACCAGCCGGGGCAAAGCTGCTCGGCCTCGGAGTCCATCGCCCGGCGGCAGTTGGCGCAGGTGCAACAGCGGCTGGCCCGGCTGCGCGCGCTGGAGACCGAATTGCAGCGGATGATCGACAGCTGCGACGGCCATCGCGGTAGCGATTGCCGCGTGCTCGAAGTGTTGCGCGACCATGCCGAATGCCTGACCGATCACGGCTCGGAAGCCCCGGTTCAGTCGTAGCGGCGCCGGGTCCTGGCCCCCTCGCTGGTGATCGCGCAGAGCGATAGCGTATGGTCCATGTTGCGCATCCGGTGGCGCAGCATCTGCCGGGACAGCCGCGCCAGATCCGCCGCATGGTCGGGGTCGCCCGCCACGTTGCGGAACTCGCCCTCACCTTGATGGTCGAACAGCATCGGCGGCAGGTCGGCGGCAAATTCGACAAGGGTAAAGCGCGCATCGCGCAGGATCGCCACCGCGCCCGCGCTGGGGCCAAAACCGAATTCCCGTTGCCAGAGCGTCGGGGTCAGCGGGTCCGAGATATCCAGCTCGGAAAAGGAATACCGCCGCCAGTCGGAGGGCGCCTCGCCCGTCAGGAAGGGCCTGAGCGAGCGGCCATCGACCGAGTTCGGAACCTCCTGCCCGACCCAGTCGAGAATGGTGGGCATCAGGTCGATCGACTCGGTCGCGGCATCGACCACATGGCCCGCCTTGCAGCCCGGCGCGCGGATGATCAGCGGCGTGTGATAGGCGGCGTCATAGACCGTCATCTTGCCCCAGCTGTGGCGGTCGCCCAGCATCTCGCCATGATCGGCAGTGACCACGATCAGGGTGTTGTCATATTGCCCGGTGTCCTTCAGATGCGCGATCACCCGACCGATATGGGTGTCGACCTCGGTCGCAAGGCCCAGATAGATCGCGCGCAGGGTCTGGATGGTCTCGTCGGTGGGGTCCAGATCCGGGAAGCCCAGCACGAAACTGGCCGGGCTGGAATAGCGGGTAGCGGGGCCGAAGAAGGGGTGTTCACCTGCCTCGTCGTCGCGCCCCGGCAGCCGCGCGGGCAGGGGCAACTTGGCGGGATCGTACATCGTGTTATAGGGCGCGGGCGCCACCAGCGGCGGATGCGGCCGGATATAGGTAAGATGCGCGAACCAGTTCTGCCCGGCCCAGGCGGGCATGTTGGCCAGGAACTGATCGGTCAGAAAGGCGGTATCGCTGTCCTCGGCCCGATACATCGCCGGGCCGTTCAGACGCGGGGTGCCGTCGGCATCCGCGCGGGGCACATAGACCTTCGCATAATCGTCGAAGGCATAACCGCGGTTCTTCAGATGCGATTGCCAGGGATAGGACATCTCCAGCCGCATCTCGGTCACCTCGTGAAAGCCGTTCATCGGGAATTCATAGGTCCTGAGCGCCGGGTCGTTGGCGTCATAGGCGCGCGGGTCCTGCGAGGTGTCGGTATAGCCAAAGAGCAGCGGCAAATAGCCCGCCTTGCGCATCTCGGTCGCGATATTGGGCGTGTCGTGGCGCAGCGGGGTGCCGTTGCGGACCGAGCGGTGATTCATCGCGTATTGCCCGGTCAGGATCGAGGCGCGCGAGGGGCCACAGGGGTTGGTTACCGAATAGTGACGGCGAAAGCTGACCGCATCCTCGGCCAGCGCGCGCAGATGCGGCAAGTCAACGTGACCCGCCAGCGCGCCCCACAGGCAATCGGCCCGCAACTGGTCGATGATGATGAAAAGAACGTTGCCCTGCCTGCTCATGGTGCGACCCGCCGGTTTCCGTTGGCCAATGGGTAGCCAGTTGGCTCTTCCCTGTCCAGCCGGGGCGTCTGGCGCCCCGGATCAGTCTATTACGGCGGTGGCCTCGATCTCGACCAGGGCGTCATCCTCGACCAGTCCGGCGACCACCACCATTGCCATGGCCGGGAAATGACGCCCCATCACTTTGCGATAGCTGGCGCCGATCTCGGCCTGACGGGCCATGTATTCCTTCTTGTCGATCACGTACCAGGTCAGCCGGGTGATATGCTCGGCCCGGCCGCCAGCGGCCTCGACCACATCGAGGATGTTGCGCAGCGCCTGTTCCATCTGGCCGATGAAATCATGACTTTCGAACTGCTGCTGCGCGTTCCAGCCGATCTGACCGCCGACATAGAGATGCCCGTCGCGGGTCAGCATGCCGTTGGCATAGCCCTTGGCGGGGGCCCAGCCCTCGGGTTGGATGATCTTGTGGGTCATGTCTGGCCTCCGTTTACTGAATGTCCGTGCGCAAGCGGAAGCGCTGGATCTTGCCGGTCTGAGTCTTGGGCAGCGCGTCGATGAACCGGACGCTGCGGGGGTATTTATAGGGGGCGATGGTCGCCTTGACGTGGTCCTGCAAGGTCTTGACCATGAGCGCGTCGCCGGTATGGCCCGGCGCCAGCACCACATGGGCCTCGACGATATGGCCGCGCGCCTCGTCCGGGGCGCCGATGACGCCGCATTCGGCCACCGCCGGATGTGACAGCAGCGCCGCCTCGACCTCGGGCCCGGCGATGTTGTAGCCGGAACTGACGATCATGTCGTCGCTGCGGGCGGCGAAATGCAGATAGCCATCCGCATCCATCACGAAACTGTCGCCGGTCACGTTCCAGCCGTTCTGCACATATCCCGCCTGCCGGTCATCGGCCAGATAGCGGCAGCCGGTCGGGCCGCGCACCGCCAGCCGCCCCACCTCGCCGCGCGGGGCCTCGTTGCCTGCCTCGTCAAGGATGCGCACCTGATACCCCGTCACAGGCTTGCCGGTGCAGGCGGGGCGGTGATCGTCGAACCGGTTCGAGATGAAGATATGCAGCATCTCGGTGGCGCCGATCCCGTCGAGCATCGGCTTGCCGGTCTTGGCGATCCATTCGTCATAAACCGGGGCGGGCAGGGTCTCGCCCGCCGACACCGCCGCCCGAAGCGAGCTGAGATCGGCGCCCTCGTCCATCGCCTTGAGCATGAAGCGATAGGCGGTGGGCGCGGTGAAACAGACGGTGGCGCGGTATTGCTGGATGATCTCGACCATGTTGGGCGGGCTTGCCTGTTCCAGCAGGGTCGCGGCGGCGCCAAAGCGCAGCGGAAACACCGCCAGACCACCCAGCCCAAAGGTAAAGGCCAGCGGCGGCGAGCCGATGAACACATCCTCGGGCGTCACCCCCAGAACCTCGCGCGCGTAGCCATCGGCGATGATCAGCAGGTCGCGGTGGAAATGCATCGTCGCCTTGGGGTCGCCCGTGGTGCCCGAGGTGAACCCCAACAGCGCCACATCGTCCCGCCCGGTCGCGACCGCCTGGAACCGCACCGGTTTTTGCAGCGCCAGCCGGTCCAGCTCGGCATCGTGGTTCGAGGTGCCGTCAAAGCCCACCACCGTCCGCAGGTGTTTCGAGGTCTTGGCGCAGGTGACCAGCTCCTCCATCAGCCGCGTGTCGCACAGGGCATGGGTGATCCCGGCCTTATCGATGATCTTGGCCAGCTCGCCCGCGCGCAGCATCGGCATGGTGTTGACCACCACCGCGCCCGCCTTGGTCGCGGCCAGCCAGCAGGCCACCATGGCCGGGTTGTTGGCCGATCGGATCAGCACCCGGTTGCCCGGTTTCACGCCGAGATCCTCGACCAGCACATGGGCCAGCCGGTTGGTCCAGTCGCTGAGTTCCTTGTAGGTGCGCCGCCGGCCATTGCCGATCAGCGCGGTATGGTCGCCAAACCCCTTGTCGACCATGGCATCGGTCAGCTCGACCCCGACATTCAGGTGCTCGGGATAGTCGAACCCGTCAAGCAGGAAATCGGGCCATTGCTCGGGCGGCGGCAGGTTGTCCCGGGTGAACGTGTCGATATGTGCGCTAGGTCCCAGCATGGCTCAGTGTCCTCCCTGAAATGTACTCATCACCTGACGGGCGATCACCACCCGCTGCACGTCGCTGGCGCCCTCGTAGATGCGCAGGGCGCGGATATCGCGATACAGCTCCTCGACCTTTTCGCCGCGCCGTACCCCGTCGCCGCCGAACAGCTGTACCGCCTTGTCGATCACCTGTTGGGCGTGGTCGGTGGAATAGAGTTTGGCCATCGCCGCCTCGCGGCTGACGCGCGGGGCGCCCATGTCCTTGGCCCAGGCGGCGCGATAGGTGAGCAACGCGCTGGCATCCACATCCAGCGCCATGTCGGCGATATGGCCCTGCACCATCTGCAGATCGAACAGCGGCGCGCCCTGCACCTGCCGTGTGGTGACGCGCGCCAATGCCTCGTCCAGCGCGCGGCGGGCAAATCCCAGCGCCGCCGCCGCCACGGTCGAGCGGAACACATCGAGCACCGCCATCGCCACCTTGAACCCTTCTCCGGGGGCACCCAAGAGCGCCGATTTCGGCACCCGCACATCGGTGAAGCGCAGCCGCGCCAGCGGGTGCGGCGCCATCACCTCCAGCCGCTCGACCACCTCGAACCCCGGCAGGCCCGCGGGCAGGACAAAGGCGCTGAGCCCGCGCGCGCCGGGCGCCTCGCCGGTGCGGGCAAAGAGCGTATAGACATCGGCGATGCCGCCGTTCGAAATCCAGGTCTTTTCGCCGTTCAGCACGTAATCGTCACCATCGGCGGTGGCGGTCATGGTGGAATTGGCCACGTCCGAACCCGATTGCGGTTCGGTCAGCGCAAAGGCCGCGATCGCCTGACCGCTGCGCGTGAGCGGTAGCCATTCGGCCTGTTGCGCGGGGGTGCCAAAGAGCGAGATCGCCCCGGTGCCCAGCCCCTGCATGGCAAAGGCGAAATCGGCCAGCCCGTCATGGCGCGCGAGGATCTCGCGGCTCAGGCAGAGGGTCCGCACGTCCAGCCGCTCGCCCGTCGCCGCACCGGTGGCCTGCAACCAGCCACCCGAGCCGAGATCCGCCACCAGCTTGCGGCAGGCCGCGTCAATGTTGCCGTGATCCACATGCAGGCGCGCGCACCAGCCCTCCATCGCCTCGGCGCGGGCGCGGTGGGTCTCGTCGAAAAACGGCCAGGTCAGGAAGCTGCGGTCTGCCATCTCATTCCTCCCAGGGGCTTCATTCCGCCCCAAATACTCAATTGCGCCGACCTCAATCGCCCATAAAGACGGGTTTTTCCTTGGCGACAAAGGCGCGGTAGGCGCGTTCGAAATCGCCGGTTTGCATGCAGATCGCCTGTGCCTGCGCCTCGGCCTCGATCGCCTGTTCGATGGACATCGACCATTCCTGCACCAGCATGGTCTTGGTGATCATATGGCCGAAATTCGGGCCTGCCGCGATCTGCTGGGCCAGTTTGCGGGCCTCATCCTCCAGCGCGTCCGCTGCCACCAGCCGGTTGTGAAAACCCCAGGCGGCGCCCTCGTCAGCGCTCATCGCGCGGCCGGTGTAAAGCAGTTCCGCCGCGCGGCCCTGGCCTATGATCCGGGGCAGGATGGCACAGGCGCCCATGTCGCAGCCAGCAAGCCCAACGCGGGTGAACAGAAAGGCCACCCTGGCCTCGGGCGTGGCGATGCGCAGGTCAGATGCCATGGCGATGATCGCGCCCGCGCCCACGCAGATGCCGTCGATGGCGGCGATCACCGGCTTGCCGCAATTGACCATCGCCTTGACCAGATCGCCGGTCATGCGAGTGAATTGCAGCAGCTCCTTCATGTTCATCCGGGTCAGCGGCCCGATGATGTCATGCACATCGCCGCCCGAGCTGAAATTGCCGCCGTTCGAGGCAAAGACCACCGCCTTGATGTCGTCATTGTAATGCAGGTCGCGGAACCAGTCACGCAGCTCGGCATAGCTGTCAAAGGTCAGCGGGTTCTTGCGCTCGGGCCGGTCCAGCGCAATGCGCGCGATGCCGTCCTCGATAGTGCACAGGAAATGGGTGGTGTCGGCGGCGGTCATGATTTTCCCTCTGTCAGAATGCGGTCCAGCGTCGCGGTGATCGCACGCGCCTCGTCAGCGTCGAGCGCGCCCAGCAGATCGTCGACCCAGGCCTCGTGGCGGGCGGCCTGGCGGGCAAATTCCTCTTCGCCCTTGCGGGTCAGGCGAACCCGGTTGGCGCGGCGGTCGCCCGGTACCGGCTCGCGCAGCACATGGCCGTCCTCGACCAGCCGTTCGATGATGCCGGTGACATTGCCGTTCGACACCTTCAGGAGGCCCGACAGCTCGCTCATCTTCAGCCCGCCCGCGTTGCGGGCAAGCGCGCTCATCACGTCAAACCGCGGCAGGGTCGAGGCGAACTCGGTGCGCAGGTTCTCGCGCAGGCCCGATTCCACCGTACGCGTGGTTTTGAGCAGTTTCAGCCAGAGGCGCAGCCGCGCCTTGCTCTCCGGCCCGGCATCGGGGCGGGGGTTGGGTGCGCTCATATCTCTCCTCCCGACAGGGCAAGGGCATGGCCGTTCACCGACCGGGCCGCCTGGGAACACAGCCAGAGAACCGCGCCCGCCACCTCGTCCACCTGGATGAACCGGTCTTGCGGATTGCCCTTGCGCAGCGACTTTGCCGCAGCTTCCGCGCTCAGGCCGGTCTTGTCCACGATATTGGCGATAGAGCGGTCCAGCATCGGGGTCTCGATGAAGCCGGGGCAGATAGCATTGGCCGTGATGCCGGTGCGGCCAAGTTCTACCGCCAGTGCCCGGATCAGGCCCACCACCCCGTGTTTGGCGGCGCAATAGCCCGCCACATAAGGATAGCCCTTGAGCCCGGCGGTCGAGGCGATGGCGATCAGCCGGCCCTCGCCCGCGTTTTCCATATCCGAGAGACCGGCCTGAAAGCTGTTGAACACGCCCTTGAGGTTCACATCCAGCATCTGCTGAAACCCTTCGGCGGTCATCTTCCTGAACGGCGTGCTGTCGGCGGCGCCCGCATTGGCGACCACCACACCCACCGGTCCGTTCAGATCGCGCGCCTGCCGAAAGGCGGCGCGCACCGCCTGCGGATCGGTTACGTCGCAGGTCACCCAGCCGATGAACTTGTGCTGTTTGGCGACCTCGCGCAGCGGTCCCTCGCGGCGGCCCAAGACGGTGACCCTGGCACCGGCGTGGGCCAGCGCCTCGGCAATCGCCGCACCGGTGCCGGTGCCGCCGCCTGTGACCACCGCATGGGTGCCTTCCAGCATCATGCGCGGATCTCCGTCTCGGCGTCACGGTCGGCCAGACGCCAGGCCTGATCCCGGCCCGCCAGATAGGGCAGCGGCCAGTCGGCGTGACGATCACCGATGCGGGCGGCCTCGTGCAGGGTCCAGTAGGGGTTGGCCAGATGCGGGCGACCGACGCAGATCAGATCGGCCCGGCCCGCCATCAGGATCGAGTTGGCATGGTCGGCCTCATAGATATTGCCCACCGCCATGGTGGCGATGCCGGTCTCGTTGCGGATGCGATCCGAGAACGGGGTCTGGAACATGCGGCCATAGACCGGCTTGGCCTCGATCGAGGTCTGGCCGGCCGAGACGTCGATGATATCGGCGCCCGTCGCGTGGAACATCGCGGCGATCTTGACTGCCTCCTCGGGCGTGACACCGGCCTCGTCCACCCAGTCATTGGCCGAGATCCGCACCGACATCGGCTTGTCCTCGGGCCATGCGGCCCGCATCGCGGTGAACACTTCCAGCGGGTAGCGCATGCGGTTTTCCAGCGACCCGCCATAGTCGTCGCCGCGCGAGTTCGACATCGGCGAGATGAAGGACGAGATCAGATAGCCGTGTGCCGCGTGCAGCTCGATCATGTCGAAACCTGCCCGCTCGGCCATTTGCGCGGCCTGGACGAACTGATCGCGCACCGCGTCCATATCCGCACGCGTCATTTCACGCGGCGTGGCATTGTTGGCGGACCACGGGATGGGCGAGGCAGAGATCAGGTCCCAGTTTTCCGCCTTCAGCGGCGCGTCCATCGTCTCCCAACCCAGCTGGGTCGAGCCCTTGCGGCCCGAATGGCCGATCTGGCAGCAGATCTTCGCGCTCGTCTCGCCATGCACGAAATCGGTCAGCCGTTTCCACGCGGCCTCATGCTCGGGGGCATAGAGGCCGGGACAACCGGGGGTGATGCGACCCGTGGGGCTGACACAGGTCATCTCGGTATAGACCAGGCCCGCACCGCCCTTGGCGCGCTCGCCGTAATGGATCAGGTGCCAGTCGGTCGGGCAGCCATCGACCGCCTTGTATTGCGCCATGGGCGAGACCACGATGCGGTTTTTCAGCTCCATGTCGCGCAGGCGGAAGGGGGCGAACATCGGCGCGCGCACGGGTTCGGCCGCAGCGCCCGCGCGGGTCTGGAACCACTGTTCGGCCGAGCGCAGCCAGTCGGCATCGCGCAGGCGCAGGTTCTCGTGGCTGATCCGCTGGCTGCGGGTCAGCAGCGAATAGTTGAACTGCACCGGGTCCATGTCCAGATACCGTTCCACCTGTTCGAACCATTCCAGCGAGTTGCGTGCCGCCGATTGCAGGCGCAGCACCTCGAGCCGGCGTTCCTCCTGATAGCGCTCGAATGCGCTTTCCATCGTCGGTTCGGAATGCAGATAGGTGGCCAGCGAAATGGCGCTGTCAAAGGCCAGGCGCGAGCCCGATCCGATCGAAAAATGCGCGGTGGCCGCCGCGTCGCCCATCAACACCACGTTTTCATGGTGCCATTTCTCGCACAGAACGCGGGGGAAGTTGATCCAGACCGCCGAGCCGCGCAGATGGCTGGCATTGGACATGAGCTTGTGGCCGCCCAGATGCGCGGCAAAGATGCGCTCGCAGGTGGCGACGCTCTCTTCCTTGGACATATGCTCGAATCCCCAGGCGTCCCAGGTCTCCTGGCTGCACTCCACGATCACCGTCGCGGTGTCCTCGTCGAACTGATAGGCATGCACCCACATCCAGCCATGTTCGGTCTTTTCAAAGATGAAGGTGAAGGCGTCGTCGAATTTCTGATGGGTGCCGAGCCAGATGAACTTGCACTGGCGGGTGTCGATATCGGGTTTGAAATGCGCGGCCAGATCGCTGCGCACGCGAGAGTTCAGCCCGTCGCAGGCCACCACCAGATCGTATTCCGCCTGATATTCGGCGATGGGCCGCGCCTCGGTCTGGAATTGCAGATCGACGCCCAGCTCGCGGGCGCGGTCCTGAAGCAGGAGCAGCATCGCCTTGCGCCCGATCCCGGCAAAACCGTGCCCGCCCGAGACCGTGCGCACCCCGTCATGCACCACCGCGATATCGTCCCAATAGGCAAAGTTCGAGCGGATCGTCTCGGCGCTCTTGGGGTCGTTGGCGGCCAGGTTCTCCAGCGCGTCATCGCTCAGCACCACGCCCCAGCCGAACGTGTCGTCGCCCTTGTTGCGTTCGATCACCGTGACCTGATGCGAAGGGTCGCGCAGCTTCATCGAAATGGCGAAATACAGCCCCGCCGGACCGCCACCCAGACATGCGATACGCATTGCATCCTCCCTCGCAAGATACGCTGATTAAGGATGAGGATACGGGGATTCGGATATATTTCAAGCCTAAACCTTTAAGCTTGAAATATATCGGGGCGACGATTACCCTGTCCGCAAGACAGGAGGATCTGCGATGATCGACTGGGATGATGCATTCGACAATTCCAGCTATGTGCCGGGGTCGGACGGGCTGGCCGCCGCCTGGGGCGCGGCAGCGACGGCGTGGCGCGACAGTCGGGGCGGGACACTTGACATCTCTTATGGTCCGGGCGCGCGCAACCGGTTGGACCTGTTCCGCCCCGAAGGCGTGGCCAAGGGTCTCGTGGTGTTCGTGCATGGCGGCTATTGGCACAAGCTCGACAAGAGCTTCTGGTCGCATTTCGCCGCCGGACCGCTCAGCCGGGGCTGGGCGCTGGCGGTGCCCTCCTACACGCTGGCACCCGAGGCGCGTCTGGGCCAGATAGTTGAGGAAGTGCGCGCGTCGATCGAAGAGGCGGCGCGTCACGTCGCGGGACCGGTGCGGCTGGCGGGCCATTCCGCCGGGGGTCATCTGGTGGCCCGCATGGCCTGCGCCGACGGGCCGTTGCCCGACCGGCTGGACCGGGTGATCAGCATCAGCGGTATCCACGATCTGCGCCCGCTGCTGGGCACCCGGATGAACGAGGTTCTGCACCTGGACGCGGCCGAGGCCGAGGCCGAAAGCCCCGCGCAGCTGTCGCGGCGCGCGGGCCTGTCGGTCACCTGTTGGGTCGGCGCCAATGAGCGGCCCGAACTGGTGCGCCAGACGCGCCTTCTCTCCGAGGCCTGGGACGTGCCCAATGTGTTCGATCCGGGCCATGACCATTTCTCTGTTGTTGCCGAACTGGGCCGGCCCGGCTCGGCCCTGCTGACCGAGCTTCTCAAGGATTGACCCGATGTCCCAGGCCTATGACCCCAGCCAGGATGGCGCCAAGATGTCCTATGCCAAGGACATGAGCTATGGCGACTATCTGCATATGGATGCGCTGCTGGCGACCCATCATCCGCAATCGGATGCCCATGACGAGATGCTGTTCATCATCCAGCACCAGACCAGCGAATTGTGGATGCGGCTGGTGCTGCACGAACTCAGGGCGGCGCGCAATCTGCTGCTGGCGGGCGGAGATTTCCGGCCTGCCTTCAAGATGCTGACGCGGGTGGCGCGCATCTTCGACCAGCTCAACTCCGCCTGGGACGTGCTGCGCACGATGACGCCCAGCGACTATACGACATTTCGCAATGCGCTTGGCAATTCCTCGGGCTTCCAGTCGCATCAGTACCGGCTGATCGAATACATGCTGGGCAATCGCAATACCGCGATGATGAAGGTGCATGAGCATCGCCCCGAGCTTCATGCGATGCTGGCGGCGGAACTGGAGCAACCCTCGCTGTATCACGTGGCGTTGCGGGCGCTGGCGGCGAAGACGGGGGCCAGTTTCGCGCCCGAGGTCTACCGGATGGACAACCCGCACACCGCCGATGCGGCGGTGCAGGCGGCCTGGCGGCAGATCTACGAGGATCCGGCGAAATACTGGGACCTTTACGAGCTGGGCGAGAAGCTGGTCGATCTCGAGGACTATTTCCGCCGTTGGCGGTTCAACCATGTCACCACGGTGGAACGGGTGATCGGGTTCAAGCGGGGAACCGGTGGGACCTCTGGTGTTCAATACTTGCGCCGCATGCTCGAGGTTGAGCTGTTCCCTGAGCTTTGGCATCTGCGCGGCGACCTTTAGGCCGGGCACCCGAAGAAAATTCGACGAATTTTCTTCTCGCCGGTCGCGGTGCGACCGGCGTCTCGCCTGTCCGCGACACGCAACCCCTGAAAATTTGGTCGCTCTCGTCATGGACGGGGCGGGGCGGCTGGTCTAACGTCCCCCTCGGACCCAATGGCCCGGACCAACAGCCACGAGGTAAGTTCATGCAATATCACAGCCCCGAAAGCTTTGCCCAAGCCGCAAGGCTGGCCGCCGAAGCCGAGGGTGTCACCCGGTTTCTCGCCGGGGGGACCGATGTTCTGGTGCAGTTGCGCGCCGATATCGTCACCCCCGACACGCTGATCGACATCAAGAAGATTCCTGGCACCCAAGACATCACCCGCAACGGGGATGGCAGCTGGACGCTGGGTGCGGCTGTTCCCGGCGCCGAGCTGGGCGAGCACGCGGGGCTGGTCGACGACTGGCCCGGCGTGGTCGAGGCGATGAACCTGGTGGGATCCACCCAGGTGCAGGGTCGCGCGACGCTGACCGGCAATCTGTGCAACGGTTCGCCGGCCGCCGACTCCGTGCCCGCCATGGTCGCGGCCTCCATGACCGCGACCGTGACCGGCCCCGATGGCGAACGCGTCGTCGCGGTCGAGGATATTCCGACCGGTCCGGGCCGCACCTCGCTGGCCAAGGGCGAACTGATCTCAGCCCTGCATATCCCGGCACGCGGTGAAAACGCGGGCGATGCCTATCTGCGCTTCATCCCGCGCAGCGAGATGGATATCGCCGTGGTGGGCTGTGCCGTCAACCTGCGCCTGGACGGGGACACCATCACCGAGGCGCGCGTCTCGCTGGGTGCCGTGGCGCCGACCGTTCTGCTGGTCGGGGACGCTGCTGCCGCGATCATTGGCTCCACGCTGGATGACGTCGCGCTGGATCGTCTGGCGGCCGCCGCCTCGGCCGCCTGCAAGCCGATCGACGACAAGCGCGGCACCATCGCGTTCCGTACCGAGGTTGCCGGCGTGCTGGCCAAGCGTGTCGCGCGCATCGCCTATGCCCGGGCCAAGGGCGAAATCATCAAGGGGCATCACGGATGAGCAAGATCCACGTATCCACCACCGTCAACGGCGATGCGGTCGAGTATCTGTGCGACCCGCGCGAAACCCTGCTGGACTGTCTGCGCGACAAGCTCAGCCTGACCGGCGCCAAGGAAGGCTGCGGCACGGGCGATTGCGGCGCCTGTTCGGTGACGCTTGACGGGCGGCTGGTCTGCTCCTGCCTGGTGCTGGGGGTCGAGGCCGAGGGCAAGGAGATCGGCACGGTCGAAGGCATCGCCGAGGGCGATGTGCTGCATCCGCTGCAACAGAAGTTCATCGACTATGCCGCGCTGCAATGCGGCATCTGCACCCCCGGCATCCTGGTCGCGGCCAAGGCGCTGCTGGAGCAGAACCCCGACCCGACCGAGGAAGAGGTGCGGTTCTGGCTGGCTGGCAACCTGTGCCGCTGCACCGGCTATGACAAGATCATCCGCGCCGTGATGGACACGGCCCGCGACATGAGGGAGGCGGTATAATGGCGCTCGACGATCGCAAATCCGACGGTTTCACCTTTGTCGGCACCCGTCCGAACCGGCCCGACGGGTTGGACAAGGTCACCGGCCGCGCCCGGTTCGGCGCTGATGCGTCGGCCCCCGGCATGCTGCATGGCGCCATCCTGCGCAGCCCGCACGCCCATGCCCGCATCCTGCGCATCGACACGTCCAAGGCAGAGGCGCTGAAGGATGTGAAGGCCGTGGTCACCCGTGCCGATTTCTCGGACAAGGTGGAGTTTGCGCCGGGGCTGGAGGGTGATTTCTGGAGCATCCTCGAAAACGTCATGGCAGGCGACAAGGCGCTCTATGACGGGCATGCGGTGGCCGCGGTTGCGGCGACTTCGGCGCTGGCTGCCCGCGATGCGCTCAAGCTGATCGAGGTGGACTACGAGGTCCTGCCCCATGTTACGGATGTGGACAAGGCGATGCTGATGGACGCCCCGGTGATCCGTCAGGGGGCCGCGGACTATTCCGTGCCCGAGGGGATGCATCCCAACGTGGTGCGCAAACATGAAAGCGGCCATGGCGATGTCGAGGCGGGTTTTGCCGAGGCCGATCTGGTGATCGAGGATCACTTTACCACCGAGGCGACCCACCAGGGCTATATCGAACCGCATGCCTGCCTGGCCACGCTGGGGGCCGATGGCAAGGGCGAGCTGTGGTGCTGCACCCAGGGACACTGGATCGTGCAGAAAACCTGTGCCGCGCTTCTGGGGATCGAGACCGCCAACCTGCGTGTGACCGCCTCGGAAATCGGGGGCGGTTTTGGCGGCAAGACCACCGTGTTCATCGAGCCGGTGGCGCTGGCACTGTCGCGCAAGGCCAACAAGCCGGTGAAACTGGTGATGAGCCGGTCCGAGGTGTTCCGCGCCACCGGACCGACCGCCTCGGCCTCGATGGATATCAAGATCGGCATGAAGAAGGACGGCACGCTGACCGCGGCCCAGGGCACGTTCCGCCTGCAGGGCGGCGCCTTTCCCGGTGGTCCGGCGGACTTCACCGCCATGTGCGCCTTTGCCCCCTATAACCTGCCGCATGTGCGCCAGGTGGGCTATGACGTGATGACCAACCGGCCCAAACAGGCCGCCTATCGCGCGCCCGGCTCGCCCATGGCGGCCTTTGCGGTGGAATCGGTGATCGACGAGCTGTGCAATCAACTGGGACTCGACCCGATCGAGGTGCGGCTCAAGAATGCCTCGCGCGAGGGGACCAAGGCGAGCTATGGGCCCAGGTTCCAGCGCATCGGCCTGGTCGAAACGCTGGAGGCGGCCAAGGCGCATCCCCATTACACCGCGCCGCTGAAACCGGGGCAGGGGCGGGGGATTTCCTGCGGGTTCTGGTTCAACCATGGTGGCGAGACCTCGGTCTCTCTGGCGCTGAGCGAAGATGGCTCGGCCCAGGTCATGGTGGGCACGCCCGATATCGGCGGCAGCCGCGCCTCGATGGCGCTGATGGCGGCCGAGGTGCTGGGCATCCCCTACGAGAACATCCGGGTGACCATCGCAGACACCGCCACGCTGGGCTATAACGACGTGAGCCATGGCAGCCGGGTGACCTATGCCAGCGGGCTGGCCACCATCAAGGCGGCGCGCCACGCGGTCGAGAAACTGTGTGAGCGGGCGGCGAAGAAATGGGGCATCCCGGTGGATGCGGTGAAATGGGAAAACGGCTGCGCGGTGCCTTCGGGGCCGAATGCGGGCGAATTCGACCCGCTGCCGCTGGCCGATATCACCGCCGATATGGGGCGCACGGGCGGGCCGATCTCGGGCCATTTCGAGGCGACACCCGAAGGCGCGGGCGTCAGCTTTGCCACCCATATCGTGGATGCCGAGGTGGACCCCGAGACCGGCAAGACCAAGGTCGTGCGCTATACGGTGGTGCAGGATGCGGGCAAGGCGATCCATCCCACCTATGTGGAGGGGCAGTTTCAGGGCGGAGCCGCGCAGGGCATCGGCTGGGCGCTGAACGAGGAATACATCTATGGCGCCGATGGGCGGCTGCAGAACAGCGTCTTCCTCGACTATCGCATTCCGGTGGCCAGCGACCTGCCGATGATCGACACGGTGATCGTCGAGGTGCCCAATCCGGGCCATCCGTTCGGGGTGCGCGGGGTGGGCGAAACCTCGATCTGTCCGCCGCTGGCGGCCATTGCCAACGCGGTCTCGGCCGCCGCCGGCGCGCGGATGCGGCAATTGCCGATGTCGCCGCCGCGTATCCTGGCGGCGCTCAAGGCGGATGGTTGAGGTCCATCTCTGGTCCGGCCTGCGGTCGCTGGCCGGGGGCTGCGAGGTTGTCTCGGTCGAGGCCCGCGATACCGGCGAGATGCTGCGCGCCCTGGTGCGCGCGCATCCCGAATTGCAGGCGCCCATCGACGCGGGCGTCTCGGTTGCCATCGACGGGCGGGTGATCGCCTCGGGCCTGACCGAACCGATCCCGGACGGGGCCGAGGTCTATTTGATGCAGCGCTTGCGGGGCGGGTAGGCTCCCGCCCCCATCGGCGCCCCTTGCGGGACGCCTGCGGGCGTTGGGCCGGGCGCCGCTGCGCGGCGGATCTTTTGCGAGGCGCTGCCTCGCGCTCCGGAGTATTTGCGGCGGAATGAAGGAGTGGGCGCCTGCTCTTTCCTCTTGCTGAAAATATCCCGGGGGAGTCACCGAAGGTGACGGGGGCAGCGCCCCCAGCTAAGGGTCAACCCCGCGGGTCGTCGATATCCTGGGCGAACCGGCGCGGCATCAGGCCGGATTGGAACCATGTGACCATCGAGTAGATGGAATAGACCGGCAGACCTGTGCGCCTTCGCAGATCGGCGGCATAGGGCACCATATTGGTGCATTCGAGAACGATGGCGCCCGCATCGGGTTGCTGCGCCAGGATCTGATCGGCCGCATCCAGCATGTCCTGACGGCAGGCGGCGAAGTCGATCTGAGGTGCGTCACCCAGGATGTCGCGGGTAAAGGCACGCCCGCCATCCGTGCCGAAGACCGGCGTATCCGCAGGCACGCCGGCGGCGGACAGATGGGCGGGGCTCAGGGTCGCTTTGGAGATGGTCAGGATCACCGCTTTTCTGCCCGGCGGCAGAAGGGCCTGTACCATCGGCACCTGCATCAGCGAGGAAGTTGCCACCGGCACGCCGAGGGCCGCGCGCAACTCGTCCTGAACCAGCGCGAGAAAGCCGCAATTGGTGGTGATCCCGTCCGCGCCGGTGGCCACCAGATCGCGACCCGCCTCGACAAAGGCGTCGAGTAGTACGCGGGGATCGCCTCGCACCACCTTGTCGGGCGAGGCGCCGCGCACCACCCTGTACTGCACCGGAAAGGGCCAGGTCAGCGCATTGCCCATATCGCCGGGAATGCGGGGAAAGCGGGTTTCCAGCATCAGGATGCCGACCGTGGCACCAAAGACCGTCTTGCCGCCGGATTGTAGGGACATGTTTGCCTCAGAGTTCGGGAACATAGAGTTGGGCATAGGCATCGCGCACCGCCTGGGTCGCCCCTTCGCGGCGGCGTTCGATATGGGCGCGCATCTCGGCCATGGCGCCCTCGGCATCATGGCGGGCCACCGCGTCGAGGATGCGTTGATGCGCCGAAACCATGGTCTGGCCCTGCGGCCCCAGCGATTGCAGGCGGCGCAGGTCGATCAGGCGCAGATAGCGGATGCGGTCGTTGAGATTGTCGAGCATGCGCGCCAATTCGCCATTGCCCGACAGCGCGCAAAGCCGTGTGTGAAACCATTCATCCATGCTGAGCAGCGTTTCGGTATCGGCGCGCGCGGTATAGTCGGGCGCGATATCCTCGAGGTCCTGCATCAGGATGGCGATCTCGCGCTCGTCGCCGCGCAGGGCGGCGAGCCGCGCTGCCTCGACCTCGACCGCGACGCGGGCCTCGTAGAGATCCATCACCAGTTCCGGCGAAAGCGAGCGGCAGAAGAAACCGCGCCCCGAACGGAAGGTCAGGAAACCTTCGGCCACCAGCCGGTTCAGCGCTTCGCGGATCGGGGTGCGCGAGGCGTCGAGCTGGGTTGCCAGCGCGCTTTCGTTGATGCGGGCGTCGGGCTTGAAGGCGAAATCCGCCGCCATGCGGCGGAGCGCCTCGTAAAGCCGGTCAACATTGCTTTCTGATTTGGTCATTCGGCGCCTCGATTTAGGGGGAACAATATCGCGGGGTTGACTTGTGCGCAAGATGTGATGCAGAGCTGTATACAATTCTGAACGCAAATTCTGTGAGGGCGAGTCGCATGGACAACCGGATGAATGGCGCCGAGGCGATGGTACGCATGCTCGAGGCGCAGGGGGTGCGGCATATCTTTGGCCTGTGTGGCGATACCACCTTGCCGTTTTATGATGCGATGCTGCGGCTCGATCACCAGATCACCCATGTGCTGACCCGTGACGAGCGCTGTGCCACCTATATGGCCGATGGCTATTCTCGCGTTACGGGGCGCGTCGGTGTGGCCGAGGGGCCGTCGGGCGGCGGTGCCACCTATATCCTGCCGGGGCTGATCGAGGCCTCGGAAAGCTCATATGCGGTGTTGGGGATCACCACCGATATCTCGGTCGCTTCTTACGGAAAATACCCGCTGACCGAGGTGGACCAAAAGGCGCTGATGGCGCCCCTGACCAAGTGGAACACGGTGATCAGCCGCGCCGATCACATCCCTCGCATGGTGCGGGCAGCGTTTCGCGCGATGACCACCGGGCGCTCGGGCGCGGCGCATATCGGCCTGCCCTATGATGTGCAATACGACCCGGTCGATGCCGCCGATATCTGGGCCGATCCGGCAACCGCCGGCTATCCCGCCTATCCGCAGGCGCCTGCGCCCGGCGCGGCCGAAGCGGCGGTTGAGGCGATCCTGTCGGCGAAAGACCCGCTTATCGTTTGTGGCGGCGGTGTGGTGATCGCGCAAGCCTGGGAGGAGCTGGACCGGCTTGCTACCCGGCTCGACATTCCGGTGGCCACCTCGATCTCGGGGCAGGGGTCGCTGGCCGAGACCCATCCCAACTGTCTGGGCGTGGTGGGGTCGAACGGTGGCACCGACGAGACATGGGAGATGATGGAGGCAGCCGATCTGGTGGTGTTCATGGGCTGTCGGGCGGGGTCCACCACAACGGCGCGGTGGGAGGCACCGAAACCCGGCACCCGGATCGTGCATTTCGACAATGACCCGATGGTGATGAACGCCAATTACCGGACCGAGGTCGCGGTGGTGGGCGATCTGCGGCTGGCCCTGGCCGAGGTGAACGCGGTGCTGGACGCCCGGGTGCAGGGCGCCGATACCTTTGGCGGCGCGGAGGCGATTGCCGAAAAGAAACGCCGCAAGTTCGAGGCATTCGAGGTGCTGGCGCGGTCGGAACAGGCGCCGATCCGGCCAGAGCGGGTGATCCGCGCGCTGATGAACACGCTGCCCGAGGATGCGACCGTGGTGTCCGATCCCGGCACCAGCTGCCCCTATTTCTCGGCCTATTACCAATTGCCGCGTCCGGGGCGGCATTTCATCACCAACCGCGCGCATGGGGCACTGGGGTATTCGCTGTCGGCCTCTTTGGGTGCCTGGTACGGGCGGCCCGCGTCCAAGACCGTGGCGTTGATGGGTGACGGGTCTTTCGGGTTCACGGTGGGTGAGCTGGAGACCGTCTGCCGGTCGCGGGCGCCGATCACCTATGTGGTGTTCTCGAACGCGACATACGGCTGGATCAAGGCCAGCCAGTTCGCCGACAAGGACGCGCGCTATTACAACGTCGATTTCAACCGCACCGACAACGCGGCCATCGCGGCGGCCTATGGGGTGAAATCCTGGCGGGTCGAGGACCCGGCCGATCTGGAGCGGGTGCTGGGTGAGGCGATTGCCCATGACGGGCCGACACTGGTCGACGTGATCACCCAGCCGCTGGAGGAAAGCAATGCCCCCGTCCGCCGCTGGATGGGGTAAGGCGGACGAGGGCAGGGCAGGCGGTTCGGGAGGGCCGCCTGGAGCGGGCCGCGTGCTTGGGCGGTCACGCGGCGCGCTCTGGTCTGGTGCGCGTGTCGGTCTCTACCCGATCTGGCGGGCGCTGCCCGAGACGCGGACGCCTTGGCCGGGGGTGTCGCCGATCTCGACCCTGAGCAGCGAGCGGGCGCCCATATCCTCGCCCTGCACGATGTCGATCGTGCCGCCATGCGGCCAGCCGATGTCGCGCAGATACCCCGCCAGCGCGGCGGCGGCGGCACCGGTTGCCGGATCCTCCAGCACACCGCCGATGGCAAAGGCGTTGCGGCTGTGGAACCGCTGCGGGGTTTCGACCCAGAGCAGATTGATGGTGGTGAACCCGTTCAGCCGCATATAGGCGGCGCCCCGGTTCAGATCGTACTCCATCGTTGCCAGCCGGGTGCGGTCGCGTAAGGCAAGCACAAGGTGATCGTTGCCCGCATTGGCCACGGCGGCGGGCAGGGTCGGGTCCAGGTCGCTTTCGTCGAGACCAAAGAGCGCCAAGGCGGCCTCCAGAACTTCCAGGTCCACCGCGCCGCTGCGGGTGGGGGGAGAGATCAGCGCCGCCTGGACACGGTCGCCATGACGCTGCCCCTCGACCGAGATACCAGCATCGTTGAGCTGCAGGGCATAGGTGCCCGCGCCAAACCGACCGGCGAGCGTCGCCCCCAATGCGATGGTGGCATGGCCGCAGAATGCGACCTCGCCCACCGGCGCGAAATAGCGCACCCGCCAGCCCGCGCCCTCTGGCGCGGCAAAGGCGGTCTCGGAATAGCCGACCTCGGCCGCGATGCGCTGCATCTCTTCCTCGGCGGGCATCTGGTCGGCGATCACCACGCCGGCGGGGTTGCCGCCCAGGGCACCGTCGGAAAAGGCGGCGATCCGGTCCACATGTGCTGTCATATCAAATCCTCCTGTGGGAGAGGGTCCCGCCAGAGCGGGACCCTGGTCCTTAGTTAATGCGTGCCAGAAAGTCTTTCATCTCGGCGGCGATTTCGGTCCCGTATTCCTCAAGCGCGAAATGCCCGGTATCGAGGATGTGGAACTCCAGATCGGTCAGATCGTCCTTGTAGGGATGCGCGCCCGCCTCGGGAAAGATCACGTCGTTCTTGCCCCACATCAGCAGCGCGGGCGGCTGATGTTCGCGAAACAGCGCCTGCCATTTCGGGTATTCGGCGAGGTTGGTGCCGTAATCGAGGAACATCTCCAACTGCACCTCCTGATTGCCCGGACGGTCGAGCAGGTATTGCACGTGCCAGAAATTGTCCGGGCTGATCGCGTCGGGGTTCTGGGTGCCGTGGGTGAACTGCCACTTGGTGGCATCCAGCGTCAGAAAGGCGCGCAGCGCATCGCCATTGGCGACCGAGGGGTCGGCCCAATAGGCTTTCATCGGGTCCCAGAACTCGCGCAGGCCCTCTTCATAGGCATTGCCGTTCTGGATGATGAAACCGGTGACCCGCTCGGGGTTTTCGGCGAACATGCGATAGCCCACCGGTGCGCCGTAATCCATCAGATAAACGGCATAGTCATCTACGCCCTTGGCATCCAGGAGCTGGGTCATCAGTTGCGCGGTGCCGGCAAAGCTGTAGTCATATTCCGCCGCATCCGGCATCTCCGAGGCGCCGAAACCGGGATAATCGGGCGCGATCACGTGATACTCGGCGGCCAGTTCCGGGATCAGGTTGCGGAACATATGCGACGAGGTCGGAAACCCGTGCAGAAGCAGCACGGTCGGATTGGTCGGGTCGCCCGCCTCGCGATACGCGATCTTGAGCCCCTCCAGCGTCTCGGCGCGGAAATGCGTCTGGGCGGGCTCGGCGGCAAGCAGGCTGGAGGGCAGGATGTAGAACCCCAGCGTCATGACCCCGGCGGAAAACAGCGATCCGGCGGTGATGGTGGCAGCGGTATTGAGCAATGTGCGAAGCATGTCGAAAGCTCCCTTTGACAATGAGTTGGGTTTTGGTCTTGGGACTTGAAGAGGTGGGGCCGGTCTGTCCGGCCTAATCCTGCTCGGACAACTGTTGTTTCAGCCGTTCGTTTTCCGCCCTGAGCTGCGCCAGCTCGGCGCCAAGCGCATTCAGATGCGGGGCCAGTTCGGCCTCGGTATAGCGGGGGGTGATGTGCTGGGGGCAGTTCCAGTCCAGCCCCTCGACCGAGATGATGGCGGCGCGTTCAGCCGGGTGGGTCTGCTCCTCGGGCAGCAGGCTGGCGGCGGCCTCGGGCCCTTCGGTGAATTTCATCCGGCCGAGGATCTTCAGACGCCGTTGGTTGGCGTAATCCATCAGGATCAGCGCCACCCGGCTGTTGCCGTCCAGATTGCCGCGCGAGATATACTGCCGGTTGCCCGACAGGTCCGCATAGCCGATCGTGCGCGGCCCCAGCACCCGCAGGAACCCGGCGGGCCCGCCGCGATACTGCACATAGGGCCAGCCGATTTCCGACACCGTGGCCTGATAGAACCCGTCCCGCGCCTCGATAAAGGCCTGTTCGGCAGGCCCGATCTCATGCCCCTGCTGCGGGCCGCCCTCGATGAATTTGGCATAGCTGCGGGCGGAGCCGAGCCGTTCCTGATGGGCACGCACGGCGGGGGTGAAGGTCAGCTGGGAAAAGGCGCGGGGCATCGTTCTATCTCCGTTCAGAGGCCAAGTTCGGTCAGGCCGGGATGGTCGTCGGGGCGGGGCCCGAGAGGCCAGTGAAACAGACGCTCATCCTCGGTGATGGGCAGGTCGTTCAGCGAGGTGTGGCGGGCCGACATGCGGCCATCCTCGTCGAATTCCCAGTTCTCGTTTCCGTAGGAGCGGAACCAGTTGCCGCTGTCGTCGTGCCATTCATAGGCATAGCGCACCGCGATGCGGTTGCCGGACCAGGCCCACAGCTCCTTGATCAGGCGATAGTCCAGCTCTTTGTCCCATTTGCGGGTCAAAAAGGCGTGGATGTCGTCATGTCCGGTGACGAATTCGGTCCGGTTGCGCCAGCGGCTGTCGTCGGAATAGGCGGGCGTCACCACGTCGGCGCTGCGGCTGTTCCAGCCATTTTCGGCCAGGCGCACTTTTTCAGCGGCGGTTTCGGCGGTGAAGGGGGGCAGTGGGGGGCGTGTCATTGGGGGTATCCCGTGTCAGGCGATGGAAGCGGCCAGAATTGCCAGCGTCAGAAGCAGGGGAACATGTCTTGTCGGGAAAAGGGCATAGCGGCGTCGCATGGCGTTAATCCTTAGGTGTACCGATCTGTTAACGTGCTCTCAAGGTGTACTGATCGGTAAACTTTTGCAAGTCCTTTTGTGCAGATTTTTTCGTGGCAGGAGGCGTGGCGGAAAAACTTCATTTCGTGACAAATGGTTACCCCCGATGATTTGCACATCGCGACCGGCGCGTTTATGTACCGATCAGTAACCTAAGGACGAATCATGCGGCCGAACAAGAAAGACGAACTGGTGCGAAAGGCGTTGACGGTGTTCTACCGGGACGGGTTTCACGCCACAGGCATGGACAAGCTGGTGGCCGAGACCGGGGTGTCGAAGACCTCGATCTATAAACACTTCCGCACCAAGGAAGAGTTGATCGTCGCGGTGCTGAAACTGCGCGACGAGAATTTTCGGGCCTGGTTCGAAACACGGGTGAATGAACTGGCCGATTCGCCTGCCGACAAATTCCTGGCCGCTTTTGATGCTCTGGGAGAGTGGTTCGAGGAAGACAGCTATCGCGGCTGCATGTTCATCAATGCGGGCGCCGAGTATCAGTGCAAGGACGACCCGATCCGGATGGAGGCCGCGCATCACAAGCAGGTGCTGCTGGATTACTTCACCGATCTGGCCCGGCAGGCCGGGGCCCGAGACCCCGAGGCGCTGGGATGCCAGATCCTGCTGCTGAAAGAGGGCGCGATCGTCATGTCCTCGCTGATGGGCACGACCAAACCGGCCTGCGATGCCAAGGACACGGCGCGCATCCTGCTGGACCACGCGCTGAAAGGTTAGGGCGCGGGCAAGCCGCGCCCCAGGGTGTCAGGCGAGGGCGCGACCCTCGGCCACATGTTTCCTGAGGATCTCGGGCGGGGCGAACCGGTTTCCGTATTTGCCGGCCAGTTCCTCGCACCGGGCCAGGAACCGGGCCGGGCCATAGGTGTTGACGTATTGGATATAGCCGCCGGTATGAACCGGCGCGCCGATCCCCAGGATCGAGCCGATATTGCCATCCTCGACCGTGCGCAGCACGCCCTCCTCCAGACAGCGCAGGCTTTCCAGCACGGCGCGGAACAGGATGCGGTCCTTGATATCGGCGTCGGGGATATCGGCCCCCTCCTTGCGCCATGCGGCCAGCCCCGGCCAGATCGTCTTGCCCTGACTGTCATAGTCATAGAACCCCTTGCCGGTGGCGCGGCCATGGCGGCCGTGCTGGCTGATCATCTCGGCCAACATGGCGCGGGCGGCGGGGTTCTGTTCCTTGTCAGGGTCCAAGAGGCCCATTTCCACCTGGGTGTTGTAGATGTCGGTGACCAGCTTGATCTGCACCTCGTCGAGCAGCGACAACATGCCGGTGGGCATGCCGGTGAGGCGCGACAGGTTGTCGACGCGCACCGGATCATGCCCCTCGGCCACCAGTTCCACCGCCTCGATGATCTTGGTGCCGATGGTGCGCGAGGTATAGAACCCGGTGCTGTCACCCACGATGATCGGGGTCTTGCGGATCTGGCGGGCAAAGTCGAAGGCGCGCGCCAGCGTCTCGTCCGAGGTCTTCTCTCCCGCGATGATCTCCAAGAGCGGCATCTTGTCGACGGGCGAGAAGAAATGCAGGCCAACGAAATTCTCAGGCCGCGTGGCGCCCGTGGCCAGCCGGGTGATCGGCAGGGTCGAGGTGTTCGAGCCCCAGATTCCGTTTTCAGCGAGCAGCGCCTCATGCTCTGCCAGAACCGCATCCTTGATGTCGATCTTTTCGAACACCGCCTCGATGATCAGGTCGCAACCTTTCAGGTCGTCGGCCTTGTCGGTCGGGGTGATCAAGGCCAGCACCGCCTCGCGCTCCTCGGCGCTCATCCGGCCCTGTTTGACGCGTTTGTCCAACAGACCGGCCGTATAGGCCTTGCCGCGTTCAGCGGCCTCCATCGTCTGGTCCTTGAGCACCACCGGCAACCCCGCCGTGGCGGCGGAAAAGGCGATGCCCTGACCCATCATGCCCGCGCCCAGGATGCCGAGGCGCTGCACCTTGGAGGGCGGCACGCCCTTGGGCCGGCTGGCACCGCCATTGACCTTGTTCATGCCGAAAAACAGCGTCTCGATCATGTTCTTGGTGCTGGCCAGCGGGGTCAGCGACACGAAACGGCGGCTTTCATAGCGGGTGGCGGTGTCGAAATCGACCTTGCCCGCCGCCTCGGTCATGATGTCGAGAATGCGCGCGGGCGCGGGCATCAGCCCGCGCGTCTTCTTGTAGAGCATCGCGGCGGCGCCTGCGATGCGGGTCATGTTATGCGGCGCGGTCGATGGCCCGCCGGGGATCTTGTAGCCCTTGGTGTCCCAGGGTTGGGTCACCGCCGCCGCATCGCCCTGCACCGACAGGATGTATTCCTTGGCGCGGGTCAGAAGTTGGTCGGCGGGCACCACCTGATGGATCAGCCCGGCCTTGAGCGCCTTGTCGGGCGAGACCTGCCGCCCTTCGAGCAGGAAGGGCATCGCGCCTTCCAGCCCCAGCATCCAAGTCAGGCGCACGACGCCACCGCCGCCGGGCAGCAGGCCCAGTGTGACCTCGGGCAGGCCGATCTTTGTTTTCGGATTGTCGGCGGCGATACGGTGGTTGCAGGCCAGGCAAATCTCGAACCCGCCACCCAGTGCGGCGCCATTGATCGCAGCGACATGGGGCACGGGCTGTTTCTCCATCCGGCGCATCACGGCCTTGGTCGCCTCGACCGATTGAAACAGCGCCTCGACCCCGTCAGGCTCGATGCTTTTCAGCATCTTCAGATCGCCCCCGGCAAAGAACGTGTCCTTGGCCGAGGTCCAGATCACGCCTTTCAGCTCCGGTTCCGCTTCAAGCCTGTCCATGGTCGCGGCAAAGAGCGGCCAGAACTCGGCATTCATCGCATTGACCGGCCCGTCCATGTCCATGGTCACGGTGACGATGCCGTCGGCATCCTTTGCATAGTGAAAATCACCCATTCTGCCGCTCCCTTACAGACGTTCGATCAGGGTCGAGATGCCCATGCCGCCACCGACACAGAGCGAAATCATCGCCCGCTTGGCATTGCGGCGCTCCAACTCGTCCAGCACGGTCGAGACCAGCATGCCCCCGGTGGCGCCCAGCGGATGGCCCATGGCGATGGCGCCGCCGTTCACATTGGTGATCTCATGGTCGATATCCAGGTCCTTCATGTAACGCAGCGCGACCGAGGCAAAGGCCTCGTTGATTTCCCAGATGTCGATGTCCGAAACCTTCAGCCCCGCCTTGGCGAGACATTTCTTGGCCGCCGGGCCGGGACCCGCGAGCATGATCACCGGATCGGTAGCGATGACCGTGGCCGAAACGATGCGCGCGCGTGGCTCCAGCCCCAGATCGCGTCCCGCCTTTTCCGAGCCGATCAGCACGGCGGACGACCCATCGACGATACCCGAACTGTTGCCCGGCGTATGCACATGGTTGATCCGCGCCACCTGGGGATACTTGGCCAGCGCCATGTCATCATAGCCAAAGGCGCCCATGCCCGCGAACGAGGGGTTGAGCGCGCCCAGCTTCTGCATGTCGGTGTCGGGCTTGATGAAATCGTCCTGCTCCAGGATGGTCAGGCCGTTTTCATCACGCACCGGCACCACAGAGCGGTCGAACCAGCCGCTGTCGCGCGCATGCGCGGCGCGGCGCTGGCTTTCCATGGCAAAGGCGTCCACATCCTCGCGGCTGTAGCCGTCGATGGTGGCGATCAGGTCGGCGCCGATCCCTTGCGGGGCCGAGTTCTGGTCGATCACGAAATCGGGGTCGGTGAACATCGCGCCACCCTGGCTGAGCATGGGGATGCGGCTCATCGATTCGATGCCGCCTGCGACCACCAGCTCCTCCTGATCCGATCCCACCTTGGCGGCGGCCATGTTCACCGCCTCAAGCCCCGAGGCGCAGAAGCGGTCAAGCTGAACACCCGGCACCGCCTCGTCCCAATGGGCCGCCTGCACGGCGGCCTTGGCGACGCAGGCGCCCTGATCGCCGACCGGCGCGGTGCAGCCCAAGATCACATCGCCCACGCGCGCGGTGTCCATGTCGTGCCGAGCCTGCATTTCGCGCAAAAGACCGGCGGCCAACTGGATCGGCTTCACTTCGTAAAGCGCGCCGCTGGCCTTGCCGCGCGACCGGGGCGTGCGCAGCGCGTCATAGATATAGGCGGATGTTGCCATGACCGTTCCTCCTGAAGGTTTGGCAACAGCCTAGGGGCGGGTGCCGGGCGAAAACAATGATCTGGCCGTGCAGAGAAATAGACATTAAGTGACAGGGATGACGGTCACGATCCCGGCGACGATTGTTGCCAACATTCTCGAAGGCGCGGTGGCGCGTGGTGCCGATCCGGCAGCCGTTCTCGCGCGGGCGGGGCTGCCGGGGATTGTCGGCGCGCTGGAGGCGCCGGATTTCGTACGTCTGGTGCGTGCGGTGACACTGGCACTGGATGATGAACTGGCCGGATTGCAGGACCGGGCTCAGCGGGTGGGGACGCATGCGATCATGGCTGCCCATGTCAGCCATGCGGATACTCTGGGTGCGGCTTATGGCCGGGCGACCGGGTTCATGGACCTTATGGACAATTCCTTTCGTTTCTCACTGCGT
>NZ_JBXWRR010000024.1:0-41218 GCF_059613025.1 Ruegeria sp. BHSC223
GGGGCCGAGATCTCGACCCGGCCGTTCCAGCTGGTCACGGGCCGGGTGTGGAAGGGCACCGCCTTCGGCGGCGCCAAGGGCCGCACGGATGTGCCCAAGATCGTCGACTGGTACATGGACGGCAAGATCGAGATCGACCCGATGATCACCCACACGCTGAGCCTGGACGAGATCAACAAGGGCTTCGACCTGATGCACGCGGGCGAAAGCATCCGCTCGGTCGTGGTATTCTGAAACCAACCCGGCGCCCGGAAACGGGCGCCGGGGATCACAAAAGATGCTTGAGCAACCCGAACAGGTCACGCTGCGATGAGATTGCCAGCTTGCGATACAGGTTGCGGCGATGCACCTTGCAGGTCTCGCGCGAATTGTTCAGCATCAGCGCAGCAGAGCCATTGGAATGCCCTTGCAAAACCAAAGCCGCGATTTGCGCCTCTCTGCGGGTTAGTTGGGCTGCAAGTGTCTCGGCCGCATAGACCCGGATCAGATCGGCCAGCGAAGGTGCATTGACGGGTGGAACCAGGGTAACCGTGGGGCTGATCGCTGCCACATGTTGGGCCAACAGTTCCAGTAGAACCGGCGCATGATGCTTTAGGCACTGGATTTCGCGACGCCGATACGGCCCGCTCCGCTCGAACCGGCTGACGGACAGATGCGCCCGCGCGCCTGATGGCAGGGGCGCCAGCAAGCCAACCTCGTCGCAAAGGCCAGTCTTTCGGTAGTACTCCAGATAGTATTCGCTGGAAAAGAAGCGGTCCGGTGCAATCTCTGGCAGCCGATAGAGGCCCCCCCCAGGTGGCAGGTCCAGAAACTGATAGAACGGATCAAAAGGAAATGTATTGCTCAGGTACTCCGTCAAAGCCGCGCTGGGCAAACGCTTGGAAACGAACCAGGCATCCAGCATCACAGGCGCCTTGCCCGGGTCGAAGCGGATCATGATGAAAGTCGCAAACGATATCCGCGCGCGCAACAATCGCCGAAAGGCGGGAAAAAAGCCGGGCGTACCGACACCACTCATTGCGCTGCGCAATCTATGGATGTCTCTATCTGACAGACCGATCAAATAAATTACCCACGCAGTGACTGATCTTTCGCAGAAAACTAACCCAAGAGGGGTATATCCCCCGGCCGCCAATGGCGCAATCATCAATTGAGCGCAGCAAGAAAACACGACGCGAACCGCGCTGACGATTGGGGGGAGCCGTAATTGACCAATGCGATCAGCGCACGGGCCTTGCGCAAGGTGTATCCGGGCAATCCGCCGGTCGAGGCCCTGGGCGGTGTCGAGATCGACATAGCCGACAACGAGTTTTTCACGCTGCTTGGCCCGTCGGGCTGCGGCAAGACGACGATCCTGCGGCTGATCGCGGGGTTCGAGCATCCGACCTCGGGCACGCTTGAGATGTTCGGGCAGAGCCTGCTGGACCTGCCGCCCTACAAGCGCCAGATCAACACCGTGTTCCAGAGCTATGCGCTGTTTCCGCACATGACGGTGGCCGAGAATATCGGGTTCGGGTTAGAGATGCTGGGCAGGCCCAAGACCGAGATCAGCCAGACCGTGGGCGAGATGATGGAACTGGTGCAGATGTCGCATCTCGCCGACCGGCAGACCGGCCAGATCTCGGGCGGTCAACAACAGCGCGTGGCGCTGGCCCGGGCGCTGGCGCCCAAGCCCCGCGTGCTGCTTCTGGACGAGCCGCTGAGCGCGCTGGATTTCAAGCTGCGCAAGAACATGCAGCTTGAACTCAAGCGCCTTCAGACCGAGACCGGCATCACCTTCATCTTTGTCACCCATGACCAGGAAGAGGCGCTGACCATGTCGGACCGGCTCGCGGTGATGTCCGATGGCGCCATCCGCCAGATCGGTTCCCCGCGCGAGATCTACGACCATCCCGCCGACCGGTTTGTCGCCGATTTCATCGGTGATACCAATTTCCTGTCAGCCGATGTGGTCGAGAACAGGGACGGTGCGGCAACGCTGAGACTGGGCTCGGGGCGCACCATTGCCGCCCGTGCCGCCCAAGGGGTCAACGGCCGTGTCACCATCGCGGTGCGCCCCGAACATGCCCGCCTCGGCACACCCGCCGAGGGGCTGCTTGCCGGGGTGCTGAGCGATGCGGTCTATTTCGGCACCGACACCCATTTTCACGTGACCCTCGAAGACGGGACAACCTTTGTGCTGCGCCAGCAGAACAGCCCCGACAGCACGGCGGTATATTCCACCGGCGATCCGGTGGGGGTGTGCTTTCCCGCCGAGGTTGCCCAGGTGCTGAGGGACTGAGCGATGGCGGAGATACCGGATATCACGGCACGCCGCGCGGCCCGAAACCGCTGGCTGTTGTTGATGCCGGCGCTGGTCATCCTGCTTCTGGCCGCCAGCGGACCCTTGCTGATCACGCTGGTCTACTCGTTTCTCAGTCCGGGGGACTATGGCGGCGTCGAATGGCAGCTCTCGTTCGATGCCTGGTTCAACGTCTTCATGCAGCGCGACATTTTCGATGACACGCTGGGATGGTCGGACGCGCATCTGAGCATCTTCTGGCGATCGGTGAAACTGTCGGCGCTGACCACGCTGGCCTGTCTCGCCTTCGGCTTTCCCACCGCCTATTTCATTGCCACGCGCCCGAAAAAGCAGCGCGACCTGTGGATGCTGCTGATCATCATTCCATTCTGGACCAACCTGTTGATCCGCACCTTTGCCATTCTGGAGCTGATCCGCAACGAAGGCACGGTCAACACGGTCCTGATCGCGCTGGGCATCATCGACGCGCCGATCCAGATGCTGTTCACCGAATTCTCGATCCTGCTGGGCATGGTCTATGTCTATCTGCCGCTGATGGTCCTGCCCATCTATGCCTCGATGGAACGGTTCGATTTCCGGCTGGTCGAGGCGGGCTATGACCTCTATGCGACCCGGCTCCAGGTGTTGCGCCGGGTGATCCTGCCGCTGGTCAAGCCCGGGGTGATCGCGGGGTCGATCCTTGTCTTTGTGCCTTCGCTGGGCGCCTATGTGACGCCGCGCGTGATGGGCGGCGGCAACCAGTTGATGATCGGCAACCTGATCGAGCTGCAATTCGGGCAAGGCCGCAACTGGCCGCTGGGCGCGGCGCTGTCGATCACGCTGCTGGCGATCGTGATGGTGGCGCTGCTGGCCTATGTGCGCGCCGCCGGCAATGACGAGGCCCACCATGGCTGAGCGCGTCTTTGACATCCGCAAGCAGACCGGCTTCACCACCATCGCCTTTGCCTGTTTCGCGATGCTCTACATGCCGATCATCCTGTTGGTGGTCTATTCCTTCAACGCCGGCACCTCGATCGCCATCTGGGAGGGCTTCTCGTGGCGCTGGTACGCCTCGGCCTGGGAGAACGAGCAGGTACAGGAGGCGACGCTGCGCTCGCTGGTTGTCGCGCTCTGGGCCTCGGGCATTTCGACCACGGTTGCGGTGCTGGCGGCGCTGGCCACCACCCGCACGCGGCGGTTCCGGGGGCAGACGGCGGTGTTTGCCCTGATCAACCAGCCGCTGATGGTGCCCGAGATCGTGACCGCCGTGGCGCTGTTGATCTTTTTCGCGATGATCAAGGTCGCCACCGGCTATACCGGGCTGGCCTATCTGATCCTCGCGCATTCTGCCTTTTGCATCCCCTTTGCCTATCTGCCGATCCGGGCGCGGCTTCAGGGCATGGATCTGAGCCTGGAACAGGCCGCCGCCGATCTCTATGCGCCCCCGTTCCAGGTGTTCCGCCGGGTGACCCTGCCGCAGCTGTGGCCGGGTATCCTTGCGGGCGCGATGCTGGCCTTTGTCATCTCGCTGGATGACGTGGTGATCACCGAATTCGTGAAATCCGCCGGTCAGGATACGCTGCCCACCTATATGCTGGGCCAGCTGCGCCGCGTGGTGACGCCCGAGATCAATGCGATTTCCACCGCCCTTCTGGGCATCTCGATCACCATGGTGATCGCCTACACGCTGCTGAGCAAATTCAGAAAGTAAAACACCAAAGGGAGAGTACTGATGAAAAAGGCACTGACGGCACTGACCCTCGTTCTGGCCGGCCCCGCGCTGGCGGAGGGCGAGTTGAACATCTTCAACTGGGGCAACTACACCTCGCCCGAAATGATCGAGAAATTCGAGGCCGAGACCGGCATCAAGGTCACGATCACCGATTACGACAGCAACGACACCGCGCTGGCCAAGATCAAGGCGGGCGGGCACGGGTTCGACATCGTGGTGCCCTCGGGCACCTATATCCCGATCTTCGTGGGCGAGGGGCTGCTGATGGAAAGCAAGCCCAACCAGATGGAGAATTTCAAGCATATGGACCCGCAATGGGTCGATGTGGAATTCGATCCGGGCCGCAACTATACGGTTCCGTGGCAATGGGGCACGGTTGGCATTACCGTCAACACCTCGGTCTATGGTGGCGACATCAACACCGCCGCGCTGATCTTTGATCCGCCCGAAGAGCTGAAGGGCAAGATCAACGTGGTGCCCGAGATGAACGATGTCATGGGCCTGGCCATTCGCTATGCGGGCGGCGAGCAGTGCACCGCCGACAAGGAAATCCTGAAGAAGGCGCGCGACATCCTGCAGGCGGCCAAGCCGCACTGGCTGTCGATGGATTACGGCAATATCGAGAAATACGCCAAGGGCGACCTAGCCGCTGGCGTGAACTGGAACGGCGCCTCGTTCCGGGCCCGCAACCAGAACCCCGATATCGCCTTTGGCTATCCGCAAGAGGGTTTCCCGGTCTGGATGGACAATGCCGCGATCCTGAGCGATGCCAAGAACGTGGAAGAGGCCAAGATCTTCCTCAACTTCATCATGGATCCGGAAAACGCGGCCATGCTGTCGGCCTTTGCCCGCTATGCCAACGGCATCAAGGGGTCCGAGGCCTATATGCCCGAGGACATGAAAACGGCCCCCGAAGTGGTCGTGCCCGAGGAGCTGAAAGGCGCGGCCTTCGTGTCCAAGACCTGCCCGCCCGAGGCGACCAAGCTCTATACGGCGATCTGGACCGAGCTTCAGAAATAACCAACCTGCGGCCCCCTTTTCCCGAAGGGGGCCGCCTTTCTTCACCGGAGCCCGCCCATGCCCGCCGACATCATCATTCACAACGGATCGCTGATCACCTTTGACGAGGCCCAGCCGCAAGCACAGGCGCTGGCGATCCAGGGTGGCGTGATCGCCGCCGTCGGCAGCGATGCCGAGATCCTTGCGCTGGCCGGACCCGAGACCCGGCTGATCGACGCGCGGGGTGGCACCGTGCTGCCGGGCTTTATCGACAGCCATGTGCATCTCTTTGGCGGGTCGGTCGAGCTGGATTGTCTCAGCCTTTACGGGGTCAAGGGTCTGGACGCGATGCGCGCGGCCATTCAGCCCTATGCACAGGCCAATCCCGATGACGCACTCGTCTTTTGCGTGATGGCCGATTACGGCATCCTCGGCACCGGCCACACCCTGACACGCCATGATCTGGACAGTATTCTGGCCGACCGCCCGCTGGCCATGTTCGCCCCCGATCACCACACCGTCTGGGCCAATACCGCCGCGCTCGAGGCGACCGGCCTGCTCCAGGGTGGCGAGGTCGACGCAGGCTCGCTCATCGTGATGGGCGAGGACGGTCTGGCCAATGGCGAGTTGCTGGAACCAGGTGCCTATGGCCCGATCCTGGGCCTGACCCGCCATGGCGGGCGCGAGATGCTGGGCCTGACCACCGGCAAGGACCCCGAGCCGCCCGCCACCCCCGAACAACGCGCCCGCGACAAGGACGTGATCGCCCGCGGCCTGGCCCATTGCGCCGCGCAGGGCATCACCGGGCTGCACCTGATGGACGGCAACCGCTATCAGCTCGAACTGCTGACCGAGCTCGAGGCCGAGGGGCGGTTGCTTTGCCGCTGCGAAGTGCCGTTCCACATGAAGGGCACCGACCCGCTAGAGCGGATGACGGCCGAAGCGCCCGCCATGCGCGCCGCCTATCGCGGCGACAAGGTGCGCTGCAACCACCTGAAGATGTTCATCGACGGCGTGGTCGAAAGCGGCACCGCGCTGATGCTGCGGCCCTATCCGGGCGAGCTGGGCGCCAATGGCAATACGGGCGACGAGGTGTTTATCCAGGAGCATTTCACCGCCTGTTGTGTCGAGGCTGACCGGCTGGGCTTCCAGATCGCGGTGCATGCGATCGGCGATGCCGGGGTGCGGCGCACGATTGACGCGCTCGAAGCGGCCCGGCGTGCCAATGGCCCGCGCGACAGCCGCCACCGGATCGAACATATCGAGGTGATCCATCCCGACGACATCCCCCGGCTGGCGGAACTGGATATCGTCGCCTCGCTGCAACCGGGCCACGCGCCGCGCGGCCATATCTTCCCGCCCGGCGCGGTGGGGCAATACCTGCATCCCGACCAGATCGCGGGGGCCTATGCCTGGCAGACCATCCGCGAGACGGGGGCACGGGTGGTGTTCTCGACCGACTGGCCGGTGATCCCGGTCGATGTGATGCCCAGCATCCGTGCCGCCATCGCGCCGCTCGACCTCGGCCCGGACTGGCCGGACCAGAGCCAGTCGCTGATGGATACGCTGGCCAGCTATACCCGCGACAATGCCTGGGTCGAGTTCAACGAGGACAGCAAGGGCAGGCTGCAAGCGGGCATGGTGGCCGATATCGCGGTGCTGAGCCACGACCTGACCGCGCTGGCCCCCGACGAGATCACCCAGGCCGCCGCGATGGTGACGATCATGGATGGTGCGGTGACCTATCAGCGTCCAGGCTAGGCACCCGGTCCGCCTCGCACAGCCAGATCATGAAGGTTTCGGCGCCCGGTTTGCCGACCCCGCGCGGAGTGATGTTGCAGTAATAGCCGCGCGTGGTGCAGCATTCGTGAGAACAGGCCAGTACCAGCGCCCCGCTTTCCAGCTGGTCATCCATGAAAGGCCGCCAGCTAAGCCCGATCCCCATGCCGTTCTGCAGCGCCCGGTTATGCACCATGAAGCTGTGAAACCGGTCGTGCCGAGGCGGGCTGGGCGGGGTCACGCCGCTGCCCTCGAAAAACCGTTTCCAATCGTCGAAATGAGACTCCGCGCTCAGATGTAAGAGCCGCTCTGCCGCCAGCTCGTCCCGGCTGAGCGGACCGCGCCCGCCAAGCACGGCGGGCGTACAAACCGCCACCAGCCGCTCCGGGATCACCCGTCGCGACACCATACCTTCCAGCCCCGCCGTGCCAAAGGTCACCAGCAGGTCGCAGGTTGCGGGGTCGTAATCGGGGTTCTGGTCGCGGGTCACGATCTGGAGCGCGATATCGGGGTGCCGCGACTGGAACGCGCCCGTCCGGGGCAGCAGGTAATAGCTGGTAAAGCCCATCGCCGCATTGACCACCAGCGCCGCCTGCCCCGACCGGTCGCGCAGTTCGGCCAACCCCTGATGCAGCGCCTCGAACCCCGCCGCCACTGCGCGGGCCAGCTGTGCGCCCTCGTCTGTCAGGGTCAGGCGCGGCTTGGTCCGCAGGAACAGGATCACGCCCAGATCGGCCTCAAGCTGTGCCACCTGCCGGCCCACCGCCGGACCCAGCACGTTGAGCTCGCGCGCGGCACGGGTAAAGCTCAGATGCCGCGCCGCCGCGTCAAAGGCCTGTATCTGGTGCAGGGGCAAGCTGGGTCGCGCCATCATCGTTCATCCAAGGAAACATCAAGCTTCCCCTTTAACATATTTTTTCGCCAACTGCATCCCGTTAGGCTTCACCGCAGGACGGATGAGCCGTGCCCGTGGATACCTCGTCAAGGACGCAAGCAATGCAGGACCCCAACAGCAAGTTGACCCTTGCCAGCGGTCGCACTCGCCTGCCCGCGACAGAGGTGCAATCCCTGCTCGACGCGATTTTCCAGGCCCTGGGGTTTGACCCAGACATCGCCGGTGAAGTGGCCGCGCATCTGGTCGATGCCAGCCTGTCGGGGGTCGAGAGCCACGGGGTGATGCGGGTGCTGGAATATGCCGCCCAGGTCGAAAGCGGCTATCTGACGCCCTCGGGCCGCCCACGGGTGGTGCGCGACGACGCAGGCGGCCCGACTCGGGTCGAGGCGGGGGGCGGCATCGGTATCCCAGCCCTGCGGCTGGCCTATGATACCTGCTGCGACGAGGCGCGCGCGCGGGGTCTGTCGGCGCTGTCGATCCGTCACGTGGGCCATACCGGGCGGCACGGTGCCTTTGCCGAAGCGGCGGCCGAGGCCGGGTGCCTGACCATTTGCCTGGGCGGCGGCAATCGCCAGACCTGGCGGCAGGTGGCGCCCCATGGCGGCGCCCGCGCCATGCTGCCCACCAACCCCTGGTGCATCGGCATTCCCGGTGGCGACCGGGGGCCGGTGGTGCTGGATTTCGCAACCTCCAAGATCGCGGGCGGCTGGATCTATGCGGCGCGGTCGGCCGGGGCGCTGCTGCCCGAGGGCTGCGTGATCGACGCCCAGGGCCACCCCACCCGCAACCCCGAGGATTACTTTGCCGGCGGCGCCATCCTGCCGGCGGGCGGGCACAAGGGTTTTGGCCTTGCCCTGCTGGGCGAACTGGTGGGCGAGGCGCTGCTGGGCCCCTCGACCACCGAATGCAACTGGCTGCTGATCGCGCTGTCGGCAGAGCGGTTCCGCGATGCCCCCGCCATGGCCGCCGCCGCCGAAGAGGTGCTGGACGAGCTGCGCCGCTGCCCGCCCGCGCCGGGCAGTTCCGGGGTCGAGATCCCGGGCGAGCGCGAACGCGCCCATCGCGCGGCCTCGGGCGGGGTGGTGTCGGCCCCGCGCGACACCTGGAGACAGATCGAGACATTGGCCGACCGGCTGGGAGTATCCGCGACATGAGCAGACGCAAGCGCAAGACCACCCCCGAGGCCAGTCCCGGTGAACGACCCGAGACCGCCGCCAATGGTGGCAATTGGCACCCGGTCCCACCCGAGGCGGTCGTACAGCTGGCCGAGGCGGCGATCACCATCCTCACCACGATCGGCATGGCCGAGGCGCCACCGGTCGTCTGCAATGCCATCCTTGCGGCAGGAGGGCGTCTGGATCAGGGCCGCCTCCTGTATCCGCGCGCCCTGATCGAGGCAACGCTGGCCGAAATGCCGCGCCGGGTGCTGCTGGCCGGTCAGGATCCGGCCCATGACCTGAGCGTCGGTGGCACCCGCGCCTATGCCGGCACCGGCGGCGCCGCGCCCAATGTGATGGACGCAGAGAGCGGCGACTACCGCCCCTCCAGACTTGCCGATCTCTATGATGCCGCCCGGCTGGCCGATGCGCTGGAGCATGTGCATTTCTTCGCCCGCTCGCTGGTGGCGGGGGACGTGGCCGATCCGCTGAGCTTTGACCTGGCCACCGCCGCCGCCGCGCTGGCGGGTACTGCCAAACACGTGATGGTGCAGGCAACCGAGCCGGGCCATGTGGCGCCGCTTGCCGCGCTCTGCCACCGGATCGCGGGGGGCGAGGCCGCGTTCCGCGCTCGGCCCTTCCTGTCGCTCAACATCAACCACGCGGTGCCCCCGCTCAGGTTTCACGCCGAAAGCGCCGAGGTGATGGCCGAGGCGGTGCGCGCGGGCATCCCGGTGCATTGCAACGTGTTCGGCCAGTTGGGGGCATCGAGCCCGGTAACGCTGGCGGGATCGGTGGCGCAGACGCTGGCCGAGACGCTGGCGGGGCTGGCCTTTGTCCATGCGCTCGACCCGAACGCGCCGCGCATCGCGGGCCCGCGCCCGATGATCACCGACCTGCGCAGCGGCGGGCTGGCGGGCGGTGCGGGCGAACAGGCGATGGCCACCGGGCTGGCGGTGCAGGTGCTGCGGTTCTGGGACCTGCCTTGTTCGGTGATCGCGGGCGCCACCGACAGCAAGCTGCCCGATTTCCAGTCCGGTTACGAAAAGGCGCTGACCATCAACACCGCGCTTCAGGCCGGGGCCAACCTGATCACCCAGGCGGCGGGCAGCCAGGCCGGGCTGATGGCGGTGCATTTCGGCGCCATGGTGGCCGACAATGACATGCTGGGCGCGATCCTGCGCGCCAATATCCCGCCTGAAATCACGTCCCGGACGCTGGCGTTGGAGGCGATTGCCGAGGTGGTGCGCGGCGAGGGTCATTTCCTGGGCCGGCCCGAGACCTATGCCCGGATGCGCAGCGACTTCCTCTACCCCGAGATCGCAGACCGCGCGCAACTTGGCGACTGGGCCTTGGGCACGCGCGCCGATATGGGCGCGCGTGCCTCGGCCCGGGCCATAACTCTGCTGGGTCGCCATTGGCCCAAGCACCTGTCTCCCGACCTGCGCGCCGATCTGGCCCATCAGTTCGGACTACCCGTTGAAAAGGAGCCTTCCTCATGAAAATCGCAATCGTCGGCTGCGGCGCCATGGGGTCGATCTATGCCGCCCGCCTGGCCGAGGCCGGGCATCAGGTGCGGGCCGTGGACATGTGGACCGACCACGTGGCGGCGATCAATGCCGGGGGCCTGCGCGTGGACGGGCCATCGGGAACGCTCCTGTCCCGTCAAGTCGAGGCGATGGAGGACCTGTCCCGGGCCGGTCCCTGCGACCTCTATATCCTGGCGACCAAGGCGGCGGGCGTCGAACCGGCGGCGCGGGCCATTGCCGCGACCATGCCGGAACATGCCTTGGTACTGACGATCCAGAACGGGCTGGGCGCGGGCGAACGCATCGCCCGCCACCTGCCCGCCGACCGGGTGCTGCTGGGCGTGGCCGAGGGGTTCGGCGCCGCCATGGTCGGGCCGGGACACGCGCGCCACACCGCGATGAAGCTGATCCGGCTGGGCGCGATGACCGGCGGCGACGATCCGCGCCTGGAACAGGTAGCCGGGATCTGGCGCTCGGGCGGGTTCGAAGTCGAGACCTTTGCCGATATCGACCGGCTGATCTGGGAAAAGCTGTTGTGCAACGTCACGCTCTCGGCCCCCTGCACCGCCTTTGGCTGTACCGTTGCCGACCTGCGCGCCGATCCCGAACGCTGGGCGGTGGCACTGGGCTGCATGGCCGAGGCCTATGCGATCGGCCGCGCGCGCGGGGTGGCGTTCTCCTTTGACGACCCGGTTGCCTATGTCACCTCCTTTGCCGAGAGGGTGGGAACGGCCAAACCCTCGATGTTGCAGGATCACGAGGCGGGACGGCGCTCCGAGCTTGAAGCGATCAATGGCGCCATCCCGCCGCTGGGCGCGGCGCTGGGGATCGCGACCCCCTATAACGATACACTCTGCGCGGTGATCCGCGCACGCGAGGCGACATTTGGGGGAGAGCGGACATGAGACTTGCCTCGTTCCTTGTTGACGGCGCGCCCGGCTATGGGGTGATCACCGAGGCAGGCGCGCATCCCGCCCTACCCGCGCTGCGCGCCGCCTGCCCCACCCTGCGCAACTATCTGCGCACCCGCCCGGTGGCCGATCTGCCGGGCCAATGCGGCGCGGCGCTGCCGCTGGACAGTCTGGTCTGGCTGCCGCCGATCCCCGAACCGGGCAAGATCATCTGCGCCGGTATGAACTATCGCAAACCCTATCCGGTCGATGGGGTGCCGCCGCCCGATCCGGGCCATGTGGTTCTGTTCTCGCGCCATCCGCAAACGCTGGTGGGCCATGGCGCCCCGCTGGAAATGCCGCAAGGTTCCGCCGCCGAAAGCTTTGATTTCGAAGGCGAAATCGTTGCGGTGATCGGTCGGCCCGGCCGCCATATCGCGCCAGAGGCCGCAATGGGCCATGTGCTGGGTTATTCGGCGATGAACGAAGGCTCGGTCCGGGGCTGGATGAAGCATTCGGTCCATGCAGGCAAGAATTTCCACGCCTCGGGCAGCTGGGGGCCGTGGATCACCACCGCCGACGAGGCGGGAGATATCGCCGGGATGTCATTGCAAACGCGGGTGAATGGAACCCTGATGCAGTCCGATAGCGGTGCCGGTATGATCTTTGGTCTGGCCGAGCTGATCGCCTATATCTCGCATATCCAGCCGCTGGAGGCAGGCGACATCATCGCCACCGGCTCGCCAGACGGCACCGGCGGCAGCCGCACACCCCCCGCTTTCCTGCGCCCGGGCGACCGGGTGGCGGTCACGGTCGGCGGTGTCGGTACGCTGGAAAACACCGTGGGCGCGTCGTGAACACCGCGCGTCATCTGGCCCGCTTTGCGATCACCTCCCGGCCCGACCCGGCGGTCGAGGCGGTCGCGGCCCCCGCCATTCTCGATTGCATCGCCTGTATCCTGGCCGGGGTCGACAGCCCGGCGGCAAGCCGCAGCCGCGCCGCGCTGGCACCACTGGGCAGCGGCCCGGTGCCGGTTCTCGGCACCGCGCTGACCCTGCCCGCCCCGACGGCGGCACTGGTCAATGCCGTGGCGGGCCATGCCTGGGACATGGACGATTGGGAGGAGCCGGGCAACACCCATCCCACCGTTGTCCTGTTCCCCGCGCTGCTGGCGGCGGCACATCTGCGACCTGTCACGGGCGCCGAGTTGCTGGCGGCCTATGCGGTCGGGATCGAGGTGATCATGCGGCTGGGTCAGGCGCTGACACTCGACCATTACAAACGCGGTTTTCACGCCACCGCCACGCTGGGCGCCATCGGCGCGGCGGCGGCGGTGGCGCGGCTGCTGGGGCTGAGGGAGGATCAGGCAGAGCATGCGCTGGCCCTCTCTGTCTCGCAGGCGGTGGGCTATACCGCGCAATTCGGCAGCACCGCCAAGCCGCTTCAGGCCGGGTTCGCCGCGCGCACCGGGGTCGAGGCGGCGCTGCTGGCCCGGGCGGGCGCCACCGCGCAACCGCATGTACTGGATGACAGGCGCGGCTTTGCCGGGCTGTTGGCGCCGCATGATCCGGCGCGGCTGGCCGCGATCCCCGACCGGCTGGGCGCACCCTGGGGATTGTTGCAATACGGGCTGGCCTTCAAACCCTGGCCGTCCTGCGGCTATACCCACCGGCTGATGACAGCGGCGGCCGAGATCCGCGACCGCCTGAACGGCGAGACCGCCGGTATCGTCGCGATCCGGGCCAGCCTGCCCGATTTCCACCATGCGATCCTGCCCTTTCACCAACCCCGCAACCAGGCGGAGGCGCTTTTTTCCGCCCCCGCCTCTGTTGCGCGGATGCTGGTTTCGGGCGGGTTGACGCTGGCCGATGGCGCGGCGGAGTTCTGGACCGAGCCCGAGATCCGCCGCCTGATCGCGCTGACCGTGCTGGTGCCCGAACCGGCGCGCGACCCGTCGCTGAACTTTGATCCCGAGCAGCCCGACCGCCTGCACGTCACACTTTCCGACGGCCTTGAACTGAGCGCCAGTTGCGCCTATCCGCTGGGCGCACCGCAGAACCCGATGCCGCCCGACCGGCTTGCGGCGAAATGGCACGAGATCACCGGGCGCCCTGTGTCGCAGTATCGGGCCATGCTGCGCTGGCCGCAGGCCGCCGATATCGCCACCTTTCTGCGGCAGGAGGCGGCTTGAGACGTTGACGGAAAGGACCCCGGCGATGACCGAGAGCAATCTGCAAGACTGGCTGGGCCGGCAGGAGAGCACCGAGGACACGCTGCGCGCCCAACCCGCGCGCTTTCTTCAGGCCACGCTCGACCGCGAGCCGGACCTGACCGAAGGCGACGCGCTGCCGCCGCTCTGGCATTGGCTCTATTTCCTCGAGGCGCGTCGCGCCAGCGAACTGGGCCGTGACGCGCATCCGAAAAAGGGCGGCTTCCTGCCGCCCGTTTCGCTGCCGCGCCGGATGTGGGCGGGCGGCCGGTTCCACTTTGACCGCCCGCTTATCCTGGGCCGGGCCGCCAGCAAACGCTCGACCATCGCCTCGATCACCGAGAAGGAGGGGCGCAGCGGCAAGCTCTGCTTTGTCACCGTCCAGCACGAACTGTTCCAGGATGGCGTTCCCGCCCTGACCGAAGAACATGACATCGTCTATCGCGAGGATTCGGCACCGGATGCCCCGGCGCCCGCCCCCGCCCCCGCGCCCGATGATGCCGAGTTCTCGCGCCGGATCGCGCCGACCGAGGTGATGCTGTTCCGCTATTCGGCGCTCACCTTCAACGGCCACCGGATCCATTACGATGTCGACTATGCCCGCACGGTCGAAGGTTATGACGGGCTGGTGTTTCACGGCCCACTGACCGCCACCCTATTGGCCGATCTGGCCTGCGCACAGGCGGGCCGGCCCCTGCGCGCCTTCTCGTTCCGGGGGCTGGCGCCGATTGCCGGCCTTGCCCCCTTTGACATCCAGGGCCGGGCCGAAGGCGACAGCCTCACACTCTGGGCCCGGCGCGCGGACGGCGCGCTGGCCATGCGCGCCACTGCCGAGTTCTGAGGGCTGGGTCGATCCCGAACCGGGGTCGGACCAGACGCGCCTTTTGGTGTTTCAGCCGGTCGGTTCGATCATGCCAAAGACCTCGATTTCCTGGCTGAGACCGCGGATCCGGTGACTGCCGCGCGGCGTGAACATCCCAGGTGACGCCTGTGCCACCGCAGCCGTGGCCAGCACCCGATTGCCGAGTGTCTTGGTCAACCCCTCGATCCGGCTTGCCGCATTCACCGCCGGTCCCAGAACGGTAAAGTCGAGCCTGCCGGGACTGCCGATATTGCCATAGCTGACCCGGCCCACATTGATCCCGATGCCAATGTCCAGCGGTGACCGGTTGGCTTCCCTGCGCGTATCGTTCAGGGCCGACAGCCCTTCAAGGATCCCACGCGCCGCGCGGGTTGCTTGCCGGCACTTTCCGTTCCGCTCTTGCGGCGTGGAAATCACGAAGACCGACAAAATACCGTCCCCCATGAACTTGAGCACATCGCCGCCCATGGTTTCCACCGACTGGACCACAAGTTCGAAATACCCGTCCAGCGCGTCAAAGACCGCGTCCTCGCCCGCGGTTTCGGAAAAGGCGGTAAAGCCGCGCAGATCGGTGAACATGACCACCGCGTCGAGCGTCTTGCGCGCGCCGCGCCTGACGGTCCCGTTCCAGACCTCCCGCGATGGCCCGTCGCCAAGATAGGTGCGCAGCAGGCTTTGGGTGGACTTGCGCATCGTCATCGGCTCCAGCGCCGAGGACAGGCCCGGTTTCGACGCCTCGATCATTGCCAGGTGTTCCGGGCTGAACCCGCCGCTGTCGCGGGTGGCAAAGGTGCAGCCGTGCAGCGATCCGTCCCCATATTCAAGCAGCGTCGCGTAATAATCGGTGCCTCCCGCCTCGGCGAATTCGAGATAGGAAACATGGTCCTTGTCGCGATCAAGACCGCGAAGGCTTTTGTGCAGCGGTTTCTGATGGGTCAGGATGTATTCAAAGGCGCTGCCGATATAGTCGTCTGTCAGCATGCGCGCATGGGTGACATCATAGGTTTCGGTGCCATCGGGCGTCCAGACGATGCCCCACGCGATCAGCAGGGGGTTGGCAAACCGCTGGCCGATATTGACCCGCCAGAGCGGCACGCCGGCATCCACAAGTGTCGCGCAATATCGCGACACCACCTCGACAGGATCGTCAGAACAGCGACCCCGGGTCATCATCCAGTGATTGAGGTCCGCAACAGGATCCATCGCTCCAGCTTAGGTCTTTGCGCCCGTGGCACAAGTCCCCATGGCCCGGCGATACCCCTCGCCTATCCCTTGACCGCCGCGACCGCCACCGCCGCACGGATTAGCGCCGCTTCGGTCCGCTCCAGCTCCTCCTCGCCCAGCGCCAGCGAGGGATAGAGCTTGCCCGGAGACTTGAACACGCCCTCGGCCCGCAGCACCGCGTTCCAGACCTGCGCCCGCTCGGGCTCGGCATGGCGGGCCGTGCGGTAATCGGTGCAGGCGGCCTCGGTGAAATAGACGTCGAACAGAGTGGCGTCGCCCGACAAGCGGTGCGCGATGCCCTGTGCGGTCAGTGCCCGCTCGTGCATCGCCATCAACCGTGCACCCAGATCGCGCAGGCGCGCGTACTGGTCCGGACGGCGCAGGACCTCGAGCGTCTTGAGCCCCGCCGCCGCCGCCACCGGATTGCCTGACAGGGTGCCCAGCTGCATCAGCCAGCGTTCGGCCCCCACCGCCCCCTTGTCGAAATGCGCCATGATCCGGGCCGAGGCACCCAGCGCCGCAAGCGGGAAGCCGCCACCGATCACCTTGCCCAGGGTGACGATATCGGGGGTCACGCCATACTGTTCCTGCGCGCCGCCATAGGCGAGGCGAAAGCCGGTGACGATCTCGTCAAAGATCAAGAGCACCCCATGGCGATCGCAAAGCGCGCGCAGGCCCTGAAGGAAACCGGGCGCGGGCGCGATGATCCGTTGCAGCGGCTCGGCGATGATCGCGGCGATGTCGTCATGCTCGGCCAGTAGCGAGGCCACCGCCTCGAGATCGTTGAACGGGGCCACCAGCACCTGATCGGCCACCCCCTGCGGGATACCGGCGCTGTCGGGCACCGGGGTCGGGAAATTGACCGCGCGGGCGGGGGCAAGGCTCATTTGTGCCTCGGCCGACATGCCGTGATAGCCGCCCTCGAATTTCACGATCCGGGACTTGCCGGTATAGGCGCGCGCCAGCCGGATCGCGTACATGTCCGCCTCGCCGCCCGAGGTGACAAAGCGCACCTGTTCGCAACAGGGCACCGCCTGAACGATCGCCTCGGCCAGCTCTATCCCCTTGGTGTTGTTGGCGAAAAAGGTCATGCCCAGCGGCAGTTGCTCCAGCACCGCCTCCATCACCTCGGGATCGCCATGGCCCAGCAGCATCGGTCCCGATCCGATCAGATAGTCCACGTATTCGCGCCCGTCCTGATCCCAGACCCGCGCGCCCTGCCCGCGCGCGATGATGGCAGCGGGGTCGAAATTGCCGAACCCCGCAGCGGGCAGCACCGCGCGGGCGCGCTCGATCCAATCGGCCTGGCTGTTCAGTCGGATCATATCTCTCCCTCCGGATAGGTCAGCACCGGCGCGGTTTCCAGATCGCCGCGCCACAGAACCAACGCCATGAAGGGGCGATCATGGGTGCGCGTGGCATGAGCGCGCCCCGAGGGGTGGAACACATGATCGCCCGGCCCCAGACGGCGGGGCGGATGCCCCTCCATCAGGAACTCGGCCTCACCTGCCAGGATGAAATAGATCTCTTCGGCCGGGTGCTGGTGGAACGGATAGTAAAGCCCCGCCGGCATGTAGACCACATAGGCCGCAAGGCCGTCGCAGGCAAAGGGCCCGCCCTCGCCGATCAGGCAGTAGCAGCCGAACCGGTCCATGAAATCGGCCCCCAGCCGCGAGCCCTGATAGGTCAGTCGCCACTGGGCCACCGCGCCTGCGGCGATGAAGGCATCGCGGATCGCCGCATAGGCGGTGGTCGTCAGGTCCGGATCGCTCTCCATCAGCGCGGCGGGCGGGATGCGGACGGGCGTGATCGGTTGTGGCGTCAGACTGTCGGGAAGGGTCGCGAAACCGGCCAGGGCGGGTTCGCGCGCATGAAGCGCCTGAAACTCGGCCAGAAGGTTCTGAAAGGCGGGATCGGTTTGGGTCATGCGGTCAATCCAGTATCAGGTCGGGTACGCCCAATGCGCCCCGGTCGACGGTGATGCCAAGGCCCGCGCCTTTGGGCGGGGCGATGCAACCATTTGCGCGCACCGGCGCATCCGGGGCAAGTCGCGGAGCGACATAGCCCGACAGATCGCAGACATTCAGCACCCGCCCCGGGTCGCTCGCAGCGCCCAGATGCAGCAGCGCGGCGGTGGTGATATCACTGCCCCAGGTGTCCTCGATGCACATCCGGGCGCCCAGATGCAGGCACAGATCCCGCGCCCGGCGGGTGGCCGAAAGCCCGCCGAATTTCGACAGCTTCAGCGCCACCGCATCCATGATGCCCAGCCTGTGCGCCGCCAGCAGCGAGGCGGTGTCATGGGCCAGTTCATCCATCTTCATCGGCAGGCCGGTGGCGCGCTGAACGCGGGCGCAATCCTCCAGCGTCGCGCAGGGCTGTTCCAGCATGATGTCGAGATGCGAGACGGCCCGGCCCACCCGGATCGCCTCCAGCGAGGTCGCGCCGCAATTCCAGTCGCCATAGACCAGCGGCCCCGGCCCGACCGCCGAGCGTACCTTTGCCAGCCGCTCAACATCGGTCTGCCAGTCGCCCGAGGCGCCCAGCTTGACCTGGAACTGGGTGATCCCCTGCGCCTGCGCCTCGCCCGCGATACGGGCCATCTCGTCGGGTGCGATACAGGTGATCGAATGATAAAGCGGCATGTCCGCCGCGCGCTGCCCGCCCAGCAACGCATAAAGCGGCAGTCCCGCCACCTGCCCGGTGATGTCCCACAGCGCGATATCGAGCGCCGACTTGGCATAGGGGTGGCCGGGCAGGTGCCGGTCGGCTCGCGCCATCAGCGCCTCGGGGCCGACGGGATTGGCGCCCAGGATCACCGGGACCAGCTCTTGCAATGCGGGGGCGACACCGCGCGCATAAGCAGGCAGGTAATGCGGGATCGGACAGACCTCGCCCCAGCCGGTTATCCCGGTATCGGTCTGAACCGCGATCACCACGGTCTCGACCGTGTCGCAGGTCTTGCCATCGGCCATGTAGTAGGCGGTGTGGCTGGTCAGCGGCACATGCCAGAGCGATATGCGGGTGATGCGTGTCATGCGTTTACCGCCACAGGTTTGCCCAGCGCTGCCCACTGCTGGAGAAGAGGCTTGCCGGGATCGGCGCCCATTGGCAGTGCGTGGAGGCGATCCGTCTTGTGCTCAGGCGTGGTGCCGGGGGGTGGGGTCGGATGCCTCCGGCGGGAGTATTTGCAGCGGAATGAAGGACCGGACCGGATCATTACACTGGCTCCGCCTGAAGATAGGCACGGGGGCGGGCATTGTCCGGGTCATAGGCGGGCGCGCCGAGGATGCGGCCCTTGCGTGGCTGTCCGGCAATGATCACCTCGACCTCGGTTCCGGGCAGGTTCACCTGCGGTTTGACATAGGCGAAGGCGAGGATCTTGCCGACCGTATGCCCATAGGCGACCGAGGCGGTGGAGCCTATCACCTTGCCGTGGAGCCGGACCGCCTCGCCGCCATTGCCGTCGAAGCGGCCGTCGGGTTCGATTTCGAGATAGGCGCAGACCCAGGGCAGGTTGCCGGTGTTCAGCGTCTTGTCCCGACCCAGATACTCCTTGTCGGTGCGGGCAAAGCGCAGCACGTCGGCCTCGGCCAATGTCACTTCGTTGGTCAACTCGCCCGCGCCCTTGAACGCCTTTTCCATGCGCAGCGCATTCATCGCGAAACTGCCATAGTCGGTCAGGCCATGGCCCTCGCCCGCCGCCCAAAGTGCGTCATAGACCGCAAGCGCATGGTCGCGGGGGATGTGCAACTCCCAGCCCAGTTCGCCCGCATAGGACATGCGCAGGGCCCAAAGGCTGTGGCCCGCAACGGTGATCTGCTGCGCGGTCAGCCATTTGAAGTGCGCGTTCGACAGGTCGGCATCGGTGCAGGCGGCAAGCATATCACGCGCGCGCGGGCCGTTCAGGGCCAGCGCGGCCCAGTCGGTAGAGAGGGTGCGGATCGTGATCTCCGCCGTGCCGCGATGCGCGGCCAGGTGATCCAGCAGGCGCTGTTCGAAGAAGGCGGCGCAGACAAGGTAGTAACGGTCCTGGCCCAGCTTCACCACGGTGGTTTCCAGCTCGATCCGGCCGCGCCGGTTCAGCATATGGGTCAGCGCGATGCCGCCCACCTGTTGCGGCAGGCGGTTGGCGGTGAGACGGTCGAGCAGCACGCTTGCGTCCGGGCCCGAGACCTCGACCTTGGTAAAGGCCGAGATATCCATGATCCCAGCGGCGGTACGCACGGCGGCGCATTCGGTCGCGACCATCTCATGCACCGGGGTGCGGCCAAACCCATAGTAATCGCGCTGTTCGATCCCGCGCGCGAACCAGCGTGGGCGTTCGTGGCCATAGACTTCCTCAAATACCGCACCCTTGGCCTTGAGCCGGTCATAAAGCGGCGAGGGTTTCACCGGACGCCCGGCAAGGCGGTTGAAATGGGGAAACGGGATCTCGTGGCGCAGGCAGTAGTCTTCCTTGGCCTTCACGACCTGCCAGTCCTTGGTGGCATAGGCGCCGAACCGGCGCGGGTCGAACTCGCGCATCGAGATATCGGCGGCGCCATGCACCATCCAGCGCGCCAGTTCGCGTGTCAGGCCCGGCCCCCAGCCGATCCCGATCTGGGTGCCGCAGCAGCACCAGTAGTTGCGTACGCCCGGCGCCGGGCCGATCAAAGGGTTGCCGTCGGGCGGGTGGGAAATGGCGCCATGCACCTCGCGCTGGATACCGAGATTGGCAAAGATCGGCATGCGGTTGAGGCTCTCTTCGAGCCAGGGCATGACCCGGTCGTAATCGGCATCGAACAGCCAGTTTTCATAGTCCCACGGGCATTCGTCGATCCAGACGGCATTGGGATTGGCCTTTTCATAGATGCCGATGAGGCCGCGTTTCTGCTCCATCCGGATATAGCCCGAGACCTTGCGATCATCGCGGATGACCGGCAACTCGCGGTCCAGCGATTGGAACTCGGGCACCGGTTCGGTCACGAAATAGTGGTGCGTCATCGAGGTCATCGGCAGTTGCAGACCCGACCATTCGCCCATCTGCCGGGCATAGGTGCCGCCCGCGTTGACCACATGTTCGCAGGTGATCGTGCCTTTTTCGGTCTCGACCACCCATTCGCCATTCGCGGCTTGCGTGATGTTGGTGGCGCGGGTGTGGCGGAAGATGCGCACGCCCTTGGCCCGCGCGCCCGCCGCCATCGCCATGGTCACGTTTGTCGGGTCCACATGCCCGTCATCGGGTGTGTGCAGCGCGCCCAGCACGCCCTCGAGATTGTAGAACGGGTGCAGCTCGGCGATCCGCTCCGGCCCGACAAGCTCGATGTTGAAGCCCAGCGCGGTGCCCACTGACAGCGTATGGCGCAGCCAGTCCATCTCATCCTCGGTATAGGCCAGCCGGAACGAACCGCAGCCATGCCAGGTGACCGCCTGCCCAGTCTCGGCCTCGAGCTTTCCGGAATAGAGGCCGATGTTGTAATCGACGCATTTGCCGAGGCCGAAAGAGCTTGTCGAATGGGTGATCTGCCCGGCCGCGTGCCAGGTGCTGCCGCTGGTCAGTTCGGCCTTTTCCAGCAGGACGGTATCGCCGCCCCACCCTTCATGCGCCAGGTGATAGGCCAGGCCCACCCCCATGACGCCGCCGCCGACGATGACCACACGCGCATGGGTGGGCAGGCTCTGCTGGGGCATGAAATTTTCCACTTCACGAGTCGCGATTTCTCTCGACAGGCTAATGCCACATTTGTACCATCGTCAATCATGAATGAAACAAATGTATCATCTTCAGTTTTGAACCGCCTCACTGCGGAGTGGGACGCCCTGACGCCAGAGGCACAAAAGGCCGCGCGCTATGTGCTGGAAAATCCCGCCGACGTGGGGGTCTCGACGGTGCGCGAGATTGCCGAGGCCGCCAATGTAAAGCCCAACACCTTTGTCCGCATGGCGCGCCAGGTGGGCTTTGATGGCTACGAGGATTTCCGCGCGCCCTTCCGCGACGCGATCCGGCGCGGCACGGCCAGCTTTCCCGACCGGGCGCGCTGGTTGCAGGATATCGGCCGCTCGGGCGAATTGGGCGGGCTATACGCCGACATGGTGGGCGCCGCGATCCGCAATATCGAGGAGACCTTTGCCGGCATCGACGCCGAGCGGTTGAAGACAGCGGCCGAGGCGATCTGGGACAGTCGGCAGGTGTTCACTCTGGGCGTGGGCGTGAACAACGCCAATGCCCGCGCCTTCACCTATCTCGCCTCGACCGGCATGACCGATTTCCACGCGATCCCGCGCCCCGGTTCGACAGCGGTGGACGATCTGGCCTGGGCCGATCAGCGCGACGTGCTGATCGCGATGACCAGCCGCCCCTACCGCTCCGAAGTGGTCGAGGCGGTGCGCATCGCCCGCGACCAGGGGCTGACCGTCATCGCGCTGTCCGACAGCCCGGCCAGCCCGATCATCCGCGCCGCCCAACATGGCTTTGTCGTGGCGGTCGACACACCACAGTTCTTTCCGTCCTCGGCCTCGACCATCGCGCTTCTGGAAACGTTGCTGAGTTTTGTCATCGCGGTGGCCGATGACGAGATCGTGACGCGGGTCGAGAGCTTTCACCGCCGCCGCCACCAGTTAGGCCTCTATCTGCAGGAGCCGGAATGACAATCAACGCCACCCCGGTGCGCTCGCTTGAGGCGCGCTATTACACCGATCCGGCGATCTATGCTGCCGAGCAGGCCGGGCTGTTCGCCCGGACATGGCAGTTTGCCTGCCATGCCAGCCAGCTGGAACAGCCTGGCGACTATCTCGCCTTTGAGCTTGGCACTGAAAGCCTGTTCTGCATCAGGGGCCGCGACGGGGTGATCCGCACCTTTTACAACGTCTGCCAGCACCGGGCGCATCAGCTGGTCAGCGGCACCGGCTCGACCCGTGTCGTCGTCTGCCCCTACCACGCCTGGACCTATGAGCTGACCGGTCGCCTGCGCGCCGCGCCCAACGCGAAATCGGTGCCCGGTTTCGACGCCGCGCAAATCTGCCTGACCGAGGTCCGGACCGAGGTCTTTCTCGGCTTCGTCTTTGTCAACCTTGACCCCGAAGCGCAGCCGATGGACGACTGGTTCCCGAACGTGCGGGCCGAGCTTGAGGCCTTTGTCCCCAACTGGTCCGATCTGAAACCGCTGGAATGGGTCGAGATCCCCGAAGATTGCAACTGGAAGGTCTCGGTCGAGAACTATTCCGAATGCTACCATTGCAGCCTGAACCACCCGACCTTTTCCACCGGGGTGATCCGGCCCGAGACCTATGACATCCAGCCGCAGGGCTATTGCCTGCGCCACACGACCGAATGCAACGATCTGAGCCAGATGACTTACGACATCGACAGCGGTTTCCCCAACAACGACCGCTATTCGAGCTGGTTTCTCTGGCCGATGTTCTCGTTCCAGGTCTATCCCGGCAACCTGTTGAACACCTATCACTGGCGCGCGGTGGATGCGGGCCGGGTGGTGGTCTGGCGCGGCTGGTACTCGGTCGGCGGCGCCGAGAACGAAACCGTGCGCCGCATGGCGAAACAGGACCGCGCCACCACGGTCGAGGAGGATATCCGGCTGGTGGAGTCGGTCCAGCGCGGTTTGCGTTCCCGCGGCTATGTGCCGGGGCCGCTGGTGGTCGATCCCGCTTGCGGCGTAAACTCGGAACATTCCATCCTGCACCTGCAGACCTGGATGCGCGAGGCGGTTGCGGCCGAGCCGATGTCTTGAAAAGACATCGGCCCGAAATCCGCGCCGGATTTCGGCCACCGCAACACAGAAACGGAGCGACAAGATGAACACATTCGACGAAGACCTGTTCCTCAAGGGGCTGGAACAGCGCAAGGCCACGCTGGGCGCCGATTACGTGGAAAGGAACCTCGCCGCCGCCGACGACTTCACCCGCCCCTTTCAGGAGGCGATGACCGCCTGGTGCTGGGGCTTTGGCTGGGGGGACGACGTGATCGAGCCCAAGACCCGCTCGATGATGAACCTCGCCATGATCGGCGCGCTGGGCAAGATGCATGAATGGGAAATCCATTGCCGTGGCGCGCGCACCAACGGGGTCAGCCGCGACGAGATCCGCGCCATCATCCACGTGATCGGCATCTATTGCGGCGTACCGCAGGCGCTGGAGTGTTTCCGCGTCGCCCGGCGGGTGCTCGACAGCGAGGACTGACCTCGCCACAGGCCCGCGCCTTTTGATGGGCATGTCCGATTTGAACCCCAAGTGGTCCGAAGATGTCCGCGACTCGGGGCCGGTTTCCAGCCAGCATGGGGCAAAGGGAGTCGGATTCGATGGGCTATTCAGGACTACGGGTCATCAAAGAGGCGCTGACCGGTCACCGCGGCTGGGGACCGGCCTGGCGCGATGCCGCGCCCAAGGCGCAGTATGATTATGTCATCATCGGCGGCGGCGGCCATGGGCTGGCCACTGCCTATTACCTCGCCAAGGAGTTCCGCCAGGCGCGGATCGCGGTCCTGGAAAAGGGCTGGATCGGTGGCGGCAATGTGGGCCGCAACACCACCATCATCCGCTCGAACTATCTGCTGGACGGCAACGAGCCGTTCTACGAGTTCTCGCTGAAACTGTGGGAGGGGCTGGAGCAGGAGTTGAACTATAACGCGATGGTCAGCCAACGCGGCATCCTCAACCTGATCCATTCCGACGCCCAGCGCGACGCTTTCATCCGCAGGGGCAATGCGATGATGCTGAACGGTGCCGATGCCGACCTGCTCAGCACCGAACAGATCAAGGCACGCTATCCGTTCCTGAATGTCGACAATGCCCGGTTCCCGATCAAGGGCGGGCTGGCGCAGCACCGGGGCGGCACCGTGCGCCACGACGCGGTGGCCTGGGGCTATGCCCGCGCCGCCGACCGGCACGGCGTCGACATCATCCAGAATTGCGAGGTCACCGGCTTCCGCATTGAGAACGGCACCTGCACCGGGGTCGAAACCTCGCGCGGGGTGATCGGCGCGGGCAAGGTGGCGGCCTGTGTCGCCGGGTCCTCCTCGCGGCTGATGGAAAAGGCGGGCATGCGCCTGCCGATCGAAAGCCACGTGTTGCAGGCCTTTGTCTCCGAGGGTCTGAAACCGCTGTTGCCCGGGGTGATCACCTTTGGCGCGGGGCATTTCTATTGCAGCCAGTCCGACAAGGGCGGGCTGGTATTCGGCGGCGATATCGACGGCTACAACTCCTATGCCCAGCGCGGCAACCTGCCGGTGATCGAGGATGTCTGCGAGGGCGGCATGGCGATCTTTCCGATGCTGGGCCGCGCCCGTCTGCTGCGCAGCTGGGGCGGCATCATGGACATGTCGATGGACGGCTCGCCGATCATCGACCGCACCCATATCGGCGGGCTCTATTTCAACGGCGGCTGGTGCTACGGCGGGTTCAAGGCGACGCCCGCCTCGGGCTTTGCCTATGCGCATCTTCTGGCCACCGACAACCCGCACAAGACCGCCACCGCCTATCGCTTCGACCGGTTCGCGCGCGGGCGGATGATCGACGAAAAGGGCATGGGCAACCAGCCCAACCTGCATTGAGAGGGCACCGGACATGTTGATCGACCACCCCATTCTGGGCCCGCGCGACAGCAGCGAGTTCATTTACAAGGGCGACGCCGCCCTGATCCGCCGCCCCGACTGGCAGGCCCCCGACGCGCTGGAGCAGTTCATCGACTATGGCTATCTGCGCGACAACCCGGCGGGCCTGCACCGCGAGCTGTGGTTTCACGAACAGGGCGACCGCTCATGGCTGGTGGTGACCCGCGACACCACCACGCATGAAATCACATCCGTCGAACTGGCCCGCGACGTGGCCCGCAAGGAGGGACGCTCCAGATGACCGGCCCCAATCGTCTGAACGGCGGTCTGATCGACCGCAGCAAGCCGCTGAATTTCACTTTTGACGGGCGCCGGTATCAGGGCTTTGCCGGGGATACGCTCGCCTCGGCCCTATTGGCCAACGATGTCCGGCTGATGGGGCGCTCGTTCAAGTATCACCGCCCACGCGGACCGATGAGCGCGGGCTCCGAGGAGCCCAATGCCATTGTCGAGCTGCGCGAGGGCGCCCGCAAGGAACCCAATACCCGCGCCACCACCGCCGAGCTGTTCGACGGGCTGAGCGCCAATTCGCAGAATCGCTGGCCCTCGCTGAAATGGGACGTGATGGCGGTCAACGACCGACTGTCCAATTTCTTTGCCGCCGGGTTCTATTACAAGACCTTCATGTGGCCCGCCGCCTTCTGGGAGAAGGTGTACGAGCCGATCATCCGCAAGGCGGCAGGGCTGGGCACGCTCAGCCACGCGCCCGACCCCGACAGCTATGACAAGGGGTTTCTGCATTGCGACCTTCTGGTGATCGGCGCTGGCCCGGCCGGGCTGGCGGCGGCACTGACCGCCGCGCAATCGGGGGCGCAGGTGATCGTCGCGGACGAGGATTTCCTGCCCGGCGGGCGGCTCAATGCCGAAACCTTTGCGCTGGGTGACCAATCCGGCGCGGCCTGGGCCGCCGAAACCGCCGCCGCGTTGCAGACCATGCCCAATGTGCGGCTGATGACGCGCAGCACGGTAATCGGCGCCTTTGACCACGGTATCTATGGCGTGGTCGAGCGGGTCAGCGACCACCTGCCCCAGCCGCTGTCGGGCAAACCGCGTCAGATCCTGTGGCGGGTCTATTCGCGCCGCGCCATTCTGGCCGCCGGGGCAACCGAACGCCCGATCGTGTTCGAGAACAACGACCGCCCCGGCATCATGCTGGCCTCGGCCCTGCGCAGCTATGCCAACCGCTGGGCGGCAACACCCGCGCGCGCGGTGGCGGTGTTCACCAACAATGACGACGGCCATCGCACCGCGCGGGATCTGAGCGCGCAGGGGGTCAGCGCCGTGGTGATCGACACCCGCACGGGCGCGCCCGAAACCACCGATTACGAGACCATCCCCGGCGCGACTGTCACCAATACCCAAGGCCGTCTGGGCCTGACCACGGTCGAGGTGACGCTGGCCACCGGCACCACCCGAACGCTCAGCGTCGGCGGGCTGGGCGTCTCGGGCGGCTGGAACCCGAACGTGCACCTGACCTGCCACCAGCGCGGGCGCCCGGTCTGGGACCAGGCAATCGCGGCCTTTGTGCCGGGCGGCACCCTGCCGGTGGGCCTGATCCCGGCGGGCGCGGCGCAGGGCGTGTTCAGCACCCATGGCGCGCTGGCCTCGGGGCAAGCGGCGGCGCAGCAGGCACTGTCCGATCTGGGCATCACGGCGAAACCCGCCGCCCTGCCCCAGGCCGAGGACGCGCCGGTCAACGTCACCCCCTTCTGGCACGTCAGGGGCGCCAAGCGCGCCTGGGTCGATCAGCAGAACGACGTCACCGCCAAGGATGTGAAACTGGCCCATCAGGAGAACTTCGTCTCAGTCGAGCACCTGAAACGCTATACCACGCTGGGCATGGCGACCGATCAGGGCAAGACCTCGAACATGGCCGGTCTGGCGATCATGGCCGAGGTGGCGGGCAAGTCGATCCCCGAGGTCGGCATCACCATGTTCCGCCCGCCCTACACGCCCACGGCGATGGGCGCCTTTGCGGGCCGCTCGCGCGACAAGGATTTCCGCCCCACCCGCAAGACGCCCAGCCATGTCTGGGCCGAGGAACAGGGCGCGATCTTTGTCGAGGTCGGCATGTGGCTGCGCGCGCAATGGTTCCCCCGCCCCGGCGAAACCCATTGGCGCCAGAGCGTCGACCGCGAGGTCACCCAGACCCGCAAGTCGGTCGGCATCTGCGATGTGACCACGCTGGGCAAGATCGACGTGCAGGGCGCCGATGCGGCCGAGTTCCTAAACAAGGTCTATTGCAACGGCTTTGCCAAGCTGGCGGTGGGGCGCACCCGTTATGGGCTGATGCTGCGCGAGGATGGCATCGCCATGGATGACGGCACCGCCGCGCGTCTGGCCGAGGATCATTTCGTGGTGACCACCACCACCGCCAATGCGGTGGCGGTCTATCGCCACATGGAATTCGTGCGCCAATGCCTGTTCCCGGACATGGATGTGCAGCTGATCTCGACCACCGAGGCCTGGGCGCAATTTGCCGTGGCCGGACCCAATGCGCGCAAGCTGCTGCAAAAGATCGTCGATCCGGCGCATGACATCTCGAACGAGGGTTTTCCCTTCATGGCCTGTGCCGAGATCACCGTTTGCGGCGGGCTGCGGGCGCGGCTGTTCCGCATCTCGTTCTCGGGCGAGCTGGCCTATGAGATCGCGGTTCCCACCCGCTATGGCGACGCGCTGATCCGGCGGATGATGCAGGCGGGCGAAGAATTCGACGTGGTTGCCTATGGCACCGAGGCGCTGGGGGTGATGCGGATCGAGAAAGGCCATGCCGCCGGCAACGAGCTGAACGGCACCACCACCGCGCTCAACCTCGGGATGGGGCGGATGGTGTCCAAGAAGAAGGACTCGATCGGCTCGACCCTGTCCGAACGCGAGGGGTTGAACGAAGCGGATGCGCTGAAACTGGTCGGGTTCCGCCCGGTGAATCCGCAGGACAAGGTGCCCGCCGGATCGCATCTGATGACCCGGGGCGACCCGGTCGATGCCGCCCATGACCAGGGCTATGTCACCTCGGCCTGCTACTCGCCCAGCCTGGGCTGTCATATCGGCATCGGCTTTCTGAAATCCGGCGACAGCCGCAAGGGCGAGATCGTTCGCCTTGTCAGCCCGCTGACCGGGCTCGACCACGAGGTCGAGGTGGTAAGCGCCCATTTCGTCGATCCAGAAGGAGAGCGTCTGCGTGCATGATCTGAACCCGATAACGCCGCTGGGCGCTGCCGCTCCGGTGGTCGAGAGCCATGGCCCGGTGACCCTGACCGAAGTGACCGAAACGGCGCTGGCCTCGGTCGCGGCGCGGCTTGGCCGCGAGGCCGAGACGACAACCCTGTTGACCGAGGTTCTGGGCGCTGCGCCCCCGGCCCCGGCCCGGCTCTGCCCCGGCACGCCCGGCGCCTTCTGGATGGGGCCCGATCAATGGATGGTCGAGGCGCCGCTGAGCACGCACGAGGATCTGGCCGCGCAGCTGGCTGCCCGCGCCAATGGCGCGGCCAGCGTCACCGAACAGACCGATGCCTGGTGCCGGTTCGACCTGACCGGCGACAATCTGGCGGATGTGTTCGAACGGCTCTGCCCCGCCAATACCCGCGCCTTTGCCGGGGGCGAGGCGGTGCGCAGCGCGATCGACCATCTGGGCTGTTTCCTGCTGTGCCGGGCACCCGATCATATCACGGTGCTGGGGCCACGCTCGGCGGCGGGCTCGCTGCATCACGCGCTGGTGGTGGCGATGCGCGCGGCGTTCTGATCAGACCGAGGGCACCGGCAGGTTGCCCTCGACCCGGTAGAGGTTGATCCGCTTGCGGTCCTGCTGCGGGGTCAGGCCAAAGGCCTCGCGGTAATGCCGCACCAGCGGCTTGGCGTTGGCATAGCCCACCGCCGCTGCAACATCCGAGATACTGTCATTGGTATACATGACGATCTGACGCGCCGCCTGCATCCGCAGGTGGCGGAAATAGCCTGTCGGGTTCTGTCCGGTGGCCTGTTTGAAACAACGCTCCAGATGCCGGGGGGTGATGTTCAGCCGCTCGGCAATCATCGCGATACTGGCGGGCGCGGCCAGGTTCTCGGCAAAGATTTCAACGGCGCGTCCCACCAGCGGCGACATTTCGCCCTCGGCATCGGCGGCCTGATGGATCGGCAGCGCCTGTTTCACTCCCGCCTTGCGCATGATCGGGTGCTGGAACCAGCAGGCGACCTCGTTGGCCACGTTGGCGCCCAGCGCTGCCTCGATCATGCTCAGCGCCAGGTCGAAGGCCGCCGCCGCCCCTGAGGCGGTCAGCAGACGCGGCGAGATCTCGATCACCTCGTTGCTGCGGCGGATCTCGGGGAATTCGGCGGCAAACGCCGCCTCGTAACACCAATGCACCGACAGGCGCTCGTCGCGCACCACGCCGCTGCGCACCAGCGGAAAGACGCCGCCGCTGATCGCGCCCAACACGGTGCCGTGCCGTTCGATCCGGCGCAGCAGCGAGGCGGTGCGCGGGTTCTCGAACCGGGCCACCGGGGCAGACAGCAGCACCAGATAGTCAAGCGCCGCCACGGTCTCCAGACTGGCGTCCGGATCAAAGGTGATGCCCGCACTCGACACCACCTTGTGGGGCAGTTCCGACACCAGCCGCCAGGCGAAACTGTCCGACATCGAGATCTCGTTGGCCGCGCGCAGCGGCTCGATGATCGAGGTCAGGCAGGCCATGGGAAAGCCCGGAAACAGCAGAAACCCGATACGTGTGGTCATTCCGGGCGATCCTTTGGCTTGTCATTCCACGGTGGGAATTTTATTGGAGAGAAAAAATTATGCAATGTGGTGAATAACGGCTAGAGTTGAAGCAGAACTGACCGCAGGGCAATACAGGAAGAGCTTGAGGAACCCCCATGAATGCTGCAAAGGATCTCCGCATGACACAGCTTTTGCAAGATCCCCATAGCGTTCGCGAGGAACGCGAGAAGGTTCTCGAGGTCGCCATCGGCCGCGAGGTTCGCGCCTTTCGCAAGCAGCAGGGCATTACCGTGGCCGAGTTGTCGAAACTGACCGACCTGTCGATCGGGATGCTGTCCAAGATCGAAAACGGCAACACCTCGCCCTCGCTCACCACGTTGCAAACCTTGGCCAATGCGCTGTCGGTGCCGCTGACCGCGTTCTTCAAGGGCTACGAGGAAAAGCGCGAGGCGATCCATACCAAGGCGGGCCAGGGTCTGGAGATCGAGCGCGCCGGCACCCGCGCCGGGCATCAATACAGCCTGCTTGGCCATATCGGGTCAAATTCCAGCGGTGTCATCGTCGAACCCTATCTGATCACGCTCAGCACGGAGTCGGACACGTTCAAGACCTTTCAGCATGACGGGATCGAGATGATCTACATGCTCGAAGGCAAGGTCGACTACCTGCATGGCAGCGAGATCTATCCGCTGGAGCCGGGCGACACGCTGTTCTTTGACGCCGACGCGCCGCACGGGCCAGAGCGTCTGGTGGAATTGCCGACGCGCTATCTGTCGGTGATCTGCTATCCGCAGCAGAAAAAGGGCTGAGCCGCCCGGACCGGGACGCGCTTGCGCATCCCGGCCTTGTTTTGCGCGTTACGTCTGCAACGGCGGCTCCGTTTCCAGATCGGGCCAGATCCCCGGCGAAGTCGGCAGCCCGTCGTCATACCGGCTGAGATACTCCAGCATCAAAGGACGATTGGCGATGAACCCCTTGTAGGTGGCAAGCTCCTCGGGCAGGTCGCGCACCACCCGGTGCAGGCGGCGGCCCCATTTCGGCACCGTCACCAGATCCTGAAACGCGATCAGGTAACAGCGGATCGGGAACAACAGCGCGTTCGAGCGCGGCAGCCGGTAAAAGGTCTGCAATTCGACCCTGAGATGCTGCTTGGCGCCGATATTCTCGGGCGTCAGCGTGGTCTTCTGCACCCCCCATTTGTGATAGTTCTCGGGGCTGGTATCGAGCAGCGGATTGACCGTCATGGTCCAGTTCAGCCGCCGCGCAGGCGCCCCCTGCTGGATGTTGAGCAGGAATTTCAGCGCCCGCTTGAAGATGCCCATCTCATGGGCCAGCGGCACCGGCGCGTGCCATTCGAAGAAATCCATGCCGATGTCGAAATCCAGGCTCCAGTCCGCCTGTGTCGTCACCATGCCCGCATCCATGTAGAGCATGTCGCCGCGCTGATCGAGCACCGCGTAATCGCCCTGCGCCTGCCGGGTGATGTATTCCAGCGGCCCGCAGGGCAGCGTGGTTTCATCAAGGAAGGTAAAGGTGTGGTCGATCCCCATCGGCTTGTTGATCCAGCGCCAGCGGTCGCCGTCGCGATGCAGTTCGAACAGGTCAGGGTAATCCTCGGACTTGCTGACCATGATCAGTTCCAGCGTGTCCCAGCCCGCCAGCGTCATATGCGGCAGCGACTGGCAGCGCAGCGGATCCTCGGCCAGCACGATGGCGCGGTCGGCCATTTCCGAGACGTAGTGCTCGTCCACGTCGAACCGCTTTTCATAGACCGAGCCCGCCGGGCCGCCCCGGTGCTGCTCCATGTTCACCGAATACATGTAGCTGTCTTCGTGGAACGGGAAGGGAAAGCGCTTGATCGCCCAGTCCGAATTGCGGAACGAGTAATCGTCGCGAAAGGTTTCGGTGTTGAATTGGATCGTCATCGCGGTCTCCTCTACCGGTCCAGCACGAGGCTTTTGCCCACGAACCGGCTGACGCAGGGCATGATCTTTTTCCCGCTGGCGTGTTCGTCATCGTCCAGCCAGTGGTCGCGATGCACGAAGTCGCCATCGGATGAGACCACATCGGTTTCGCACTGGCCACAGGCGCCGCCCCGGCACAGAAAGGGCGCGTCGACGCCGCAGCGTTCCATCGCCTCAAGCAGGCTTTCATGTTCGCCCACCTGAATGGTGATGTCGGACTTGCACAGGCGCACCTCAAAGGGTTTGCCGGGCTGCGGGGCCAGGAATTCCTCGGAATGCACGTTCTCGTCGGGCCAGCCATGCGCGGCGGCGGTGGCGTGGACCCAGTCGATCATGCCCTTGGGACCGCAGACATAGACATGGGTGCCCAGCGGCTGACCATCCAGCAGGTCCTCAAGCCCGATGGCCTGATCCTGATCGTCGAAATAGACATGCACCTTGTTGGGATGCTTGTAGGTCAGTTCGTCCACATAGGTGCCCAGCTCCCTGGAGCGGCACGAGTAATGCAGCTCCCAGGCGCCGCCCATCCGTTCCAGATGCGCGATCATCGCCAGGAACGGCGTGATGCCGATGCCACCGGCCAGGAACACATGCTTGCGCCCGCGCAGATCCAGCGGGAACAGGTTCACCGGATAGGTGATGGTCATCGGGTCGCCGACCTTGACCTGATTATGCAGGAAGAGCGAACCACCCCTGCCCTGATCATCGCGCCGCACCGAGATCGCATAGATGCTGCTATCGCCCGGATCGGACATCAGCGAATAGGGATTGAGCCGGGTCCGCGCGCCATCGCGCATCTCGACCACGGTATGGGCACCGGCGGAAAAGGGCGGAAACGGCTGGCCGTCGCGGCGGGTGAATTCGAACCGGGTGACCAGCGGATTGAGCGGCACGACCGCGCTGACGGTGACCTCGATCTTTTCGGCGCCTGCCTTGGCTTTCTGGGGGGCTGCACTCATTTGTAAAGCTCCACGGGTTCGGGGACATTGCCGGGGTCCTCGGCGTCGATGCACACCCCCTGAAAGGCGGCCAGACGGCGCGAATAGTGATCGCGCACGAACAGGTTCAGCCCGCAATGGGAACAGACGAAGGGGTCGGTGGTCACATCCTCGGTGATGCCCTTGCAATGCACGCATTGCATCCTCCGCGCGACCGAGCCGCGATGCTCGGTCTGGATCGCGCCATGGGGAATGCCCGCCTGCATCGCCTCGTTCTGGGCCTGCCCCATCAGCCCCTCGGTTCCGGCCAGATAGACCTGAAGCCCCATATGGGCATCCGACAGCACCCGGCGGATCCGCTGGACCGAGGCGGCATAGCTGGGCCCCACATAGAACTGCGCCGGACCCAGGGCGCGCAGCCGCTCGACATAGGCCTCGCCGGTGTTCTTGGGGATATAGATGATATGCGCATTGGCAAACAGCGCGGCATCGCTTGCCGCCAGATCCAGCAGCGCCTCGGCGCCCTCGGCATCGGCGATCATCAAATGCGCCTTGCCGGGCCGCGGCTCCAGCGTGCCATAGACCGGGCGGCTGGCGATACTTGGTGGAAACTGAAATTTGGACATCCCGTCGCTGACTCCTTCTTGGTCCGATCGCAAGAAGAACAGGCGCCCCGCCTCCGGGGGCGCCTGCCCGGTGATCCTCAGCCCTTGGCGGCGCGGATGGATTTGTCCTTGTCGTAGAAGGGCATCTCTTCGGCCACGCAGGCGATTTCGGTGCCATCCTCGTTGCGCACCGTCATCTTTGTCCCCGGCACCGCACAGTCAACCGGCATCCGGGCGATGCCCACGTTATGGCCGTTCAGGTCCGAATTCATGCCAAAGGTGACGACGCCCACGACCTCGCCATCCTTGAGCAGCGGTGCCCCCATGTCGGCGGGCGTGGTGCCCTCGAGCTTGACGCCATAGATCTTGAACCGCTCCCTGCCCTTGCGGGCATAATGGTTCTCGGCGCCCCGGAACCCGATCTTGCCGGGCGAGACGGTGAATTCCAGCCCCAGCTCCCACAGCGAGTCGCCGCAATTCTCGTCGGCAAAGGGATAGGTCTCGGAATTGTCGCCGGGATAGAACAGAAGATAGCTTTCGGTGCGCAGCAAATCGAGGGTCGAGAACTGCACCGGGCGGATGCCCATGTCCTTGCCATCCTCGAGTATCGCATCCCAGAGCTCAATGGCGTGGCGGCCTTCGCAAAAGATCTCGTACCCCCGCTCACCGGTATAGCCGGTGCGCGAGATCATCACGGGTTTGCCAAAGAGCTTGGTCTGGATGATGCCGAAATAGGCCAGATCGCGGATGCCGGGCACGTGTTTGGCCAGGAAATCCACCGCGACCGGACCCTGGAGCGACATGTCGTGCAGGTCGTCGTCGAAGATCATCGAGACATTCTTGCCATAGGCGGCCATCGCCAGGCTTTCATGGCCGGTGCCGGTGCCATGCACCAGCATCCAGTTGTTCACCGACAGCCGGTAGATCACGCAATCGTCGATGAACAGGCCGCGATCGTCCAGCATGCAGGCATAGACCGCCCGGCCCGGCATCAGCTTGTCCACGTTGCGGGTGGTGGCGCGGTCGATCACGGCGGCAGCATGCGGGCCGCTCAGGTGGATCTTTTTCAGGCCCGACACGTCCATCAGACCGGCCTTGGTGCGGACCGCCTCGTAATCGGCCTTGGCCCGTTCGTCGGTATGGTCATAGAACCATGCGGTTCCCATACCGTTCCAATCCTCCAACTCGCCGCCGATTTCGGCATGCCGCTGCGCAAGCGCAGAGGTTCTGTAGATGATCGCCATCCCTGTGACTCCCTGATCTGTTCGGTTTGCATCATTCAGACCCATGTCCGGACAAAAATCAACACAAACGTAAAAAAAATTTCCTACCGGGAATATTTGCCCGATCTCTGAGCAAGTGCACTTTCTGCACCTGCATAAAATTTTATCGTCAGTTAAATTTGTTGACACAAAGCTTAATCAAGAGCTTCCCTTTTAGGAAAAAAACTTTCGCAGCAGTCAGAGTTATCCAACCGGGGAGACAGAAATGGATGGAAATCTTAACGCACTGACGACGGTATTTACCGAGTTCTACTACTGGGTAACGGTCGTGTTCATGTTCCTGATTCACGTCGGGTTCTGCATGTACGAGGTCGGCGCCAGCCGCCGACGCAACCATATGCACACGTTAATGAAAAACGTGATGGTGATCCCGCTGGTCACCGTCACCTTCTTCTTCTTCGGATGGTGGATCTATTGGGCCTTCCCGATGTTCCCCTTCTTCGGCGGGCTGGACACCGAGGCGGGCGCAGCCAACCTGCCCTGGGCCGAGACCATGGGGCCGAACGCAGCGGACCGAATCACCGGCGTGTTCTGGGCGGCCTTCCTGCTGTTCTCGTGGACGGCAGCCTCGATCGTCTCGGGCGCGGTGATCGAGCGCATCCGGTCCTCGGCACTTTGGGTGCATGCGGTGCTGATCGGTTCGGTCTGGTGGATCATCGACGCGGCCTGGGGCTGGCACTATGGCGGCTGGATGGTCCAGTATCTGGGCTATCATGACGCCTATGCCTCGGGCGTGATTCACGCCATTGCCGGTGGCTATGCGCTGGGGGTGATCATGGTCCTGGGGCCGCGGATCGGCAAATTCGCCCAAGATGGCACGCCGCGGGACATCCCGCCGCATAACCCCTGGATGCTGACCATCGGGATCTTCCTGATCTATACCGGCTTCTGGGGCTTCTATGCCGCGTGCAACGTGCCCGCGATCTCGCCCGAGGCGATTGGCGGCCAGATCACCGGCACCACCTGGACGGCGACCAACATCTATCTGGCACCGACTTCGCTGTCGGCCATCACCTTCAACTTCCTGATGTCGCTCTCGGGCGGTCTGATGGCGGCCTATGTGGTGTCCAAGGGCGATGCATTCTGGACCTTCTCGGGCGGTCTGGCCGGGGTGATCACCGCCTCTGCCGGCAATGACCTCTACCACCCGATCCAGGCCATGATCATCGCCGCCATCGGCGTGGTGATCGTCTATCGCCTGCATTACTGGGTCGAGCGCCGGTTCAAGCTGGACGACGCAGTGGGCGCGGTGGCCGTACACGGCTATGCAGGGTTCATCGGCCTTGTCATCGCGGGCTTTGTCCTGTGGGGGGCGCCGTCCTCGCCTTATGAGGGCTATGCCACCATCAACCCGGTCGGCCAGTTCATCGGCGCACTGATCATGTTCTTTGGCCTCGGTTTCCTGCCCGCCTTTGTGGTGGCCAAGATGCAGGCCGCCGCCGGCGTGCTGCGTATCCCCGAGGAAGTGGAACTGGAGGGCCTCGATTACGCCGAACACCACGCCTACGAGGACGCCAAGGAAGCCATCATCGAAGCCGACAAGGCCTATCTGGCCTCCAAAGTGTCGCCTGCGGAATAAGGAGAACAGGATATGTCGACAATCGGATATGAAAGCTGGGCCGTCGATCTGGCCAATGTGGGCGCCATCTATCCCTTTCAGGGCTGGGAGGTCGCGATGACCGTGATCGGGGTGCTGTTCTGGATCGGCTGGCACCGCATCCAGTTCGTGCGAGAGAACGCGCATCTGGAAAACGCCAAGAAACGGGCGCTGGACCATGAGCGCATCCAGAAAAGCGTCGAACGCTACTAGAGCGATCCAGGCAAGGCGTGCTCACGCGCGCCTTGCCTATCAGTGAAATTTGTTTCACAGCAGTTGCAGCTTCGAAATTCCGGTGCTAGCCTGCTGAAAGAGCCTGGGAAAGACAGGCAGAATCACAATCGTGGAGCGTCGCCGAAATGTGCGGAATTGTTGGACTGTTCCTGAAGGACAAATCGCTAGAACCTCAGCTGGGCGCCCTGCTCACTGACATGTTGATCACCATGACCGACCGGGGCCCTGACAGCGCCGGAATCGCGATTTACGGCGATCCCTCGCCCACCACCTCGAAGGTGACGGTGCAATCGGAAAACCCCGACCGGGACTTTGCCGATCTGGCCGAGAAGGTGCAGCCGCTGGTCGGTGGCCCGGTCTCGCTCAGCCGCCGCGACACGCACGCGGTGTTGCATGTGCCCCATGGCACCGCCGAGGCGCTGCGCCGCCAGCTCAAGGATGTGGCACCCGACGTGCGTGTCATGTCCTTTGGCGACTCGCTGGAGATTTACAAAGAGGTCGGCCTGCCCCGCGATGTGGCCGCACGATTCGACATCGCCTCGATGACCGGCACCCATGGCATCGGCCATACCCGCATGGCCACGGAATCGGCGGTCACCACGCTGGGCGCGCACCCGTTCAACACCGGCTCGGATCAGTGCCTGGTACATAACGGCTCGCTCTCCAACCACAATTCGCTGCGCCGCAAGCTGCGCCGCGAGGGTATCCATATCGAGACCCTGAACGACACCGAAGTCGCCGCCGCCTATCTGACCTGGAAGATGCAGACCGGCGCCACCCTGGGCGAGGCGCTGGAAAAGTCGCTGGAGGATCTGGACGGCTTCTTCAACTTCGTCGTGGGCACCCGCGACGGGTTCGGCGTGGTCCGCGACCCGATCGCCTGCAAACCGGCGGTGATGGCCGAGACCGATCAATATGTGGCCTTCGGCTCGGAATACCGCGCGCTGGTCAACCTGCCCGGCATCGAACAGGCCCGCGTGTGGGAACCCGAACCCGCCACCGTCTATTTCTGGACCCATGGCGACACCGCAACCCCAACCGGAAAGGCCGCGTAATGCAGACCTACGACCTGGCAGCCGACGGCCTGCGCGGCCTGAACGCAACATTGCAAGCCCAGTCGGACGAGACCAACCAGACCGACTGGACCATCGTGAACCCGCGCGGCAGCCATGCCATCGCCGTGGGGCTGGACGCGCCCATCGAGGTCAAGGTGATGGGTTCGACCGGGTATTACTGCGCGGGCATGAACAAACAGGCCACCGTGCATGTGCATGGCTCGGCCGGACCCGGCGTGGCCGAGAACATGATGTCGGGCACCGTGGTGATCGACGGCGATGCCAGCCAGTATGCCGGGGCCACCGGTCATGGCGGCACGCTGGTGATCAAGGGCAATGCCAGTTCGCGCTGCGGCATCTCGATGAAGGGCATCGACATCGTGGTGCATGGCAATGTCGGGCACATGTCCGCCTTCATGGCGCAGTCGGGCAACCTGGTCGTCTGCGGCGATGCGGGCGACGCGCTGGGCGACTCTATCTACGAGGCACGTCTGTTCGTGCGCGGCTCGGTCAAGTCGCTGGGCGCCGACTGTATCGAAAAAGAGATGCGCCCCGAACATATCGAGTTGCTGCGCGACCTGCTGGAGCGTGGCGGCTGCGATGCCAAACCCGAAGAGTTCAAGCGCTACGGCTCTGCGCGCCAGCTCTATAATTTCAAAGTCGACAACGCGTATTGAGGGAGTCATGACCGTGAAAGACAACAAGGAAAACGCTCCCCCGCGGACAGTGCCGATCCAGTCGGCAACCTTTTCCAACCCGATCAACGCCGAGATCCGCCGCGCGGCAGCCACCGGCATCTATGATATCCGCGGCGGCGGGGCGAAACGCCGGGTGCCGCATTTCGACGATCTGCTGTTCCTCGGCGCCTCGATCAGCCGCTACCCGCTCGAAGGCTATCGCGAGCGCTGCGACACCAAGGTGACGCTGGGCACGCGCTTTGCGAAAAAGCCGATCGAGCTGGATATCCCGATCACCATCGCGGGCATGTCCTTTGGCGCGCTGTCCGGTCCCGCCAAGGAGGCGCTGGGGCGTGGCGCGTCCGAAGCCGGAACCTCGACCACAACCGGTGACGGCGGCATGACCCCCGAGGAGCGCGGCCATTCCACCAAGCTGGTCTATCAGTACCTGCCCTCGCGCTATGGCATGAACCCCGACGACCTGCGCAAGGCCGACGCCATCGAGGTCGTGGTCGGCCAGGGCGCCAAGCCCGGCGGCGGCGGCATGCTGCTGGGCCAGAAGATCAGCGACCGCGTCGCCGAGATGCGCAACCTGCCCAAGGGGATCGACCAGCGCTCGGCCTGCCGCCACCCCGACTGGACCGGCCCCGACGATCTGGAGATCAAGATCCTGGAGCTGCGCGAAATCACCGCCTGGGAAAAGCCGATCTATGTCAAGGTCGGCGGCACCCGCCCCTATTACGACACCGCGCTGGCGGTGAAGGCCGGGGCCGATGTGGTGGTACTGGACGGCATGCAGGGCGGCACCGCCGCCACCCAGGACGTGTTCATCGAACATGTGGGCCTGCCGACGCTGGCCTGTATCCGCCCCGCCGTGCAGGCGCTTCAGGATCTGGGCGTGCATCGCGAGGTGCAGCTGATCGTCTCGGGCGGCATCCGCACCGGCGCCGATGTGGCCAAGGCGATGGCGCTGGGGGCCGACGCGGTCGCCATCGGCACCGCCGCCCTGATCGCGCTGGGGGACAACGACCCGAAATGGGAGGCCGAGTATCAGAAGCTGGGCACCACCACCGGTGCCTATGACGACTGGCACGAGGGGCTGGACCCCGCCGGGATCACCACCCAGGATCCGGTGCTTCAGGCCCGGCTCGACCCGGTGGATGCCGGGCGGCGTCTGCGCAACTATCTCAACGTCATGACGCTCGAGGCGCAGACCATCGCGCGGGCCTGCGGCCATAACAACCTGCACAATCTCGAACCCGAGGATCTGTGCGCGCTGACCATGGAGGCGGCCGCCATGGCCCGCGTCCCCCTTGCCGGCACCGAATGGTGGCCCGGCAAGACCGGCGCAGGGTTCTGAGTGTGAAACCGGGGCGCGGGACCATCCCGCGCCCTTTCCAATTCAAAAACAGACGACAACAGGGACGACAAGAATGACCATTGATCTGGCCAAATTCGCCAAGGACAAAGGCGTCAAGTATTTCATGATCTCCTTCACCGACCTGTTCGGCGGTCAGCGGGCCAAGCTGGTACCCGCCCAGGCCATCGCCGACATGCAAGAGGACGGCGCGGGATTTGCGGGCTTTGCCACCTGGCTGGACATGACGCCGGCGCATCCCGACATGCTGGCGGTGCCCGATCCGTCCTCGGTGATCCAGCTGCCCTGGAAACCCGAGGTCGCCTGGGTCGCCAGCAATTGCGTGATGGAGGGCGCCGACGTCGCCCAGGCCCCGCGCAACGTGCTGCGCCGCCTGATTGCCGAGGCCGCGGACGAGGGCATGCATGTCAAGACCGGTATCGAGGCCGAGTTCTTTCTGCTGACCCCCGAGGGCGACCAGATCAGCGACCCGTTCGATACCGCCGCCAAACCCTGTTACGACCAGCAGGCGGTGATGCGCCGCTATGACGTGGTGCGCGAGATCTGCGACTATATGCTGGAACTGGGCTGGGGTCCCTATCAGAACGACCACGAGGACGCCAACGGCCAGTTCGAGATGAACTGGGAATTCGACGACGCCCTGTCGACAGCCGACAAGCACAGTTTCTTCAAGTTCATGACCAAGTCGGTGGCCGAGAAACACGGGTTCCGCGCCACCTTCATGCCCAAGCCGATCGAGGGGCTGACCGGCAATGGCTGCCACGCGCATATCTCGGTCTGGGATGCGCCGGGGGCGGCGTCAAAGGTCAATGTCTTTGCCGGTGACGGTGACGGCCCGACCGGCGAAGTGGGCCTGTCCGAGCGCGGCAAGCATTTCCTGGGCGGCATCATGAAACATGCCAGCGCATTGGCGGCGATCACCAACCCGACGGTGAACAGCTACAAGCGGATCAACGCGCCGCGCACCATGTCGGGCGCGACCTGGGCGCCCAACACGGTCACTTGGACCGGCAACAACCGCACCCATATGGTGCGCGTCCCCGGCCCCGGCCGGTTCGAACTGCGCCTGCCCGACGGCGCGGTGAACCCCTATCTGTTGCAGGCCGTGATCATCGCCGCCGGCCTCAGCGGCATCCGGTCAAAGGCCGATCCGGGCAAGCGCTGGGACATCGACATGTATGCCGAGGGCCACAAGGTGCGCGGCGCGCCGAAACTGCCGCTCAACATGCTGGACGCGATCCGAGAATTTGACCGCGACAAGGAGTTGAAGCAGAGCATGGGAGATGAGTTCTCGTCCTCTTACATCAAGATGAAGATGCAGGAATGGAATTCCTTCGTGACCCATTTCAGCCGCTGGGAAAAGGAAAACACCCTCGATATCTGAGCGATATCAAGGGTGCCTTGGGTGGGGCCGCCGCGCTTTCGCAGCGGCCCTTTTCTGTTCGGGGTCAAAGGTTTGGATAGATCGGGAATCTGGCGCAGAGGGCTGCGACCTGGGCCTTGACCTTGTCCTCGACGGCGCCGTTGGCGTCTTCGCCGTTGGCGGCCAGGCCATCGACCACCTCGATGATCCAATCGGCGATCTGGCGGAATTCGGCCTCGCCGAAGCCG
>NZ_JBXWRR010000025.1:0-40829 GCF_059613025.1 Ruegeria sp. BHSC223
GGCCGACCGGCAGGACTCTAGGCTTCTTCTTCGTAGAGCCGCCGCGCCAAAATCCAACTGACTGGCGCCGCGACGATAAAACCTGTCACCGCCGCCGCCAGAATTGCCTTGAGTGAAACCAAGCCCGCCGTGAGCACCGCAATCACCGCAGTGCCCGCCAGCGCGGTCGAGATCAGACTGTAAAGAATCGAAGCAAGGCGCATCATGGCCGGACCTCCTGATATGGCTGCGCGTCCGACCATGATATTAAATTATCGGAATGTGTTGGGCTTTGACCTGGATCACATGCCGGGATCGACCGGTTCGATCCGCTCGCCGGTCCAGTCCGCAAGACCGCCGAGATTGTAGACCTCGTCATAACCCATGTCCTTGAGCAGTTTACCCGCCAGCGCCGCGCGCCCGCCCGAGGCGCAATGCAACACGATCACCCGATCCTTGCGCAGTTCCGGGTCGTGAAACGGCGTGTCCGGATCAGCGCGGAATTCCAGCATGCCGCGCGGGATGTGATGGGCCCCGCTGGCACGGCCTGCGCGTTCCAGCTCGGGCGTGTCGCGCAGGTCGAGCAGCAGCGCGCCCTCGGCCACCAGTTGCTGGGCGCGGGCGCCGTCGATACGCGGCACCGCCGCATTTGCCGCCGCCATCATGTCCTTGACCGTCAAAACCATCTTGCGTGTCTCCTGTTTCGTTTCGCGCAGGCTAACATGCGTGTTTCGGAAAGTGTAAGACACGATTTTCCGCGGGCGGCCTCTCACCGCCCGCGCAAGGCTTTCAGCCCGCCTGATACTGCGGGGTCGAGGCCAGGAAGCGACCATAGGCCCGCGCATCGGGATAAGAGAATTGCTCGGCCAGCGGGTTGGCGCGCTTGCGCACCCCTGCCCCCATATCGGCCAGCAATTCGTCGAAATGCTTGAAGTGGAACGGCGCAGAGCACAGCCCGCCATAGACCTGGGCGGCGGGGCGTTCCTTGCGTCTCCAGTTCAGCATCATCTCGATATTGGCGTTCATCTCCTTCGCGCTCGGCTGGTGGGCCAATTGCCCATCGGCAAAGCGGACCAGCCAGTTGGCGATCATCTCGGCCGACAGGATGGTGCAAAAGGACGAGTTGAAGCCGACAAAGCCCATATCGGGCAGGTCCGGGTTCACCGCCAGGCGGTACACCCGGTACTGGCCATCCGCCTCGATCAGCTTGTCGCGGTAATCCTGCGCCAGATAGGGAATGCCCAATTTCCAGCCCACCGCCAACACCGAGAGGTCACAGGGCACCCGGTCGCCGGTGGTCAGCACCACATGGCCATCCTCGTAACGGTCATAGGTGCCCTGGATCGGCTTGACGGTTCCGTCCCGGAAGCTTTCGAACAGGCCCGGCGTCACGATCGGCAGAGAGCACGAGGCCTCCTTCTCGATCGGGGTGTCGGGCACCATGTTCCATTTCTTCAGGCCCAGTTGCGCCTTGAGCAGGGTTTCGAGCCCCCGGAAATTGGCCCAGACCAGTGGCTTCAGCAGCGCGGCGATCACCCGTTGCAACGGGGATTTGCCCCATTGGTTGAACTGCTGTTCCTGAGCGCGCATGTAGAGCAGCCGCTTGAAGTTGATGCCGCCCACGAAATAAGGCACCCGCCAGACATTCTCGCGATAGACCATGGTGACCGATTTCGCGCCGTTGCGGGCCGCGTTCACCACGATGTCGGTGGCCGATTTCGAACCGCCCAGCACCACCACATGTTTGCCGCGCGCCATTGCGCTGTCGGTATATTCCGACGAGTGGATCACCTCGCCGCCGCCGGCAACAAAGGCCTCCTGCCCGGGATGGGTCAGGATGTTCTTGTCGGAAAACTGGCCGGTGCAGATAGCCACGAAATCGAAATCTTCCTTGCGCACGCGGCCTGCCGCCTCGATCGTCAGGGTCCAGCCGGGTTGCCCGTCGGCGCGCCGATCCATCGACAGGATATTTGTGTTGAGCTGAAACAGCCGCGGCAGATTGTGCTTGTCGGCATAGGAATGCAGATAGGCATGCACCTGCGGCCCCTTGGGCCATTCGGGATAGTCGTCGGGCATCGGCAGATCGGTGTAGCAATACAGATCCTTGGGGCTTTGCGTCTGCACGTCGGGGTACGAGCGCGACAGCTCCCACACGCCGCCGAAATCGTGGCTGCGTTCGAACCCGGTGACCCGGTGCCCGCGCTCGTCAAAGGCCTTTGCCGCGGCAAGACCCGACACCCCGCCGCCGATGACGGCGACGTTCTTGCGTTTTACCATGATATGTCCCTCGCCTTACTGGGCGTCCGGGGGCGGCAGGAAATCGACCTCGTGCAGGGCCGAGATACGCACCAGTTCGGCCGGGTCGGTGACGCCATCAAGCGCCTTGAACAGATCGAACAGCTTGCGCGAGGGCGCCACGCCAAAGACACAGGTCGCACCTGCACCCGAGCGGTTGAACACCGCATGCGCCACCCCCTTGGGCATCCGGACCATGTCGCCGGGGCCTGCCTTGTTGGCGGTCACGTTACCGGTCTCGAACCCGAAATCCACCTCGAGAGTGCCGCTCAGCACCAGGATCCATTCATCCTGCGTCGGGTGCACATGCGGCGGCACAAAGGTGTCCGCCGGCACTTCGGCATGCCACATGAACACGTTGTCGCTGTGCAGCTTCGGGGTATAGACCTGTCCGACCACGTTCCAGACCAGCCCCTCGAGACCGGCATCGGTGGCGGTGATTCCCGCTTCCATCTGCATTTTGTTCCCTCCTCCTGTTGGGTTATTATCCCGCAAGCGTAGAAACGGGCGGGCGGCGCGAATATCCGAAAAGCGAAATTTTCGCCGCATCTTTGCCGCCACGTGCAGGAATTGCTTTGTGATCGGGGCAAGGGGCGCCATGCTGAACCCATGCAGAGCAAGCCCGATACCACCCCCCTGTCGCGGTTTCGCCAGTTCCGAACACCGGATCTGGACGAGGCGCGGGCACTGGTCGCACGCAATTTCTGCGGTCACCGGCTGGAGCGGCAGGCGCGCGAGGATGCCTTTGACGCCTGCCAGCATCGGGCGGGCGGCAACGGGCTCTTCTACAACTATATCCGCTATGGCGCCGATGTGGAAATCGAACCCGGAGAGCTGGGATCCTTTTACCTGATCCAGGTGCCGATCCGGGGACAGGCCCTGATCCGTAACGGCAGGACCGAGGTCGAGAGCGGCAGCGCCGCCGCCTCGGTTCTGAACCCCGACCGCCATACGCGGATGCGCTGGCTGGGCGGCTGCGAACAGGTGCTGCTACAGATCGACCGCAACAGGCTGACCGCCGTCGCGGAAACCCTGACCGGCACCGCCTTGCAATCCCCCGTACGGTTCGACCCGCAGATCGACCGTGCCCGCCCCGAGATGCAGCGCTGGCTTACGCTGTTCCGGCGGGCGGTGTCGGCGGTGGATCATGGCGCGCTGCTCGATCCCGAACAGGCGCTCAGCCGCGCCCTGGTCGAGGACGAATTGATCGCGGGGTTCCTGAGGGCGCAGCCCTCGTCCATCGCGCCGCTGCTGGAGCGGCCCGAAACCGGGCCCCTGTCCCCGCATGTGCGCCGGGCACGCGATTTCATGCAGGCACATCTGGCCGAGCCGCTGACCCTGAGCCAGATCGCCACCGCCGCCGGCACCTCTCCGCGCAACCTGCAACTGGGGTTCAGCCAGCTGCTCGAGATGACGCCGCTGGCCTATCTGAGGGTGCTGCGGCTGAACTATGCCCGCTATCTGCTGCGCGAAAGCCCGCCGCAGGTCACCATCGCCTCGATCGCGGGGGCGGCCGGGTTCAGCCATCTGGGCCGGTTCTCGGCCCAATATGCCGCCCGGTTCGGCGAAGGGCCCAGCCAGACCCGCAAACAGCGCTACCTGATCTGAGCGCCTCAGCCGCAGGCGGCGGTCACGATGATCTCGACCTTGAGCGTATCGCGCGCCAGACGCGCCTCGCCGCAGGCGCGCGCAGGCGCGTGACCCGCGGGCACCCAGGCATCCCAAACCGCGTTCATCTCGGCGAAATCGGCCATGTCGGCCAGCCAGACGATGGCCTGAAGGATGCGGGTGTTGTCCGACCCGGCCTCGGCCAGCAGCGCGTCGACGCGCGCCAGACAATCGCGGGTCTGCTCGGCCACGCTATCGCCGCTGCCGACCTGGCCGCACAGATAGGCGACGCCGTTATGCTTGACGATCTTGCTCATCCGCTCACCGGTATGAATGCGTGTGATACCCATGGTCCTGCCCTTTGCAACGCTGAAACTCCTGCCCCTGTTAGCAGAGCCACCGGGGTGAGACCAGAGCGCCTACCAGCTGCCCGAGGCGCCCCCGCCCGAGGACGAGCCGCCGCCAAAGGATGACCGCCCCGAGCCGCTGCTATTGCTGTCGCTGATCTTGGGAATGGTGCGGATCTCGCTGTCGTGATGGCCGCAATGGGCACAATCATAGTCGACGCGCTTGCGACCGGACCGGCTCTTGGTCGCAGCACTCAGCACGGTCGAGGTGGTGGACAAGGTGCGATAGTTGCATTGCGGGCAGGCACCATAGCCGGAAAACCAGCTCTTGAAGCGGTGGATGTCGATATGGCCGCAATCCGGGCAGTGCCAGACATCGTAATCGACCGATTTCAGGTATTCCTCCAGCCGCTGACCGCCATCGAGATGTTCGTCATCCGCCTCTTCGCCCGCCCGCAGCATCGGCGTGCGGCATTGGACGCAGGGCCTGTCCCGGTTGCGCAGATAGCGCCTGCCCCACAGCGCGACGCCGCCCAGCGGCACCAGCAAGAGCGACAATACCCATTCTCCCACCCGGTCCACCGCGCGGGCCAGCCAGCTCCAGCCGCGCTGCGCGGTGCCCATGTCCCAGTCACCGGGATAGGCGCCGGTCAGTTCGCGAATGGTCTCATCCACCCCGGCCTCGATCCCCTGCGGATACGCGTCGCGGCGGAAATAGGGCAGAAAACCAACGTCGATCACCCGTTGCATCCGGCTATCCCAGGAGCGGTCATAGCCCGCACCGATCTCGATCCGCATCTTGCGGTCATAACGCGCGATCAGCACCAGGACGCCATCGTTGCGCTCGGCGCTACCGATGCCCCAGCTGTTGAACAGGCCGGTGGCAAACGGTTCGATGGCGCCGCCGTGACCGTACATGCCCATATTGTCGATGGTCAGCACCGTCATCTCGACGCCGCTGTGGTCATAAAGCGCGATCAGCCTGTCGCGCACCCGCTCCTCGGCGGCGGGGTCCAGCAGGTCGGCATAGTCATTGACATACAGATCTTCATAATCGGGATAGCGCATGCCTCCGCTCACCGCCCCGCCGCGCGGCGCCTTGCGCGCGGGGGATTTCAGCGTCTCGATTGGCGGGTTCTCGGGCACCACCGAGGCCGGGCGCGTCATCAGCCCGATCCCATACCCAATGGCCCAGCCCACCCCCAGGACCAGCGCAACAACTGTCAGCGCGACGCGAATATCCTGCTTTGTCATGCGGCCTCCCTCTGCGCGCCACCTTAACCGCAGCGCGCGACCAAGGCCAAGCGGTCACGGCAGGGCGACAAAACCCAGAACCGAATTGCCAGCTGCATCGTTCAGGCTCAGCGCATCGCCCTCCAGCACATATCCCGTCACCTGCGTCAGCGCCTCAAGAAAGCGCCTGTCCAGCGCCTCGGCCTCTTGGGAACAGGCCATCATGGTCATGCCGATATTGTCGGGAAATCTGATCCGCCCCGCCTCGATCTCGGCCTCACCCTGAAAGCTGTTGCAACCGCCCCGGCCAAAGAACCGCCCGCTGGCTTCGAAAGCGATCCCGGGCGTGCCCGGCCCCTCGAACGGCGCCCCACCGATCTCGCGCAGTGACCAGGTGCGGCCCACCAGCCCCGGGGAGTCTTCGGCGACCCGAACCAACATCAGGTCAACCCGATCCCCCGCCTCTCCGGTCAACACCGGAACCACCGTGTCGGTGACGAAAAGCAGCCGTTCATTCTGCAATATCCTGGCCGAGACCGCATAGCGCATCGCCGGGTCGATCAGCGCGTCGTCGTATTCCAGCGCAAACGCCATCGGCACGCCCGTCATCGCATAGCGCCGCGCCGACAATAACGGTGCCGCCACGTCTTGGCGCGAGATATCGCGCAGTTCCACCTGCAAGACCGCGCCGGGCGGCAATGCGATCCGCTCCCGATAACCGGCGCTTCCCGAAACCGTCCCCGCCTCGACCGCACCAGCGGCGCAGAGCGCGGCGATACCCAAAGCAGATCTCATTACACGTACCTTTCAAAATGCCCCAATATCCCCCAAGGCAACAGCTCCCCGACCCTGCTGTCAACCAGCCATTCTTCTGTTTGAAAATACCTCGGGGTCCGGGGCAGCGCCCCGGTCCGCCACCGCGGCCCTTACAACGGCCAGAACAGAGGGATCAACGCTGAGACCAACACCCCCATCGTCAGGTTCAGCGGAATGCCCACCCGCATGAAATCGGTGAACCGGTAGCCCCCCGGCCCATAGACCAGCATGTTGGTCTGATAGCCAATGGGCGTCGCAAACGAGGCCGAGGCCGCGATCATAACCGCCACCACCAACGGGCGCGGGTCGATCCCCATCGCCTGGGCAAGACCGATGGCGATCGGGGTCACCACCACCGCCACCGCATTGTTCGACACCAGCTCTGTCAGCACCGAGGTCAACAGATAGATCGCCCAGATCACCAGGAACGGCGGCAGGCTGCTCAACCCAGGCGCAATCGCCTCGACAATCAGCCGCACCGCGCCCGAGCTTTCCAAGGCGGCACCAATGGCCAGCATGGCAAAGATCAGCGCCAAGAGCCGCCCATCGACAAAAGAGAACGCCTCATCCGCATCGATGCAACGACTGCCCAGCACCAGAGCCACGGCCAGCACCGACAACATGAGAATCGGTGCCACCCCGAAACCGGCCAGCGCCACGATCCCCACCAGCGCCGCAACGGCGATGGGCGCATGGCCGCGCCGATAGGCCCGCACCGACGGGTGCGAGACATCGACCATCTCCATATCGGCGGCCAGCCGTTGAATATCGGCGGGTGCCCCCTCCAAAAGCAGCGTATCGCCGACCTTCACCACCAGCTGATCCAATTGGCGGCCGATATTCTGGTTGCGCCGATGTACGGCAAGCACATAGACCCCGTAGCGCCGCCGCAAGCGCAGATCGCCCAGTGAACGGCCGACCATGCGGCAGCCGGGGGTGATCAGCACCTCGACCGTTGATGTCTCGACCGCCGAAACCTGATCGACCCGCTTCAGCTCCTTGTTGCGTTGCAGGCTCAGAAGTTCGGTCATCTGGGTGCGCAGCACCACCCGGTCGCCCACCTGCAACTCGACCCCCTTGAGGTTGCGGCGCAGCGACAGGTCGCCCCGGATCACGTCAATGAGCCGCACGCCAGGCCGCTTGAACAGCTGCACTCCGGTCACCTCGCGCCCGATCAGGTTGCTTTCGGGCGGAATCACCGCCTCGGTAAAGAACTTCATCTTCGACCGGTCGCTGAGCAGGGTCGCCATGCTGTCACGTTCGGGCAGCAGGCGGGGGGCGACGAAACGCAGATAGATCATGCCCCAGGCCACCACCGCGATGCCCAGCGGCGTCACTTCGAAGATGCTGAACGCCGCCATGCCCTGGGCGCGCGCGACCCCGTCGACCAGCAGGTTGGTCGAGGTTCCGATCAGCGTCAGCGTGCCCCCCAGGATCGCCGCATAGCTGAGCGGAATGAGCAGTTTCGACGCCGCCACATTCAGGGTGCGCGCGATCTGCACGAAGACCGGGATCATCACCACCACGACCGGCGTGTTCGACACGAAGGCCGAGGCGATCACCACGAATGCCATCAACATGCCGATGGCAAAGCGCGCATTGGTCTGCGCCTGCCGCTGTGCGATCGAGGTAAAGGCATCCAACGCGCCGGTCCTGACCAGCGCCCCCATGATGATGAACATGGCCGCGATGGTCCATGGGGCCGGGTTGGCCAGCACCGGCAGCGCCGCGTCATAGGGCAGAACGCCGGTGACCAGCATCGCCGAGACCCCCAGAATGGCCACGACCTCGGTCGGATAGCTCTCGCGCAGGAACAGCAAGAACATCGTCAGCACGATGGCCAGCGTGACCAGCGCGCCGGCGGTATCGGTCAGGTGGAGGAATTGCATCTCTTGTCAGTCTTGCCCGAATGCGCCTGGCGACAGTGCCGTCTGGCATCTTCCCGTATCGGCAAGCCTTGGGCAAGCCCGCGCGTACACCCCCGTGGATGGACGATCACGGGCTCGATTGCTGCAACTGCCCGCCGACGCGGACCATGGCGATGCGGGTGGCGGCGCCCCCTTGCGGTGCGGTCTCGACATAGACACCCGAGACCGTCGCCTCGCCCAGCGCCGGGGTGAACCGAGACTTCGCCATACCGGTGATGAACCGGCGCATAGGTTCGGCCTTGTCCATGCCGATCACCGAATGATAATCGCCGCACATGCCCGCATCGCTCAGATAGGCGGTGCCACCGGGCATCACCATAGCATCAGCCGTCGGCACATGGGTGTGGGTGCCCACCACCAGACTGGCGCGCCCGTCGCAATAATGGCCCATCGCCATCTTTTCCGAGGTCGCCTCGCAATGCATGTCGACGATCACCGCATCAGCCAGACCGCCGCGCGGATGCGATTTCAGCACCGGCTCGATGGCCGAGAACGGATCGTCATAGGGGCGTTTCATGAACACCTGGCCCAGCACCTGCGCCACCAGCACCTTGCACCCGCCCGGCGCGGTGAACAGCCGATGACCGCGCCCCGGCGCGCCCTTGGCATAGTTGATCGGCCGTATGATGCGCGGTTCGGTCTCGATATATTGCAGCATGTCCTTCTGGTCGAAGGCATGATCGCCCAGCGTCAGGCAATCGGCGCCCGCATCCAGCAGCGCCTTGGCATGCTCGCCCGACAAGCCCATGCCATTCGAGGCGTTCTCGCCATTGACCACCACGAAATCCAGCTTCCACTCTGCCCGCAATCGCGGCAGGTGTTCGCACACGGCCTTGCGACCCGCGCGGCCCATCACATCGCCAAGAAAAAGTATCTTCATGTCCCCGGTCCTATGAGGCGGTGCGGTTCAGGGCAAGCCGGAAAATGCAGGGGGCGCTGCCCCCGACGCCTGCGGCGTCTCCCCCGGAGTATTTGCAGCGAAATGAAGAGCGGCGCGGACCGGGCTTCTTTCTGGTCCGAAATACTCCGAAGCGCGAGGCAGAGCCTCGCAAAAGATCAGAAACTCAGAACCCGGCTTTCGGTAACCACCATGTCGAGCGGCTGGTCTGTGGGTTCCAGCGGCAGCGCCTCGGCCTCTTGCGCGTCGAAGGCGAAACCGATGGCGAGCGTGGCGCGTTTGGCGCGCAGCCCCTCAAGCGTACGGTCATAAAAGCCGCCGCCGTAACCCAGCCGCCCACCCCGAGCGTCAAAGGCGACCAGTGGCACGATCAGGATTTCGGGCTCCATCCAGTCATCCGTTTCGGGCACCATGGCGCCAAACGGGCCCTCGCGCAGCAGACCGTCCGGATCCCAGCGGGAGAAGCGCAGGGGCAGGCCCGCGCCCTGAATGACAGGAACGCCCACGGGACCGTGGGCCGCCGCCTCGGCCATGGCGGGCAGCGGATCGATCTCGGTCCGGATCGGCATATAGCCCGACAGAGGCACGCCGCGATAGCCGGCCAGAACCTCGGACAGGCGTCCGGCCGCCCCCGCCGGTCGGGTATCGAATGCCACCTTGCGGCGGGCAAAGGCAGCCTTGCGCGCGGTGGCCTTGATCGCGGTCAGGTCGTCCATGACCCCTCCTAGAGCAGAAAGACGGAAGCCAGCCCCAGAAAGGCAAAGAACCCGACAACATCCGTCACCGTGGTCACGAAGGTGCCCGAGGCCAGCGCCGGGTCGATCCCGACCTTTTCAAGAAGCACCGGAATCCCGGCCCCGGCAAGCCCGGCCACGACCAGATTGACCACCATTGCGGCAGCGATCACCGGGCCCAGCAGTGGCAGGCCGAACCAGACATGGCCCACGATCCCCATTACCACCGCAAAGACCGCGCCATTGACCAGCCCCACCAAAACCTCGCGCCGCAGCACCCGGCCCAGGTTGGACCCGGTCAGGTCACGGGTGGCCAGCGCGCGCACCGCCACCGTCAGGCTCTGGGTGCCGGCATTGCCACCCATCGAGGCGACGATCGGCATCAGCACCGCCAGCGCCACCACGTTGGCGATCGTGCTTTCGAAGATCGAGATCACCAGCGAGGCCAGGATGGCTGTCGCCAGGTTCACCGCCAGCCAGGGCAGGCGCTGTCTGGTGGTTTCCAGCACGGTATCCGACAGGCTGCTTTCGCCGACACCGGCCAGGCGCAGGATGTCCTCTTCGTGCTCTTCGTCCAGCACGATCATGGCGTCATCGATGGTGATCACCCCTACCAACCGCCCCTCGGCATCCACCACCGGGGCCGAGATCAGGTGATACTGGTTGAACGCATAGGCCACATCCTCTTCGTCCTGATCGGCGGGGATGATCTGGAAGGTCTCTTCGGCCAACGTGCTCAGCGGCACCTCGCGCCGGGCCGACATGATCCGGCCCAGCGTCACATTGCCCACCGGGTGCAGGCGCGGGTCGACCAGGACCACGTGATAGAACTGGTCTGGCAAGTCGTCCGAACCCCGCATGAAGTCGATGACCTCGCCTACCGACCAATGTTCGGGGGCCATCACCACCTCGCGCTGCATCAGACGCCCGGCAGAGCCCTCGGGATAGGCCAGCGCCTGTTCAACCGCGACCCGGTCGGCATCCTCGAGCGCGTCGAGGATGGTTTCATGGTCGCTTTCTTCGAGGTCTTCGAGCAGGTCGACCACATCGTCGCTGTCAAGCTCACGCACTGCCTCGGCCAGAACATCGGGGTTGAGCAGGCGAACCACTTCTTCGCGGATGCCCTCGTCGAGTTCCGACAGGATCTCGCCATCGAACTCGCGGTCGTAGAGCCGGATCAGCTGAGCCCGATCGAAGCTATTGATCTGCTCGAGCAGGTCGGCGATGTCAGCCGCATGCAGCGGCTCCATCAACTCGATCAGGCGATCTCGATTTTCTTCTTCGACCGCATCGAGAATCTCGGCCACGAGATCGAGGTCGATCTCATAAGCATCCTCTTCACGGGGCTTTTCAAGATCGGGTGTGTCGATACCTGGTGTCATGGCTACGCCCTATGCCAATTGGCAGCAAATTTGAAGAAGCAGCTATCAGAAAACAATGACAATGCCACAATTTACCGCCGCGGCGCGAATGTTCTAGGGTAGCGTCCGTTTTGTACCGAGCGAAGGAGATGCGGACCATGACCGGCAAGACGATCCTCAGGGGACAAGTCCTGTCCTTTGCCCGCTCCCCGTTCGAAGACACGCCCGCGGATGCGGTGCGGGTTGACGAGGCGGTTCTGATCGACGGCTCGCATATCGCGTCCTTCGGCACACTGGAGGCGATGCGCAGAGCGGCACCGGGGGCGCGTGAGATCGACCACGGGTCGCGTGTCGTCCTGGCCGGATTCGTGGATGCGCATGTGCATTATCCCCAGACCGCGATGATCGCGAGTTGGGGCAAGCGCCTGATCGACTGGCTGAACACCTATACCTTTCCCGAGGAGCACAAGTTCGCCGATCCGGCCTATGCCTCCGAGATCGCCGCGCGCTATCTGGACCTGACGGCGGCGCATGGCACCACCACCATGTGCAGTTTCTGCACCATCCATCCCGAGAGCGTGGAGGCCTTCTTTACCGAGGCGCAGGCGCGCGGGCAGAGGGTGGTCGCGGGCAAGACCTGCATGGACCGCAACGCGCCCGAATTCCTGCGCGACACGGCACAAAGCGCCTATGACCAGTCCAAGGCTCTGTTGCAGAAGTGGCACGGGGTCGACCGGATCTCCTATGCGATCACGCCCCGGTTTTCGCCCACTTCCACACCGGAACAGCTCGACGCGATGGGTGCACTCTGGGCCGAGCACCCCGACTGCCTGATGCAGACCCATCTGAGCGAGCAGACCGACGAAATAGAATGGGTCAAGGGCCTCTACCCCGAGGCGCGCGACTATCTGGACACGTACGAGCAACACGGGCTTCTGGGGGGGCGCGGGCTCTATGGCCATGCCATCCACCTGGAAAAACGCGAGCGTGACCGGCTGCGCGAACATGGCGCCGGGCTGATCCATTGCCCGACCTCGAACACGTTCATCGGCTCGGGCCTTTTCGACATGGCCGGGCTGATGGCCGACGGACAGCGGATCGGGCTGGCCACCGATACCGGTGGCGGGTCCAGCTTTTCGATGCTGCGCACCATGGCGGCGGCCTATGAGATCGGCCAGTTGCGCGGCGTGCCGCTCCATGCTGCGCAACTGATCTGGCTGGCCACCCAGGGCTCGGCCCGGGCGCTGCGGATGGATCACCAGATCGGCAATATCGCGGCGGGGATGGAGGCCGATCTGGTGGTGCTAGACCTCGCCTCGACCCCCGCCATCGCCCAGCGCAGCGCCGTGGCGGACGACCTGTGGGAAGCGCTGTTCCCGACCATCATGATGGGCGACGACCGTGCCATCGCCGAGGTCTGGATCGGCGGCAGGCGGGTCTGACCGCCCTCTCGGCGGGCGAAAGATTTTTCGACGAAAAATCTTTGCCTCCGGCGGGAGTATTTTTTGCGAAATGAAGAAGTTCAGCCCATCAGCGCGCGGGCAAGGCGGTTTTGCCGTTCGACCATGCGCGGCAGGTCGATAGTGGTGATCTGACCGTCGCGCACGATCTGGCGGCCTTCGACAAACAGGTGCCTGACCTGGGTCGGCCCGGCCAGCAGCAGCGCGGCGGGGTCCCAGCTGCCGGCACTGTCGATGCCCGAGACATCCCAGACCGCGATATCGGCGCGTTTGCCCAGCTCCAGCCGGCCGCAATCGGGGCGGCCCAGCACATCGGCGCCGCCGCGGGTGGCGATCTCGAGCGCCTCGCGGGCAGACATGGCATCGGCGCCGCGCGCCACCCGTTGCAGCAGCATCACCTGCCGCGCCTCACCCATCAGGTTGCCGCTGTCGTTGCTGGCCGAGCCATCGACCCCCAGCCCCACCGGAACACCCGCGTCGCGCATCGCACGGACCTGGGCGATGCCGCTGCCCAGCCGACAGTTGGAACAGGGGCAATGAGCGACGCCGGTACGCGTGCGAGCGAAAAGGTCGATCTCTCGCCCGTCGAGCTTGACGCAATGAGCGTGCCAGACATCCGGCCCGGTCCAGCCCAGATCCTCGGCATATTGGCCGGGGCGGCAACCGAATTGCGCCAGGCTATAGGCGATGTCCTCGTCATTTTCGGCCAGATGGGTGTGCAGCATCACGCCCTTGTCCCGCGCCAGCAGGGCGGCGTCGCGCATCAGGTCGCGGCTGACCGAAAAGGGCGAACAGGGGGCAAGACCCACGCGGCACATGCTGCCCTCGCCCGCATCGTGAAAGGCATCGACCACCCGGATCATGTCGTCCAGGATCGCGGCCTCGCCCTCGACCAGCCTATCGGGCGGCAGGCCGCCCGCGCTTTCGCCGATGCTCATGGCACCCCTTGTGGGGTGAAAGCGCAGGCCCAGCTCGGCCGCGGCGGCGATGGTATCGTCCAGCCGCGCGCCATTGGGGTAAAGGTAGAGGTGATCGGAACTGAGCGTGCAGCCTGAAAGCGCCAGCTCGGCCAGCCCGATCTGGGCCGAAACGAACATTTCCTCGGGGCCGAAGCGCGCCCAGATCGGATAGAGCGTCTTGAGCCAGCCAAACAGCAGCGCGTCCTGCCCGCCCGGCACGGCGCGTGTGAGGCTCTGATACAGATGGTGGTGGGTATTCACGAGGCCCGGCGTGACCACGCAGCCGCGCGCCTCATGCACCTCGCCCATCGTTGCGAGGTTCGGGCCAATCGCGACCACGATCCCGTCACGGATCAGGATATCAGCGCCGACCAGCTCACTGCGGTCCGCATCCATGGTCAGAATGGTATCGGCATTTCGAATCAGATGTTCGGTCATGGTGCACACTTCCCCTGTCGGGCCCGCTTCATAGGAAGTGTGTCAGGCCGGCGGAAAACGGGCTCAAGAACCGGCTGAATAGAGGTTACGCCCAGCCGAGGCAGGTTGCAAGGCGGTCACACCCCACGAAGGAGTTCCAGCGCCGCGCTGTGTATTTGCGGATTGGCTGCCGCCAAGGCGCGCCCACCCCCATGCGCGGGGCCGCCTGTCCAATCTGTAACGATGCCGCCCGCCGCTTCGATCAACGCGATGGGCGCCTGGATGTCGACTGCCTTCAACCCAGCTTCGATCACCAGATCGACCAGCCCCGCTGCCAGCAGGGCGTAGGCATAGCAATCCATTCCATAGCGGGTCAGCTTGACCCGGCTCGACACGGCACGGAATGCCGCCTCTTCCTCAGCACTGCCAAGTTCTGGGAAGGTGGTAAAGAGGACCGCATCGGACAGATCAGTATCCTTCCGCGTTGCCAGTACCTGCAGCCCAAGCGGTCCAGTCACATATGCGCCCTCGGATGTACCGACAAAGCGCTCGCCGATGTAAGGCTGGTCCACCACGCCAAGGAAAGGGCCATGGGTATCCGACAAGGCAATCAACACACCCCATGTCGGTGTGCCCGAGATAAAGCCCCGGGTGCCGTCGATTGGATCCAATACCCAAACGCGACCAGAACGCCCCTCAACCTCATCAAACTCCTCGCCATGAATACCGTCCTGGGGACGCAGCTCAGCGAGGATTTCGCGCATTGCCATTTCAGCGGCTCGGTCGGCCTCGGTCACCGGGTCAAAGCCGCTGTCAAGCTTGTTTTCGGCCCCAAGATCCAGCCGTCTGAAATAAGGAAGAATCGCCGCGCGGGCGGCATCGGCCAGTTTTTCGGCGATCTCTAGATCGGTATAGTCAGCAGGTTTCATGCCGATGCATTGCCACCCGTCAGACCAATTTGCAATATGCAGGCTCGGATCAGGCCACGTCGCTCAGCACGCGTGCCAATTCGAACAGGCGGCGACGCTGATTTTCGGGAATGGCATAGTAGGACCTCACCAGATCCAGCGCTTCCTTGTCCCCCATCAGGTCTGCGGGTACGCTCGATTTCTCGGCAGCAACCTTCTCCGATTCTTCAAGTCCTTCGAAGAAAAAGCTCACGGGAACGTCGAGTGCCTCTGCGATATCCCAAAGGCGGGACGCGCTCACGCGATTTGCTCCAGTTTCGTATTTCTGGATCTGCTGAAACTTAATACCGACCTGTTCGGCCAGCTGTTGCTGAGTCATACCAATCAGCCAGCGACGGTGCCGTACACGCTTCCCCACGTGAACGTCTACAGGATGGGTCATGCGAATTCTCCTCTGTTACACTGACAACCGCCCGGGCATCGGCATAAAGGGCGCGGCCTGCCCCAACCATCTGACACGGCCAATTAAGTATTCCCTAATATCGTTGAGCGACCCGAACCGCACCGCCTATGAATATGCCGAAAATCGCAATTGAATTCAAGTTGGTTGAATCCTGTGCAGCTCAACTGCACCATAAGTTGCGGCGGAAATCCACCGATACAACCCCAGAAAGGTACTGCAAGGACAAAAGAGGAGCCGCTGTGACGCAGTCAATGTTCGCCGTCCGAGCCACAGTTTGACTCAGCACACCAGCTCGGTCTTTATGGCGGTAAATCAAGAGGAAAAACCGATGCGCTCATTCTCCGTGCTAAGAGCCGGCAGCCCAGCGCAACTGATCAATCAGCAGGTAGCCGAACCAGGCCCAGGCCAGGTTCGGATCGACATTCGTGCTTGTGGCCTGAACTTCGCGGACCTGCTGATGCAGAAGGGCACTTACCAGGACACACCGACCGCGCCTTTCACACTTGGGATGGAGGTTGCAGGCACAGTCAACGCCCTCGGCGCCGGTGTTTCGCATTTGAAAATCGGAGACCGAATCGCCCTTTACACCGGTCAGGGTGGGCTTGCCGAACAGGGTGTCTTCGACGCGGACCGTGCCCTGCCCCTGCCTGACGCCATGAGTTTCGAACACGCCGCCGCCTTCCAGATTGCCTATGGCACCAGCCATATGGCGCTCGATCACCGCGCCCGCCTGCAACCGGGCGAGACGCTGCTGGTCACCGGTGCCGCCGGCGGCGTTGGCCTGACTGCGGTCGAGATCGGCAAACTCATGGGTGCGCGGGTGATCGCGCAGGCCCGTGGCGCAGACAAGCTCGAGATCGCCCGCCAGTCCGGAGCCGATATCCTGATCGACGCCGATGAGGATCTGCGCGCCCGCCTGCTGGACCTGGGCGGCGTCGATGTCGTCTATGACGCAATCGGGGGAGATGTTTTCAAGGCCGCTTTCCGCGCCGCCAATCCCGAGGCGCGGCTGCTGCCCATCGGCTTTGCCGGCGGCGAGGTGCCGCAAATCCCCGCCAATCACCTGCTGGTCAAGAATCTCACCGTGATCGGGTTCTACATCGGCGGTTATCTGAAGTTCCGCCCCGAGGTGATCCGCGACAGTTTCCAGACCCTGCTCGACTGGTACCAGCAGGGGCGCCTGCACCCGCATGTCAGCCATGTCCTGCCCCTCGAACGCGCCGCCGAAGGGCTGGAGCTTCTGCGCAGCCGAACCGCCACCGGCAAGGTCGTCATCACCCCCTGACAGCCGCTTCTTTCTGGTCGCAAATACTCCCGCCGGAGGCGTCTACCGCCGCCACATACACTGTCTTGGCGGTGGCATGTCGCGGTGCGACACGCGCCGAGGAGGAGGCACGACGACGAGATATCGTCTTGCGCCGCAGGCGCACCGCTTGGCAGCGCTCGCTCAGCTCACCGCGCGCAGATGGCCGTTACCCATCTTGGCAAAGTTCTGGCGAACCAGGTCCACCAGGGCATCGACGATCTGTCCCTTGCCGTCCTTGCCGCCGTAAAGATTGATCTTGTGCGAGGGCAGCACCGGCAGCGCATCGGACTCGATCTGCGCCAGATGCGGCGCGGCAGTGCCTTCCAGCATCGCATGCACCGCGAGATCGGCCGACACGGTCGCCTCGATGGTGCGGTCGTTCTCGGTCTCGACCGAGAGCTCCCAGGGGATATTCGCCGCATCCAGCGCCGCGATCACACTGGCACGGAACAGACAGCGCCGTCCCAGCGCCAGTTTCAGCGGCCGTTGCCGCCAGGCCGAGCCCCCCGCCGCGCCGATCCAGCGCAGGGGCAGTTCCGCAATCGTCTCGCAATGATCGCCCCCCCCCGGTTCGGTGGTCAGGATCACGTCGCATTCGCCACGTTCGTACTGCTCTTTCAGCCAGGAGGTATAGCAGGACAAGAGTTGCACCCGCACCCGCGGATAAGCGGCGTTGAACTGCTGGAGCACGCGCGGGATCGCCGGATAAACGATATCGTGCGGCACGCCCAGCACCACCTCGCCCTCGAATGCCTGATCGGTCAGCCGTGCGATCACCTCGTCATTCATCGCCACCATACGGCGGGCATAGGCCAGCAGTTGCTCACCCGAGGCGGTCAGCGCAATGCCGCGCCCGCTGCGGTCCAGCAGTTGCAGATCCAAGAGTTCCTCCAGCCGCTTTATCTGCATGGAAACCGCCGATTGGGTCAGGTGCAGGAACCCTGCGGCCCGGGTGACACCGCCACTGTCGGCCACGGCCACGAAACTGCGCAGGGTTGTGATGTCGAGATTGCGTATCATTCCAAACCTTGATGGACGAGTTCAAAAACATTCGTTTCCATAATGAAGCACATCCCACCATATCTATCAAGGAAATTGATTGTCACCCGAACTCACATCACGAAATCAGAAAGGACACGTCATGGCCTTTGTCACCGCCTCGCACCCCTGCCGACCCGCACCCCGATCCCGGCTTGCCGTATTCTACGACCTTCTGGCGCTGCGCCGCCAACGTCAGGAGTTGCGGCACCTCGACGACCGGGCGCTCGAAGACATGGGGATCACCCGCGCCGAGGCCCGGACCGAGGCCGCGAGGCCGTTCTGGGATGCCCCGCATCACTGGCTGAAATAAGCCGGAACAGCAGCTTCAGCTCTTCCCCTGCCTTGGCCCGCCCCGCGCGGGCCATTTTTTCGGGTGGATTGAGCCTAAATCCGACTCGGAAATACTTGAATTCACGGGTTCGCTCTCCGATATTTGACGGGAATGCCGCAGGGTAGCCCTTGCGGCCCGAGTTTGATTTCAGGGAGACTCAAATGGCTCAATTCGACACGATCCGGTCCACTACTGCCGGTTCGCGCGCTGCCCAGATCGACGAGGGCCTGCGCGCCCATATGAACAAAGTCTACGGCACCATGTCCGTGGGCATGCTGATCACCTTTGCCGCGGCCTGGGCGATCTCGGGTCTGGCGGTGACCACCGATCCTAGTGCGGCCGTGGCCCAGCTGAGCGCCGACAAATACCTGACCCAGATCGGCTATTCGCTTTACGCCTCGCCGCTGAAATGGGTGATCATGTTCGCGCCGCTGGCCTTTGTCTTTGGGTTCAGCGCCGCCATCAACCGCCTGTCGGCCGCCGCCGCACAGCTGATCTTCTACACCTTCGCCTTTGTGATGGGTCTGTCGATCAGCTCGATCTTCCTGGTCTTTACCGGCCAGTCGATCATTCAGGTGTTCCTGATCACCGCCATCGCCTTTGCCGGTCTGTCGCTTTACGGCTACACGACCAAGAAGGACCTGAGCGCCATGGGCACCTTCCTGGTGATGGGTCTGATCGGCCTGATCGTCGCCTCGGTAGTCAACATCTTCTTGGCGTCTTCGGCCATGGCCTTTGCGATCTCGGCGATCGGCGTTCTGATTTTCGCCGGCCTGACCGCCTATGATACCCAGAACATCAAGAACACCTATCTGCAAATGGCCCATTCCGGCGATCAGGAATGGCTGGGTAAGGCTGCCATCATGGGTGCGCTGAGCCTCTATCTGGACTTCATCAACCTGTTCATGTTCCTGCTGCAATTCCTCGGCAACCGCGAATAAGTCAGCAACTGACAGAACGAATGAAGGGCGGGGAATTCCCCGCCCTTTTCCGTTGCGCCCCGCTGTTCCGTTGCGCCCCGCTGTCGCCTTCAGCGACAGTCGAGGGGAACCGCAAGTCCGGTGGACCGCTTCGACTGCCCGGAACGAAAAACCTGGCCACCGGTCAAACAGCCGGTCAGGCGTGGCACCGATTGGGCAAAAGAGGCGCCTGCATCCTCTGCCAGCCGGTCGATCCCGTCCTCAGGTGTACGCAGCACCGCAAAAAGAACTCCGTTCACTTCGACCGTGCTCAGATACAAATCGAGGGTACCGCTCCCTACCTCGACCGCAGTCTGCGGGTTGCGGCCACCAGCACCGATGGCGACCCCGGCCAGGCTGGCGATATCGCCTTTCTCGCTTTGCAGGCGCTGGACAGGCTTGCCCGCAAGTTCCGCCGGCACGCTCAGACGGCGCGCCACGTAATCGGCGCTCCCCCTCTTCTCGGTAATGGTCTTGGGCTCACCGTCGATACCGGTGAACCCCACCCCTTCGCGGTGCCACAGGCTGGCACAGGCGGACAGAGACATCAGAGCAAGGGCGGGCAGCAGGATTTTCTTCATAACCGTCATGAGCTTGGTGGCAGACACGGCAAGCCTAGCCTTGCCGGGGTCGCAAAAGCAAGCGGCCAGAGCCCCCCATTCGGCCAAAACGAAAAAGGCCACCCTAAAAGAGTGGCCCTCATCGGCTTTTCGAAGGCTCAAGTTTACTTGATCTTGCCTTCCTTGTACTCGACATGCTTACGCACAACCGGATCGTACTTACGCACGGTCATTTTTTCGGTCATCGTACGCGCGTTCTTCTTGGTCACGTAGAAGTGGCCCGTGCCCGCGGTCGAGTTCAGACGGATCTTGATGGTCGTCGGCTTCGCCATGGTTATCTCCTGCGTCCGAAAAGGCAGGGGCCTTTCGGTTGAATTCTGTCCTGAGGCTGCGCTTTTACCCGGCGTGTGGGCCGAGTCAATAGGGCGAGCCCGGGAAAATGCGCGCGGAGGGCCTGTAAGCCGGATTCTGTTCCGGGGTTGCCCCCTTCGATGACCATTCCTCTGGTGCGCCTGTTGCCAGGCGCCTCTAGCTGCCAACCCGACCCCTCTCGGCTGAAGCGGCCTAGCGGAGGTATCGGCCGAAACCGACGCGTCCCGCGCGGGGGTCCTATTTGGCATTGCTCCCGGTGGGGCTTGCCGTGCCGCCCCTGTTGCCAGGGGCGCGGTGGGCTCTTACCCCACCGTTTCACCCTTGCCGCGACCTGCGCGGCGGACTGTTCTCTGTGGCGCTTTCCGTCGGGTTTCCCCGCCCGGGCGTTACCCGGCACCGCTGCTTCATGGAGTCCGGACTTTCCTCGCGGGGGTCGCCCCCCACGCGGCCATCCGGCCCTCCGCGCGGTTCCGCAGTTAGGCGCTGGCGGAGGAGAGGTCAAGAGGCGGGCGGAAAAGGGGCGCTGCCCCTCTTGGCCTGCGGCCAATTCACCCCGGAGTACTTTCAGCGGAATGAAGGGGCAAGGCGGCCAGATCGGCGGCGCAGAGCGGTCCGCGGCCCCAGGGACGGTAGCGCAGGCGCAGGGCCGCCAGCAACGTCTCGTCATCGGCAGGCGCGGTGAAACCTACCGCACAGGCAGCGGCGCGCAGCTGCTCGGGTGTGGGGTCGTCTGAGCATGTCTCGCTTCCCGACCTCTCGGCGAGACCAAGCCGGGCGAGGCGGGCCCAGTCGAATCGCGGGCCGGGATCGCATTTGCGCCCGGGCGCCATGTCGGAGTGACCGATCACACCTGCGGGCGGAATCGCCCAGCGGTGCAGGATATCCGCCAGCAGGATTTCCAGCCTGTCCATCAGCGGCGCGGAAAACGGGTGGTCACCGCGATTGTCGAGCTCGATGCCGATGGAGCGGGAATTGATGTCATCCAGCCCCCGCCATTCCCCTACGCCTGCATGCCAGGCGCGGTCGGCCTCGTTCACCATCTGCCAGAGGGTGCCATCGGCGCCGATCAGGTAATGGGCCGAAACCTCGGCCTCCGGATCGCAGAGCCGGTCCAGCGCCGCCTCGGCGCTGTCCATGGCGGTATAATGCAGTACCACCAGCGACGGGGTCAGCCCGTCGCGGCGGGGACCGAAATTGGGAGAGGGGTGCCAGTGCGGGGTCACGCCGCCCTAGTTCTGTACCGCGCGGCGGAACGGCGCCGGATCCCAGCCACAGGCATAACCATCGCCATCCGGGTCCAGCCCCTTGCGGTCGCGCTGCGGGCCACCGTTGGACAGGAACTCGATCTGGGCCTGGTCAGGTGAGGGGAAGGCGGCGCAATTGCGCTCGGCCTTGGCGGCGAGGTTGAACCCGGCGCGGCTATAGACCTGGGTGCCTTTGGGGTGGCTGGTCGACAGCGCGTATTGCACCACATTTGGGGTCCCATCCGCGTCGCGCTGAGGCAGCGCCGTGGGAGCGACCACCTGATACGAGGCGCGATTCTGGGCGATGCGTTCGGCATCGCTTTGAATTGACTCGCGGCTGGCAACGGCCTGGAAATCCTGCTCGTCGGAGATACCGGGATTGCTGACCAGTGCGGGCGCCGGGTTCGAGGGGCTGGCCTCGACCGGGGCGACGCCGGAATTGCCATTCGCGGCGGCCAGCGCCGCCGCAGTTTCACGGGCGATATCGTCCGCTGTGTCACCAGATTGCGGTACATAGGCTGCGGTCTGGGCGGTGGTCTGAACCGGGACCGCGGTGGCTGGGTCGACCGTCGGGGATCCGGCGGGCGGCAAACCTTCGCTGGACACCGCCGAGGGCGGGATCAGCGGATCACCGGTCACCGTCTGGCCCTGAAGTACCGCGTCGCGCTGGGCCTGGTATTCGGGTGTGTTGAAACCGACCCCGGCCGCCGAATCCGGGATCGCCGGATCACAGGCCGCAAGCACCCCGATCACGGGGACAAGATAGAATACGCGCATTGTTGCCGTCCTGCTCTTTTGCTTTGGTGACAGGTTTACCACCATTTTCCGGGCTTGGCCACAAAGCCCGCCGCCTGTTCCAGGGCATAGGCCGTATTCAGCAAATCGCCTTCCTCCCACGGACGGCCGATCAGTTGCAGGCCCAAGGGCAGCCCCTGCTTGTCAAGCCCGGCAGGTACCGACACGCCGGGCAGGCCAGCGAGGTTCACGGTGACGGTGAACACGTCGTTGAGATACATCTGCACCGGATCGGCATCCGCCATCTCGCCCAGACCAAAGGCCGCCGAGGGGGTGGCGGGTGTCAGGATCGCATCGACCCCGGCAGCGAACACATCCTCGAAGTCCTTCTTGATCAGGCTGCGCACCTTGCGGGCGCGGTTGTAGTAGGCGTCGTAAAAGCCCGCCGACAGCACATAGGTGCCGACCATGACCCGGCGCTGCACCTCGTGTCCGAACCCTTCGGCGCGGGTTTTCTCGTACATCTCGGTGATGCCGTCACCCTGTGCCAGCTTGGCGCGGTGGCCATAGCGCACACCGTCATAACGGGCGAGGTTCGACGACGCCTCGGCGGGCGCAATCACGTAATAGGTGGGCAGCGCGTATTTGGTATGCGGCAGCGAGATGTCGCGGATCTCGGCCCCGGCGGCGCGCAGCATCTCGGTGCCTTGCTGCCACAGCGCCTCGATCTCTTCGGGCATGCCGTCCATGCGGTATTCGCGCGGGATGCCGATCACCTTGCCCCGGATATCGCCGGTCAGCATCGCCTCGAAATCGGGCACCGCCAGATCGGCGCTGGTCGAATCCTTGGGGTCGTGGCCGCACATCGCCTCAAGCATGATGGCGGCGTCGCGCACGTCCTTGGTCATCGGCCCGGCCTGATCCAGCGAGCTGGCAAAGGCGACGATGCCCCAGCGCGAGCAACGGCCATAGGTCGGCTTGATGCCGGTGATGCCGACAAAAGCGGCGGGCTGGCGGATCGAGCCGCCGGTATCGGTTCCGGTCGCGGCCAGGCACAGATCGGCGGCCACGGCGGCGGCGGAGCCACCCGAAGAGCCGCCCGGCGTCAGCGCCGCGTCGTCATTGCCGCGCCGCCAGGGGTTGACCGCATTACCATAGCACGAGGTCTCGTTGGACGAGCCCATGGCGAATTCGTCCATGTTGAGCTTGCCCAGCATGACGGCGCCCGCATCGGCCAGTTGCTGGCTGACGGTGGATTCGTATTCCGGCTTGAACCCTTCAAGGATACGGCTGGCCGCCTGAGACGGCACGCCCTTGGTGCAGAACAGGTCCTTGATGCCGATCGGCAGGCCGCACATCTTGGGCGCATCGCCCGATTGCAACCGCACGTCAGCGGCATGTGCACGCTCCAGCGCGATCTCGGGGGTCTTGTGGACAAAGGCGTTCAGCGCCCCTGCCCCCTCGATGGCGGCAAGGCAGGCTTCGGTCAGCGCGACCGAGGTGGTCTCGCCCTTGCGCAGCGCATCGCGCGCCTGGGCCAGCGTCAGCGTGTTCAGATCGCTCATGTCTTACTCCACCACCTTGGGAACCGCGAAAAACCCCTCGCGCGCGTCGGGCGCGTTGGACAGGACCTTGGCCTGCTGGTTGCCGTCGGTCACCCCGTCGGCGCGGCGCTTCAGCCGCATCGGCGTGACCGAGACCATCGGCTCGACGCCTTCGACATCCACCTCGTTCAGCTGCTCGATGAACCCGAGGATGGTGTTGAATTCGGCGGCCAGCGCCGGCAGCGCGTCTTCGTCCACCTTGATCCGGGCCAGCTTGGCCACTTTGGCGGCGGTGCTTTGGTCAATCGACATCGGTTTCCCTCATCTGCGTCAGGCCCGCATTTACCGCCCCATGGGCGCGGTCGCAAGGGCAACGGAATGGCGATGGTCAGCCGCGCTGCCTGCGCAGATAGGCCAGCGCCGCCATTGCCGCGAAAATCAGCGCCAGAACCCCGGCAAAACCGCCATTGCCGGTCAATTGCATCGCAGCGCCGGTAATCGGCCCGCCGATCATGCCGCCCATACCAAAGGCGATGGCAAAGGCGGCATTCCCCGCCACCAGGTCACTGCCACTGAACCGGTCACCCAGTTCCGACATCGCCATGGTATAGATGCCGCCCGCCGTGGCGCCAAAGACGAAGAGAACACCCAGAAACAGCGGCAACTGGTCCGGCAACCCCGGCAACAAGAGCGCGCCCAGCGTGGTGATCAGCGCGCACAGCACCATCACCTGCCGACGCGAGGTCCGGTCCGACAGCCATCCGATGGGGATCTGCAACACCGTGTTGCCCAGGAACGCCACCGACAGGGCCGAGGTTGCTACCACCACCGTCAGCCCCGCCGCCAGTCCAAAGACCGGAAACAGCGACAGCATCGCGCCCTCCCAGAAGGCATAGACGCAGATCGCCGCCAGCAGGGTCGGCGCCCAGCGCAGGAACCCCAGCGGGGACACCGGCGCCTCGTCCGAGACATCCGGCGCATGGGCGCGCACCGCCAGCACCACGCCGATGGCCAGGACACAACACGCCGCGCCGACGGCAAAGGGCGCAAACCCCTGGAATCCGATCAGCGCCAGCGTGAACGGCCCCGCACCAAAGCCCACAGACAGAGCGGTGGCATAGATGCCCACCACCCGGCCGCGCGTCTCGGGGCGGGCGAGCTGGTTGATCCAGGTCTCCGACACGATGAAGATGCCCACATCGGCCATGCCAAGCATAAGCCGCAGCACCAGAAAGGCGCCAAAGGACCGGGTCAGCCCCAGCGCCACGATCAAGAGCGCCGACAGCAGCAGCGAGCCGACGGCCACCTGCCAGCTTCCGAATCGCTCGATCAGGCGCGGGTAAAAGGGCGAGGCGATCATGATCCCCAGCGGCGTCATCGCCGCGTTGACCCCGATGGCGGCCTCGCTGGTACCCTGATCCTCCAGCACCAGCGACAAGAGCGGAAAGCTGAGGCCAACGGTCAGTGCAAAGATGGTGGTGCAGGCTATCGCGCCCGCGATCCCGGCGCGCCGCGCCTTGTCGGTCATAACCGCCGCCGTCATCGCTCACTCCCAATGCGTCCGCGCAGATGACCGGCGCGCACAGCAAAGGTCAAGCGACCGAACACGAAACGGCCCGCGCGAGAGGTCGCGCGGGCCGGTCCGGGGTGCGGGCGGGATCAGAGATCCTTGGCCGCCTTGTGCTCGATCTTGGTCCAGTTGGCCGCCGCCTTGGCGATGGTGCCAGCCTTGTCCTGCTCGAACATCTTGTAGATTTCCTCGTTCAGAAAGACATAGAGCTTGCCGTCGACCACGGCGGCATAGTTCGGGTCGCCGTCGAACTTCTTGCCCACCGAGACGCCAAAGGTGCAGAAGCCGCCGTTCTGCACGGAGTAGTGATCGGGGTTGGCCTGGAACGCCTTGAGGTTCTTCTCGGAGGCAAAATAATAGGCCACGCCGTCATGCACGGCGGTATGCGCGGCGCTGCCTTCGCGGTTCTTGCCCTTGTCGAGCAGCGCGACCGGGTCCGACCCATGCAGGCCCAGCGGCGCGCCAGCGGCGGTCAGGCCGGGCACCACGTTGATTTCGTCGGCGGCCATGGCCGGGCCAAAGGCGAGCAGGGCCGACAGGGCGGCTGCGGTAAAGGTGATCATGCGAGACATCGTTTGGTTTCCTTTCGGTTGACTGATAACGCCCGGCCACTTGGTTGGCGGGTGTGTCAGGAAACTGCATCACAACGCGCCCGGCGTGAATGTTCACCCGTTCAATCACCATGACTGATCGTTCAAACAACTGAACGAATGGCAAAGCATTTTGATCAATCAAAGATGGAAAATACGGATATTGGAATGAATCTGAACACTTATTGATTTCAGCCGGTCACCCAAGGCGCGAAACCCCTTGCCGGATCAGCATTGCCACCAGCTCGGCACGATCCACCTGCTGAACCGGAATGCCATCGCGGATCGCCAGATGCGCCGCCGTTCCGGTCGCCTGTCCCATCGCCATGCATTGCGGCATCCCCCGGACCGAGGCAAAGGCCACCAGATCGGCCGACAGGATGCGCCCCGCGAACATCAGGTTCGCAACCGCTTTCGGCAACAGCGACCGGAAAGGGATTGTGTAATAGCCGCCGCGCTCGACCATGGCATCATGGGTCATCTGATCCGAGGTGCGCATCACATCGTCGATCGGATTGTCACAGGCAACGATCCCGTCGGCAAACTTGGTACCCGCTGCCAGATCGGCGCCGGTGACCTTGTACACCCCTTCCAGCTTGCGCGTTTCGCGCACACCCACGGTCGGACCCAGCTGCGACATATGCGCGGCCTCGAAGCCCGGCACATCCGAACGCAGGAACTGGGCCAGTTGCAGGCAACGCCGCCGCCCCTCTTGCGTCGCGCGGGTCACATCGGCGGGATCGGTGCCATCCACCCCGCGAATGGCGACCGAGTTGCAGAAGACCGTGCCGCGATGGAACCCCTTCATCAGGTAGAGCTGCGCCAGATGTGGATGCAGCCGCCCCTCGGCAATCCCCTTGGCTGCGTAGCGGCGGAAATAGGGATCGTTCTCGGCAAATACCCGGTCCCAATCGGCGCCCTCCATGAAAAAGGACAGGGTCACCGCCATCATGTTGCCCTGCCCGTCGCCCAGCGTGAAGGGCACCCCCGCCTTGGCCGAGATGTCGCCATCGCCGGAACAGTCGATCACGATCCGCGCCGCAATCCGCTGCGGTCCGCGCCGGTCGAAGAACTCGACTGCGGCGATGCGGTCCCCCTCCATCACCGGGGCAATGGCCACCGCGCCCAGGAACACCCGCACGCCGGCCTCTTCCAGCATCTCGAACATCATCGTGGTGGCGGCGTCGTGATCGTACTGGATCTCGGGGCCGAAGTTTTCCAGCGTGCAGGGCCGCTTCTCGGCCATCGGCGGGTCCATCGCCATCAGCCGGCCCTCCAGCTCCTGCATCAGCCCGCCGATGCTCTCATCCTGCGGATAGGCCGCGCCCCAGGGCATGCCGGGACAGAACGCCATGACCCCGCCCACCTTGGTCCCGGCCTCGAGCAGCACCACATCGAGCCCCAGCCGTCCCGCTGTCACCGCCGCACCAAAGCCCGCGGTGCCGCCGCCGACCACCAGAACATCTGCCGTCAGATCGCCCATATCCGCCTCTCCCCGTTTCAGCGGCCCATATCGGCGGTCCAAACCGGTTCCGTCAATCCCGGAAACTCAGGCTCGGATCCCGCGCCGATGACGATGATAGACCTCGATCATCCAGCCCAGCATGAGCGCGTTCAACAGATGCCAGAGGAAATGGGTACCCAGAGGCCAGCCCCCACACAGCGGATCGTCCAGCGCCCGAAACGTGATCGAAAGAACAAGAATCCCCGCGCCCAGCGCCAGACCGCGGGCCAGCGCGGGCGCCCGGCGGTGCAACAGGGCGGCATAGACCAGGATCAGAAACGGGATCGGCGCATAGGCCGCCGACCCGCCGAGGCCCGGAAACAACCCGAACAGCGGCACCGTGGCAGCGGCATACGGAAAGAAGCCCCCCGTCAGCAGCAGCGCCTGCGGCATGCGCAGGCCCCATCCGGCGCGGTTGATCGCATAGATATAGATCAGCACATAGGCCACGATGGGCAGCGTATCGGCCAGTGCGGCCCAGACCTGCGCATAAGTGTGGAACAGGAAACTGCCCAGCCCGATCAGCGCCAGTACAGCGATCAGTGCCGTCTCGATCCGGTCACGCGCGCCCCGCGTGCGCCACCACATCAGGACGGCCGCCAGCACAAAGGCAAGGTTGGTCACAGCGTTCACCGGCTCGGCCCAGTATCCCGGCCCCAGCCTTTCGCAATAGCCGTCGATTTCGCGCAACCAATCCATGGATTTTCATCTAGTGGGTGCTAGGGTGAAACCAAGACATATCAGGGAGAAAGACACATGAAGATCATCTGGCTGGGACATGGCAGTTTCCGGATCGAGAGCGGCGATGCCGTGCTGCTGGTCGATCCCTGGCTCAATGGCAACCCTTCCCTGCCCGAGGATCAGCATGACGCAGCCGTCATGGGCGCCACCCATATCCTGCTGACCCATACCCATTTCGACCATGTGGTCGATGTGCTGCCGCTGGCGCGTCTGCTCAAGGTGCCGGTGGTGGGGCAATACGATCTGATGGGCTATTGGAGCGAGGCCGAAGAGATCGAGACCGTGGGATTCAACAAGGGTGGCACGGTGACCCTGAACGGGGTGCGGGTATCGATGGTGCCGGCCTCGCACAGCTCGACCTTCACCACGCCGGAGGGGCTGCGCAGCGGCGGGTCCGAGGTGGGTTACATGATCGCCGCCGAGGGGCATGTGGTCTATCTGTCGGGCGATACCGGCATCATGGCCGACATGGACTGGATGGGGGATTATTACAAACCCGATATCGGCATTCTCAGTGCCGGGGGCCATTTCACCATGGACATGCAGGGCGCGGCCTATGCCGCCAAGCGCTATTTCGACTTCAAGACGGTGATCCCCTGCCACTACCGCACCTTCCCGATCCTGGAACAGTCGGCCCAGGCCCTGATCGACGGTCTGCCCGGTGTCGACGTAATCGAGCCACAGGTGATGCAATCCATCGACGTCTGACACCATGGCCGCCATCACCCCCTCGCCCGAGCTTGGTGCCATCGTCCGCCGGTGGCTGCGGTCCTATGCGTCGGGGGACAACGTGACCGTGACCAACCTGTTCTCGGACGATCCGGCGCTGGGTTACATTGGTTCGTCCCATGGGGAGATCTGGCGCGGCGACACACTGCGCCGGGGCATGGCACGCTATATGCAGGACATCCCCAGCTTTGCCTGGGACCGGGACGAGTTTCGCGGTTTTGAATGCGGTGAACTGGGCTGGGTCGAATGGTTCGGTGAAAGGGTGTCGCTGGATACCGGCAAGGAGATCACCTTTCGCTCCACCTTTGTGCTGCACCTGGAACAGGGCGTCTGGCGGATCGTGCATGTGCACAACTCGAACCCGGTCTCGAACATGGAGGCGCTGGGATACGAATCGCGCGGCTTCGAGGACCTGCTCGAAGCCGCACTTGCCACCCCCGCCGAGTTCACGCGCACAGGCCTTGCAACGATCATGTTCACCGACATCGCGGACAGTTCGGTGCTGGCCGAAACCCTGGGCGACACCAGCTGGTCGGTCGCGGTCAGCAGGCACCTGAAACAGGTCGAAGTCATCGTGACAGATCATGGTGGCACATTGGTCAAGACGCTGGGTGACGGCACCATGTCGGCCTTCGCCTCGGCCTCGGGCGCGCTGACGGCGGCCGCAGAGCTGCAACGGACCATCTCCGCCAGCGAGGACGAGCCGCAGTTGTGCATCCGGGTCGGCCTGCACACGGGCGATCTGGTCGAACAGGACGGCGACATGTTCGGAACCGTCGTCAACAAGGCCGCACGGGTCGCCGCACTGACCGCACCCGGAGAAATCTGTCTGTCGGACGCCACCCGCATCATGGTCGGTGGCGCCCGGAGGTTCCGGTTCTCGCCGCCTGTCGAAGTCGCCCTGAAGGGACTGGACGGGCGGCATGTGACCCACAGGCTGGAGTGGCGGGAGTGAGCGTGTCGATCCAGCCCAGCCCCGAGATTGCCGCCATCGCACGGCGCTGGCACGAAGCCTATGCCGGCGGTGACAGCGCCACGATGGTTAACCTGCTGACGGACGACGCGCTTTTGTATTACGTCGGCACCGCCCCCGAAGAAATCGGCCGGGGGCCAGAGTTCCGGCATGCCTTTGGCCGGTTCGTCGAGGCGCATCCCCCGATGCGCCTGCGCTTCACTTCGATCGACGGTTTTGCCTGTGGCCCGGCGGGCTGGTCGATCACGGTGCACGAGGCCGAGGCACCCGATGGGACCGCCGCCGAGGTGCGCACAACCCTGATCTTTCACCTGCAACAGGGCCAGTGGCGCATCGCGCATGTCCATAACTCGATCCCGCGAACCAATACCGAAGGTCTGGGGCGAGAGCTTGCGCGCTTCGACGACCTGTTGAACGCCGCCCTGTCCGGGACCGAGACACCGGACCGAACCGGGCTGGCAACGATCATGTTCACCGATATCGCCGACAGCACTGCCATCGCGGTCGCCCTGGGCGACGCGCCGTGGTCGAAAGCGGTCAAGGCCCATATCGGCAAGATGAGGCAGCTGGTCGAGGGTCTGGGCGGGACATTGATCAAGTCACTTGGCGACGGCACCATGTCCAGCTTTCCCTCGGCCCGCGCCGCGCTGTCGGCCGCCACAGCCGCCCAAACGGCAATGGACGCGGCCGAGAGCGAACCCCGGCTGCGTATCCGCATCGGCCTGCATACCGGAGACCTGATCGCCGGCGACAGTGACGTTTTCGGCACCGTGGTCAACAAGGCCGCCCGCATCGCCGCCCTTGCCGGGCCGGGGGAAATCCGGGTCTCGGATGCCACCCGTCTGATGGTCGGCGATAGTGGCGGTTTTGTCTTTGTCAATCCCGCCGCCGTGGCCCTGCGCGGGCTTGAGGGAGACCACCTGACCCATCTGCTGGAGTGGCGAGACTAACCGAACAGTTCTTCCAACCTGCCTTCTTCACCCCGAGGACTGCTGCGCAGGCTGAAAGACTTCGATGGTGAAAACTACATGAATGTTTCCTGCCCCTTGCATGTTTCCCGTCGGCCCGAACCCGGCACCCGGGCTGCCCAGCACGCATTCAAGAGATTGCGGGAAAGCCGCCGGAGGCCTTAGAAAGAAAACAGTTGTCCCTTTTTCCGCCGGCCGGAGGCTCTGCATGCCCGACCGCTACCAGAATTCGCCAGAACTCGCCGCCATTACCAGGCGGTTTCTTCAGTGCACGGCCCGGCGCGACGGATCTACCAGCGGACTATTCTCACAAAGCAGCGCGCTGCTCTACCTTGGATCCGCCGAAGGCGAGTTGTTCACCGGAGACATGCTGCGCAGGTTCTTTTCCGGAACCCGCGAAGAGCTTGCCGTCTTCCGCTACGAGGATATCGACATCCATGCATTCGAGCGGGATGTCATGGGCTGGTCGGTCTGGAGCGCAACAATGGTCACGCCGGATACGGGCACAAAAATCCAATTCCGGGGCACCATCGTTTTCGGCCTCGAAGAGGCCCAGTGGAAAATCGTTCATATCCACAACTCGAACCCGGTCCCAAACGCCACCTCGCTGGGGTACGATCCGGGCAACTTCGACGAGATCGCAAAGGCCGCCGCGCGCGACCGGCCAAACCTCGGACAAGCCGGGCTGGCCACGGTCATGTTCACCGACATCGCCGACAGCACAGTGATCACGGAAACCATCGGCGATGCGGCGTGGAGCGATCTGGTTCAGAACCATGTGCATGAGATCAAGACAATCGTAACCCGGCATAAGGGCGAGCTCGTCAAGACACTTGGGGACGGTACCATGTCGGCCTTTCACGGTGCCAGTCCCGCGCTGATGGCGGCTCAGGCGATCCAGGAGCGGATGGCCGAGCGCGAAACGGAACCTCCCCTCCACGTGCGTATCGGAGTGCACAGCGGACAGGTCACCGAGGCCAGCGGCGATTTCTTCGGCTTGGTGGTGAACAAGGCCGCGCGGATCGCAGGCCTCGCGCAACCCGGCGACATCCGGCTGTCGGACGCGACCCGCATCCTGGTCGGCGGCCGCGAATTTCGCTTTGCCGACCCGGTCACCACGCCGCTCAAGGGGCTCGCGGGCGAACATGTCATCCACCGGCTGGAGTGGCGGAAATGAGCCGCGTTGTCGTCTCTCCCGAGTTGCTGGCGATTGCACGGCGCTGGATCGACGCGATTCCCAACAGGCGGCCAAACGATCTGCGCAACCTGCTGACCGAACGCGAATACCTGCGCTTTGTCGGAACCGGAGAGAACGAGATCTGGGCCGGCCCATCGGTACGCGAGGGGATCGGAGATTTCTTTGGCGACATTCCCGATCTGATCAGACATGACGAGACCTTTGCCGAAGCTTACGAACACAACGGCACCGGCTGGGCCTGCATGAGTCATGAACTGGTTTTTGCCCCTCAGCCCGACCGGGTGTTCCAGATCCGTTCAACCCTGATCTTCACGCTCGAGGACGGCGCGTGGAAGATCGTGCATCGCCATGGATCGGTCCCGATCCCGAACATGGAGTTCACCGGTGCCGCACAGACGGCCATCGCCGATCTGGTCGCCGCCGCGAAACAGGGGTTCTCGCTGGATCAGCGCGAGGGCTTCGCCTCGGTCATGTTCACCGACATCGTCAATTCCTCGCGCCTCGCCTCGGCCATGGGCGACCGGCTGTGGTCGTCCGAGGTGGCCCGCCACTTCAACACGCTGCGCGAGATCATCGAGGCGCGGGGCGGACAGTTCGTCAAATCGCTGGGCGATGGCACCATGTCGAGCTTTCCCTCACCCGAACAGGGGTTGCGCGCGGCGCAGGCCATATTGCGCGCGACCGAGGCCTCGGACGGCCCCGCCATTGCCCTGCGGATCGGCATTCATACCGGCGAGGTGATCCAGACCCGCGAGGATTTCTTTGGCACCGTGGTCAACAAGGCCGCCCGCATCGCCGCCGCCGCGGCACCGGGCGAGATCGTGATTTCCGGCGATACCCGCGACTTGACCGGCGCGGTGGAGGGCGTGGTCATTCTCCCGCCGGCGGACATCCCGCTCAAAGGTTTCGACGGCCTGCACCGGGTCCACCGGCTGGAGTGGCGGTCATGATCCAGCGCTCGCCAGAGATCGAGGCCATCGTGCGCCGCTGGACCACCCTGATCCGCAGCCACAAGGTGGCCGACCTGCCGCATTACCTGTCGCAATCCGACGCGCTGGTCTATATCGGCAGCGCCGCTGGCGAGCTTTGGCGTGGGCAGCTGGTGCGCGACGGCATCGCCGACCATCTGGCCGAGGTCCCCGATTTCATCGAAGAGGACATCGAGATCGAGGCCTATGAGCATGGCGAAACCGGCTGGGCCAGTTATCAGAGCCATTACACCTTTTCCAGCACCGGCAGCCGGGGCACCCACCGGGTGACCTTTGTCTTTGTGCTGGAACGCGGCAGTTGGAAGATGGTGCAGCACCATATCTCGCAGGCCGACTCGAACCGCGACAAGCTGGGGATCGAACACACCGCCTTTCAACGCCTGATCGCGGCGGCCCAGGCCGGATCGCACCGGTTCGGCACCGGCGGGCTCGCCACCATCATGTTCACCGATATCGTCGACAGTTCGGCCCTGGCCGCAGCCATGGGCGATGCGGAATGGGTGCGCCTGATCGACGCTCATTTCCGCCGGGTCGAGGCAATCGTGACCGAGCATGGCGGTACGTTGGTCAAATCGCTGGGCGACGGCACAATGTCATCCTTTCAATCCGCGACCGGCGCAGTCCGCGCGGCCTCGGCCATTCGGGCCGGGACGCAAGGCTCGCGCCTTGCCCTGCGCATCGGCCTGCATACCGGCGAAGTGGTCGAAAACAGGGGCGATTTCTTTGGCACCGTGGTGAACAAAGCCGCCCGCATCGCCTCTTTTGCCGGAGCGGGCGATATCCTGTTGTCTGAGGCAACGCGCAACATGGTCGGGTCGCAGCATGATTTCGACTATTCCGATTCCATCGCTACCCCGCTCAAGGGGCTCGAGGGCGATCATGTCCTCTATCACCTGACCGGGCGCCCGGAACCTCTGTAAGAAGGACCCTGCCAATGCCAGCCAGCGATTTCTCCACCACTGAATACGCCGACCGCCTGTCCCGCACCCGCGCCGCAATGGCGGCGGCTGGGGTCGAGACCCTTCTGGTCGCCGACCCGTCGAACATGGCCTGGCTTACCGGGTATGACGGCTGGAGCTTTTACGTGCCGCAGCTGGTCATCCTGCATGCCAGCGGCAACCCTCTCTGGTGGGGGCGGACGCAGGACAAGCCGGGGGCGGCGCAGACCACCTGGCTCGGACCCGAAGACCTGTTCGACTGGCCCGAGGAACACGTCCAGCATCCCGACCACCATCCCGTCGATGCCTTGGTGACCCTGCTGCGCGAGCGCGGCTGGACCCGGGCGCTGGGGGTCGAGATGGACAATTACTATTACTCGGCCAAGTCCCACGCGGTGCTCGAAGCCGCCTTTGGCCGCGATGCGCTGGCGGATGCGACCGGGCTGGTGAACTGGCAACGTGCGGTCAAGAGCTCCGCCGAACTGGTCCTGATGCGCAAGGCAGGTGTGCTGACCGCGCATATGCATTCGGTCCTGCGCGACGGGTTCCGCGAGGGCCGCCCGAAACACGAGCTGGTGGCCGAGGTGCAGGCGGCGGGCGTCGCAGGCCCCGATGGGCTGGCAGGCGACTATCCCGCGATTGCCCCCATTGCCCCTTCGGGGCTGGAGGCCTCGGCCTCGCACATCACCTGGAACGACCGTCCTCTGACCCGGGGTGAGGCCACCTATTTCGAGATCTCGGGCTGTTATCACCGCTATCACTGCCCGGCCAGCCGCACGCTTTATCTGGGCGAGGTGCCCGCCGATATCCGCCGTGCAGAAGAGGCGATCCTGACCGCCATCGACGACACCATGACCCGTGCGCGCCCCGGCGTGACCTGCGAGGAGGTGGCGGCCTGCGTCTACGACAGCTTTGCGCGGGCTGGATACGTCAAAGGCAACCGCACCGGCTATCCCATCGGCCTTTCCTATCCGCCCGACTGGGGCGAGCGCACCATGAGCCTGCGGCCCGGCGATTCCACGCCGCTGGCCGAGAACATGACCTTTCACCTGATGCCCGGCCTCTGGACCCCGGACTGGGGCGTAGCGATCACGGAAAGCTTTGTCATCACGCCCGAGGGCGGCAAATGCCTGGCCGATATCCCGCGCGGGATCGTGGTCAGGGGCTGACCCGGCTCAGTCGCAGGCAGGTATTTCGGCGCAGGTCGAGGCCCGGAATCGTGCCAGCAGGGCGGCGGTTTCCTCGGTTTCGCCCCCCTGCGACTCGTCAGAGCAGAGATAGGTCCGGTGTGGTTCGAAGAGGGCCATGAACGACGTTTCCCATCCCTCGCTGACACCCAGCATCTGTTCGGCAGAGTAAAGAAGATGGTCGACAAAGGCGGAATAGGCGCCACCCCGGTCCGAGTGGAGCAACGCGCACTCGTCTGCGGGCGCAGCAAAATCGGGCAGCGTCGCAGCCAGTGCCAGATGGGCACGAAACGCCTCGCGCGCGGATTGCTGGCGTTGCAGGCGGTCGGCCTCGTCAAGCTGGATCTTGACCCCGATCAGCGCCGCCAACGCCAGTGCGGCGGTGGCCATGGCCGCCAATGCCTCGATCGAGGCCGCATGTCGCGAAAGCCAGCTCATGTGGCGGGCATCTGCTGGGTGGCGCAATGGATGCCGCCGCCCATCTCGCCCAGCGGATCGACGTTCAGCGTGACGACCTCGCGCCCGGGATAGTGCCGCGCCAGCGCCCGTGCGGCGATGCGGTCGGTCTCGGCATCGCCGAACTCGGCCGCGATCACGGCGCCGTTGCAGACGTAGTAGTTGGCGTAAGAGGCGACAAAGTCGATGCTCTTGACCCGCCGCCGGTGCGGTTCGGGAATGACCTCGACCTTCAGGCCTGCCGCCACCAGCGCGTCATGGGTATCGAGCGCCGCCCGGTGGAACGGGTCGTCCATGTCAGGATCGTCGGGCAGGTTGATCAGCACCCGCCCCGGCCCGGTGAACCGGGCCAGGCTGTCGATATGGTAATCGGTGATATCCTCGCCCAAGACGCCCGGCGCCCAGATCATCCGCTGCGCCCCATAGGCGCGCAACAGCCGCGCCTCGATCTCGGCCCGCGACAGGCCGGGATTGCGGTTGTCGTTCACCCACGAGCTTTCATGCGCCAGGAGAAGGCCATGGCCGTCCTGCTCGACCCCGCCCGCCTCGCCCCGCAATCCGGCGGGCAGCAGCGGCAGGCCCAGGCGTTGCGCCACCTGCTCGGCGATGCGCGCGTCGCGGCGATGCACCTGCTTGCGGCCCCAGCCGTTGAACTGGATATGACTGACCGCCAGCCCGCCCCGCCCGTCCAGCGCAAAGAGCGGCCCGGCATCGCGGCACCACAGATCCTCGGTCGGGATGTCCCAGAGCGCGACCTTGTCCGACAGCTTTCTGCGGGCGCCCGCGTGATCCTCGGCGGCGGCCAGCATCACGACCGGTTCGAACGCCACAATCGCATTGGCGATATCGGCAATGGTCTGCTGCGCCATGTCCAGAAAGACCGGATCGGGATGCACCCGGCGATTGACCGGCCACTGCATGAAGGTGCGGTCATGACGCGCCTCTTCGGGGGGCACATGAAACCCGGCCCCCGCCGCCCCTGCCTGTCCCGCCATCCCCATCAGCCCAAACGCGCCCCCTGCCCGCAGGATATCTCTTCTGTGCATCGTGTCGCCTTTCGCATGCCCTGATCTTGATTAGCGTCAGATGTGGATTTCACCAAGCTTTGATGCCCACAGATGTGCTGACGACGGCGCGCTCAGCCCTGTACGGTTTCTTTCGGCGCCGCCTTGGGCGTGAACTCACAGCGGTTGGGCTTGATGTCGATCAGCGGCGTGCCGTCCAGGCAATCGAGGCCGCGCACCACCAGCGTGGTGCCCTCCACCCGTTCCAGCCGCACCCGCGACAGGCCGATCGGGTTGGGCCGCTGCGGCGAGCGCAGGGCGAATGTGCCAAACAGCTTGCCATCGCTCTTGGGGTTCTGGGTGACCAGGTCGCGGCGGCTCTTGTCTAGCCAGTAGAGCACGTCGAGGCGTTCATACACGTCGATCCCGCGCAGCGCGGGCGCCCAGCGCGCATCCAGCTCGATCCGGCATTCCGGCCCGTCCTCGCGCCCTTGCCGGGGACAGTCCTTGCGGTCGGTCCAGGGGGTACGGATGCGGCCGATGAAATAGACGCCCGCATCGGTGGCCTCGGGCAGTTCCGTTACCTCTTCGCCCTCGCGAAACCTGAATTCCATCTCACTCCGCTCCCTTGTCCCGCCGTTCGGCGAAAAACCCGCGCAACAGCTCCGCCGCTTCCTCTCCGCCGATACCGTCATAGACCTCGGGCGCGTGATGGGCCTGGGGGTGCGAAAACACCCGCGCCCCATGCGCCACCCCGCCCGATTTCGGATCCGCCGCGCCATAATACACCCGCCGGATGCGCGCCGCAGCCAGCGCCGCCGCGCACATGGCACACGGCTCCAGCGTCACATAGAGGTCATGCCCCACCAACCGCTCGGACCCGGCGGCGGCGCAGGCCGCGCGCAGGGCCACGATCTCGGCATGCGCGGTGGGATCGCAGGTCTCGCGCGTGCGATTGCCGGCTGCGGCCACCACGCGCCCGTCGGGGGCCACGATCACCGCGCCCACCGGCACCTCGCCACGCGCGGCGGCCGCGCGCGCCTCTGCCAGCGCCTGATCCATATGCGATCTGAAAACCATGCCCGACCCTGCCCCGATCATCCATCTTCCGCAAGCGCGGCAAATGGTCTATTGCGCGGGGATGAGCAACACCCCTCCCCCCGGCGAGCGCATCGCCAAGATCCTGTCGCGCGCGGGCGTCGCCTCGCGCCGCGAGGCCGAACGCATGATCGAGGCCGGCCGCGTCGCGGTCAACGGCAAGGTGATCGCCAGCCCGGCGCTGAACGTGACCGAGCGCGACCGCGTGACGGTCGATGGCGCGCCGCTGGCCGCCGCCGAACCGGCGCGACTGTGGCTCTATCACAAGCCCACAGGGCTGGTGACCACGGCGCGTGACGAAAAGGGACGCAAAACCATTTTCGACGACCTGCCCGAGGAGATGCCGCGGGTGATGAGCGTAGGCCGTCTCGACCTCAATTCCGAGGGGCTGTTGCTGCTGACCAATGACGGCGCCATCAAGCGGCAGCTCGAACTGCCCTCGACCGGATGGCTGCGCAAATACCGGGTGCGGATCAAGGGTACGCCCAAGGACGAGGATTTCGCGCCGCTGCGCCAGGGCCTGGTGATTGAGGGCGAGCGGTTCCAGCCGATGATCGTGACGCTCGACCGTCAGCAGGGCGCAAATGCCTGGCTGACCGTTGGCCTGCGCGAAGGCAAGAACCGCGAGATCCGCCGCGCGATGGAGGATATCGGGCTGGTGGTGAACCGGCTGATCCGGGTCTCCTATGGTCCGTTCCAGCTGGGCACCCTTGCACCCGGCAAGGTCGAGGAGGTGCGCCGTCGCGTGCTGCGTGACCAGTTGGGGCTGGATGCCGAGGACAAGCCGACCGACGAACGCCCCGCCCGGCCTCAACGCCAGCGCAAGCCGGGGGCGTCAACACAAGCGCCTTCTCGCGGAGGCTCTTCGGCAAAGGGTCGCGCGAGTGGCCTCCCAAAGCCCCGCGGCGACGGGACAGGCAAACCGCGCGCGACCGGGGCGGCCAAACCCGGCACAGGACGGCGCAACGCGGGCCCCGACGCCCGGCCTGCCGCAAAACCCGGCGGCAAACCGCCCAGGCGCCCCGGCGGCGGCAAACCGCGTTCCTGAGCCGCAGAAGGCAACCTTCCCCCTAGCAAGCCCGCGCCGCATCGCCTAGATTCGCCGCAACCGCAGTTCAGAGGGGAAGACAATGTCACAGACCGGTGTCCAGAAACTGGCCTTTGCCGCGCTTCTCGTGCTGCTCTTTGGTGTGAGCACCGGCTGGCTGGGAGGGCTCTGACTCGATGGCGCAGCGTTATGGCGGCAAATTCAGCCCCGAGGCAGAGCAACCGAGCGAACCGGCCCCGCGCGGCCAGTTCGACGGCGCCCGCGTCGATCCGGCGGGTGCCCGCGCCAACGCGCTGTTCGTGCCCGCGATCCCGCTGGTCTTTACCTCGCTCAACGATGGCGCCATCGGGCTGGTTCTGGGGCTCGGCGCAGCCGGTCTGTGGACCGGGGCGGCGCTGCTCTTGCGCGAGGGGCTGAGGGCCGAGGCCGCCTATCACGCGCGCCGGGTCGCACGCCGCCCGGCGATCCCGCGCAAGCTGTTCGCCACCGCGCTGACCGGTCTCGGCACCGCGCTTGCAGTCTACAAATCCGGGATGATGGCTGGCGAAGCGTCGATCCTGGCAGGTGTGCTGTTCGGGGTCGCGGCCTCGGCGTTGCATCTTCTGGCCTTTGGCGCCGATCCGATGCGCGACAAGGGGATGGAGGGGGTCGACACCTTTCAACAGGACCGGGTCGCGCGTGCCGTGGGCGAGGCCGAGCGGATGCTGAGCGAGATGTCCGACGCGATCCGTCGCGCCGGTGATCGGCAACTGGACGCACGGGTCGAGAGGTTTCAGGCCACCGCGCGCGAACTTTTTCGCACCGTAGAAGAGGACCCACGCGATCTGACCGGCGCCCGCAAATACCTCACCGTCTACCTGCGCGGTGCCCGCGATGCGACGGTGAAATTCGCCGATATCCACGCCCGCACCCGCGATGCCGGCGCGCGCGCCGACTATCTGGCCCTGCTCGACGATCTGGAGCAGAACTTTACCGCCCGCACCCGCAAGATGCTGCTGGATGACCGCAGCGATCTGACCGTTGAAATCGACGTGCTGCGCGACCGCTTGCAGCGCGAAGGCGTCCGGCTCGACTGACCGGCCCAACCCGAAAGGAACCCCGATGTCCGACAGCATACAGAAGAAAGCGGCCGAGGCGGTTGGCCTGGTCGAGGAAGTGACCGCCGTCACCCTGCCCGAACCCCGCGCCGAGGTGGTGCCGCTGGCCGAGGCCGACGAACCGGTCGGCACCGAGATCCGCCGCCGCATGGGCGAGATCGACATGGGCGATACAAACTCGATCGTGCGTTTCGGCTCCGGCGCACAGGCCGAGTTGCAGGAGATCAGCCAGGCCATGCTGGCCGATGTCCGCAACAAGGATGTGGGACCGGCGGGCGACAGCCTGCGCGGCATCGTCACCACTATTCGCGGCTTTTCCGTCAGCGAGTTGGACGTGCGCCGCGAACGCAGCTGGTGGGAAAGGCTGATCGGCCGCGCCGCGCCCTTTGCCAAGTTCACCGCCCGGTTCGAAGAGGTGCAGGCCCAGATCGACAAGATCACCGACAACCTGCTGGGCCACGAACACACACTGCTGAAGGATATCAAGTCGCTCGACCTGCTCTATGAAAAGACGCTGCGGTTCTACGACGAACTGGCGCTTTACATCGCGGCGGGCGAGGAAAAGCTGACCGAATTGGACAGCCAGGACATCCCGGCACTGGCCGCCGCTGTCGATGCCGCCCCCGAAGGCGAACAGGTGATGAAGGCGCAGGAGCTGCGCGACCTGCGCGCCGCCCGCGACGATCTGGAACGCCGGGTGCATGACCTGAAACTGACCCGCCAGGTGACGATGCAATCGCTGCCCTCGATCCGACTGGTGCAGGAAAACGACAAATCGCTGGTGACCAAGATCAACTCGACCCTGGTCAATACCGTGCCGCTCTGGGAAACTCAGTTGGCGCAAGCGGTCACCATCCAGCGCAGCGCCGAGGCCGCCGCCGCCGTGCGCGACGCCAACGACCTGACCAACGAGCTTCTGACCTCGAACGCCGCCAACCTGCGCGAAAGCAACAAGCTGATCCGGCAAGAGATGGAGCGCGGAGTGTTCGACATCGAAGCGGTGAAAAAGGCCAATGCCGACCTGATCGGAACCATCCAGGAAAGCCTTCAGATCGCAGACGAGGGCAAGGCCAAGCGCGCGGCCGCCGAGGAAGAGCTCAAGAAGATGGAGGCCGAGCTGCGCGACACGCTGGCCGCCGCCCGCGCCCGCGCCGATGGCACCGGCGACACTGCCGGCACTGCGGTTCCGGGCTGATCGGGTGAGGAAAGGCCGACGCATAGCCACAGCCTGCGCCGCCGGA
>NZ_JBXWRR010000026.1:0-39796 GCF_059613025.1 Ruegeria sp. BHSC223
CATGCGATCATGGCTGCCCATGTCAGCCATGCGGATACTCTGGGTGCGGCTTATGGCCGGGCGACCGGGTTCATGGACCTTATGGACAATTCCTTTCGTTTCTCACTGCGTGAGAGTGGTGCCAGCCTGCTTTTCGAGATGACGCGCATCCCCGGGCGCACGGTGCTGAACACGACAGCGGTTGAAATGGTGCTGGTTCTGGTCGGGCGCATGCTGGCCTGGATGGTGGGCAATCGCGGCGCGTTGAACGGGGCCTGGTTCGAACATGCCGCGCCCGGACATGCCAGCGCCTATCGCGCTATGTTCCAGCGGGCGCCGATGCAATTCGGCCAAAGCTCTTCGGGGCTGGCAATCCCGCGGGCGCTGATACGGCTGCCGGTGCTGCGTAGCGAGGAGCAAGCAACGGCCTATGCCCGGCGCACGCCGCTTGACGCATTCCTGCCTCAGGACGCATCTGCCGGTCTGCCGCTTGAGGTGGCGGTGGCGGTGGAAACCTGCCTGTCGGTCGAGGGGCGGCTGCCCGACATGGTCCACGTCGCCGCCACCCTGCAAATGGCGCCGCATACGCTGCGGCGGCGGCTCAAGGCAGACGGGGTGGATTATTCCGATATCCGCAAACAGGTGCGCCGCGACATGGCGGTGCGCCTGTTGGCCACCACCGGGGACAGCGTCGAAGCCATCGCCGCCCAGACCGGGTTTTCCGAGGCAAGCGCCTTTATCCGCGCCTTTCGAAGCTGGACGGGCCTGACCCCGCGTGCCTATCGGAAATCGGAATTGTAAAGTGGCGGGTGATCAGTCGTTGCCGCAGAACAGGGAATAGAGCAACCCGATCACCTGTTCCGTATTGCTGTCGGACAGAGAATAGAAAACGGTCTTGCCTTCGCGCCGGGTGCTGACCAGCCCCTCTTCGCGCAGCCGGGCCAGCATTTGGCTGACCGCCGCCTGCCGGATATCCAGGAGGGTCTCCAACTGTCCCACCGATTTTTCACCCGCCCCCAGATGGCACAGGATCATCAAGCGCCCCTCATGCGCAAGCGTCTTGAGATAGCCCGCCGCGCGGGCGGCGTTGCTCGCCATATCATCGGGTGTATCTGGCGACAAAGGGGGGGCGTCTTGCACGGTCACTGTGGCGTCCTGTCCTCGTAAATGGCGTCAATATGCCTCAAGGACAGGCCGGATGTCACCCCTAGATCGCAGGCGCACCGCCCTGAAACGCATTGCCGCTGGCATAGTCGCAGGGGGCTTCCTGCATGTTCAGATGCAGGTCATGCCCGGTGAAGGGATGGGCGCGCGCCAGGTCCTCGTCCACTTCGATCCCCAGGCCGGGGGCGTCGGGCGGAATCACAAATCCGTTATCGACCCGGATCGAACCCTTGATCAGCGCATCGTGGAACGGGGTTTCGATGCTTTCGAGCAGAAGGATGTTCGGGATCGAGGCCGCAAGCTGGATATTGGCGGCCCATTCGATCGGCCCCGCATAGAGATGCGGCGCCATCTGGGCGTTGAACAGCTCGGCGATGGCGGCGACCTTCTTCATCTCCCAGATGCCGCCCGCGCGCCCCAGTGCCGGTTGCAGGATCTCGGCCGCGCCAGCGCGCAGAACCGCGCCAAACTCGGCCTTGGTGGTCATGCGTTCGCCGGTGGCTACCGGGATGCGCACGTTGCGGGCGACACGGGCCATGTCCTCGATATTGTCGGGCGGGGTCGGCTCCTCGAACCAAAGCGGCGAGTAGGGCTCCAGCGCCTGTCCCAGCCGGATGGCTCCAGCCGTGTTGAACTGGCCGTGGGTGCCAAAGAGCAGGTCCGCCTTGTCGCCCACCGCCTCGCGGATCGCCTTGCAAAAGGCGACCGAAAGCGAGATGTCGGTCATCGCAGGCATGTGGCCGCCCCGGATGGTATAGGGACCGGCCGGATCGAATTTCACTGCCGTATAGCCCCGGCGTACCATTTCGGCAGCGCATTCGGCGGCCTGGTCGGGCGAGGTCCAGAACGGCCCAATCTCGTGATGCGGCAACGGGTAGAGATAGGTATAGGCGCGGATACGCTCGTTCATCCGACCACCGATCAGGGCATGCACCGGGCGACCCCGGTCTTTGCCCAGAATGTCCCAGCAGGCGATCTCGAGGCCCGAGAAAGCGCCCATCACGGTCAGATCGGGACGCTGGGTAAAGCCGCTGGAATAGGCGCGGCGAAACATCAGTTCGATATTCTCGGGATTTTCGCCGGCCATGTGCCGGTCGAACACGTCTCGGATCACATGGGTCATCGCCTCTGGCCCGACCGAGGAGGCATAGCATTCGCCCCAGCCGGTGATACCGGAATCGGTGGTCACCTTGACCAGGATCCAATAGCGCCCGCCCCAGCCGGGAGCAGGTGGCGCCGTGACGATGATATCGAGGTCTTGCAGCTTCATCGGGTACTCCATCGAGGGGCGCGGAGGCAAAAAATTTCAAATTTTTTGCTGGCAAATTTTCGGGGAAAATTTGCCGACAGTCTCCGGCGTCAGTTGAACAGGATTACGTTGCGTTTGGCGCTTCCGGTGCGGGTGTCGGCAATGGCTTCGTTGATCTGTTCCAGCGACCAGCGGCCAGAAATCAGTTCGTCGAGTTTCAAGCGGCCTTGCTGGTAGAGGTCGATCATCCACGGGATATCGCGCTGGATCACCACGTCGCCCATTTTCGAGCCGATCAGCCCGTGTCCCTGGAACGAGGCGCTCATCGGTTCGTATTGCGCCATGGCACCGGCATGGGGCATGCCGATCATCACTGCCCTGCCGCCCCAGCCCAGGTATTTGGGCGCCTCGTCATAGGCGCGCACCGCACCGACCGTGACCAGCACTGCATCGGCGCCGCGCCCGCCAAGCGCCTTGTAGGCCGCGCGCCAGGGTTTCGGGCTGGTGGCGAGCACGCCATGGGTGGCGCCGAACTCACGGGCGATGTTCAGTTTCTCTTCGGTCATGTCCACCGCGACGATGCGGCGCGCGCCGGCGATCCGGGCGCCCTGGATGGCGTTCAGCCCGACGCCGCCGGCGCCGATCACCACCACGTCCTGCCCGGCGCGCAGCCGGGCGGCGTTGACCGCCGCCCCGACCCCGGTGATCACCCCGCAGGAGAGCAGACAGGCCACGTCGCGGCCCATCTCATCGGGGATCCTGACGATCTGGCGCTGGCTGACCACCACTTTCTCGGCAAAGGCGCCACAGGCCATGGCCTGTAGCAGCGGACCTTCGTCCGCGGTGCGAAGCGGCCCCTGTTTCACCCCGTCATAAGGTGTGTCGCAGATGGTGGGCTGACCGCCTGCGCAATTGGCACAGCTGCCACAGGCGCGGATCAGAGTGACCACCACCGGATCGCCGGGCGCAAAGCCCTGTACGCCCGGGCCCACGGCCGACACGGTGCCTGCCGCCTCGTGCCCATAGACCGCCGGCAGATGCCCGCCCCAGGCGCCATCGGCATAGGAGATGTCGGAATGGCAGATCGCGACCGCGTCCAGCGTCACCTCGACCTCGCCGGTACCGGGCGGGGCAAGCAACACCTCTTCGATCACCAGCGGTGCGTTGAACTCATGGCAAACGGCGGCGCGGATTTTCTGCATCCCGGCTCTCCTCGGCATTTCTTTACCCTACGGTGGACCGCGGCGCTCGGTGCGGCAAGGTGGAAACCGGCAAAGATACGTCGCTATTACGTCACGGCAGTCCGTGTGCGCAAAAAGATTACCAACCCTGCCGCCATCAATGCCAGCGCGACGAGGAAAGGCGCACCAGGCAGATAGACCGGTGCCTGTGGTCCGGTAAAGCGGGCGAATACGCTGGCCATCAACAGGGGCGAAACGATCATCGACAGGGCATGTACGGCGGACATCACCCCTTGCAGCGCGCCCTGCTGGTCATCGGCGACGCTGCGCGACATGATCGCCTGCAAGGCGGGCGGGACCACCGCACCCATCGCGGTGATCGGGATCAGGATCAGCGCAAGCGTGCCGCTGGCGATGAAGGCGAGCAGGCCGAAACCCACGAAGTCGAACAGTTGACCCCAGATCACCGTGCGGCGCTCGCCAATGCGGCGGGTGATATGCGGTAACAGCCCACCCTGTACCACCGCCATCAGGAAGCCGAAGATACCCAGCGACAGGCCGATCATCTTAGGCGACCAGCCGAACCGCTCCTGCGAGAAATAGGACCAGATCGCCGGGTAGACATAGATCGCCACGGAATAGAGGAAATAGGCCCAGAGCAGCCCCTTGAGCCCGGGCACCTGGCCCAGCATGCGAAAGGCGCCCAACGGGTTGGCGCTGGCCCAGGAGAAAGCGCGGCGGGTGGCCGTCGTCACCGTTTCGTTCATCACGAAAAGGCCGAGGACAAAGTTCAGCCCGGCCAGAACCGCCGCCGCCCAGAATGGCGCGCGGGTGCCGAACTCGCCCAGCACGCCGCCCATCAGCGGCCCCAGCACAAAGCCGACACCAAAGGCCGCGCCCAGCATGCCGAAACGGGCGGCCTTTTGCTCGGGGCGGGAGACATCGGCCATATAGGCCGAGGCGGTGGCATGGGTGGCCGCCGTGATGCCGCCGACGATGCGCCCGGCCAACAGCAGCCAGATACTGCCCGCCACTGCCATCACCACATAGTCCAAGGCCATGACAAAGAGCGAGACCAGCAGAACGGGGCGCCGTCCGAAGGCATCGGACAGGCTGCCGATGATTGGGCCGAACAGGAACTGCATCGCGGCAAAGGCGGTGCTGAGCACGCCGCCCCACAGCGCCGCGTCGGCCAGGGTGCCGCCTTTCACCTCGACGATCAGGTCGGGCATGATCGGCATGATCAGGCCGATTCCCATGGCGTCGATCATCACCGTCGCTAGGATGAAGAGAAAGGGCAGGCGCATTCTGAACCGTCCGGTTTAGTTTGCCAGACCCTAGCCGCGCCGGTCGGGCTTGAAAAGCCGCTAAGTGACCGCTTGCGACCGGACCCGGGCGGCAAAGGCGCGGGCCTCGTCCGGGGCGGCACCCAGCTGTCGGGCCGGGTCGGTCAGGGCCGCCGCGTCGAGCTGCGGCCAGTCGCGCGCGATCAGGTCGCGCAGCGGCACCCGGCTTTCCATCGACTCGGCGCAGAGCGCCTTTACGGCGGCCTGCGCCTCGGGGCGAGGCAGGTTCGCGGCCAGCGCAAAGCTGACCGCCTCGGCATGGATGGTGCCAAAACCCATGTCGAGCGTGGCGGCCATGGTGTCGGGGCAGGGGGCCAGTCCGGGCAGCAGGCGCTGGGTGATCTGCACCGAGGACGCTGCGCCCAGCACGATCTGCGGCAGGCACATCCATTCGGTGAACCAGGCGGCACCATCGCGCTGATAGCGGTGCACGCCCGCGCCATGCAGCACCGCTAAAAGGCCCGGCACCTGCCGGGACAGCGCCACCAGCGCCGAGGGGCCGACCGGGTTCTGTTTCTGCGGCATGGTCGAGGACGCGCCGCCGCCACCCAGCGTGATTTCGGCAATTCCGGTCTGGGTCAGTTCGATGGCATCCTCGCCCAGTTTGCCAAGCGCCAGCGCGATGCGGGTGCACCAGTCGGCGAGCCGCAGCACAGCGGTGCGGTCGGTGTGCCAGCTGCGCCCGGGATCGGTAAGGTTCAGCAGCTGGGCCAGATCGGCGCGCAGCCGCGCCGCCTCGGGGCCCAAAGCGGCGGCGGTGCCGGCGGCGCCGGACAATGACACCAGCAGGCAATCGCGCCTGAGACCGGGCAATTCGCGCAACAGATCAAGCAGCGGCGCTCCCCAGGCCGCCACCACCGCGCCAAAGCTGGTGGGGGTGGCATGCTGGCCATAGCTGCGGCCCGCCATGGGCAGATCGGCATGGGTTGCGGCCAGCCCCGCCAGGATTTCCAAGATCGCACCCAGATCCCGCTCCAGCACCGAAACCGCCTGACGCAGTCGCAGCATCAGGCCGGTGTCGATGATATCCTGCGAGGTGGCGCCCCAATGCACGTATTGCGCATGTTCGGGCGCCTGCATTTCGGTGCGAAAGGCGGCGACCAATGCCGGGACGCAGACCCCGTTTGAACCCGTCGCCTCGGCCAGGGCGCCGGGGTCGAGATGGATTTCCATCGCCGCGCGGTAAATGGCGCCAGCGCTCTCGGCCGGGATCAGCCCCAGCGCGCCTTGCGCCTTGGCCAGCATCCCCTCGACCAGCAGCATCGCGCGCAGCTCGGCGCCGTCGGTGAACAGCCGCCCGGCATCGCCCGCAGGAAAAAGGCGCGCCAGATGCGCGCTGTCAAACACTGATGCGGCCATCAGAACTGTCCTTCGATCCGTGTCAGCAGCCGCGCCAGCCCCTGCGGGTCGGCAAAGAACGGCGAATGAGAGCTGTTCATGACATGGACCCGGTCGGATGGCCAGTCCGCCGTCATCTCCTCTTGGTATTCGGGCGGAATCGTCCGGTCCTCGGCGCAGCGTATATAGGCCTTGGGCACGCTTGCGAACCGGTCGGACAGGGTCAGCGGCGTTTCTTGCGGGGCAATCGCCTGCGGGCAAAGGCGCGGCTGGGCGTAATGCACCCGCTCTGCCCGGCAGTCGTGATAAAACAGATCGGCAACCTTCTCGGGATCGACGGTATAGGACAACCCGTCCTCGGATTTCACCACCGCGTCCAACAGCGGTTGGCGCGGTGCGCGTTTGCGCATCTCGACCATCGACAGACCTGACCGAGGCACGTAGGCGCAGAGATAGATCAGCCCGCGCATCGCGTCCGGGTTTTGTTCAGCGGCGGCGCTGATCGGATAACCGGCCCAGCTGTGGCCCAGGATCAGGGTGTCGGCTGTACTGGCGTCCAGCACCGCGTCGCGACAACTGTCCAGTGTAACCTCGTTGATCGGAGTCACGTCCGACCCGTGACTGGGCATGTTGATGGCGCGCGCCGTGTGGCCACGCTCCTCCAGCGCCGGGATCAGGTCGCGCCAGCACCACGCCCCGTGGCAGGATCCGTGAACCAGAAGAAAATCGGCCATGGCCGTGCCCTCTCAGATATGGCCCACGTCGTGCAGGAACTGCACGAGGCGTTCGGCATAGGCGGCGGGGTGTTCGACACAAGGCAGATGCCCGGCCTTGCGGATCAGGTGGAACTGCGAACCGGGGATCAGATCGACGGTTTCACGCACCAGATCCGGCGGGGTGGAGCCGTCCTCGTCCCCGGCGATGCCCAGGGTCGGCAGCCTGAGGCCGCTTGTGGGGGTATAGAAATCGGTGCCCGCGATGGCGGCGCTGCACCCGGCATAGCCCTGCACCGGTTGCCGGACCAGCATGTTGCGCCAAAGGGTCAGCTCGGCCGTGGTGCGGAACCCGCGCGAGAACCAGCGTTCCATCACGGCATCCGCCAGTGCCTCGATCCCGCCTGCGGTGACGGCGGCGATACGATCCTGCCACATCTCCTTGGTGCCGATCTTGGCGGCGGTGTTCGACAGAACCAGCGCGCGCACCTGATCCAGCCGCTTGACCGCCAGCCCCTGCGCGATCATGCCGCCGATCGACAGGCCCACCACGGCCGCCTCGCGGATATCGAGCATGTCCAGGAGCCGCTCGGCATCGCGCACCAGCGTGCCCATGGCATAGGGCCCGTCCGGCGCGTCGCTCAGGCCATGGCCGCGCTTGTCATAGCGGATCAGTCTTAGCCCCGCGGGCAGATGAGGCAGGATCGGATCCCACAGGCGCAGATCGGTTCCCAACGAGTTAATGAAAAGCACAGGTGCGCCTTCGGGGTCGCCGTCGACCCGGTAATGCAGCCTGATATCCCCCAGATCCGCGATCCGCATGTGGCAGCGACTCCCCTTTCCAGTGTGGAACCAGACTAGGGCCTTACGTAGGGGAAGGTAAAGCTCCCTGACGCCGCATGGCGTCATTTTTCCTGTGGATGGCCCGTTCAGGCAAAGCGCTCTAACGCAGTGCGAAACACCGCCGCGTCGACATTGCCGCCCGAGGCCACGGCAATCACGCTATCTCCTTCGACCTGATCGGCGTGAAACAGGGCCGCTGCAAGCGAGACCGCACCGCCCGGTTCCAGCACGATCTTGAGCCGCAGAAAGGCCAGCGCCATGGCGCGCAGGGCCTCGTCCTCACTCACCGCCAGGCCGGGGCCGCAGAGCCGGCTGAGGATCGGAAAGGTGATCTTGCCCGGTTCCGGCGTCAGGATCGCGTCGCAGATATTGCCGGTTTCCGAAGTGTTGCGGCTGACGGTTCCGCTGGCGAGTGAGCGTTTCACATCGTCAAACCCCTCGGGCTCGACCGGGCGCGCGCGCAATCCCGGCGCCCGGGCCTCAAGCGCCAGTGCCACGCCCGAGGTCAACCCGCCACCGCCGCAGCAGACCAGCACGTCGGCGCTGTCGACCCCGAGTTCTCCCGCCTGTTCGGCCAGTTCGAGCCCCACACTGGCCTGACCGGCGATCACCTGCGGTTCGTCATAGGGCCGGATCAGCGTCAGCCCGCGTTCACCGGCCAGCGCGGTGCCGATCTCTTCACGGCTTTCGCGGCCCCGGTCATACAGCACCACCTCTGCCCCCAGCGCCCTTGTGTTGTCGATCTTGAGCCGTGGCGCATCCGAGGGCATCACGATGACCGAGGCGACGCCATGCAGCGTGGCCGCATGGGCAACCCCCTGCGCGTGATTGCCCGAGGAATAGGCGATGACCCCGCGCGCGCGCGTCTCGGGGTCCAGTGCCGAAATGGCCGACCAGGCGCCGCGAAACTTGAAACTGCCGGTATGTTGCAGGCATTCGGGTTTCACCAGCACCCGGCGCCCGGCGATCTCGTCCAGAAAGGGCGAGGAGAGCAGCGGCGTGCGGCGGACATGGCCCATCAGCCGCGCGGCGGCGGCTTCGATCAGGTCTATGGTGCTCATGCGGTCTCCAGAATGCGGCGGATCAGGTCCAGCGATTGCGGTTCGTCGAGAAAGGGAACATGGCCCCGGTCCGGCACTTCGGCCGAGATCAGACCGGGATGGCGGCGGTGCATCTCGGCCACGGTACCCGCGCCCAGAATATCGGAATTCGCCCCCCGCAACACGGCGGTGGGAATGTCGCGCAGCGCCTCGAAGAACAGCCACAGATCGGGGATCGCCCCGGTGGCAGCCTGATCCAGCAGCGCCTTGTGCAACCCGTCGTCATAGCGCAGCGCCAGCCCCTGGTCGGTGGCGGCATATTGGATCTCGGCCTGTTTGCGCCAGACCGAGAGCGGCACGCCGGGAAACTGAGGCTCCATCGCCTGTTTCAGCGCCAGCGCGGCCTGGTCATGGGTTTTCGAGACCGGTTTCTTGCCGACATAGTCCATGATCCGGGCGATGCCCACCGGCTCGATCACCGGGCCGACATCGTTCAGGATCACCCCCGCCAGCCGGTCCGGGTGGCTGGCCGCCAGTGCCATGGCGATCATGCCCCCGCGCGAGGTGCCCAGCACCGACACCCTGTCCAGCGCCAGATGGTCGAGCAGTTCGATGGCATCATGGGCTTCGCGCAGGACGTTGTAATTGCGGTAATCGGGATCATAGTCGGACTGCCCCCGCCCGCGATAGTCGAGGCGGATCAGCCTCAGATCGGTCACATGCGGGCGCAGGAATTCGAAATCGCGGCTGCACCGGGTCAGCCCGGCAAGGCAGAGAAGCGGTTGGCCGGTCCCCTCGTCCTCGTAGAACAGGCGCAGACCGTCGCTGCTGGTGAAGCTGGCCATTCAGACCCTCGCCAGTTCAGGAATGCCGGTCAGATCCGACAAGATATGGTCAGGGGTCCAGGGCAGCCGGTCCAGCGGCTCGCCCGCGCGGTTGACCCAGGCGGTGCGGAACCCGTAACCCGCCGCCGCCGCCGCGTCCCAGCCGTTGGAGGAAACGAACAGCACCGCATCGGGCGGGCAGCCGAACCGCTGGCCCACCAGGTCATAGACCCGGCGGTCAGGCTTGAAGATGCCGACGCTTTCGACCGAGAGCACATCGTCGAGCACGTCGCCCAACCCGGCTGAGCGCACCGCGCCATCCAGCATGTCGGGCGACCCATTGGACAGGATCGCGGTTTCCAGCCCGGCATCCTTGAGCGCGCGCAGCATCGCAGGCACCTCGGGATAGGCCTGCAATTGCCAGTAGAGGTCCAGCAGCCGTTGGCGCAGCGCGGCATCACCCGCCAGCCCAACCGCCTCGAGAGCCCAGTCGAGCCCCTCGCCGGTCACTTGCCAGAAATCGGTATGCGCCCCTGTGATCGCGCGCAGCCAGCTGTATTGCAGCTGTTTCAGCCGCCAATGGCTAGCCAGCGCCTGCCAATGCGGGCGCAGGGCGGTGTTTTCGGGTTCATCCGCCGCCTGCCGGGCTGCGGCGGAGACGTCGAAAAGTGTGCCATATGCGTCGAACACGCAAGTGGTGATGGGCATCGGGTCCTCCTTACCGTGAGCAGGTTCTCATATGTTCGTATTGTGAGAAAGTGCCGGGGTTTACTTTGTTGTGACAAGGCTTAGTCTGCGCGACTGAAGGTTATTTTTATTGGGAGAGGATATGTCTGAGGTTAAGAATGGCGATAAAGTGCGGTTCCACTACACCGGAACTTTTACCGATGGGACAGTCTTTGACAGTTCACAGAATCGAGAACCGCTGGAGATCGTCGTAGGCTCGGGCCAGATCATCGGTGGTCTCGACAACGCCCTTCCGGGTTTGAAGGTAGGAGAGACCAAGCGGGTCGAGGTACCGTTTCAAGAGGCATATGGCCCTATGGATCCAAGCCAGCGCCGCGATGTTGCACGCGATCGGATGCCAGAAGGGCTGGAGCTGGAGCCGGGGTTGAAGCTTGAGATGCGGCAACCCAATGGACCTGCTGTCGACGTCACGGTTGTAGAGGTCGGTGAGACGATGGTGACGCTGGATGCCAATCACCCATTGGCGGGCAAAGATCTGGTGTTCGAGGTGGAAATCGTTTCGATCAACTGAAAGAAGACGACCAACCCTTGACGGGGTTGGTCGTTTTCAAAAGCGCGGGTGCCACCGCAGGCCAGGGTCTGTTGGCGTGTCCAGCGTGCTCTACATCGAGTCGGGTTGAGGCATACCCAGAACGTGGAAGCCGCCATCGACGCGGATGATCTCGCCCGTGGTGCAGGCGCCTGCGTCCGAAGCCAGATAGACCGCAGTACCGCCCACCGCCTCGAGCGTTGCGTTCGAGCGCAGTGGCGCGTTCTGGTCGCAGAACTTGAAGGTCTTGCGCGCACCGCCGATGGCGGCGCCGGCCAGGGTCTTCATCGGGCCGGGCGAGATCGCATTCACGCGGATCCCGTCGGGGCCCAGGTCATTGGCCAGATAACGGGTCGCCGATTCCAGCGCCGCCTTGGCAACGCCCATGACGTTGTAGTTCGGCACCACCCGGTTCGAACCCTGATAGGTCAGCGTCAGCACGGTGCCGCCATTTTCTTTCATCATCGGATAGGCGCGCCGCGCCACCTCGATCAGGGAATAGGCCGAAATATCCATCGAATGTTTGAAATTCGCCCGCGTTGTGTTCAGGAACCGGCCTGTCAGTTCGGACTTGTCCGAATAGGCGATCGCATGCACCAGGAAATCCATGGTCGGCCAGCGCGCGGCCAGTTGTTCGAAGGCGGCATCCAGCGACGCATCGTCGGTGACATCCGCATCGACCATGAAATCGCTGCCGACACTGGCGGCCAGCGGTTCCAGCCGCTTGCCAAAGGCCTCGCCCTGGTAGGTAAAGGCCAGTTCCGCCCCCGCTTCGTGCATCGCCTTGGCGATGCCCCAAGCGATGGACCGGTCGTTCGCGACCCCCATGATCAGGCCGCGTTTGCCCTGCAAAAGTCCCGACATCTGCCCTTACCCCCTGAACTTGCTCAGCACCATCGATCCGTTGGTGCCGCCAAAGCCGAAGCTATTGGTCATCACCGAATCGAGGCCGGCGTTTTCCACATATTGCGTTGCGACCTCGCCGGGCTGGATGCCTTCGGCCAGGGTCTCGACATTGATCGAGGGCGTGATGAAGTCATGTTTCAGCATCAGCAAGCAGAAGATCGCCTCGAGCGCGCCCGCAGCCCCCTGCGCGTGGCCGGTCATTGACTTGGTCGAGCTGATCGGAGGCACGCGACCCTCGCCGAACACGCGGCGCACTGCCTCGACCTCGCCCACGTCGCCGACCGGGGTCGAGGTGCCATGCGCGTTGATATAGCTGACCTTGCGGTCCTCGGGCAGGGTGGACACCGCCAGCCGCATCGCCCGTTCGCCGCCCTCGCCCGAGGGTGCCACCATGTCATGCCCGTCCGAGGTGGCGGCATACCCGGTCACCTCGGCATAGATCTTGGCACCCCGCGCCAGGGCATGCTCCAATTCTTCCAGCACCACGATGCCGCCGCCGCCCGAGATCACGAACCCGTCGCGATCTTGGTCGAACGCGCGCGAGGCCTTCTCGGGCGTGTCGTTGTATTTCGACGACATTGCGCCCATCGCGTCGAACAGGCAGCTGAGTGTCCAGTCCAGTTCCTCGCCACCACCGGCGAACATCACGTCCTGCTTGCCCATCATGATCTGCTCGGCGGCATTGCCGATGCAATGCAGCGAGGTCGAGCAGGCCGAGGTAATGGAATAATTCAGGCCCTTGATCTTGAACGCGGTGGCCAGGTTGGCCGAGATGGTCGAGCACATGCATTTGGGCACCGCGAAGGGCCCGATCCGCTTGGTCGCGCCGGTCTTGAGCACGGTCTGATGCGCGCTCAGCATGGCACTGGTCGAGGGGCCGCCCGATCCGGCCACCAGACCGGTGCGCGGGTTGACGATCTGATCCTCGGTCAGGCCGGCGTCGGCGATGGCCTGTTGCATGGCGATATGGGCATAGGCCGCACCCGGCCCCATGAAGCGCAGCGCGCGCTTGTCCACATGCTCGGCGACGTCGATCTTGAGCGTACCAGCGATGCGGCTGCGGAACCCGTGTTCGGCCATTTCCTCGCTGGCGACGATGCCAGACCGGCCCGCCCTGAGCGAGGCGGTGACCTCTTCGGCATTGTTCCCGATGGACGAAACGATGCCCAATCCGGTGACGACGACACGGCGCATACGTGTACTCCCTTCGTTGCTTACGCCTTAGTAGGCTTTGAGGGATGGAGGTGCAAGATGGGGCATGATGCGAGATTTAGCGCTCGGCAAGCTCGCGCGTTCGTTGCCGTTGCCGTTTGATGTATGGCCCATCAACCATGTCCTCTGGGGGCAGATCGAGCAGGCAGTTTATGAACGCGGCCCAAGTGTCATCCTTCAGGTGGAAATCGCGCGGCATTAACGGTGATGCTGAACGCGCCTCCTCTCTGACGCGCTCGAAAAGAGCGCGACAGAAATCAGCTTTGGAGCCTCTGCTGCTGGCCAAGGCAGCAGCAGTTATGCTGTCGTCTATCTCGATCTCCGCGTTTTGCGCGTCGACCGCGATCTCGGCCGCAATATCGGAAAGGTCCGGCCAGTACTTCATATCGAACCTTGAAGTAAGAGCGTTCAGTTCCGGTTCGACATACCATTTGAAAGAATAGTTGTCCCGAGCCGCCCGGACGATCACATCTACAACGTGATGGTGTGTGTTGCTGCCAAAGGAATGGGAATTCTCTAGATCAGAACGTTCCTGCAAGAAATTACTCAGCCCGTCGGCTAGATCCGCGATCTTCTGGTTCACCTCAGCCAGCCGCGCTTTTGCTTCGCGCATCTCCTGAGAGCTGGCCGGTTCCCAGACGCAGACGGTGCAAAGCAAGGCGTCAACAAAAACGTCTGCGGCGCGATGGTCTCCCTTCAGGGCACAGGCCAGATCATCATAGGCGTCGAGCAACTCGGGGCGACGCTCTATCAACGTGTCCGCTATCCCCGGCCATCGAGGATAGATGTTCTTTTCCAGACAGTAATCTTTCTGCCTTTGGATTGCCGCTTCGCAAAACGCGGCGCTGTTCTTGGGTATGGACATGATTTGCCTCGATGTTTGTCGTAGCCTGGATACTACGCCAACACGAGGCAGAGGTCGGTACCCGTACACGAAAAAGAAACGCGCCTTTCGGGTACTCAATCCGTGAAAGGCGTGTTTGTTGTGTCGCGGGTTCGGGTTGCCTTGTCAGGTAGGCATATTGGGTTCTGAAAGAAATGCGGTTTCTCAGCTTTCGCTGAGCGCGACCTTCATGTCCTTGACCTGATAGATCACCTCGCCATCGGCCTCGACGATGCCGTCGGCAACGCCCATGGTCAGGCGGCGGGTCTGGATCGCCTTGGTGAAATCCACCTTGTAGGTCAGCATCTTGCGGTCGGGCCGCACCATGCCGGTCAGCTTGACCTCGCCCACACCCAGCGCATAGCCGCGCCCTTGCCAGCCGCGCCAGCCAAGGTTGAAGCCGGTCAGCTGCCACAGTCCGTCCAGGCCAAGGCAGCCGGGCATGATCGGGTTGCCAGGGAAATGGCAGTCAAAGAACCACAGGTCGGGAGTGATGTCGAACTCGGCCCGAATGTGACCTTTGCCATGGGCGCCGCCATCGGCGGACACCTCGGTGATCCGGTCCATCATCAGCATCGGCGGCGCCGGCAGCTGTGCATTGCCGGGACCAAACAGCTCGCCACGAGCGCATTTCAGCAGTTCGTCCTTGTCAAAGCTGCTCGGGTATTGGGCCATCTGCCTGTCTCTCCTGCCTGTGGGTCTGTCTAGCATAGCTGGACCCCTCTAGCATCGCCAAAGCTTGTCCCGCAAGGGCGGCAAAGGGATCTGTGGTCGCAGATCCACAGCCAGATGCGAATGAATTTCATTTGAGTTTTCCACGCCGCGCCCTTTATATATACTGTCAGTCGCAACGGAACGGGACCGATGACGCCAAATCCTCAGGAAATCGCCACCGACTGGCTGGTCGATGCCGGGCTGCGCCCGACCCGTCAGCGCGTGGCGCTGGCCGAGCTGTTGGTGGGCGATGGCCGCCACCGCCATGTGACCGCCGAAAGCCTGTTCGACGCCGCCCGGACCAAGGGCGCCGCCGTGTCGCTGGCGACCGTCTACAACACGCTGCGCGCCTTTTGCGAGGCCGGTGTGTTGCAGGAGATCACGGTGGATGGCTCGAAAAGCTATTTCGACACCAATACCCACGATCACCCGCATTTCTTCTGGGAGGACGAGGGGCGGCTGTCGGATGCGCCCTCGGACCAGCTGGTGATCCAGCGCCTGCCCGAAGCGCCCGACGGGGTCGAGATCGCCTCGGTCGATGTGGTGATCCGGTTGCGGCGCAAGGGCTGATCAGCCCGCGGTGAACAAATCCGTCAAGACCTGTGCCGCCCGCGCGGTGGTTGCGTCCGCCGCGCCGGTGCCGTGCCGGGCGAGGATCACGGATTCGCTCAGATCCGCCCCGGCGATCGGGCGACTGAGCAGCGGCCTGCCGTCATAGCTGGCCGGATGGGCGGGCGCGGCATAGCTGATCCCGACGCCTTCGCCATGGGCGGCGAGGCTGCGCAACAGCTCCAGCGTGGCAGCCCGGTGCGCCACCAGCGGCGACAATCCATGCCGCCGAAAGAGACCCAGCATATGCTGCGCCGACAGCCCCTCGTCCGACAGGATCAGCGGATGCGCGGTCAGCGCCTTCAGGTCGGGATCGGCGCCCCGGGCCAGCGGATGTTCCGGAGACATCAGGGCCTGCGGGTGGCTGCGATAGAGCGGTTGGCGATCAAACCCGGCATCCAGCCCCAGATCATAGGTCAGCGCCAGGTCGATCTGGCCCTTGAGCAGCGCCGATATCAGCGCCTCGAACCCGTCGGCGCGGGTGCTGATCGTCACATCCGGCAGCGCCCGGCGCAGCGCGTGCAGGGCAGGGGCCAGCAGGAAGGGCGCCAGATCGGTGAAACAGCCCAGATGCAGCTGTCGTTTGGCCGGGCGGGGATGGGCCGGATCCTCGATCCGGGCCGCGTCGGACAAAAGCGCCTCGGCGGCGGTGATGAAATCGCGCCCTGTCGGGGTCACCGCCATGGCCGAACCTCGCCTGCGGATGAAGAGGGGCTGGCCCAGATGCGTCTCGATCTTGGCCAATGCGGCAGACAGTGCCGGCTGGGATACGTTCAACGCGGCGGCGGCGGTCGACAGGCTGCCATGACGGCCCACGGCACAGACATATTCGTATTGGCGCAGGGTAAGATATAACATCAATCTATTTATTAATTCGAAAGATATGATTTGAACAGAAGTTCCCGTCATGCGCAGAAAGAGGCAGGACATCAGCCCCGGAGAGATCGCCATGCCGCACCCGCTTGTCACGCCCGAGATGATCGAGACCTTTCAGCGCGACGGTGTCGTGCTGGTCCGGGGCCTGTTCGCCGATCATGTGGAGGCCCTGCGCGCCGGGATTGCCGCCAACATGGCGGCACCTGGCCCCTATGCCTCGGAAAACCGCAAGGAGGGGCATACGGGCCTGTTCTTTGACGATTATTGCAACTGGGAGCGTATCCCAGAGTTTCGCGAGGTGATCGAGACCTCGCCCGCCGCCGAGGTGGCCGCCGACCTGATGCGGTCGCAAACCGTGCAGATGTTCCACGATCACGTGCTGGTCAAGGAGCCGGGCACCTCGATGGCGACGCCCTGGCACCAGGACGGGCCCTATTACTTTGTCGAGGGGCGCCAGACCGTCAGTTTCTGGTCACCGCTGGACCCGGTGACCGAGGCGACGCTGCGCTGTGTGGCCGGGTCGCATCGCTGGGAGAAGGAGGTTCTGCCGACGCGCTGGGTGTCCGAAGAGGGGTTCTTTGCCGATGAGGGCCAGTACATGCCGGTGCCCGACCCCGAGGCCGAGGGAATGCGGATCGTCGAGTTCGAGATGGCGCCGGGCGATGCGGTGGCGTTTGACTATCGCACCCTGCACGGCGCGCGCGGCAATACCAGCAATTCGCGGCGCCGCGCCTTCTCGCTCCGACTGGTTGGGGATGACGCGCGCTATGTGGAGCGTCCCGGTCGTACCTCGCCGCCCTATCCGGGGCACGACATGATGCCCGGTCAGCGCCTGCGCGAGGATTGGTTCCCGGTGCTGCTGCGACGCTAGAGGGGGCGCTGCCCCCGGCGCTGGCGCGCCTCCCCTGGAGTATTTATGGCGAAATGAAGGGACAGGCCGGGATCAGAACCACTGTCCCGGTTCCATCAGCCCCAGATCGAGCAGCTGGCGGGAATGCCATTCGAAGGGGGTGGAGTTGTGCCAGCGGAAGCTGTGGATCTCGAAGGTTGATCCGGGGTTCTTCTTCAGCGCCTTGGCGGTGCGGAAGGAACAGATCGCCGCCGTCAGGTTGTGATGCCAGGGACAGGCATAGGTGTTGTATTCCTGGTCGTCGAAAGTGTGATCGGGACGCAGATGCAGGCCGGGCGCCGATTTGAACAGCGAAATGCGGTCGATCTTGCGGCTGTCCTTGGGGATATGTTCCTCGTAGCGCCAGCGCACGCCGCCGAAGAAATCGAGCTGCCGTTCGCGCGGATGGCCGGTTTCCGGGTCCTTGCGGGCCTGGGCGTAATAGCCGGATCTGTCCAGAAAGGCGCGGTCGAGCGAGACCCCGATGGGAAAGGCGCTGAGGTCGTCGGCATAGAGGTCGATGACATAGGTCAGCATGGCATCGCGCCGCTCTTCGCCGTGAAAGGCCAGCATCTCGCCGATGCTGCGGGTCTCGCAGAACGGATAGAACAGGTATTCGGCGTTGAAGCAGTAATACATCCAGATGCCCGGCGCCGCGGCGATGATGCGGTTGATCGCATTGGTCACCGCCAGGCGCGGGCCGCAATCGAAGGGGATGCGATGGACCCGGTTTTCCACGTCGGGGGGCAGGGTAAAGGCATCGGGCATCAGCGCCAGCACCGATTTGAACCCGCATTGGATATGGTGGCGCATGGTGGTGGCCAGTTCGACATCGTCCTCGACGAAGATCATCGCCACCGGCCCCTTGGCCAGGGCCTCGGCCCCGGTTTTCAGGAAATGATCGAGTGAGGCGTATTCCATGCCTGTCCAGCCTGCCTTGCGTCTTTGCCTGTCTGGCATTCTGGGCCAACTTCGGTTAATTGCGCGTGCATTGCAAGCGGCGCCCGAACCCTGTAGAGGCCGCCGCTGATCCCGCGAAAACAAAGGTCCGTCCGATGTCCGACCCCAAGAAGCTGTTTATCAAGACCTATGGTTGCCAGATGAACGTCTATGACAGCGAGCGCATGGCCGAGGCGCTTGGCGGGCAGGGCTATGTCGAGACGCAGAGCGCCGAAGACGCCGACATGATCCTGCTCAATACCTGCCATATCCGGGAAAAGGCGGCGGAAAAGGTCTATTCCGAACTGGGCCGGTTCAAGGGGCTGAAGGCCGCGAAGCCCGATCTAAAGATCGGGGTTGCAGGCTGTGTCGCCCAGGCCGAGGGCGAGGAGATCATGCGCCGCCAGCCGTTGGTCGATCTGGTGGTCGGGCCGCAAAGCTATCACCGCCTGCCGGAACTGGAAGCCAAGGCGCGCGCAGGGGAAAAGGCGCTGGACACCGATTTCCCCGAGGAAGACAAGTTCGAAAAACTCACGAGCCGCCCCAAGGCGAAGCGCGGCCCGACCGCGTTCCTGACGGTGCAGGAGGGCTGCGACAAGTTCTGTGCCTTCTGCGTGGTGCCCTATACCCGTGGGGCCGAGGTCAGCCGCCCGGCCGACCGCATCCTGCGCGAGGCCAACGAACTGGTCGAACGCGGGGTGCGCGAGATCACGCTGCTGGGTCAGAACGTCAACGCCTATCACGGCGCGGGGCCGAACGGCGACATGACACTGGCCGGGCTGATCTGGGAGCTGGACAAGATCGACGGGCTCGAGCGCATCCGCTTTACCACCAGCCACCCCAATGACATGAGTGACGACCTGATCGAGGCGCATGGCACCTGCGCCAAGCTGATGCCCTATCTGCACCTGCCGGTGCAGGCGGGGTCGGACAAGATCCTGAAGCGGATGAACCGCAGCCATACCGCCGAGAGCTATCTGCGGCTGATCGAGCGCATCCGGGCGGCGCGTCCCGACATTCTGATGTCGGGCGATTTCATCGTGGGCTTCCCCGAAGAGACCGAGGCCGATTTCCAGGCCACGCTCGATCTGGTGGAAGAGGTGCGGTACGGCTATGCCTATTCCTTCAAATATTCGACCCGCCCCGGCACCCCGGCGGCCGAGCGCGCGCAGGTCGACCCGGCCGAGGCCGACGACCGGCTGCACCGGCTGCAAGCGGTGATCACCCGCCACCAGCGCGAGATCCAGGACAGCATGGTCGGGCGCGAGGTCAGTGTCCTGTTCGAAAAACCCGGTCGCCTGCCCGGCCAGATGGTCGGCAAGAGCGAATACCTTCATGCGGTTCACGTGCAGGATTCCGGGCTTGAAGCCGGGCAGATCACCCGCGTTCGGATCGTCGCGTCGGGTGCTAACTCACTGGCGGGCGAGCGCGTATAAGCGCGTGTAAAGGGTAGCTCGCGCGACCCTGTCTCGCTGCAGCCATCTGTTGATTGCTGCTGAATTGATGACGATAGCAGCGCAAGCCTTGATCTGTTTTGAATTTGGAAACAAATTTTGGAGATCAGCTTTGTGGAATGTGCCGAGCACACCAATGTGAATCGGCGAGGCATGAGTAAACAAACGCAGAGAACTTGCCAGTCCAGAGTTAACGATTTTGGTCCAATCGACTTGGTGCGATAGAGACTGTAAGCAAAATGGATTCAATGGCTCGTGGATTTCTCTTCACAAAAATCTCGAATATTCTTAACCTTGCAGCAGTTTCGCGTCCGGCGGTCTAAGTCGATACAGCTGGCTGTTGGTAGTGGGGGAACCAGGTGAGGAATTTTCGGTGACAGATTTCAAATACAGAAGCGTGGCTGCCGCGCTTGCAACCGTGCTTGCACTGACTGGGGCGGTAACCGCTCCGGCGCTTGCCCAATCCAGCAGCGAGGGCACCAGTCGGACCGTGATCGGTGAACGCTATGTGCCGACCATCTGGGTTGATCCGGATGGCTGCGAGCACTGGGTGATGGATGACGGCGCCGAGGGCTTCATGACACCACATGTCCGCCGCGACGGAACCCCGGTCTGTCGCCGGGGTGCGCTGTGCGGTACGATGCCGACGGATCAGTTTTTTGCGACCGACAGCTATCGCATATCATCTGAAGGGCAAGCCCGGCTGCGCCAGTTCTTTCAGGAAACCGGCGCCAACGGCTATATCATCACCGGCCATACCGACAGCCGGGCTTCGGACGCCTATAACTTGCGGCTTTCGGTCAACCGGGCCAATTCGGTCGCGCGGGTGGGACGCGCCTCGGGCGCCCGCATTGTTGATGTACGTGGTTACGGCGAACGCGATCCGCGCGTACCCAATACCAGCGCCGCCAACATGGCGCAGAACCGCCGCGTCGAAATCATCTGTGTGAACTGAGGAGAGCGACATGAAACTGTTCAAGGGAATCGCCCTTCTCGCGGCTCTGGGCGGGCTTGCCGCCTGTGAAGCGACCGACAAGACCCGCGACCGAGGCATCGACGCAAAGGATCTATCGCAGCTCAAGGCAGGCATCTGGGTTGATCCGACCGGTTGCCAGCATTGGATTATCGACGACGGTCTCGAAGGCTATCTGTCTCAGCGGATGGATCGTAACGGCAAGCCGGTCTGCGACGACTCGCTGCCCAAGGGTGTGGCCACCGGCCCGTTCAAGGAAGGCTCGAACATCGTCGACGCGATCTGAGTGCCTGACATGACATCAGGGCCGCCCCATGGGGCGGCCTTTTTTTGTTTCAAACAGGTGAAAACTTTGCGGTCCCGCTTGCACCGACCGCAATATCTTGGCTACGCTTGTCCCAGGACTGCGACTACAGGAGAGCGGATGGCCATCAGTGCCCTCACACCACCGCAAGACAGCAGCGCCCCCGAGGAGCTGCAACTGGAATTCCCCGACAACCGGCTGTTGATAGATTTGTGCGGCGAGCATGACCGCCACCTGGTGCTGATAGAGCAGGTGCTGGGAGTGCAGATCGTGCGGCGTGGCAATCTGCTGTCGGTTCTTGGCGAGGTCGGCGCGCGCGACCGCGCCGCCGAGGTGCTGGAGGCGCTGTACGAGCGCCTGCAATCGGGCCGCCCGGTCGAGGGCGCCGATGTGGACCGCGAATTGCGCATGGGACGCGGCGAAGAGGCCAAGGATACTCCGGCGGAGGACCAGCTGGAGATGTTTCTAGGCGGCCGGATCGAGATCAAGACCCGCAAGAAGCCGGTCGAACCGCGCACCGACGCGCAAAAGGCCTATGTCAAATCACTGTTCGAGAACGAACTGGCCTTTGGCATTGGTCCGGCGGGCACCGGCAAGACCTATCTGGCGGTCGCGGTGGGCGTGTCGATGTTCATCAACGGTCTGGTCGACCGTATCATCCTCAGCCGTCCGGCGGTCGAGGCGGGCGAGAAGCTGGGCTATCTGCCGGGCGACATGAAGGACAAGGTCGACCCCTACATGCAGCCGCTTTATGACGCGCTGAACGATTTCCTGCCGGGCAAGCAGGTGGCCAAGCTGATCGAGGAAAAGAAGATCGAGATTGCGCCGCTGGCCTTCATGCGGGGGCGCACGTTGGCCAATGCCTTTGTGGTGCTGGACGAGGCGCAGAACGCCACCACCATGCAGATGAAGATGTTCCTGACCCGTCTGGGCGAGGGCAGCCGCATGGTGATCACCGGCGACCGCAGCCAGGTCGATCTGCCTCGCGGGGTGACCTCGGGTCTGGCCGATGCCGAACGGCTGTTGAAGCCGGTGCCGGGCATCAGCTTCAATTATTTCACCTCCAAGGATGTGGTGCGACACCCGCTTGTCGCCGCCATCATCGAGGCGTATGAGGCTGACACGGGCTGAACGGAGTTGGGTTTGTGAGTAGGATCGCTGGGTATTTGGCGGCGCGGAGCGAGGAAGCATGACGCTGGATCTGACGCTGGAGGATTCGCGCTGGACCATCCTGCCGCCACTGGCTGACCGGGCGATTTCGGCGACGCTGGCGCAGATGGGGCTGGACCCAGAAATTTGCGAAATCAGCTTGCTTGGCTGCGACGACGATCGCATCGCAGCGCTGAATGCCGAATTCCGAGACAAGCCCGCCCCCACCAATGTCCTGAGCTGGCCCGCCGAGGATCTGGCTGCCGAAGAACCGGGCGGAGAACCCTTCGCGCCCGAGGCCGACTTCACCGGCGCCATTCCGCTGGGCGACATAGCCATTGCCTTTGACACCTGCCAGCGTGAGGCCGTGGCCGCGGGCAAACCTATGGATGACCATGTGACTCATCTGATTGTTCACGGCCTGTTACATCTGCTGGGCTATGATCACATCCGTGACGAAGACGCCACGCTGATGGAGGGATTGGAAAGTCAGATACTTGGCAACCTGGGGCTTGATGACCCATATACTATGGAGTGAGGGGCCAAGGGGCCTCGATTTGGAACAGGATTGATGGGCGACATAGAAGGCAGTTCTAGCGCAGCGCAGAGCGCGCAGCCGGAAGAAGCCGGCGAAACGAACGCAGACAAGACAGGGTTTTTCACCCGTATCATGGATGCATTTTCATCCGGTGAAAGCCATCAGGAACAGGCCCCGAACGGGGCCACGACGGCACCCACGCCGGTGCCGGGAATTCTAAACCTTCGTCGGATGCGGGTCGAGGATGTGGCGATCCCCACGGCCGAGATCGTGTCGGTGCCATTGTCGATCTCCAAGGAGGAGCTGGTCCAGATCTTCCGCGACAGCGGCATGACCCGGATACCCGTCTATGAGAATACGCTCGATACGCCGCTGGGCTTCGTACATCTCAAGGATTTCGCGCTGACCCATGGTTTCAACGGCAACTCGACACAGTTCGACCTGCGCTCGATGCTGCGCCCCTTGCTTTTTGTGCCCCCCTCGATGCCGATCGGGGTGCTGCTGACCAAGATGCAGACCGAACGGCGTCACATGGCGCTGGTGATCGACGAATATGGCGGGGTCGATGGATTGCTGACCATCGAGGATCTGATCGAACAAGTGGTCGGCGAGATCGAGGACGAGCACGATACCGACGAGGCGCAGACCTGGGTCAAGGAACGGGCAGGCTGCTATATCGCGCAGGCGCGCACGCCGCTTGACGAGTTCGAGACCGAGATCGGCCGCTCGCTGACCAGTCACGAGGATGTTGACGAGGAAGAAATCGACACTCTGGGCGGGCTTGTCTTCATGCTGTCGGGCCGGGTGCCCGCGCGCGGCGAAGTCGTGCCGCATCCCGACGGGGTCGAGTTCGAAGTCATGGATGCTGACCCGCGCCGGATCAAGCGGCTCCGGGTGATGATTCCCGACACCGCCGAATGAGCATTCTTTCAGGCTGGCAACTGTGGCAGCGCATGATGCTGGCCGCGGCGCTGGGGGCTGTGGCCGCGCTTGGCCTGGCGCCGATGTCGTTATGGGTTGCCACGATCGGCGGCCTGATGGCGGTGCCTGCCTTGTTGCTCGCCGCTTCGGGCCGGCGCGAGGCGGCCTGGACCGGGTGGGCCTTTGCCACCGGCTATTTCGGCCATGCGCTGATCTGGATCGTCGAGCCGTTTATGGTGGACGCTGCGCGCCACGGATGGATGGCCCCCTTTGCCTTGCTGCTGATGTCAGGCGGTTTGGCCTTGTTCTGGGCGGCTGCCTTTGCTCTTGCGGCGATGCCTTGGCGTGGGCCTGAGCGGCGCGTGCTACTGCTCGTGCTGACGCTGGGCCTGGCGGAAATGGCGCGTGGGTATGTGTTCACCGGCTTTCCCTGGGCCGGTCTGGCTCAAATCTGGGTCGAGACCGATATGGCCCTGCTGCTGGCCTGGATCGGGCCCAACGGTCTGGCGGTGATGACGCTTGCTGCGGCCTTGATCCCCGGTGTCGGGCTGGCGCGGGGGCTCGGTGGACGCGCGTTGCTCTTGCGCTGTCTCCCGCCGCTGGCGCTGGGGCTGGCGGCGCTGGCCGCGGATGCGGCGCGCGCGCCGGTTGAAAGCAGCGGCAAGGTGGTGCGCTTGGTGCAACCCAACGCGCCGCAGCATCAGAAATGGGATCCAGACTGGTATCCGGTTTTTCAGGAGCGACAGATCCGCTCGACTGCAGCCGGAACGCCGCCGGATTTGGTGGTTTGGCCGGAATCGGCGCTGCCCTATTGGCTCGACGAGGCCCGACCGGTGCTGGAACGTATCGCCGCCGCCGCGCGTGGCGCGCCGGTGCTCTTGGGCGCGAACCGGGCCGATGGCCCCCGTGTCTACAACTCACTTGCAATGATTGGCGCGGGCGGGCAGGTCGAGGCCACCTATGACAAGCATCATCTGGTCCCGTTCGGTGAATATGTGCCGATGGGTGATGTGCTGGAGCGGTTCGGTATCTCGGGGTTCGCCGCTCGCAGCGGGGGGGGCTTCAGCGCAGGGCCGGGCCCAGAGGTCTTGCCGATCCCGGGCATCGGTGCTGCGCTGCCATTGATCTGCTACGAGGCGGTGTTTCCGCGATATGCCCGCAGCCCCGCCGGGCGGCCGCGTCTGCTGGTGCAGGTCACCAACGACGCCTGGTTCGGAACCTGGGCTGGTCCTTATCAGCATCTGGCACAGGCGCGGATGCGGGCCATCGAACAAGGATTGCCAATGGTTCGGGTGGCCAATACCGGCATTTCGGCAATGATCGACCCGCATGGGCGCATCACAGCCGCGTTGCCTTTGGGACATGACGGATACCTGGACGTCGAATTGCCGCAAACGCTGCCGCAAACGGTTTACGGCCGGACCGGCGATGTGCCGTTGCTGCTGGCGATGCTGGTTCTGCTCGCTGGTGCCGCGCGGATACAAGGCCGATGCATGTCGCCAAATAGCGATTGACCTTGCCATTGGCCCCGCGTATCCCGGCTTGGACCTGCCACAACGGCTTCCTGGCGTGGCGAGGGAAACCTTTAATGGAGCACTTTTCATGTCCCGACAGAACTACATCTTCACTTCGGAATCCGTCTCCGAAGGGCACCCGGACAAGGTGTGCGACCGCATTTCCGATGCGGTGCTCGACGCCTTTTTGACCGAGGAGCCCGAGGCGCGCGTCGCCTGTGAAACCTTTGCCACCACCAATCGCGTCGTGATCGGCGGCGAAGTCGGCCTGTCCGATCAGGCCAAGCTGCGCGAATACATGGGTCGGATCGACCAGATCGCCCGGGACTGCATCAAGGATATCGGCTACGAGCAGGACAAGTTCCACCACGAGACGGTGGAGATCACCAACCTGCTGCACGAACAGTCGGCCCATATTGCCCAGGGCGTCGATGCCTCGGGCAACAAGGATGAGGGCGCCGGCGATCAGGGCATCATGTTCGGCTATGCCACCACCGAGACGCCCGCACTGATGCCGGCCCCGATCCAGTACAGCCATGCCATCCTGCGCCGTCTGGCCGAGGTGCGCAAGAACGGCACCGAGCCCGCGCTTGGCCCGGACGCTAAATCGCAGCTGTCGGTGATCTACCGTAACGGCAAGCCGGTGGGTGTATCCTCGATCGTGCTGTCGACCCAGCATCTGGATGAGGCACTGACCAGCGCCGACATCCGCGCCATCGTCGAGCCCTATATTCGCGAGGTCCTGCCTGAGGGGTGGATCGGCGCCGATACCGTCTGGCACGTCAATCCGACCGGCAAGTTCGTAATCGGCGGACCCGATGGCGATGCCGGCTTGACCGGGCGCAAGATCATCGTCGACACCTATGGCGGTGCCGCGCCACATGGCGGCGGTGCCTTCTCGGGCAAGGATCCGACCAAGGTGGACCGCTCGGCCGCCTATGCCGCGCGCTATCTGGCCAAGAACGTGGTGGCCGCCGGCATGGCCGAGAAATGCACCATTCAGCTGAGCTATGCCATCGGTGTGTCGGCGCCGCTGTCGATCTATGCCGATACCCATGGCACTGGCACGGTCGCCGATGCCGAGATCGAGGCGGCAATCCCCAAGGTCATGAACCTGACCCCGCGCGGCATCCGCACCCATCTGGGTCTGAACAAGCCGATTTACGCGCGCACCGCCGCCTATGGTCATTTCGGTCGCGAGCCCGAGGCCGATGGCGGCTTCAGCTGGGAGCGCACCGATCTGGCCGAGGCGCTGAAAAAGGCGGTCTGAACCGACGCATCGTGATCGACAAGAGGGCGGCCAGTGGGCCGCCCTTTTTCTTGAGCTGCCGCGATTGGGCTTGACCCGCGCGGTGCGGTTTTTCACCCTTGCCCGGACTTACCGGGAGACTTTGCATGCACCCTCTTGCCAGGCTGACGCTTATCGCCGCGCTGACACTAAGCTCTGCGCAGGGGGCAAATGCCGAAGAAGACGACCCGGTGTTCCGTGTCGAGGGCGAGACCTTGGTCTATGACACCACGCGCGGTGACGAGTCGGGCGGCACCGACGATATAGAGGTGTCTCATATCGACCGGTTGCTGGCGTTGCTGCGGCAGAACCCCGAGATCCGGGTGCTGGACCTCAACAGCACCGGTGGCAGCCTGTATGCCGGGCGCGAGATGGCGCGGATCGTGCTGGATTTCGACCTCGATACCCTGGTTTCGGGCGAATGTTTCAGCTCTTGCGTGCGTATCTTTCTGGCCGGTGCCGGGCGGCGGATGCTGCTGGGCGCCAAGATCGGCTTTCATCAGACCACCTGGTCACCCCGTTCGGTCGAGGAGTATTACACCGCAAATCGCGAGGCCGATGGCTGGGAGACGCCGTTCGATTTCGTCTCGTGGGTCTATGAGGATACCCAGAGCGAGGTACATGACGATCTGGTCTATATGATCGACCGGGGTGTGGATGCGGGGTTTGCGGTGCGAACCAAGGGCGTGCGGGCGGATGACAGCTGGTACCCTTCGCGGCTGGAACTGACCCGCGCCGGGGTGCTGCGTGAACGCGCCCGCGCCGCCGAATGAGGCACCGGGCCGCGCGGCAGACCCTTGCACCGGGCGCGCGGGCGCAGTAACCCCGCGACCATGAGCAAGACGACACCCGACCGCCCGCGCCGCAACTTCTATGGCCGCATCAAGGGCAAGACCCTGAAACCGAACCAGCGGACCTATCTGGACGAGGACCTGACGCCCCTGTCGCCGGGTCCGGTGAGCTGGCAGGACAATCCCAGCCGCCAGCCGCTGGATCTGGACGCGCTGTTCGGTGGGCGCGAGACCTGGCTGGAGATCGGGTTCGGCGGTGGTGAGCACCTGGTGCATCAGGCGGCCTCGAATCCTGGCATCGGCATCATCGGCGCCGAACCCTATGTCAACGGGGTGGCGATGCTGTTGGGCAAGATCCGGGCGGCAGGCGCTGACAATGTGCGGGTGCATCCGGGCGATGTGCGCGACCTGTTCGATGTGCTGCCGGCGCAGAGCATCGCACGCGCTTTCCTGCTCTATCCCGATCCCTGGCCCAAGAAACGGCATCACCGCCGCCGTTTCGTGACGCCCGAGCATCTGGAACCGCTGGCGCGGGTGTTGAAACCGGGTGCCATCTTTCGCGTGGCCACCGACATCCCCGACTATGTCCGCCAGACGCTGGAAGAAGTGCCGCGCGCCGGGTTCGAATGGCTGGCCGAGGCGCCCACCGACTGGCGTTTGCCCTGGGGGGACTGGATCTCGACCCGGTATGAGCAGAAGGCGCTGCGCGAAGGCCGGGTGCCGCATTACCTGACCTTTCGCCGGTTGGAGGGCTGAGGCAAGGGGGCGCTGCCCCCCGCGCCTGCGGCGCGTCCCCCGGAGTATTTTCCGCGGAATGAAGAGGGCGGTCGCGCGCCGGTTCCCGCTGGACCCTGACGGGGCAATTGGGTAATCGCGGGGGGAGTTTTTGCGAAGGAGCGCGCATGTCCGGACACGGCACCCCCATCCCGATGACCTCGCATCCCTGTGGCCCGCTGAGCGGCGTGGCCGAGGTGCCGGGCGACAAGTCGATCTCGCACCGGGCGCTGATCCTTGGCGCGATGGCGGTGGGCGAGACCCATATCACCGGCCTGCTTGAAGGCGAGGACGTGCTGGACACCGCCAAGGCGATGCGCGCCTTTGGCGCCGAAGTGACCCGGCATGCCGATGGGTCGTGGTCGGTGCACGGGGTCGGCGTGGGTGGCTTTGCCGAGCCGGATCAGGTGATCGATTGCGGCAATTCCGGCACCGGTGTGAGGCTGATAATGGGGGCGATGGCGACCTCGCCCATCACGGCGACCTTTACCGGCGATGCCAGCCTGAACAAGCGGCCGATGGCGCGGGTCACCGATCCGCTGGCGTTGTTTGGGGCACAGGCGGTGGGTCGCGAGGGTGGCCGGCTGCCGATGACCATCGTGGGCGCCGCCGATCCGGTACCGGTGCGTTACGAGGTGCCGGTGCCGTCGGCTCAGGTGAAATCGGCCGTGCTGCTGGCCGGGCTCAACGCACCGGGTCAGACCGTGGTGATCGAGAAGGAGGCCACCCGCGACCATTCCGAGCGGATGCTGGCGGGGTTTGGCGCCGAGGTCACGGTCGAGGATACCGACGAAGGCCGGGTCATCACCCTGACCGGGCGGCCCGAGTTGCAACCGCAGGTGATCGCGGTGCCGCGCGACCCGTCGAGCGCCGCCTTTCCGGTCTGCGCTGCGCTGATCACCCCCGGCTCGGACGTGCTGGTGCCCGGCATCGGGCTGAACCCGACGCGCGCGGGCCTGTTTACCACGCTGCGCGAGATGGGTGCCGATCTGACCTATGAGAACGAGCGTACCGAGGGCGGCGAGCCGGTAGCCGACCTGCGCGCGCGCTATTCGCCCGACATGAAGGGCATCACCGTGCCGCCCGAGCGCGCCGCCAGCATGATCGACGAATATCCGGTGCTGTCGGTGGTGGCCGCCAATGCCCGGGGCGTGACCATGATGGGCGGCGTCAAGGAGCTGCGCGTCAAGGAAAGCGACCGCATCGACGCGATGGCGCGCGGGCTGCGCGCCAATGGCGTGACGGTCGAAGAGGGCGCCGACTGGTGGGCGGTGCACGGCCTGGGTATCGGCAAGGTGCCGGGTGGCGGCACCTGCGAGAGCTTTCTCGATCACCGGATCGCCATGTCTTTCATGGTGATGGGCATGGGGGCCATGGCGCCGGTTTCGGTTGACGATGGCAGCCCGATCGCCACCTCTTTCCCGATCTTTGAGCCGCTGATGGGCGGTCTGGGCGCCAAGCTGGAGCGGACATGACGTTTACGGTTGCAATCGACGGGCCCGCCGCAGCGGGCAAGGGCACGATTTCGAAAGCTGTGGCAGCGCATTTCGGGTTCGCCCATCTCGACACCGGCCTGCTCTATCGCGCGGTGGGTCGCCGCACGCTGAAGGGTGAGGCGGCCGATGCCGCCGCGCGCGCCCTGCGGCCCGAGGATCTGGAGCGTGATGACCTGCGTACGGCCGAGGTGGCGCAGGCCGCCAGCAAGGTGGCGGTGGTCCCCGAGGTGCGCGCGGCGCTGGTCGATTTCCAGCGCGCGTTTGCCCGCCGGGCAGGCGGCGCGGTGCTGGACGGACGCGATATCGGAACGGTGATCTGCCCCGAGGCCGAGGTGAAGCTGTTCGTTACCGCCAGCGCCGAGATACGCGCCGAACGCCGCTATCTGGAACTGGTTGGCAAGGGCCACGACACCACGCGCGAGGCGGTTCTGGCTGATGTGCGCGAACGTGACGCCCGCGATGCGGATCGCGCCACCGCGCCGATGAAACCGGCCAAGGATGCGGTGTTGTTGGATACCAGCACGATGGACATTCCCACCGCGCTGTCCGCCGCGATTGCCGAGATCGAGCGGAAGATGCCCGCGAAGGGTTAATTCCTTCGCGGGCGGGTCGGGGCGCCGGGAAGCGCGCCCCTGAGGCCGGGATCAGAGGTCGCCCACCGCGACATGCTTGATCTTGGCCCAGTTGCCATCGGCGGTGGCGGTGGTGCCGGTCACGTCCTCAAGGAACTTGTCGCGGGTCGCGGTGTTCAGGAACAGGAACAGTTTGCCATCCGCCAGAACGTACTTGTCCGGGTCGCCGTCGAACTTCTTGCCCACGGCCACGCCGTACGAGCAGAAACCGCCGTGCTGGGGCAGGTAGCGGGCCGGTTCCGATTGGAATTCCTTGAGGTTCTCTTCGGAGGTGAAATAGTAGGATGCCCCGTCGATGGTTGCCGAGTAGTTGGCAAAGCCCTCGACCGGGTTGCCGTCGCGCACCAGGGTCACCAGGTCGACGCCATGCACGGCCAGCGGCGCGCCGCCAGCCGAGATGCCGTTCGAGACGTTGACTTCGTCCGCGGCAAAGGCGGGGGCGGCCAGCATCGGCAGCGCAGCAATCAGGGCAGTGAGTGCGAAAGTCTTCATGTTGAGATCCTTCCAGTGTGGTTTCAACCGGGCGGATCGGCCCGGTGACCAACAGATAGAGGCCGCAACGTGAACCTGTTATGGCAGATGGTCCCGAAAGATTTGCAGATCGTACAGAGATTAGAATCATCGGTATGGTGCGAGGGTAAGTCTACATAGCCGCCAGGCCTGCCACGGCAACGCCCAGATAGTTGCCCACCGCATAGCCCAGGATCGCAATGGCGATGCCAGGCACAAGCAGCGCCCGGTTGCGCAGCGCGCCGCAGATCACCGGGATGAAGGGCACCGACATGATCGCGGCGCCCGACGCGACCAGATATGTGTCGCGGTCGATCCCGAACAGGCGGCAGAGCAGCGCGTGCAGCGCCATCGCTCCCAGCAGGATAAAGGCGAAGTAACCGCCAAGGGCCCAGTTCATCCCGGTCAGCACCGACAGATCCAGGAGGGTGGCCGAGCTGAGGCAGAAAATCAGGATCAGGTACATGCCAAGGTGAAAGCTGGTCGGGCTGGTATGCAACCGGGGAACAAAGGCGCCCAGCAGGCCGAATGTTGTGATCAGAAGGATGGTCGCGGTGCCGGACCACGCCGCGGGCAGCAGGCCGGCCAGCGCCACGGCCACCCCGACGCACAGCCCCGCCACGCCAAGGGCCATGGCAGAGCCTGCCAGCCCCGACCGCTCGATCAGCCGTGCATAACCGCGCGCGCTGTCATCGGCGATATGGGAGGTGTTGGCCGCATGAGCGCCTTGGGAGTGGGGCACAAAGGGCGGCAGGATCAACCCGGCCAGCCGCTGGCCCACCAGCACGATGACCAGCATGTAGCCGATGGAAAACACGATGTCATAGGTCACCATGGTCAGGAACAGCGCATCGCTGGCCCCGGTCGCGGATTTGATCGCGCCCATGTTGACGCCGCTGCCGGTATAGGCGCCCACCGCCATGCCCGCGACCTGCGGCAGGTCCGCGACCCGGCCCTGAAACAGTAGCACCCCCAGCAGGCTGGCAATACAGACCGAGACCAGCGACAGCGCCATGGCCAGCCCTGCACCGCGCGCCTCGCTAAGGGCGCGGCGCAGGTTGGCGGCAAACAGGATGAGCGGCAGGGCCAGCGCCACGCTCACCTCTTGCAGCGTGGTCTGCATGTCGGCAAAGGCGCTCAGGTCGAGGCTCAGCGCCAGGGCAAAACCGGTGGCAAAGGTCAGCGGCACCACGCCGATCCGGTCCAGCGCCGGTATCCGCGCCGCCAGCCAGATGATCAGCGCAGGGAGTATCAGCAGGATCAGGGCAAACAGCATCGGCGTCTCCTAATGTGTCTCGTGCCAGACCGACCACCATTCGGTGATCGCGGTGCCGTCGAACACCGCGATATCGCCGAATTGCAGGAACAGCGCCTCGCTCTGGCGCGGGCGGAAAAACAGGAAATCACCGGGTTTCAGGGTGCTGCTTGCAGGCAGATCATACATTTCCTGATTGCTGGAATGCCCGAACAGGGGTGATCGCCGTGCGCCTGCCGGGTGACAGGGATCGGCCAGCCAGTTGCCGCCATAGATGAAACAGGCCTTTTGCGGTGACCGACCCATGAGGCGCAACACCCGGCTCAGCCCCGGCGCCATCGGGATATCGGGCCGTTCCACGGTTTTCAGCACCGGCGTGGCGATAAAGGCGGCCGGTTGCAGCGCCTCCAGCGCGGGCAGGTCGAAATCGGTCGGTTTGACCAGGGCCGAGGCCAGCGCCACCTCGGTTTCCGGTCCGGTCCCGTCATAAAGCATGAAGGTCGTGCTGCCACCGGTGTTAATGATCAGCTTGGCGGCGGACTCTGGCCCCAGCGTCTGGACCGCCAGCGCATGAAACCGGGCATAGGCCGCCCGCGCCGCACCCAAGGCGCGGCCAGGGCTGGCGATCAGGCGGGGCAGGCGGGCGATATGCGGCTCGTATCCCATCAGCCCGGTCAGGTTCAGGTTCGGATCGTCGCGCAGGCGGGTCAGGGCGGCGGTGAACTCCCCGGCCCGCTCCAGCGAGAATCCGCCCCGATGCAACCCGATATCCACCTCCAGACAGATGCGCAGGCGGCGGCCCGACTGTGCCGCAAGCGCGGTATATTCCGTCAGTCGTTCCGGGCTGTCGATCAGCCAGTGCACTTGGGCGTCCAATGCGGGCGATATGCCTGCCACGGCACCCACCGGCATCGGCTTGCCGAGCAGGATATCGGCCTCTGGAAACGCCGTTGCTGCCTGCTGGACAAAGGGCAGGTGAAAGCTCATCAGCCTGTTGGTCTCCAGCCCGTCCATCACCAGCCGCAACAGGTCCGGCGCGGGCAGCGATTTTTCGACCACGCGCAGCGCCAGACCGGGCGCCGTCAACCGACGCACCGCCGCCATATTGGCCGCCAGCCGTTCGCTATCCACCACCAGCGTCGGCAGGTGTCGCCCTGCCGCGACCAGTGCCGCCTGCAACTTCTGAAAATAGGCCTCAGACATCCCCGGCCCCAAACAGCGCGGCGGTATGGGGGTTGAGGAACTTGCCCTGCGGATCAAGCCGTGCCCGCAGCGCGGCGAAGCGGTCGAAATCGGGATAGCGCGCAGCCAGATCGGGGGCGGTCAGTGCATGCAGCTTGCCCCAATGGGGCCGCCCACCATATGCGCGCAAGATCGGCTCGACCGTGCCAAACAGCATGTCCAGCGGTTCCGAGGCCAGCTTGTGCACCGCGACCGAGACCCGCGTGCCGTCGTTGAAGGGCGACAGCCACGCGTCGTCCTGCCCGGTGAACCGCACCTCCATCGGGAAAAAGCTCTCCTTGCGCGATTCCAGTGCCGCCACCACCGCGCGCACCGCCTCTTGTGCGCGGTCCTCAGGCAGGTGGTATTCCATCTCGTTCATCCGGGTGGCGCGGGCGGTTGAGAGCAGCTTCCAGTATTCGTCGGTCGTATCCTCCAGCACCCCGTCGGCGGGCACCTCCAGCGCCACATAGGCGCCGAACGCGCGGCGCCGCAGCCAGGGCCACCAGCCCAGGATATCGCGCAGATCCTTGAGCGTGGCGATCCAGTCCTCGTCCTCGCTGGGCACCCGCCCGGCGATCTCTCCCTGATACAGGTCATGGGTGATCACCGCCGCATAGCCCAGATTGGGCAGCACGTAGAATTCGAAATTGCGATGGGCGGCGGCCAGATCATGCATGCGCGCGATCGCCTCATTGGTGGGCAGGATGAAGAGCTTGCGGTTCAGCGCATAGCTGGGAACCAGTTTCAGCGTATAGCGGGTGATCACCCCCAGCGTGCCCAGCGACACCCGGCCCGCGTCGAAGAGATCCGGGTCGCTGTTGCGGGTCACGTCGCGGATGGTGCCATCGGCGGTGATCAGGCGGAACCCTGTGATACAGCCATGCAAGGCCTGCAATCCGCGCCCGGTGCCATGGGTGGCGGTGCTGAACGACCCGGCCAGGGTCTGCACGTCGATATCGGGCAGGTTGGCAAAGCCCAGACCGTGTTCAGCGGCTAGCATTGCCGCCTGCCGCAGCCGGGTCCCGGCGCCAAAGGTCGCCATCCCCGCCGCCGCATCGATCGAGATCAGGCCCGAGAGCCGCCCGGTATCGAGGATCATGTCCTCGCAGGGCACCAGCGCGGAAAAGGAATGGCCCGATCCCACCGGGCGAATGCGACCCGGCCATGCGGCGATGCGGGTGGCCAGTTCCTCTTCTGAGGCGGCGGAGTAAATCTGCTCCGGTGTGGCCACCTGATATCCCGACCAGTTGCGCCAAAGCTGGCGGCCCGGTGGGGCAGGGGGGATGTCGGGACTATAGCCGGGCTGGGTGAAATCGCGGCTCAGCCAATGGGCCTGCATCGCCGCTGGCACCGCCAGCCCGGCCAGCGCGCCATAGCCCAGCAGTTTGCGCCGTGTCAGTGTCATTGCTGCCCCTCCCCGGACATGAAGATGATCAGCGCAGTCAGTTGATCGTCCGAACAATCGAGGCAGAGGCCCATCGCGGGCATGTTCCCGAATCCGTTGCGCGCCGATAGCAACAGGCCATGTTCCCCGCGCTCTTTTTCCCGCGCAGCCCACGCCGGGGCAAAGCCTGTCAAAGGCGCCTGCGCCTCGACCAGCGCATGACAGGCCATGCAGGACCGTTCATAGATCGTCGCCAACTCCGGGTCGGTCGGGCGCAGGGTCTCGGCCCTGGCTATATCACCCGCCTCGGGTTCCGGAGGTGCCCCGTCACCGGAGAGCCACCACCAGAGCGCCGCCAAAACAAGTACCGAGACCAACAGGATCAACGCGCGCATCAGCTTTCCTCCGCAGGAGAGCGCCGCAGGTAGAGCGACAGATAGGCATCCAGCGCGCGCACCATTTCTTCGTGATACTGTGCCTCCAGCGCGGGCGTGGCCTGTCGCGCCATCCGGTCCTCCAACGTCAGGGCGATCTGCACGGCGGTGGTCGCCACCACCTGCGGATCGCCGCCGGTAAACCCGTCCAGCCCCCGCGCCCAGCGGTCGACCAGAAAGCCCACCAGTTCCGCATTGTCGTCATCCTCGACGCTCTGCACCCCGCGCAGCGAGGCCAGCAACAGCAGGAGGCCCCGGTAATAGGGATGCTCGGCCATGAACACGCGGATACCTTCCAGCGTGCGCCGGATGCGCAGCACCAGATCGGGCTCGCTCTCGGTGGCGGCAATCGTCTCCATGAAATGGTGGCGCAGGTCGCCTGCCGCGCGGGCGGACAGCTCGTCCAGCAGGTCGCGCAGGGTGGGAAAGTAGCGATAGATCGAGCTGACGGGCACGCCCGCCCGCTCGGCAATCAGCGAGGTGTTCAGATCGCCCGGCGGCCGCTCGGCCAAGAGCGCGGCGGCGGCGTCCAGGATATCGGCGACCCGCTGGCGCGCGCGCGCCTGTTTCGGCGTCGCGCGGGTATGCATCGGGGTGTCGGTTTCAGATGAACCCATGGCTCCGCTCTCCTCTCGTCGAAAGCCGAAACTTTTTCCGAAAAATTTTCAACTTCTTTCGCGCCTGACGTGGCGGCAGCCGCGCGTCAGGCGAAGTTGACAGAGACCGCGCCAAAGGGGCCGAAATCGGCCTCGATCCGGGCGCCGGGCGGGCATTCGACCGGGCGGATGAAACTGCCCGACAACACGATATGCCCCGGTTCGATGCTTTGCCCGTATTGCGCCATGCGACGGGCCAGCCAGACCACGCTTTCGACCGGGTCGTTCAGAACGCCGGCGCCCAGCCCGGTCTCCTCGATCTCACCGTTGCGAAAGGTCAGCGCCCCGACCCAGCGCAGGTCGAAGGCATCGGGCGCATGGCGCTGCACCCCCAGCACCACGCCCGCATTGGCCGCATTGTCGCTGATCGTGTCGCAGACATTGCGCGCGCGCCCCGTGTCGGGATCGACCCGCAGGATGCGGGTGTCGAGGATTTCCAGCGACGGGGCGACATAGTCGGTGGCCGCCAGCACATCGTCGCGCGTCACCTCTGCCCCGCCCAGCGGCGCCTTCATCACAAAGGCGATCTCGGCCTCGACACGGGGTTGGATGAACCGCCCCTTGGGCACCGTGGCGCCATCGTCAAAGGCCATGTCGTCGAACAGGATACCGCTGTCGGGAATGTCGATGTTGAGCGCATATTGCATCGCTTTCGAGGTCAGCCCGATCTTCCACCCGATCACGTGGCGCCCGGCGGTCTGCTTATGTGCCGCCAACGCCTGTTGGATGGCATAGGCATCGTCCATGTCCATGCCCGGATAGGCCAGCGACAACAGCCCGATCTGGCGGCCGGTTTCCTCGGCCTCGATCAGCCGCGCGGCGGCATCGGCGTGCTGTTCGGGCGTCATGCCTCGTCCTCCACCCCGTTGACCAGCGTGCCGACGCCCGTCACCTCGACCTCGACCACGTCGCCGGGTTTCAGGTAACGCGGCGGGTCGAACCGCGCGCCCGCGCCGGTGGGGGTGCCGGTGACGATGATGTCGCCGGGGTGCAGGGTGGTGAAGGTCGAGATATAGGCGATCTCGTCACGCACGGAAAAGATCATGTTGGCCAGCGCATCGTCCTGCCGCACCTCGCCATTGACGCGGGTGGTGATCCGCGCCGCGTCGATCTGGGCGGGATGGGTGAAGGGCACGATCCACGGCCCGATCGCGCCGGAGCGGTCCCAGTTCTTGCCTTGTGTCACGTTGAACTTGGCATGCCGCACCCAGTCGCGAATGGTGCCCTCGTTGCAGACGCTCAGCCCGGCGATATGGTCATAGGCATCCTCGGCCCGGATGCGCCGACCCCCCTTGCCAATGACCACCACCATCTCGCCCTCGTAATCCAGCGTATGGTTTTCGGGCGGGCGGATCAGCGGCTGGCCATGTCCGACGAAGCTCGACGCGAAACGCGGAAACAGCGACATGTATTTCGGCGCGGCGCTGCCATCCTTGTATTCCGCATTGCGGTCGGGAAAATTGACGCCGACACAGATGATCTTGCCGGGGTTGGGGATGGGCGGCAGATAGGTGAAATCGGTATGCGTCACCGCCCGACCCATCGCCGCATGGGCAAGGTCACGCAGACCGCCCGCCGCGATCACCGCGCGCAGGTCGGGCCAGTGCGGAAAATCGGGCGACAGCGCCACGAACCCTTCGTCGCGAATGATGCCGTAAAGCTCCTGCCCGTCGGCGGCAATGGTGGCGAACTTCATGCTGTTCCTCTCGTCTGGCCCGGACATCAAACCGGGAAAATCACGTTGGTCTGGCCGGTGCCGGAGGACGGGAAATAGTCGGTCGCCACCTCGCAGGGCTTGTCATAGCTGTCCCAGCCAAGCGCACCGTAGAGCATGGCGGTATCGTGCATCGACCCCTCGCCGCAGCAGAAGCGCGCATAGTCGCCCAGCATCTTGAGAAAGGTCGCATGATCGCCGCGCTTCCACATCTCGAGCACATGCAGGTCCATCTGCCGGTTGAATTCGGAACTGATGGTAAAGGTGCCATTATTGGCAGCATAGTCCTTGTTGGGCCAGATCTTGTGCGACAAGGAGCCCGAGGCCACCAGCAACACCTTGCTGTCCGATGCCTCCACCGCGGCGCGGATCGCCTCGCCCACGATACGGCTTTCGTCGTGGTCATGCACGGTGCACCAGGCCGCGACCGACACCACCTTCATCCGGTGTTCCCGGCTCATGAACCGCATCGGCACCAGCGTGCCGTATTCCAGTTCCAGACTGTCCAGGTGATGGGCCAGCGTATAGGCACCGCGCGCGCTGGCCTCCTTGGCGATGGCATCGCCCAGGCCCGGATTGCCCTCATATTCATAGGGCATGTTCTGGATGAACTGAGGAAACTCGTTCGAGGTGAACAGCCCCTGAAACCGGCTGTTTGCGTTGATGTGGAACCCTGCATTGATCACCCAATGGGTGTCGCAGATCACCACGGTATCGGCGCCAAGCGCGCGGGCACGGCGGGCGATCTCCAGATGCCCGTCGATGGCCGCCTGCCGCTTGCCCTTCACTGGCCCCTCCTGTTCCGACATCAGCATGGTCGGCACATGGGTGCATTTGGCGGCAAGGACGATCTCTCCCATTTCTCTCCTCCGTGACGGGATGGTCGCGCGTTTCCCGGTGAGTGGTTCAGGCGCCGAGGCGCTGGATCTTGTGCTGGCCGGTGGCAAAGCCGACGTGTTTCTGCTCCATGTAGAATTCAAACGACCAGTCGCCGCCGTCGCGGCCGATGCCGCTGGCCTTGACCCCGCCAAAGGGGGTGGGCAGGTGGCGCACGTTTTCCGAGTTCACCCAGATCATCCCGGCCTCAAGCTTGTCGGTAAAGCGCAGCGCGCGGGTCAGGTCGTTGGTCCAGAGATAGCCGGTCAACCCATAGGGCGTGTCATTGGCGATTTGCAGGGCCTCTTCTTCCGTCGAGAACGGGATCGAGGTCAGCACCGGGCCGAATATCTCTTCGCGCGCGATGCGCATGTCGTTATGCGCGCCGGTGAACAGGGTGGGGCGCACGAAATAGCCTTGATCACCGACCACCTCGCCACCCGCCGCAACGGTGGCGCCGTCCTGACGGGCAATGCCGAAATAGCTGGTGACCTTGGCAAAATGCTCCTCGCCGATCAGCGGCCCGATCTCGGTCGCCGGATCCAGCGGATGGCCCACCTTGATGTTGTTCACCCGCTCGACCAGCCGCGCCTCGAACTCTTCGCGGATCGTGTCCTGCACCAACAGGCGCGAGGAGGAGGTGCAGCGTTCGCCGTTGATCGAGTAGATCATGAAGATGACCGCATCCAGCGCGCGCTCGATATCGGCATCGTCGAACACGATCACCGGGTTCTTGCCGCCCAGTTCCAGGTGCACACGCTTCAGCGTGTCGGCCCCCTGTTTCACGATCATGCTGCCGGTGCGGCTTTCGCCGACAAAGGCCACGGCCTTGATCAGCGGATGTTCGGTCAGCGCCTTGCCCGCATCCTCGCCAAACCCGTTGACCAGGTTCAGCACCCCGGGGGGCAGGCCTGCCTCCTCGGCGATCTCGATCAACAGCCGCGCGCTCAGCGGGCTGAGTTCGGCAGGTTTGTGCACCACGGTGCAACCGGCGGCCAGCGCCGGCGCGACCTTCCACGTGGACAGCATGAACGGCGTGTTCCACGGCGTGATCACCCCCACCGGGCCTATCGGCACGCGGGTAGTGATGTTCATCAGCGTGGGCGATTTCAGGTGCTGGCCATCGCGCGCCTGCACCACCTGATCGGCGAAATAGCGGAAATTCTCGGCCCCGCGCAGCGCCGCCTTGGACATGAACCGCCAGGCCTGCCCGGTGTCCCAGCATTCACACAGCGCAATCTCCTCGGCCCGCGCCTCGATCCCTTCGGCGATGCGGATCAGGATCGCGCGCCGCTCGGTCGCGGGCATGTCGCGCCAGGCGGGAAAGGCCGCATGCGCGGCCCGTGCTGCCGTATCCACATCGGCGGCATCGGCCCGCGCCACCGAACAGATCACCGACTTGTCGACCGGAGACGTGCTGTCGAACCGGCCCGCGCCGCCGGGCATGTCCTGACCGCCGATCCGGTTCATCACCCCGCCGCGGCGGAATCGCTCCAGATGTCGGTCAAGGTCGGCCAGCCGTGTGCTGAGGTCGGGCATCGGGATGTCTCCTGCGCGGCAGATTTATCATTCACATGTTAATGAAATTGGAATCGCTCGTCAACCCCGCTGCTGGTGGCGCGCTGCTGCGTTGCGGCATTTCCGCCCGCTCTAAATTGGCAAATCTGCAAACTCCGGTTGGAAAATTACCTGTTAGCGACCAAACAGACAGGAAAATCCGGCACAAAGGCACCAAGTCTGTTTGATTTCACCGCCCCCCTCCCGTAAAGCTGCGCGCCAAGCGGGACATTATGCAAATCAGATGTCGTGGCATCAGGCGAAGCTCTCAGGGTTTCCGGGTATTTGCCCGGGCCGTCCCATGAAATAGGTAGGGCCCGCGACGGGATTCGGACACGAGAAGACGTAGCGATCACATGCAGAATTTCAGA
>NZ_JBXWRR010000027.1:0-27629 GCF_059613025.1 Ruegeria sp. BHSC223
GGTTCCGGCGCGGTCGTCTTGTCATGGTCTTCTCCTCGCTCGCAGCATCATGCTGCTGTTGCGCGGAAAATCCACTTATCCCGGATGTTCAGTTTTCCGGAACCGTCTCTGCGCGTCCTGTTGCGGCAAGGCCGCGCGCATTCTGGACATGGCGACCGATTGGGCCGCCAATCGCCGCCAGTTCTGCCAGCCGCTCCGAGCCTTCCAGGTCACTGGGTCCCGGCTGACTGGAATCTTTCTGACAGAAGCTTGAGAGGCTAGCAGTTGGAACTGCTGGATCTTTCCTACGGCTACATTTTCTTGCCTGAGCATTTTTCGACATGAACACCTGAAATGCGGCGAATAATCGACAGTTTTTGGGTTGATCCGGCCAGCAAACTGGAAAAAACAACAGGGAAAAAATCGCATGAACCACGATGTCGTGCTGACCTGCGCCGTTACCGGCGCCGGGGACACAACCGGTAAAAGCCAGCATGTCCCGGTCACGCCCAAGGCGATTGCCGAGGCGGCAATCGAGGCCGCCAAAGCGGGCGCGGCCATTGCCCATATCCATGCCCGAGATCCGGAAACCGGCCAGGGTTCGCGCGATCCGAAACTGTTCAAGGAGATCGTCGACCGTGTACGCGACAGCGGCACCGACGTGGTGATCAACCTGACCGCGGGCATGGGCGGAGACTGGATCTCGGACCCCGCCAATCCGGCCATGCCCGGACCGGGCACCGACATGATCGGACCCGAGGCACGGCTGGCCCATATCGAGGAATGCCGCCCCGATATCTGTTCGCTGGATTGCGGGACGCTGAATTTCTCGGATACCGACATGATCTATATCTCGACCCCGCCGACGCTGCGCCGGATGGCCGCGCTGGTGCAGGAATGGGGGGTGAAGCCCGAGCTGGAAGTGTTCGATCTGGGCCATATCCGCTTTGCCAAGGCGATGATCGCCGAGGGGCTGATCGACGCGCCGCCGATGTTCCAGCTGTGTCTGGGTATCCCCTGGGGCGCGGATCAGGATGTTGAAACCATGGTGGCGATGAAATCGCAGCTGCCTGCGGGGGCCAGCTGGGCCAGCTTCGGAATTGGTCGCGGCCAGATGCCGATGGCCGCCGCCGCCGTGGCGCTGGGCGGCAATATCCGCGTCGGGTTGGAGGACAACATCTATCTCGAACGCGGCGTTCTGGCGACCAACGGCCAACTGGTGACCCGTGCGCGCGAGATCGTCGAACGCATGGGCGCGCGCCTGCTGACACCGAATGAGGCCCGCGCCAAGCTGAACCTGCGCGGGGCGGAGGGGTAGATGGCCGACGCGTTCTCTGGCGGCAGCCTGCGGATCGAAGGCGTGTCGAAATATTTCGGCGCGTTCCGGGCGGTCAACGAGGTTGATCTGGAAATCCGCAAGGGTGAGTTCCTGACCCTGCTTGGGCCTTCGGGCTCGGGCAAGACGACGCTGTTGATGATGATCGCGGGGTTTCTGGACATCACCAGCGGCGATATCGCGCTGGACGGAAGCTCGATCGCCGAAGTACCTGCCGAGAAGCGCAACTTTGGCATGGTGTTTCAGGGTTATGCCCTGTTCCCGCATATGACGGTGCGCGACAATATCGGCTATGCGCTGAGCGTGCGCAAACGGCCCGAGGCCGAGATCCGGGCCCGTGTCGACGAGATGCTGGAACTGGTCCAGTTGCAGGATTTCGCCAACCGCAAGCCCGGTCAGCTCTCGGGCGGTCAGCAACAGCGGGTGGCGCTGGCGCGGGCGCTGTGTTTCGCGCCGCCGGTCCTGCTGCTGGACGAGCCGCTGGGCGCGCTGGACAAGAAATTGCGGGTCGAGGTGCAGGAGCAGCTCAAGGACATTCACCGCCGGGTCGGCACGACCTTCATCTATGTCACCCATGACCAGGAAGAGGCGCTGTCGATGTCCGACCGCATCGTCATCATGCGCGACGGCGCCATCGAACAGGTGGGCTCTCCGCAAGAGCTGTACGAGCGGCCCGCAACCCGTTTTGCCGCCAGTTTCCTGGGCAAGTCGAATTTCATTCACCAGAACGGCCGGGTTCATGCGCTGCGCCCCGAGAAGATCGACATTCACCTGGGCAGCGGTCACCCGCAGGCCCGGCGTCAGGGAACCATCACCAGCATCACCTATTTCGGGTCGATGCAGCGGATCATCGTCGAAACGACCGAGGCCGAACAGATCGAGGTGGATATCGACGTCTGGCGCAACCGGCAGCCCCTCAACGAGGGCGAGGCCGTCGAACTGAGCTGGCAGGACGCGGCGGCGGTGGAACTGAACGAAAGCTGAATGAGAATCCTAAGAACGCCGTTCAAGGCGTCACAACAATCGCCCGGCAAGGCCATGGGCATCTGACACGGAGGACGAAATGCAAGACAAGCAATTCATGAAGGAAATGCTCACCGAAAGCGCCCATGCCTACAAGGAAGGGCGCATGGACCGGCGCACCTTTCTGGCGCTTTGCGGTGCCTCGGGTATCGCCATGAACGCCGTGCTGGCGGGTGACGCGCAGGCGGCGGCCGACCATGTGGTGATGTGGAACTGGGGCGGTCAGTCGGTCGAATGCCACGGCTCGGCCATTGGCGAGGCCTTTACCGCGGCCACCGGCAAGGGGGTGAAATTCGACACCTCCGGCCCGCTCGAGGGCAAGATCAAGGAGATGGTGGACAGCGGTAATGTGACCGCTGACGTGGCCGATGCCGACCTGTTCAACGCGGTGTCGCTTGGGCCGACCGGGCATCTGGAGCCGATCGACTATTCCATCGTCAGCAAGGACAAGACCCTGCCGGGCTATGCGCTGGAATTCGGGGTGTCGGTGATCCTGTATGGCTATGCCTTCGTCTATGACACCGAAGCCTATGGCGACAACCCGCCCAAGGATTGGAAGGACTTCTTTGACACCGCCAATTTCCCGGGCACGCGGGCGCTGTACAAATGGGCCAACGGTTCGCTCGAAGCGGCGCTGATGGCCGATGGCGTGGCGGGCGACGCGCTTTATCCGCTCGACATGGAGCGGGCGCTGAACAAGATCAAGTCGATCAAGGATGACAGCATCTATTGGGGCTCGGGCTCCGAAGTGCATTCGATGGTGGTCAACAGCGAGGTCACAATGGCCATCGTCTGGCAGAACCGCGGGCGCAACATGGAGAATGATACCGATGGCCGTTTCAAGCTGGTCAACAACCAGGCCATGGCCATGCCCGGCGCCTATATCGTGCCCAAGGGCAACCCGGCGGGCCGCGAGGCGGTGATGCAGTTCATCGCCACCGCGCAAGAGGTTCCCGCCCAGCTCAAGCTGCTCGATTGCCTTGGCATGACCCCGTCGAACCCGGCGGCCTTTGGTGAAATCCCCGAGGATCAGCAGCCCTATGCCATCACCTCGGCGATGAACATCGACAAGATCGTCTATAACGACCCGACCTGGTGGGGCGAGAATGGCGGTGACGCGGTGAACGCCTTCCTTGAGGCGATCAGCTAGGACCCTGAGGCCGCGCCCGTCCCCAGTGACGGGCGGGCGCGGTCCTTCGGAACACGGACATGAACGCAGTGGCAAGACATATCCATCCCGGCTGGGCCATCATCGCGCCGCTTCTGGTGCTTGTGGTCGCGCTGTATCTCGGCCCGATCCTGAACATCATGTGGCTGAGCGTGACCGATCCCGAACCGGGGCTGGGCAACTATCGCAAGCTTTTCGAAGGCGACACGCTGTTGCGGATCGTCTGGACCACGTTGCGCATCTGCGTGATCACGACCGTGTTCAGCGTGACGCTGGGCTATTCCATTGCCTATGCGATGGTGCACTGCCACCAGCGGCAGAAGAATTACATGTTGACCCTGCTGCTGGTCTCGTTTTGGGTCTCGATCCTGGTACGGACCTTCTCCTGGCTGATGCTGCTGGGGCGCAACGGGTTGGTCAACAACACGCTTGAAACACTTGGCCTGATCTCGGCCCCCATCGCCTTCATGCGCAACGAACTGGGGGTGCTGATCGGCATGGTGCATTACATGATCCCCTATGCGGTGCTGCCGCTGCTGGTCAGCATGCAATCGCTGGATAGCCGGGTCATGGATGCCTCGCGCAACCTCGGCGCCAGCGGCAGCCAGACCTTCTGGCGCATCTACCTGCCCTTGACCCTGCCGGGTATCGTGGCCTCGACCTTGCTGGTCTTCATCCTCAGCCTCGGGTTTTACGTCACCCCGGCGGTGCTGGGCGGGGGCAAGGTGCTGATGGTGGCCGAATACATCTCGGTCCAGCTTCTCGTCACCCTGAAATGGGGCACGGCAGCGATGCTGGCGGCGCTGATGCTGGCCGGGGTTCTGGCCATGCTCTGGATCATGTCGCGCTTCATGAAGCTCAGCGCCGTCTTCGGGGGCAGCACGCGATGAGACCTGGCCTGTTTTCGCTCTTCAACCGCGCCGGCGCCTGGGTGCTGCTGCTGTTCCTTGTGACACCGGCCCTGATCGCGATCCCGGTCTCGCTGACGCCCAAGCGGTTCCTGTCGATGCCCAGGGACGAGCTGTCATTGCGGCATTTCCAACACCTCTTCACCAGCGAGGAATGGCTGTCGAGTTTCTTCCAGAGCGGGGTCATTGCCTTGTCGACCTCGGTACTGGCCACCTTTCTGGGCACGCTCTGCGCCATCGGCCTGTGGCGGGTTTCGTCCAAGTACAGCGAGCTTGTGCGCGCCTTTCTGCTGTTGCCGCTGATCATTCCCCAGATCATCTCGGCCATGGCCTTTTACCGGCTCTGGATCCCGCTGGGCCTCTTGGATAGCTATCAGGGCCTGATTCTGGCCCATACGATCCTGGCCGCACCCATGGTCTTGATCACGGTCAGCGCCTCGCTCGCCACCTTTGACCCAAGGTTGGAACAGGCGTCAAAGAACCTCGGTGCGTCGAACTGGACAACCATGCGGCGGGTCATCCTGCCCTCGATCCGGCCCGGTGTCTTTGCAGGCGCGCTCTTTGCCTTCATCCTGAGCTGGGACGAGATCGTCGTGACGCTCTTCATCTCCAAGTTCAGCGTCTACACCCTGCCGCGCCGCATGTGGAACGGCATCCGCGAGAACACCGACCCGACCGTGGCCGCCGCGGCCGTGGTTCTGATCGCCATCACGATCATCGCCTTTGTCGTCTCGGCCATCCTGTCGCGGCGCAATGCAGGCGAGAGCCGAAGCTGAGAAAGGTTCCGACATGAACATGGAAACCAGCCACGAACATGAATTGCTGACCGCCACGGTCCGCAAGTTCGTGGAAACCGAGATGATGCCGCACGAGGACGAGGTCGACCGCCTGGGCCATGTCCCCGAAGAGATCGGCCGCCAGATCGAGGCACGCGCGCACGAGCTTGGCCTGTTTGCCTGCAACCTGCCCGAAGAGGTCGGCGGCGGCGGTCTTGACCTGTCGGCGCAGCGCATCATCGAGCAGGAATTCGGCAAGACCACCCACGCCCTGCACAGCTGGGCCGCGCGCCCGACCGAGATCCTGCTGGCCTGCGAGGGAGAACAGCGCGAGAAATACCTGCTGCCCTGCGTGCGCGGCGAGAAACGCGAATTGTTCGGCCTGACCGAGCCCGACGCCGGGTCGGATGCGATGGGGATGAAATCCAACGCCCGCCGGGACGGCGACGACTGGATCCTGAACGGGTCCAAGCATTTCATCTCGGGCCCCTGCATGCCCGATTTCGCCATTGTCTTTGCTTCCACCGGTGCCGATGACACCCCGCGCGGTCCACGCAAGCGCGTCACCGCCTTTCTGGTCGATGTCGGTACCCCCGGTTTTGTCTGCCGCGAAGGCACCAGATCGGTCAGCTATCGCGGCTACAAGACCTTCGAGCTGCATTTCGACAATGTCCGCCTTGGCCCGGGCCAGATCCTGGGCGAAGAGGGCAGGGGGTTCGAGATCGCCGGTCAATGGCTGGGCATGGGGCGCATCTGGGTCGGAGCGTCGTGTTGCGGCAAGGCCGAGCGCATTCTGGAGATGGCGACGGAATGGGCCGCCAATCGTCGCCAGTTCGGCCAGCCGATCGGTTCCTTTCAGGCCACCGGGTTCCGGCTGGCGGACGGGGCGATGAACCTGCGCGCGGCCAACCTGATGGTGACGGATGCGGTTGCCCGTCACCAATCGGGCCGCATGGCCGATCAGGACGCGGCGATGGTCAAGGTCTTCTGCTCGGAAATGCTGGGCCGGATCGCAGATGACGCGGTGCAGATATTCGGCGGCATGGGGCTGATGGAGGAATTGCCGGTTCAACGTCTGTGGCGCGACAGCCGGCTGGAACGGATCTGGGATGGCACCAGCGAGATCCAGCGCCATATCATCACCCGTTCGATGTTGAGGCCGCTTGGTGCATGAGACCGGCGCAGCGTGAGAATTTCCAACGCCTGCTGACCCCGCGCCATATCGCCTTTGTCGGCGGGCGCGATGCGGCGATTGCCATCCGCGAGGCGCGCAGGCGCGGCTTTGCTGGGCGGATGTGGGCGGTGAACCCCAGGCGCGACACGTTGGAAGGGGTGGCTTGTGTGCCGACCATCGCCGATCTGCCCGAGGCCCCCGATGCGGTCTATCTGGCCATTCCCGCCGCCGCGGTTACGGGCGCGCTGGGGCAATTGTCGGCGATGGGGGCGGGCGGTGTTGTCTGCTTTTCCGCCGGGTTCAAGGAAACCGGCGATGCGGCCGCCGAAAGGGCGCTGATCGCGGCGGCGGGCGACATGGCGCTGATCGGGCCCAATTGTTACGGGCTGATCAACTATGTGGGCAATTCGGCGCTGTGGTCCTTTGAACATGGCGGCTGGTCGCCGGGATATGGTGCGGCGATCATCACCCAATCGGGCATGTTCTCGTCCGATATCACGATGAGCCAGCGCTCGCTGCCGATGGCCTATATGGTGTCGGCGGGCAATCAGGCGGTTCTGGGGCTCGAGGATTTTCTGGACGCTTTCGCAAGTGACCCGGCGGTGCGCGCCATCGGCCTGCATATCGAGGGCTTGCAGGATGTGGCCCGGTTCGAACGCGCCGCGCTGCGGGCGCTGGAACGCGGTGTGCCGGTGGTGGCGCTGAAATCCGGGAGCTCCCATATCGGGGCGGCGCTGACGATCAGTCATACCGGCTCGCTATCCGGGGCGAACGAGCTTTACGAGGCGCTCTTTGCCCGCTGCGGTGTGATCTCGGTCAGCAACCCGTCGCAGTTTCTGGAAACGCTCAAGCTCTTGTGCGTGACCGGCGCGCCGGGCGGTGCGCGGGTGGCGGGGTTCACTTGTTCAGGCGGCGGGGCCACGATGCTGGCCGATCACGCCGAAAAGATCGGGCTCAGCTTTCCGACTATTGAGGGCGCGGATCGCGGCGAACTGAAGGCCTTGCTGCCCGAGATCGCCACCGTCTCGAACCCGCTGGACTATACGACGCCGATCTGGGGTCAGGCCGAACACACTTATCCGGTGTTTTCCCGGACGTTGAAGGCAGTAGCGCCTGATTTCACCGTGCTGGTACAGGATTACCCCGCCACGGGGCTGGACGATTCCAAGGTATTCTACCTCAACGACGCCGGCGCCTTTGCCCGTGCCGCCAGCGAACACCAGGTGCCCGCCGCGATCCTGGCCACCATCCCCGAGAATATGGATTCCGACACCCGCCGGATGCTGATCGCGCAGGGCGTCGCGCCGATGCAGGGCATTCACGAGGCTCTGAACGCGATCCGGGACGCGGCAGGTTGGAGCGCTGCGCGCGCGCGCATCCTGTCGGAGATGCCCGCGCCACTGTTGCGGCCCCTCGCCGAGGTTGCTCTGACGGGTTTGACCGAGGATACCGGCAAGGAGTGGCTTCGAACGGCAGGTATGCCCGTTCCTGCGGGTGGGGTCGTTACCGCCCAAGAGGCCGCGCGCGCGGCGGCAGAGATCGGCTTTCCGGTCGCGCTCAAGATGATGAGCCAACATCTTGCCCACAAGACCGAGGCCGGGGCCGTTGCGCTGAACCTTGCTGACCCGGCCCAGTTGCAAACGGCGCTTACGCAAATGTCGAATGCGGTCGCCGCTTATGATGCCGATGCTGTCACCGACCGGTTCCTGGTCGAGGCGATGTCGCCACCGCCGCTGGCCGAACTGATCCTGACCCTGCGGCGCGATCCGCAATTCGGGCATGCGCTGGTACTTGGAAGCGGCGGTGTTCTGGTCGAGCTTCTGGGCGATGCGGTGACGCTGCTCTTGCCTTGCAGCGTCGCAGAGGTGAAGCGCGGGCTGGAGGGGTTGCGTCTTGCCCCGCTCTTGCGCGGATACCGCGGCAGGCCCGCGGCCGATCTGGCGCAGGTCGCTGATGCCATTCACGCCCTGTCGCGCGCCTATCTGCAAGACTGCGCCAAGATCGCCGAGGTCGAGATCAACCCGCTCTTTGTCTATCCTGACCGGGTGGTGGCCATCGACGTGCTGTTGCATCGCGTGGCCGGGGACTAGCCATGCGCATTCCAAACCCGGATCTGGCCGTCGATGACAGCAACAAGCAGCGCTGGAACAGGCCCGCCCACCGGCGCCACGGGTTTCACAACGCGCATCACCTGTTCCGGCGCACGCTGATGGTGCGGTCGCGCAATGTGCTGCCGTTGGTGCCGTCCCCGATCGACCTGCCGGCGGCCTTGCCGGAGCTGCGCGCGCTGCTGGCGCATCCGGCCTTTTCCGCCTTTTGCTGCTTGCGTGGCGACGCTCTGATCTTCGAGTCCGCAGCGGAGGATTTCAGCCCCACCGCGCCGCATTCGATCCAGTCGGTGACCAAGCTGCATATCCACCTGATCTTTGGTCGCCTGTTGGCGCAGGGACTGGTCTCGCTTGATGCGCCGGTTTCTGAATACCTGCCGGAGATCGGAAGCGGCTATGCGGATGCGCCGCTGGGGGCCCTGCTGGACATGGCGGTGCGCAACGATTTCTCCGAGGATTATTCTGACCCGCTATCGGATTGCTACACCGAGGAAATCGCGCTTGGCTGGCGGCTGCCGCCCGAGGGCGCGCCCGAGCCCAGCCTGGCCCAATTCGCCGCCGGGATCACCGGGTTCCGGCCCGGCCCGCCACCTGGGCTCGCCGAATACAAGTCGGCCAATACCGATGTGCTGACCCTGATCGCGGCGGCGGTGTCACCGGTGCCGCTGGCCCGGATGGTCGAGGAAATCGCCGATGCGGCGGGATATGAAGGCGCGTTCCACATCAGTCTCAGCCCCGAACACCTGCCCGCCTTTTCCGGGGGCGGCTGTCTGAGCGCCCGCGACCTGGCACGGTTCGGGCTGCTGTTTGCGGGGATTTCGGACGACGTGGCGTATCCGAACACCGGTTTCCTGCGCTATTGCTTGGAGCGTGCAGCGCCAAGCCTGGAACCGCCACGCGATTGGCTGCGGTACTCCGGCCATCTGATGACAAACGGGCGCTTGTTAGGTCATGCCGGTTATGGCGGGCAGTTCCTGCTCGTCGATACCGAAACAGGAACCTCCTGCGCGCTGCTCAGCGTTTTGGAAAACGATGCTGGCTATGATGTGAATTACATGTCGCAGGTAGCAGTTTGTGCGAAACATATTTGCGAGATTCTCGCTTGATCAAAGCAACCTTTGGGGGCAGCAACAAGAAGGTGTCAAAAGGGTAGCGACAAAGCTGACAAGCTTGAGACGGGCAGAACGGTCGCCTGGGCTACATTCCCAAAAGCATCCTGGCCGCCCGGCCCAACACCATCGGATCAAGATCGGTGCGTGCCACCGGCGGAGGGGTGTCCACGAGGCCGGTCAGCTGCGCAACCGCGGTCCGGGCCGATCGAACAGAGTATTCCACCGTAAAGACGCAGTCGCGGGGCAATTCACAATACTGCCCGATGATCGCGAAATTCCGCGCTCCGGGCGGGCGCACGTCGGGCCGGTCGCCGGAGTTGCGCGGCATGAACTGGCTGGTGATCAAGGGCATCCTGCAGGGCAGGATACGGGCCGTGGCGAACCAGCCTTTCTGTTCCTCGGACAGGTGCAGCTGACCGGAAAGCTCCTCGATGATTTCGGCTCCGGTGGCCTCCGACATGGGTTTTTTGACAAAGTCGCCGTTCCGGTCTCCCCGCAGCCCGTAGCCCCAGAAGACATAGGTTCCGTGTTCCTGCGCACGGAAATGCGGCTGATGGAGCATCACAAGTGAAAGCGTCCAGCCCGAACCGGCAAAGGTCACAAGGCCACCGGTTCCCGTGCGGTTGTTAGTGAAATCCTCCATGAACTCGAAGAATGCCGGACCATCCATAGTCACGGTAAAGGAGGTCCATGCGGTCTGGTTCGATTGGCCCAGGAACCTGTCTGGGTTTCCAAACCCGTCGTGTTCTCTCGCCAACTTCTGCCACAGGCTCCAGCTCGGTCCGGGATCTTTCCCGGAGCTCGGCGCGTGGTCGTTGGAGCCCAGCGTGGAGCCCTCTGTCATCGACCCGAGGGTCAGGTAAACATAACCACCGGACCCAACCGGTACCGTCTTTCCGTCGAGCAGAACAAGATTGGTGACCCGGCGATCCAGTTTGGTGCCCTTTATCACGACATCTGCGACATGTGCTCGGGTATTGACCTGCACCCCGCGGGCCTTCAGCCACGTCAGGATCGGAGCGATGATTGAATCATACTGGTTGTGGCGTGTCCGCAAGATCCCGGCGATCCGGGTAAAGCCCGGAAACAGATGGATGAAACGTCGCAGATACCTCTGCATTTCGGTCAGCGAATGCCACGGCTGGAACGAGAACATCGTCGACCACATCAGCCAGAAATTGCTATCGAAGAAACCGGGTTGAAACCAGTCCTGGATGGTTTTGCCGCCCAGACCGCGTTCGCTGTGCAAGAACAGCCTGTTTATGTCTACAATGTCACGTGCGGTCAGCGTCAGTTCGTACCGGTCCTCGGCCGGCCTGCCATCACGCACCAGCCTGCAATTGGACGATCCCGGAACCATGCGGTTGAACGCAAGAAGATCCTCCTTGAGCGAGGTTGCCGGATCGTCGGCAAGAGGAATGCTGTCGAGAAGATCCAGTGTGCAGTCGAACTGGTCTTCGAACATGCGACCGCCTCGAACCAGGTAACCGGTTTCGGCACTCCCCGATCCGTCAAGCGCCCCGCCCGCTGTCTCCAGCGCTTCGTAGATATGGATGTCGTGACCGGCAACGCCCGCGTCGCGGCACAGATACACCGCCGTCGCCAGCCCCGCGATGCCGGCCCCTACGATATGATGTGTTTGCGCGTGCGTCGCCGTTGGCATGGCGTGACCTTTCACCAGATTGTATCTCAATTCTAGCATCTATAGATCATGGTGCCGACAGGCGTCTGGAACCCGGTCGAAAAATGTTTTGTTGGAGGCGGGTGTTCAACTGCCTTCGGATCGCGAAAGCCCATGTCACGCACCCATGTAGAAAGCGAGATACGATCACAGGTCCACGCAGACGGGAGCGCGGCGGCGCTCGCTCTTCTTGGCGTCGACCCGGAAATCGGCCTGTCGTCGGGCGAGGCCGCCTTGCGCCGGCAAACCTATGGTGACAACCGTCTGGACAGGGTGAAGCGTCGCTCTGCGTTGGCACTCTTGCTCGATCAGTTCCGCAGCGTGATCGTCTGGTTGCTGAGTGCTGCCGCGCTGTTGTCGGTGGCGGTGGGGGACCATCCCGAAGCGGTTGCGATCATCCTCGTTCTGGCCATCAACACCGCCATCGGCTTCTTCACCAGTTGGAATGCCCTGCGCTCGATGGAGGCGCTGTTCAGTCTCACCGCGGCAACGGCACGGGTCCGGCGTGACGGTCATTCGGTCATGCTGCCGGTGCATGAGATCACGCCGGGCGACATCGTTGTCGTCGAGGCGGGGGATGTGGTGCCTGCCGACCTGCGGTTGATCCAGGTCGACACGCTGCAATGCAACGAATCCGCGCTCACCGGTGAATCGGCCCCCGTTTCGAAAACCGTCGCGCCGCTTGCTCTGGACGCCCTCGTGGCGGATCGAACCAACATGGCCTTCAAGGGCACGGCGGTGACGCGGGGCGATGGGATCGGCGTGGTCGCGACGATCGGTTCCGAAACGGAACTGGGTCGGATATCGACACTGGTTCAAACCGCCGAGGCTGCAGCGCATCCGCTGGAAAAGCGCCTCGACAGGTTGGGTCGCACCCTGGTCCTGATCACCATCGCCCTATCCACCCTGATTGGCACAATCGGGTTTGTACGAGGTCTGGCGCTGGTAGACATGATCGAAACCGCAATCGCACTGGCCGTTGCGGCAGTGCCCGAGGGGTTGCCGGTCGTCGCCACGCTCGCGCTTGCCCGAGGCATGTTGCGGATGGCGCGGCGGAACACGTTGATCGAACGGCTTTCGGCGGTGGAAACCCTGGGCGCCACGACGCTGATCCTGACGGACAAGACCGGAACACTGACCGAGAACCGCATGACTGTCGCGGGGTTCCTGCTGGACGGGCGCGATGTGGCGGCCGCTGATCTGTTGAATGCGCAGGCGGCCGTGACCGAGCCCGATCTGCGTCTCGCGTTGGAAATCGGCGTGTTGTGCAATACTGCCGAGATCGGTCAGGCGGGCGCGCAACACGGGGTCGGTGACCCGATGGAAGTCGCCCTGCTGCATTTTGCCGAACTGCTTGGCGTGCGTCCCGATCTCGACGCGGAGGACAGGCCCGAGATCGCCAAACATCCCTATGATCCCGAATTCAAGATGATGGCGACGCTGCATTCCGCAGGCGGCGATGTGTTTACCGCGGTCAAGGGGGCGCCCGAAGCGGTGATCGACGCCTCTGATCGTGTTTTGACGACAGCGGGCATCCGTGACCTCTCCGAGGTCGCGCGGCAGGACTGGCTGCAACGTGTCGAGGATGCGGCAGGTGACGGCTATCGCCTGATCGGGTTGGCCTACAAACAAGGCGGTCCAGAGGATGCCGCCCTCTATCAGTCTCTGATCCTTATCGGCTTCGTCACGCTTCTGGATCCGCTCCGACAGGATGTGCCCGCCGCCATTGCCGAGTGCCGGGGCGCCGGAGTGCGCGTTGTCATGATGACCGGTGACCATATTGCGACGGCCAGGGAGATCGCGTTCCAGGCCGGTCTCGGAGAGGATGGCCGCATCGTTGCGTTGTCCGAAACCTCGCTTGAAGGGTTGAAAACGAGGGGCAACGATGCCGAGATGCGGGATCAACTGGAACAGGTTGATGTTTTCGCCCGTGTTGCTCCGGAAACCAAGCTGAAGCTGGTCGCCCACTACCAGGACGCCGGTCATATCGTTGCGATGACCGGTGACGGTGTGAACGATGCGCCCGCTCTGAAGAAATCCGATATCGGTATCGCCATGGGTCAGCGCGGCACGCAGGTCGCGCGCGATGCGGCGGATGTCATTCTCAAGGATGATGCGTTCTCATCGATCGTTGCGGCGATGTGGCAGGGGCGTGTCATCTTTGGCAATATCCGGCGCTTTGTCATCTACCTCATGTCCTGCAATTTCAGTGAGATACTGATCGTCGGGCTGGCCATTGCCGCGGGGTTGCCCGCGCCGCTGCTGCCACTTCAGATCCTGTTCCTGAACATCGTGACGGATGTCTTTCCCGCCTTTGCACTGGGTCTGGGCGAGGGGGATCGCAGCGTCATGAAACGCCCGCCGCGCAACCCGAAAGAGCCGATCGTCGGAATGCCGCAATGGGTTGATATCGTCGTCTTCGGCCTTGCCATCACCATTGCCACGCTGGGGGCGTTCTGGATTGCGCTGGACCGGCTGGACATGGATGCTCGTGATGCCGTGTCCGTCGCGTTCCTGACCCTTGCTCTTGCGCAGCTGTGGCACGTGTTCAACATGCGTGACCGGGGCGAACGTGGCTTGGTCAACAGCATCACCAGAAACCCTTGGGTCTATGCCGCGCTGGCGTTCTGCATGGGGTTGCTGGTGGCCGCGTTCCAGATCCCGGCCGTTTCAGAGGCGTTGCAACTGACGCCGCTGGGCTGGCGGCCAATGGCGCTGGCGGTCGGTGCAAGCCTGTTTCCAGTTGTGGTCGGGGGCGTGTGGTTGCGCGCAGGCCGAAGCACCACGCAAGCGGATTGACGACGCGCTGGCAGCAGCGCCTGTTACTCCGGCTCGCGCAGCCGTCTGGCAAGATATCCGCTGGCTTTCCGTGGCGTTTCAATCTCCTTGTAGTCGGACTCGGGGATCGAAACGCCGAGACGCGCATGCAGCGCTGTCACGAGATTGAGGATATCCATGGAATCCAGGTCCAGATCATCCTGAAGATGGTCTGTGTCCCTTACCGTTGCCGGGTCTATGTCGGGCGCGACCCGGTTGAGTTCCTCCAGAAAGATCGCCCTCGTTTCGGTTTCGTTCATAGCTCCTCCGGTCTGGCAAGGCAGTCTTGGATGGCGACGAGAAACCGGGATGCCTGCCGCCCGTCGCAAACACGGTGGTCGGCGGACAGAACAAGGGTCGTGACCTGGCGCGGTTCCACCCCGGCCCCGGTTACCCATGGTCGTATCTGTGGCGCGCCCACGGCAAGAAGCCCGACCTGCGGGGGAAAGATCACTCCGGTCATGCCCTCTGCGCCGTCCTCGCCCAGGCTCGACACGGTCAGGGTGCCGCGTGTCAGCTCGGAACCGCGCAAGCGTCCGGAACGCGCCCGCGTGACCATGTCGCGCAACTCGGCCATGACATCCGACAAGCTCATCTTGTCGACATCGGCCAGCGCAGGGGCCACCAACCCGCCACCGCGCAGGGAAATGACCATGCCGATGTTCACCGTTTCCGAGGGGACAAAACCACCCTCTGTGAAATGACCGTTGAGAGCCGCGACCTGCCGGGCCGCCATGGCCGCCGCCTTGACAAAGACGGCTCCCAGCAAAATTCGTTCGGCTGGCGGTCGCTCGGCGTTCTGCTGCGCGAGCCATTCCGAAACCGGTTGGGTTTCGACCGTGTGCGAGACGTAGAAATGCGGTATCTCGCGCTTGGACCGGCTCATCGCGGCGGCGACGGCCTGGCGCATGTCCGACAGGCCTTCTCCGGCTGGCCGGCTGGTGGGCGTGGCCTGTCCCATTTGCGCCTCGATATCAGCCAGAACAATTGCGCCTTGGGGGCCCGAGCCCTTGACCTGGACGAGGTCGATCCCGGCCTCTTGCGCGGCGCGGCGGGCCGCCGGGCTTGCACCGGCGGCGGACGCTGGTGGCTCTTGCCGGGGCTGCGCGGGCTTTTCCGAGGGCGCTTCGGCTTCTGCTGGCGGGGCAGGGGCGCTCCGCTCCTTCGGCGCCGGTCGTGTTTCCTCTTCCGGCGGCTTTGGCTCCGCACCCGTTTCTTCGCCGTCGCCGATCCGGGCCATGGGGGCACCAACCGGCAGGGTCTGCCCGATCTCCACCAAGAGTTCCGTGACCGTACCTGCCTCGAAAACCTCGATCTCGATCGCGCCCTTCTGGGTCTCGACCACGGCAACGACATCACCGCGCGCGACCGTGTCACCGGGGTTCACCAGCCATTCGACCAGAGTCCCGGCCTCCATGTCGGCCCCCAGCGATGGCATTCGGAAAACACCCATCTCAGCCGCGCCCCAATGCCGTTTTGGCGGCGGCGACAATGGCGGGGACCTGCGGGATCGCGGCATCTTCCAGATGTTTCGGATAGGGGATCGGCACCTCTGCCGAACAGACCCGCCCGACCGGTGCGTCGAGTGTCCAGAACACCTGTTCCATGATGTGCGCCGATAGTTCTGCCGCCAGCGAGCCGCTGCGCCAGCCCTCGTCGACGATGACCGCCCTCCGCGTCCGCGCGACCGAGGCCATGATGGTTTCATCGTCAAGCGGTCGCAACACGCGCAGATCGATCACCTCGGCCGCGATCCCGTCGCCGGCCAGCACTTCGGCGGCCTCCAGCGTCTTGTAGAGCGAGCCGCCATAGGTGATCAGGGTGATATCTCCGCCCTCGCGCCGGATCGCCGCGCGCGTGATGTCGACGGCACCTGCGCCCGCGTCGATCTCGCCGCTGCGATTGTAGAGCATCACATTTTCGAAGATCAGCACCGGGTCGGGATCTTCCAGCGCCGTCCACAGCATGCCGCGCGCATCCTCCAGCGTCGCGGGGGCGAGCACCCTGAGCCCCGGAATATGCGCATACCAGCCTTCGAGGCTGTGGGAATGCTGCGCGGCCAATTGCTTGCCCGCGCCGGTCGCCATACGGATCACCACGGGCACGTTGAACTGGCCGCCGGACATATGCCTGAGCGTCGCTGCGGTGTTCAGGATCTGGTCCAGAGCGAGCAGGCTGAAATTCACCGTCATCAGCTCTACGATGGGGCGCATGCCGGCGCAGGCTGCCCCGATCCCGGCGCCGGTAAAGCCGGATTCCGACAGCGGGGTATCGCGCACGCGGGCCTCGCCGAATTCGTCCATCAACCCCTTGGACACCGCATAGCAGCCCCCATAGGCGCCCACGTCCTCTCCCATCAGGAACACCCGTTCATCGCGTCGCATCGCTTCGGAAATCGCCGCGCGAATGGCTTCGCGATAGGTGGTTTCGATCTTCTCCCCGGTGGCCGGGGATGCTGCGACCGGTGGCGCCTCGGCGGCCACCACGTCGCGGGTCAGGCTTTCGACCGGCTCCCAGGTGCCTGCCTCGGCGAACTGTACTGCTTCGGCGATCTCGGCATCGGCACGGGCCTCGATCGCCGTGATCTCCTCTTCATGGATCAGACCGTTATCCAAGAGCCAGGACTGGAACCGCAGGATCGGCCCTTTTTGCCTCCACGCTTCAACCTCGGCCTTGTCGCGATAGAGCTGGGCGTCGAACATCGAATGCGCCCGGAACCGATAGGTCCGGCACTCCAGAAATACAGGGCCTTCGCCCGCGCGTATCCGGCGCAGCGCCTTCGCCGCCGCCACCTGGACAGCGACGACATCCATGCCGTCGACAACCTGTGTTTCGATGCCAAAGACGGCAGCCTTGCGGCCGATATCTGTCTCCGACTCGGACCGGTCCAACGCGGTTCCCATGGCATAGCCATTGTTCTCGCAGACGAACAGAACCGGCAGGGTCCAGAGCGCGGCAAGGTTCATCGCCTCGTGAAACTCGCCTTCGGCCACCGCGCCCTCGCCAAAGAAACAGGCAGTGACCGTGTCGTCGCCCCGCATCCTGTCAGCCAGCGCAAGTCCGGCGGCCAGCGGCAGGCCGCCGCCCACGATGGCGTTTCCCCCGTAGAAGTTGCGCGCGGCATCGAACAGGTGCATGGAGCCGCCGCGACCGCCCGAGCAGCCCTCGGCCTTGCCATACATCTCGGCCATGACAGTTGTCATCGGTACGCCGCGCATCAGGGCGTGGCCATGTTCGCGATAGGTGGCGACAACCCGGTCCTTCTCGGCCAGCAGCGGGATGATCCCGGCGGCAATCGCCTCTTCACCATCGTAGAGATGCAGGAACCCCCGGATCTTTTCCTGGGTATACAGCTCTGCGCATCGTTCTTCGAAGCGTCGAATCCGGATCATGTCCCCGAGACGCCGACGGACGGTGTCGTGATCAAGCTTCGGTTTCTCCTCCGTGCTCATGTCTCCTCCGTCTCCAGTGTCGAGGTATCGCCTTCGGGCAGACCCAGTTCGCGCGCCTTCAACAGGCGGCGCATGATCTTGCCCGATCTCGTTTTCGGCAGCGTGTTGCGGAACACGATCTCGCGCGGGGCCACGGCGGCCCCCAGGCGTTTGCGGGCAAAACCGCGAATGTCGCGTTCAAGTTCGGGGCCGGGTTCCGCACCGCGATTGAGCGTGACGAAAGCCTTGACCACCTCGCCGGCGGTTTCATCGGGCACGCCGATTACCGCCGCCTCGGCCACCGCGTCATGTTCGATCAGCGCGCTTTCCACCTCGAATGGCCCGATCAGGTGGCCCGAGGACTTGATCAGGTCGTCGGCCCGCCCGACGAACCAGTAATACCCGTCGGCATCGCGCATGGCCAAGTCGCCGGACAGGTACCAGCCATCGGCAAAGCATTTGTCATAGCGCGCCTGCTCATTCAGATAGGCCCGCATCATCGACGGCCAGCCCGGCCGCAGGGCCAGTTCGCCGATCTCGCCATCCGGCAGTTCGCGCAGGCCATCGCCCGTGTTTTCGACGATCCCGGCGATGATCCCCGGCAGCGGCTTGCCCATCGAACCGGGCTTGATGTCCGCGTCCTGCGTGTTGGCGATCATGATCCCGCCGGTTTCGGTCTGCCACCAGTTGTCGTGGAACGGCAGCCCGAACACCTCGTTCGACCAGATCACCGCCTCGGGGTTCAGCGGCTCGCCAACACTGGCCAGAAACTCGAGGGAGGAAAAATCAAAGGGTTCCGCGGCGTCCTTGCCGGCCCGCATCATCATCCGTATCGCGGTCGGGGCGGAATACCAGATCTGGACCTTTTCCCGCTGAAGCGTCCCGTACCAGCGGTCGAGGTCGAATTCCGCCTCGTCAACGACCATCGTGGCCCGGTTCACCAGCGGCGAGATGATGCCATAGGTCGTTCCCGTGACCCAGCCGGGATCGGCGGTGCACCAGTAGCGAATGCCGGGTCGCAACCCCAGCGCATGGCGCCCGGACAGCGCGTGGTAGAGAACCGCCTCGTGAACATGCAACGCACCCTTGGGCTTGCCGGTGGTGCCCGAGGTGAAATGGATCAGAGCCGGGTCTTCGGGCCGGGTGTGGAGCGTCTCGTATTCCGGCGAGGCTGTGCGCAGCGCCGGACCCAGCGCGACGCATCCCTCGGGAGCCTCCTCGCCAACGATCAACACAAGGCGCAGCGTCGGGATGTCCTCCCGCCAGGCGGCGATCTTGCGTTCATAGAGTGCGCGGCTGGTGACCAGAACGTTGGCCTCTCCGATCTCCATCCGGGTTCTGAACGGCTCGGGTCCGAAGGCGGCGAAGAGCGGCGTGAACACCATGCCCGCCTTCCAGGTGCCCAGGGCCGCAGCATAAAGCTCTTTCTCGCGGCCCATGGCGGAAAAGACGCGGGCTCCTTTCTCCAGACCATGCGACTTCAGCACATTTGCAAATCGAGAGGAGAGTTCAGCAAGCTCCTGATAGCTGGTGATCTCGCGCGCGCCCTCTTTCGACAGCCAGACAATTGCCGTTTCATTGCCATGACCCCGCGCTACATGCCGGTCGACGGCTTCGTACCCGATGTTGAGCGCGCCATCCGGCAGACCCGTGACCAGCGAGCGTCCCAGCGCGCGGGCATCCAGCGTCGCGAACCCGGCAACTGGCGTCGAAGCCGGGGCCTGTCCAGACCGTGGCCGCTTTCTGATGATGTCCTGCATCAAGGCGCCCTCCCGTATTGACTGTGCTGGAGGGCGCGCCCGGCGAGCAATGATCCATGTCAAAGCGGCCGGACGGATGCCACATGCCAGAACGTAAAGGCAGAGACGGGCAGTCAGGGGTGGAAGCCTTGCCAGGCCGGGCTATCGTTGCCGTATCTTGTTTGCGCCCCGGTCTATGGGCCAAGAGCACTGATAGCCAAGACTGGCAGAGAGGGTATTCCTTTGGGTACGAATTTGAGCAGATCGGTGCGGTCAGAGCACAAGAACGACCATGATATCTAATGTCTGCATCATCGGTGCGGGTCTTTCCGGTCTCGCGCTGTCGACGGCGTTGAGGGCCGACGGCCACGATGTTACGCTGCTGGAGGCGCGAGCCCGGGCCGGGGGTCGCATCCTGTCGCAGAATGGTTATGACCTTGGGCCATCCTGGATCTGGCCGCACAACGCTCGCATGCTTGCGCTGCTTGACCGGCTGGGCCTTCGCGTTTTCGCCCAGCACATATCGGGCAGCCTTGTCTTTGAGGACGCAAATGGCGCCGTCCGTCGCGATCTCGATTTCGCGACGATGGGCGGTGCGCTGCGTGTCGTCGGGGGGCTGGCGCAGGTTTCGCAGGCTTTGGCCGAGGCATTGGGCGATCACCTGCGCCTTGATTGTCGTGTGCACAGCGTGAGAGAAGAGTCCGATGGTGTGAACGTCACGACCGCCGATGGCAGCACCCGCTTCGGGCACGTCGTTTTTGCGCTGCCGCCGAGACTGGTTGCGGGGCTGGGACCAGCGGTGCGAGATGTCCCCACCTGGATGGCCGCGCATGCAAAGTTGGTCGCGATCTATCCTACACCCTTTTGGAGGCACGTGGGATTGAATGGTGATGCGATCTCGCATCGGGGGCCTTTGGCCGAGATCCACGATGCCTCGCCTGCTGGTGCAGAGGCAGGTGCGCTTTTCGGCTTCGCCCATGTCGGCGCCGCGCGTCAGCCGGGGTTTCGCGCGGCGGCTATCGCCCAGCTGGCGCGGCTGTTCGGCGACGAGGCTGCGGCGCCGGATGAGGTTTTGATCAAGGACTGGAGCTGCGATCCGGCAACCGCCACCGATGCCGACCTGACCCCGCCAGCGGGTCACCCGGCCTATCGTGCGCTGACGCCCACGCGCCGGCTGACCTTTGCCGGTACCGAGGTCGCGCCCAAGGATGGCGGGTTTCTCGAAGGGGCGCTGGCGGCGGCCGAAGCCGCGCGGGCCAGACTGATGTTACTCGCGAACCAGCGCAGCTAGTGCCCGGGCGATACGCTTCGGTGTTACCCGTTTGATCAGGCAAAGAGCTTTCCCCTGGTCCCTTCTACCGATCGGACGATTAGCTTGTGTCTTTGTTTCGTGAGATTTCCGCGACAAGCGGAGCCTTCTTGCATTTTCGGGCGACGTCCAGCGCTTCATGCAAACAGGCTTCGGCCGCAGTTGGCTGGCGGACACCCGCATAGGCTTGCCATCGGGAGCAACAAGCCGGCCTGCTGCAGACAATAGTTCCAGCCCCGCGTGATAGGTGCGGTACGGGGTCAGGTCCAATGCCTTCATGATCCGCACATACGGCTCCTGCACGGCCACGTTCAACGCCTCGCATTTACGGTCTTGCGTCCCAATGACCTGCCTCTGGCCGCGGGCGTATCAGGGTATTGCGGCTTGCGGCAGCGCAAGGAAGTGGGACGCCTGCACGGGCGACGGTGCGGGAACCTTCGTCAACCGGGACGCTTCCTTTCGGGCACCGGAGCAAATCAGCCCGGCAGCTCTGCGATGGTGTCCCCGAGCCTCAAAAGGCCCGCTCCGGTTCTTCGGTTCCAACCTGGGCCTGAAACCTTCCGCGCCCCGGCACGCAGGGCCGAACGCATCTGTGTCGGCGATAGTGCCGTGTTGCTCCAACCGCTGCGCAGCGCCGCGATGGCTCCGGCAACGACAGCGGATGCCCCGGATGTGCCGCCGCTACGCAACGTTGCATCGCCGTCTTCCACGAACCAGCTCGGCGCGCTGAGATCGGGCTTGTCGACCAGGCCGCCATCGGGGTTGAAATTCGATGGTCCCGGCCCCTGGGATGAGGCGCCGATCCACCCCCCGTCGCAGCGCACCGCCGCAACGCTGGTTACGTCGTTCAGGCCATTTGCGCCAAAGATGCTATGCCCCGGGCCCCGGTCATAGCCGGGTGCGCGCGGGTCCGCGCAGAACTGTCCGCTGTTTCCGGCCGCGAACACGATATCATGCCGGCGCCCGAGCGAGGCGACAAGGACATTCAGCCAGTGGTCGGGATTGTTGGTATATTCCCCCCTGATGCGCTCGGCAAAGCGGTCCACGATCCCCCAGGCGTTCAGGATCACCCAGTTTTCATTCTCGGACAGGAAGAACCATTCCATCGCCAGATACGCAAACAAGGCCCGCATTGCGAAATAGTCGACATCGGTGATCCGTGTCGGCAATAGCGGCAGGTCAAAGAACTCGGCGTTCGGAGCCAGGTCGGTCATTGTTCGAAGCAACATCGACCCGTGCCGCAATGGCAATGGCAGATAAGGTTCGGTGCCACTGCCCGGCAAGGCGGTGATGCCGTCTTTGTCGACACCGAGACCACCGCCGAAAGTACCGCCGAGCGAGTGGACATAATCCCTGCTGAACCCTCGGTCGACAACAAAGACTTTGGTTCCCTTGCCGTTCAATCCGTGCCCAACCAGAGCATTGGCCTGGATCAAGCGTCGCACCGCCCTTCGGGTGCCGAACGTCATGCCAATGCCGTGACCGGCACACCAATGCTGACTGGGCGGTGCAAGGTTCATTGTGGTCGGTTCCAACTCGATCCCCAATACCCGCGCCGCCTCTGGATCGCCTGCGGCCACCGCCTTGTCCCTGAAATCCTTTAAAAGACCGCGCGCCGTGACTTCATCGGGCAGCAACAAGGGAATGCCAAAACCGATGCCGGTTCCGGGAGAATCCGGCATCACGGCCCCGTTCCGATCAAAGGGCCTCCAGGGGTTGTTGGTCTGATCGGAAGGCAAGACGAACCCGGGCAAGCCATATGTATTCACCAAGTCTGCCAGATCATATCCAAGCGTCGAAAGGTTGGATTTCAGGCTTTCCTGGTTCCGATCGAACAGAAACAACTTGAGTGCCACAGCCATACCTCCATCGTCCGGGATGACGGCAGCCGATACAGGGAAACGGTTTCACGACCGCCAAGCTCCGGCCCGCGAACTGATGGCTGTCCGGTCATCTGTGGCGTCTGGTTTGGTCCGCGCCATCTCCGGCTCACAGTTAACTTTTATCGCGAATCGTAACATAATGCACCCATAGGAGAGATTGATTTGAGCAACGGTCACTTCCAAATGACCGAAAAGTCGATTTCACCGGAGCCTGAGGCGCCGGTCAAATCTGGTGGTGCGGCTCAGCCTGAGTCCGAGACCAAAACGCCAACACTTGGAGCTGAAGAACCGGAGTTAACCCCGGCATCCACGTTGAGGTCCAATGGCGAGAAAGCCGCCAAGCAACTCGAAGTCTGTGTTGGTTTCGTCGATGTGGTCGGCTTCTCCGCGCTCATGCACAGCGACGAGGAGGGAACGTTCTATCGCTGGACGGATCTCCGTGACGAGGTCGTTTTGCCGCTGATGCAGCAACATGGCGGTACCCTCGTGAAACTGACGGGTGACGGTATCCTTACGACATTCGGCGATCCGGTCGCGGCCGTGCGATGGGGACGGGATTTGCAGATCAGGGCCAGGCAGCGCCGGCAGGGATTGTCGCTACGAATTTCGTTGAACTACTGCAAGGTACTTCGCGACAGAGACGACCTATTGGGGGACGGGGTGAACATTGCTGCCCGGTTGCAGGAGTTCGCCAGCGCCGGTGGCATCATCCTGACGCAAGCTGTGCAGGATACGATATCCGGCAACAGCGAGTTTGAAACCCGGACGCTGGGGCGTCTGCCAATGCGCAAGTTGGGGGTGACGGTTCCCGCATATGAACTGGTGCCGGATGCACGATACGCGTTGGAAGATACCGGCCAATGCATGAACCTGCCATCTGTCGCGGTGATGCCCTTCGCCAATTCAGGCGGCGATCAGGCGGATGAATACCTTGCTGCGGGGATTTCGGAAGGCATCGTTTCTCAACTGTCGCGACATCGGGATTTGATCGTTATTTCGAGGTCGTCCACTTTGGCTTTCGGTCGGCAGGCGATTGAGCCGATGTCAATCGGAAAGGCACTGGGTGCGCGGTATCTTATCAGTGGGACCCTATGGCGGTTGGGGAAAAATATCCGCATCTCGGCCCAGCTGGTGGATACGGAAATCGGCCGGAACCTGACCAGTCTGCAACGCGATTTCGAGCAGAGCAATCTGTTTGCCATTCAGGACGAGATTGTCGAATCTTCTCTTGTACACCTGCTGCCAAGCCTGCTGGCGGAAGAACGGCGCAGAACGCTACGCAAGAAACCCACCTCCTTTAACGCCTATGACAGTTACCTAAAGGCGCTTGACCTGATCGGAGACCTGGAACGGAACGCATTTGAGCAAGCACGAAACCATCTTGAAGATGCTATTTCCGCCGATCCGAGCTTTTCCTCTCCGTTGGCCTGGTTGGCTCGGTGGTACAGCCTGAATGTCGGACAAGGGTGGTCACGGGACCCTCAGGCGGACGCGGGTAAAGCGAACACGCTTGCTAAGAAAGCGATCGGTCTGGATGCTCAAGATGCGCTGGCGCTGGCCACCTACGGGCATGTTCAATCCTATCTCTTCGGTGATTTCGAGACCGCGATTGCCTATCTCGACCGCGCGCGTGAGGCCAATCCCAGCAGTTCAATCGCCTGGTTGCTGTCCAGCGTTACGTTGTCGAGTGTCGGGCGTAGAGACGAGGCCATAGCCGCAGCAGAGCGGGCGCTGCGGCTCTCACCCTTCGATCAGCGCCTTTTCGTCTATTATACCTTTCTTGGAACAGTACATTACGACGCCGGCAATTACCCGACCGCGATCAAGTGGTTGTCGCGTGGGCTGGCGGAAAATCAGCGCTATACCAGCGGGCTGCGGACACTGGCCGTTGCGCAGGTCGCGGCTGGCCAGTTGCAGAACGCGCAGAAATCGGTCGCGCGGCTTCTGGAACTGGAACCCGGCTTTTCGGTTTCCAACTACCGCAGGACGCATCGACACTACAGCGATCCAAGGCTGGTTGATTTGTTTTGTACGCGCCTTGGGCAAGCAGGCGTGCCAGAGTGACCATGTAGTGAAGGGGGACTTCAGGATGCCGACACCGACAGGAAGGCTGGGCACGTTTGACGCGCGGGATGCGCGCGACGCCAGAGATGCACGCGATGCAAGGGATGCCCGTGGCGATGCGGGCTATGGTGGCAGTCCGAGTTACCTTGGTCTCGGTATCTCTCCCCACACGGCGCATGATGGCGGTGGCACCCCGCCAGTCGAAGACCGCTGGTGGCCGGGAAACCAATGGCCTCCGACCCACCCGGTCGCGACCGACGGCGGGGGCGACCCCGTTCGGCTGCACGCGATCTACAAATTCTACAAATCTGCAACTTTCAGACACTGGTCACCCGGCAATGAGGCGGTGGCGTTCCTGTCCGAATTCGCCGCTTTGGATTCGGACGGGTCGGGCCGCCCGGACTGGACGAGCCTCTCCCTGCCTGATCCTGCGCGCACGGCCAACAATTCAACGGACGTGACGAATTTCGGTGGTGGCGTGAGTTGGCGGATTGACGATGAGCTGAAAGAGCTTGTGGGACTCATCGAATACCGAAGCGGAGTGCTTGACGAAGCCTTGCAGCAACGCGACACGCTGATCGGCTATTTCCAGGGAGTTTTGCCGTTCAGTTATCTGTCCCATCCGTACACTTTCCGCCTGTGTCATCTGGCATTGGCGTCAGCGCAGTTCCTCGCCTTTCATTTCAAGAAAAGGTTTGAACGTCCACGCCCATCGCAATTGCATCCAGGGTTGCTGCCGCCGATCGACGTTCCACAACATCCCGCCTATCCCAGCGCCCATGCGACCGAGGCCTGGCTTGTCGCCCATTGCCTTGATGAGGTGATGCGGGATGCAGCAGGTAACAAGATACTGGAGGTCACGCATCAGGGTGGTCAGACACGCAACGCCCTGCACGACATGGCCTCACGCATCGCCCGAAACCGCGAGGTTCTAGGGGTGCACTTTCCGTCCGACAGCGAGGCGGGCAAGCGGCTGGCACAGGCCGCTCTTACGATCATGAAAGCCTGCCCGACAGTTGGAGATCTGACCGTCAATGGCCTGCTCAAGCGGGCCAGTTTGGAATGGAGTGACATGGCCAACGTCGGGAGCTGATGGTCTCGCTCGGCAAGGGTGTTTGGTGGTCGGGCCGACGCAGGCGATCTGCACCGGCCCAGGGCGCTTCTGGGTCTGTTCTATGTCGCTTTCAGCCGGCCAGATCCTGCGCCTGCTCGCGCAGGACGAATTTCTGGATCTTGCCGGTCGATGTTCTGGGAATCGCGGCAAAGACGAACCTGCCCGGTACCTTGTAAGGGGCTAGGTGCTGGCGGCACCAGTTGCGCAGCGTCTCGGCGTCGGCAGCCTGTCGGGGGGCAAGCTCGACAAAGGCACATGGGGTTTCACCCCATTTCTCGTGCGGCATAGCGACGACTGCGGCGACAGCGACGGCGGGGTGGCGGTAGAGCGCCTCCTCTACTTCGATCGACGAGATGTTCTCGCCGCCCGAGATGATGATGTCCTTGGAGCGGTCCTTGAGTTGTATGTAACCGTCGGGATGCACAACGCCCAGATCGCCGGAGTGGAACCAACCGCCCGCAAAGACCTTTTTCGTGGCTTCGGGGTTACGGAAATAGCCCTTCATCACCACGTTGCCGCGGAACATGACCTCGCCCAGGGTCACGCCATCGCGTGGCACCGACCTCATCGTGTCCGGGTCCAGCACGTCAAGCCCCTCCAGCGGCAGGTAGCGTACGCCCTGGCGCGCCTTCAGCGTCGCCTGGCGCGCGGGCGGCAGGTCGGACCAGCTCTTGTGCCAATCGTTGACCACGGCGGGCCCATAGGTTTCCGTCAGCCCGTATAGATGTGTCACGTTGAAACCGGCCTGCTGCATGTCAGCCAGCAGCTTTTCGGGGGGCGGGGCGGCGGCGGTAAAGAACTGTACCGTCCGGTCAAGCGCGCGCTGCACGTCATCGGGGGCCGAGATCAGCAGCGACATGACGATCGGTGCACCGCACAGATGCGTGACGCCCTCATCGGCCAGTGCGTTCCAGATGGGTTCGGCCCTGACCTGACGTAGGCAGACATGGGTTCCGACGATGACAGACATCGTCCAGGGAAAGCACCAGCCGTTGCAATGAAACATCGGCAGTGTCCACAGATAGACGGCGTGCTTGGACATCGAAGTGGTCAGCGCGTTGCCTTGGGCCAGCAGATACGCGCCCCGGTGATGCGAGACGACGCCCTTGGGGTCGCCGGTGGTTCCCGAGGTATAGTTGATCGAGATCGCGTCCCACTCGTCTTCGGGCATCAGCCAGTCGAACTCGGGATCGCCGCTTGCTAGAAAGGCCTCGTAATCATTGGCAACGACAGGGTTTCGGGGGTCATCGAATTCCGGGTCGTCGCTTTGAATGACCCGTGGCGTGACCTTGGCGAGCGCCAGAGCCGCCTGCAAAAGCGGCATGAACTCGCCATCGACGATCACCAGTTTCGACATCGCGTGGTCGAGCTGGAAAGCGATGATTGCCGCGTCCAGTCTGGTGTTGATCGAATGCAGCACCGCGCCGCTCATCGGTATGCCGTAATGGCATTCCAGCATCGCCGGCGTGTTCGGCAGCAGCACCGAAACAGTGTCGCCGCGCCCAATCCCGCTTTGCGTCAGGGCCGAGGCCAGCCGTCGCGAGCGGGCATAGAACGCGGCATAGCTGCGCCGCAGCGATCCGTGCACGATCGCGGTGTGCTCAGGGAAAACACTCGCGGCTCGTTCGAGAAAGGTCAGCGGGGTCAGTGGCTGATGGTTTGCCGGAGTGCGGTCAAGGTCGGTATTGTAGGGATTGGGTGTCATCGGATCAGGCATCCTGCCACTGCGGTGTGCGCTTTTCGATAAATGCGTCTATGCCTTCCTCGGCATCGCGGGCGAGCATGTTGTCGACCATCATCTGCGATGCGTAGGAATAAGCCTGCGTCAGGGGCATATACCGCTGTTCGTAGAACGCGCGTTTGCCAGTGGCCAGCGTCATCAATGATTTCGCGGCGATCTTGCCCGCGATTGTCATGGTTTCGCCGCGCAGTTGATCCGCGGGTACCGAACGGTTGATCAATCCGATCTCCGCGGCACGATCGGCAGCGATCATGTCTCCGGTCAAC
>NZ_JBXWRR010000028.1:0-23070 GCF_059613025.1 Ruegeria sp. BHSC223
CCGATCAGGCCTACTTCAACAAGCCAATACCTGATGCGGCAGCGGCGTAACCCAGGCGGAAAAACACCTACAGAACGCCCGAAACCTGTTCAAACAAACCGAACCACCTCTCTCGCTCGCCTTGCTCATTGGTCATCCATTTGGATCGCTCGACGTGATGATCTTAGCCTTTGAGTGACGCCGAATGAACCATTCTTTCGCTCGCTCAGACCTGCCACGAGTTTTTCACGTCGAGATATTACGAGATCACGTTTGGCGCTGCGTGTAGGAGGCCCAACCACGACGCAACGGTTGTGGGCTACCAGATTTGGTTGAACCCTATGGGAGAGCCCTGCGCATCTGACGGCGTTGCAACCGTCGCCTGAACCGAAAGACCCGTGGCAAGGTTGCGCGTCAGGGACAGCGCGGACATCAGTTCACTGTTGGAAAATGCCGACAGAACCGCAATCGCCTCCGCGTATAGCCCCGCGCGAATGGCCTCCTCCGCTACATGCAGATGAGCCTGCAACAGATCTGACACACGCGCTTCATGCCTACCGAAAGCTTCGTGCACGGGCGCAAGAGTGGCATCTCCAAGGAGTTGCATCAGATACATCAGGCGCTTGCTGTCCTGAAAGGCCCCGACGGAGGTCTCGTGCAACTGCGGCACCAGTGAAATCGTATCAATCCCACCACTCACCGCCTTGCGAATATCCTGAAACCGATGGGATTCGCCGGTCGTCAGGTAACGGTGAGCACTGTATTCCGGCGGGATCACCTCCTGCCCCAGAAAGACCGGCGAAAACGGCGCGGCCAGCGCACCGCATGCCGCGTGCCACATCACGGCCAGAGCTGGATCGGCAGAAGAGGTCAAGGGAACCACCTGGCCATAACCGGCGGTGTCCCCGGTCAGCTTCTCGGTACGGATGGCCCAGATCATGTCCTCGAGCCCGATCTTCTCTGGCCGCGCTGCGCGGGTCTGCATCTCGGCCTCGATCCAGGCGATGCCGTCCCAGCGTCCCTTATCATCGCCGTAAATGGCATTGACGTTGAACGGGCCACCATCATACCAGCCTTGCGCACGAGCAAAGCTGACAAGGTTGGGTGACCACAGGAAGTCCGGATGCGCAGGGTCGTCGACCGGCACCTCCATCACATAGCCGGGGCGGGAGGCACGGATGCTGTCTGGACCAAGGCGCTCGGCCACCCATAGCCCCTGCCCACCCGCGAACTGGATCATCACCCAGGCTTCGTCTGCATCCGCGAAAATGTGGGAATTGCCGCCATAAGTTGCTTCACCGTGCTCTGCGATCAGATCGGCACACAGCTCAACCGCGCCACGTGCACTGGTCGCGCGTTCAAGAACCACGCGGGCCAGATCGCTATAGTTGAGCCCTTGCTGGTCCTTCGGCGTCATCTCTATGAGGTCGCGGCGCGAAGTTGACCAGACATCCCGCACAGCGACGCCTGCCTCGTTCAAACCGCCGTTTGTGATCGGCGCTGGCACACCGAGGTAGTAGGAATAGCTGACCCGCATGTGACGCAGCGTATGCGCGGCCTGCGGCACGGAAATCCGGCGCCCAGGCATATGCGCCTCGGGCCCGACGCCGACCTCGATCATGCTGCCCAGAGCATGATCGGTCGCGGGCACGATCTCGAGCCAGTGCGACGAGGGTTCGTCACCGTATCCGCCGAGCCAAGCATGACCTGTGCGGCTATGGTTCCTCCCGACATATAGGGCGTAGCTCATGCGGGTGCACCTACTTTCGTTGCATTGCGTTGATAGACCCGTGCGCCACGCCGCCATGTCTCGCTGACCTTGATCGACGCGATCGCCTCCGGGCACGACAGCGGATTTGCGTCCAGGATCACCAGATCTGCCAGCTTCCCCAGCTCCAGCGAGCCGCGCTCCTCTTCGTAGAACACTTGCCATGCGGCATCAATTGTGTGGGCGCGCAATGCAGCAAGCGGCGACAGACGTTGTTCCGGGCCAAGCACACGCCCGCTCTGTGTGCGGCGACTGACCGTCGTGTGGATCAGTTCCAGCGGGCGCGTCGGTGTGACGGATGCGTCATTATGTATGGTGAACCGCACGCCTTCGGCCTCGGCCCAGCCGGTGGGCGAGATGTGCTGTGCACGCGCGTGGCCAAGAATCTCGTCGTGATGCTGATCCCCCCAGTACCAGATATGGGCCGGGAAGAAGCTGACGGTAACGCCCAGACCCGCGCAGCGCACGATCTGGTCCCGCCGCATGACCTGTCCGTGGATGATCGTGTGCCGGTGATCGGCGCGCGGATCATTGGACTGCGCCTCTTCGACCGCATCGAGGAACATGTCGGACGCCGCGTCTCCGTTGCAGTGGCAATGGATCTGAAACCCCAGACGATGCAGCTTCTCAACTTCGTAAAACAGTAGCGAACGGTCCATATAGGCCAGCCCGGTATCACCCGTATCAAGATACGGCATGGTCAGGAAGGCCGTGTGCATGAGGAACGATCCGTCCGTCAGAAGCTTGCGTGGCCCTAGCGCGATCGGCCCTTGCGGCCAGTTGCTGCCGCTCCCTGTGCGCGAGAACTCCGGTTCGATTTCCGCCACGGGCAAAAGGATCAGGTCGATCCCCGGATCGCCCCGTTCCGCCATGCCCCTGAATAGATGCAGCAAAGGCGCCGCCGCCCAGGAGTTCTGGGCCAATGTCACTCCTTGTGCGAGGTATTCCTCGCGCGCCGCCGCAAAGCATCGTTGGAAAGAGGTGTCATCAAGAAGAAAATGCGTGTCGCCCATCTCTCCCATGGCCGACAGGTCCTCGATCCTCCCAGTCAAGCGGCCCGCGCTGTTGCGCAAAAAACGCCCCCCGTCCGGGTCGGCGCTGTCTTCGGCAATGCCCTGTCGCGCCAGTGCCAGCGAATTCGCAACCCCGCAATGCCCCGAGGCGTGGATCACCCAGATCGGATGGTCGGTCGAAACCGCGTCCAGCTCGTCCCGTGTGGGCATGCGCCGCTCGCTCAGCTGACACTCGTCCAGCGCCGCGCCCATCACCCAGTCTCCGGACGGTGTTTGCGCAGCCTTTCTTGCAAGGCGGTCGCGGACATCGGCAAGGCTTCGGCAACCGGCGCGGCCTGACAGATCGACACGCAGCAGAGAGACGATGGCGCTGTCGGGAAAATGGCCATGCGAGTCGATGAAGGCCGGGATCAGAACGCGACCCGCAAGGTCACAGAAAGCGGCATTCGGCAGGACATTACGGACATGCGAAAGCGCGCCGACAGATACGATCCTGTCGGCAAGGATACCGATGGTTTCTGGGCGGGTGTCGTCCGCATCCATGCTCAGGATGGGCCCACCTGCAAAGATCGTTCCCGTCATAGCTTCTCCATCCGGTTTTCCTCCCACGCGGACGGGAAGTGACAGCGATGCGCCGCCGCGCCCTTGACCTGCCAGTCAGGGACCTCTGCTGCGCACCGGGCCTGAGCAAACGGACACCGGGTGTGGAATTCGCACCCTTTTGGGCGGCGGAGAATGCTCGGCGGCTCGCCCTGAAGTTCGATCCGCATCAGTTGCGCATCCGGGTCCGGCTCCGGGTTGGCTGCCAGCAGGGCTAGTGTGTAAGGATGCTGCGGGCTGGCGAAAACGGTGTCCGTATCGCCCTCCTCAACCAGTTTGCCCAGATACATGATACCGACGCGGTCGGTGATGTGGCGTACGACGTTGAGGTTGTGCGTGATGATCATGATGGCCAGCCCCAGCTCATCCTGAAGCCGCGCCAGAAGATTGAGCATCTCTCCCTGAATGGATACATCGAGACCAGCCGTCGGTTCGTCCGCAATCAAAAGCTTCGGGTCCAGCGCCAACGCTCGCGCGACGCCAACACGCCGCGCCTGACCGCCGGAAATCTGGTAAGGGTAGCGCGCGGCGAACTCGGGCGGCAGGCCAACCATCTGCAAGAGCCGCCGTGCTTCGGCATCGAGATCGCGGTCGGTCATGCCCTGTATGCGGAAAGGTTCCGTGATCAGCGACTTGATCGACAGGCGCGGGGACAGCGAACCGATGGGGTCCTGGAACATCATCACGATCTCGCGCCGCAACTTGCGGAATTGCGTCTCGGGCAGGTTGCGCAGTTCCTTCCCGCGATAGAGGATCGAGCCTTCAGAGGCGTGATGCAGCCCCGCCACCGCCCGCGCAAGCGTGGTCTTGCCCGATCCACTTTCGCCCACGATGCCGTAGGTCTGCCCCTCTTCGATCTTCAGGCTCACGCCCGAGACTGCGTCAATGGTGCCTGCGCTGCGGAAGACCCCGCCGCGCACGCCAAACCGCACCACCACATCGCTGATGTCGAGAAGCGTGTTCATGCCGTCATCTCCATGCCAATCAGATGACAGGCCGTCCCGTGTCCGGCCGAGGCCTCCGCCATCGCGGGGCGCGCCGTGCAGGCATCAAACCGTCGCGGACACCGCGCCGCAAAAATGCAGCCCGAGGGCAGGTTCACAAGATCGGGGATATTGCCGGGGATCGTCGGCAGGTTGCGGGTCTTTTCCTTAATGTGGCCGGGATCGCATTCCAGAAGGGCGCGCGTATAGGGATGCGCCGGGCTATGGAACACGTCGCGGACCGACCCGGCCTCGACGACCTCGCCCGCATACATGACGACGACCTCATCGCAAAGCTCGGCGATGACCCCCAGATGATGCGAGATGAACAGGATCGTACACCCGATCTCATCCTGCAATTCACGCAACCGCTTGATGATCTGCACCTCCAGCGTCGCATCAAGCGCGGTCGTCGGCTCGTCGGCGATCAGAAGCGCGGGCCTTGCCATCAGCGCCATGGCGATCGCGATCCGCTGACGCATCCCGCCGGAGAATTCGAAAGGATACTGATTCAGCCGCGCCTCGGGGTCCGGGATGCCGACCAGCGCCAGCATGTCCACCGCGCGCTTGCGTTTTTCGGCCTTGGACAGGGCGTCGCGGTACTGGATGTCGATCATCTGTCGTCCGACGGTCAGCACCGGGTTGTGCGTCTGCATCGGGTCCTGGAACACCATGGAAATCTGGGTGCCGCGCAGGGCGCGAATCTGCGCCTCGCCTTTGGTCAGAAGATCCTCTCCCTTGAACGCCACCTGCCCCGAACCGACATGCGCATTGGGCGCCATGAGCCGGATGATCGCGGAGATGAGAGTGGATTTCCCGCAGCCCGACTCTCCGACGATGCCGACGATCTTGCGATCCGGCACGGTTATGGAGACGTCGCGCAGTGCCTTCAGTTCTCCGCGAGGGGTGGCATAGCTGACCGATAGCTTCTGGATATCAAGAACGGCCATCATTTGCCTCCCTTGCCGCGCAGTTTCGGATCGACCACATCCCGCAGCGCCTCGCCCAGAAAGGTGAACCCTATTGTTGTCAGGATCAGTGGAATGCCCCCCGCAATGATCAGCCACGGCGTGTTGCGGATCAGGTTGTAGCCATCGTTCAGAAGCGAGCCCCAGGACGGCGTCGGCGGTTTGACCCCCATGCCAAGGAACGAAAGGCCGGCCTCCAATCCCACGACGGTTGGAATATCCATTGCCGCCAGCACCGCGAGCGGCCCCAGCACGTTGGGCAGGATATGAACCGTCATGATCCGGGGGGTGGACGCGCCAAGCGATTTCTCGGCGGTGATGAACTCGGCCTCTTTCAGCGATTGCGTCAACGTCCGGACGACCCGTCCATAAGTGGGAACCGACGTCACCATGATCACGACGATCACCGTGTTCAGGCTGGGCCCGACCAGCGCCACCACGGCCAGAGCGAACATGACCGTAGGGAAGGATCGGACCGTGTCGAACAGGAGCACGATCAGGTTGTCGATCCATTTCGGTCCGTATCCTGCGATCATTCCCAATAGCAGACCGATGAGGATCGCCCCTCCGATCGTCGGAAGCGCCACCTGAAGCGCCACGCGTCCGCCCCAGATCACCCGTGAAAACGTATCGCGGCCAAGCTGGTCCGTCCCGAGCAGATGCGCAGCTCCGGGGCCTTGCAGTCGGTCCGGCACATTGAGCGCGATGGGATCATAGGGTGCGATCCAAGGGGCAAAGAGCGCAGACGCCAATATCAGCAGCACGATCACAAGCCCCGTGAGCCCTAGCGGATCGCGCACAAGGTGGTAGACGATCTCTCCCAGTTCGGAACGGGGCTTTGGCACGGTCAAGTCGGTCATGGTTGGGCCCTCACTTGCCGGCACGGATCCGGGGATCCAGAATGGCGTTGATGATGTCGGCCAGCGTGGTCGAGGCGACGAAGATCAGAGTGGAAAACAGGACCGAACCCATGACCACCGGGTAATTACGGGTGGTGATGCTGTCGATCACCAGCTTGCCCAGACCAGGGCGGGAAAAGACGATCTCGGTGAAGACCGCCGCTGACAGCAGGAAGCCCATGCCGACCCCGATCACAGTCACGGTGGGCAGGATGGCAAGGCGCAGCGCGTAGCCAAAGACAATCCGTCTTTCTGGCAAGCCGAAAGCGCGCGCGGTGCGGATATGCCCCTCGCCCAGCACTTCCAGCATCGAGGCCCGTACGAGCCGTGCAACATAGCCGACCCAGCTGAGACCTATGGCCAGGCTTGGCAGGACGAGGTGATGCAATTGATCGCCCCAGTCGCCAGCGTCGCCCGCCCCGATAGCCGGAAACCATTGAAGCTTCACCGCAAAGATCAGCAGCGAATAGAGCGCGACGACAAAGGCCGGAACCGCAATGACCGAAACGGAGAGGATTCCGGTCAAGCGGTCGCCGAGGGAATTACGGTTCACGGCAGAGTAGCAGCCAAGCGCAATACCCAAAACCGCCGACCAGCTGATGGAAACTAGGATCAGCGTCAACGTATAGGGCACCTGATTCAACACGATATCCGTCACCGGACGGTTGGAAAACACGTCCATGCCCAGATCGCCCCGCAGCATGTTTGCGAAGAAAAGGCCGATTTGAGCGATCAGCGGCTTGTCGAGCCCCATCCGTGCCTCGAGCGCCGCGCGCATTTCCGGGGTCGCGCGGGGCCCCAGCATAGTCGACACCGGATCGCCGGGGATCATGTGCACGATCAGGAACAGCGCGCTTACGGCCAGAACCGTGATGACTGCCGCCAGACCGATCCTTTTGATGACGTATGACAACATTGCCTACCTGTCTCCCTGTCTTGAAAAGGGGGGCGCGGTGTTGAGCCGCGCCCCGTAGGTTCAGGGAGGAACCTCAGGCCGCGCCGAAGTATCGGTAGAGTGGCAGGCCATCCGGGCGCAGCGCCGGAACGATGCTGTTTCGGTAGATCACCGGCGTCGCTTCATGGGTCAGGAACTTGTAGGCACCGCTTTCTTCCATCAGGTCCTGTGCGCGGACATACATCTCAGCCCGCTTGACCGGATCGGCCTCGGATTGTGCGGTCAGGTGCAGAGCGTCGAACTCCTCGTTCTTGAAACGCTCCCAGTTCCAGATGCCGGCCTGTTCGCTGATGAACCAGGACGTCGCGTAGTAGGGGTCCGGCGTCATGGAGTAGCGGTTCAGGACCATTTCGACGTTGGCGTCGCTTCCGAGTTCCCAGAAGGTCGCGCCTTCATGGAGGCTTATCTCCAGCGTGATGCCGATGGCGGCCAGGTTGGCCTGAATGATCTGTGCCGCGGTGACGTTCGCGGATTTGTTCAGGACACTTATGGTCAGCGATACGTTGCCCTCGCCGGACTCCGCCATCAGCGCCTGCGCTTTCTCCAAATTGGCGGCAGCACCCGTCAGCGAGGTCTCGCGATGGCCCGGCAGGCCCGGCGCGATGATCCCTGTCGACGGCTCCGCCGCGCCGAAATAGGCTGCCGCCATGATTGTTGGCACGTCAATGGCATACTGGATCGCCTGCCGCAGCTTCGGATTGGCCATCTTCGGGTTGTCGAGGTTCATGCCGACCCAGACGTAATAGAGCGATGGATACTCGTCGAGGGTTGTGCCTTCGATCGGCGACGACTTCAGACGTTCTACCGAATCCAGACTGACGCGGGTGAAGTCGATCTCGCCTGCTTCAAAGGCGATCTCTGCCGCTTTCTCGTCATCGATGTGGTAGATCTGGATCTCGTCAAAGGCAGCCGGTTCGCCCTGCCAGTCAGGGTTGCGGCGCAAGGTGGTCTTCTGCTTCTGTTCCCATCCAGCGTGCAGATAGGGGCCGGAAGTTGCCACCGGCTGGGTGTCTATCTTGCCGCCGACGCTTTCAAACGCCGCTTTCGACACGATGTTTCCCGCGATATAGGGCAGCGTAATCGACCACAGCGGCTGAAACGCGTTCTTCAGAACGATTGTTCCGGTCCGCTCTCCCGTCACCTCGACATGGTCCAGAGGGCCCCAGTCTGGCTTGTTGGTCGATTCAAGCGTGTCGTCGATGATCCGCTCGAATGAGAATTTCACATCTTCGGCCGTCATCGCGCCAAAGCCATTCGTGAAGCCGATCGTGTCCTTGAGCGCGAAGTTGATGTGCGTGTCGTCGACCTGTTCGATCATGTCCGCCGCGTCCAGCTGCCACCCCCATTGGCGGCCCGGATTATACTGGATCAACTTGTTGTAGATCGCGGCTTGGATTTCCTCATCCACGACGCCCTGGCTGAACGCCGGGTCCATCGACCGGATGTCGGCATAGGTGCGCGTCTTTAGCGTACCCTCTGCCGCATGGGCCGGGCGTGGCAGCATCAGGCCCGTAGCCGCCAGGCCTCCAAGCGCGGTCGCGCCCTTCAGGAAAGACCGACGCGGCAGGCCGATTCTGGTCCATGAGATATTGGGTGTGGTCATTGATTGTCTCCCTGACTGAGTAAGCGCCTACCCGACGCATTTGTTGTCACGGAGTTCATCTGAGGTGCTGCTTTTCAGCAATTTAGCAAGCTTTAGCATGTGTATGCGATTTTATGCTATTCTGACTTCATGTCGCAAACTAATCTGGATCGGAATACGCGTGGACGGGCGTGCCGATGGAAGATGATTTTGCGACAAACCTGAAGCTCTTGTGCTCGACCGAATCCTCGGTCTCGGCCATCTGCCGACAGATCGGCGTCAACCGGCAACAGTTCAGCAAGTATCTCAGCGGCGCAGCACGTCCCTCACCGGCCAACTTGCGCAAGATCGCCACACATTTCGGCGTGCGTCCGGCCGAGTTTCACCTGCCGATCGACGAATTCGAATGCCACCCCTCGGTTGCGGGTAAACTGGCGGGTCCGCAACGGGGCAGTCAACAAAGAGGCGGGTTCGACGCGGCCTTCCGCGGTCAGACTATCCCGCTTCGTCGTTATCTGGGCTATTATTTGAGCTATTTTCTTACTGAAACATGGGAGAACTCGATCATCTGCGCGATTGTTCGCTTGGATGAATTCGACGGCATGGTGCGCTCCCGATCTTTCGAACGCTCGGTCGACCCTGACGACGGCAGTCTCTATCTGTCAAAATATGAGGGTCGGGTTGCGATGCTGGGGAATAGGATCTTTGTTTTGGAGTACCAGTCACTGGCCCGGGACGCTTTGGTCGAGACAGTCCTTTACCCGGTCGGTCGCGGTCAACTGCAGTACCTGCGCGGCACCACCTTCGGCATCACAAGCCGCCAGCGCACCCCCTTCACCTCGCCCATCGTATGGCGCTATCTAGACGAATTTGACTCATTGAGAGATGTGATGCGTAAGGTCGGTCGCTACGACATCAATTCGGCGAAACTGGACCCAAGAGCCAGGTCGATTTTGTTGGGCAGCCATACCAAAGCGTCAGACTGAGCTTGCAGCCGGGTATCCGCCCCGGGACTTCGAGATCATTGGGCGTCTAACGGTCGCTGCATTCGTATCCAATCGCTTCACGATAACACACGTATCCTTTTGGCCTTTCACCGGGTCATCCTCAATTTGTGTGGCGACACTAACCTGATATTTGAAAAATCGTAAGGGATAGTCATGATTTCGAAGAGGCACAGGTTGCCCGGAGGCGATGTTTCGGTTCAAAGCGTTGCGCAAAGCGAATCTAGCGGGTGGATTGTAGCGGGCAGTTTCGCACCAAACGGCATCTGCCCAGACTATGGATAGCATTCACAACACCGTCACGGCTGGCAGCGTCGGTGTCTCAAAGATTATTCCGCGCATGGAGACAAGGTAATGGTTGATCTTGTGGTTTGCCGTTGCGACGTTTTCCGCCCGTTTGCCCGCGCCGGGCTTTCTCTAACCAGATCGCCTCGATTGCACGCCCCTATCCGCGGCGCACCTCACGTGTCGGGGGGATTGTCGGCCATCTTGGGCATGCGACCGGCGGGCGGTCTGCTGCGCTGCTCTTGCACCGTTTGGGCCTTGGGATCGGCGATGACACGGTGCTCAGGCAATCGAAGAAGTGTGCTCGGCGTCCAGGAGGCGCGCGATGCAAACCCTTTCGTCCAGCACGGTGGCGGCAACATTTGCGAACGCGGTGATAAGTCCGAAGAGAGAAAAATCGCCGTAGGTCTGCTCCCCCAGACAAGCAGACACGGGACCAAATCAGGAACACCCATCCAGCACTTATCCAGCATTGCTGGATGGGTAGACAAATCCGTTTAAGAGAGTGGATTTTTCGTTTGTTTTCAGGAGTTTCTGGTGCTGCTGGACAGGATTGAACTGTCGACCTCTCCCTTACCAAGGGAGTGCTCTACCACTGAGCTACAGCAGCACACCTTTCTTCAGATTGCTATCCCCGGCGTTACACCGTTTCAAGCGGGCTCTGAATGAACCCTCTATTTCAACACCTTCACAACTTTGAGCCTGCCCATGACTAGGGAATGTCATTCCCCTGAGCCAAGGTAACTCACTGTGCCGACGCGGCCATCTCCATATCCGGGCTCGCAGCGTCGCGGTGAGCGGGTGATTAGACTCAAACGAAACGCGGCGCAAGGGCATCTGGACGGTTTTTTTCGCCTCCTGTAGAGAAAGGTCATGGCAGAGCAAAAAAACCCTTCGAAAAGCAAATCCGCACCCGCTGGCCGCGAGGACAGGCTCAAGGCCGCGCTCAAGGCCAATCTGGCCCGGCGCAAGGCGCAGGCCAAGGCACGAACCGCCCAGGTCGGTGCGGACCAAAACAAAAAAGGTTAAGAGCAGATGGATTCGATTCTCGTTACCGGCAATGGGCCGCTGAATGGCCAGATTCCGATTGCAGGGGCCAAGAATGCCTGCCTCGCATTGATGCCCGCTACGCTGCTCAGCGACGAACCGCTGACGCTGACCAACGCGCCGCGCCTCTCGGATATCAAGACGATGACGCTGCTGTTGCAGTCGCTGGGGGCCGAGGTGTCGTCGCTGCAGGACGGCAAGGTGCTGGCGATGTCGAGCCACGACCTGACCAGTCACACCGCCGATTACGATATCGTGCGCAAGATGCGCGCTTCGAATCTGGTGCTGGGGCCGATGCTTGCGCGGCTGGGCCAGGCCGTGGTTTCGCTGCCGGGTGGCTGTGCCATCGGCGCCCGGCCGATGGATCTGCATATCGAGGCGCTCGCGGCGCTGGGGGCCGAGATCGAGTTGCGCGACGGCTATCTGCACGCCAAGGCGCCCGGCGGGCTGAAAGGAGCGGTACACGAGATGCGCTTTGCCTCGGTCGGCGCGACCGAGAACATGGTGATGGCCGCCACGTTGGCCAAGGGCACCACTGTACTCAAGAACGCCGCGCGCGAACCCGAAATCGTGGACCTGGTGCACTGCCTGCGCGCGATGGGCGCGCAGATCGCGGGTGAGGGCACCTCGACCATCGAAATCCAGGGCGTCGACCGGCTGCATGGGGCCACTCACCAGGTGGTGACCGACCGGATCGAACTGGGCACCTATATGCTGGTCCCCGCCATTTGCGGCGGCGAGGTCGAGCTGTTGGGCGGCAGGCTCGACCTGATCGGCGCCTTTGTAGAAAAGCTGGACGCCGCCGGTATCGACGTTGCAGAGACCGACAAGGGCCTCAAGGTCAGCCGCCGCAATGGCAGCGTCTCGGCCGTCGATGTCACCACCGAGCCTTTCCCAGGGTTTCCCACCGACTTGCAGGCCCAGATGATGGCGCTCTTGTGTACGGCCGAAGGCACCAGCGTGCTTGAGGAGAAGATCTTTGAGAACCGGTTTATGCATGCGCCCGAACTGACCCGCATGGGCGCCCGGATCGAGGTACATGGCGGGACAGCTACCGTGCGCGGGGTTGAACGGCTGAAGGGGGCGCCGGTGATGGCCACCGACCTGCGCGCCAGCGTGTCGCTGATCCTGGCGGGGCTGGCCGCCGAAGGGGAAACCCTGGTCAGCCGGGTCTATCATCTGGACCGCGGATATGAGCATGTGGTGCAAAAGCTCGAAGCGGTGGGCGCCAAAATCGAACGGATCAAAGGCTGATGTCGGACGCAACATTCAAGGACGGGCGCGAGGCGCCGCTGAACCTGGGCGCCGAGGATGGCGAGGACCTCAAGATCATCTCGACCCTGGTACAGGACGCGGTGTTTCCGATCACCGAAATGTCCTGGCGACCCGGCTCGCGCCGGTTTGCCCTGCTGCTGAACCGGTTCCGGTGGGAGGATCGCGCCGCCGCCGACAAGCGTGGGCGCGGGTACGAGCGGGTGCAGTCGCTGCTGGTGATCGACAGCGTGCTGGGCGTTGCCAGTCAGGGTATCGACCGGTCCGACACCGATACCGTTCTGTCGCTGCTGTCCGTGACATTCGAGCCGGACACTGATGGCGCCGGGCAGCTCCTCCTGACGCTGGCGGGCGATGGCGCCATCCGGCTGATGGTCGAAGCGGTGGACGTCACGCTCAAGGACGTGACCCGGCCCTATCTGGCCCCCTCGCGCCAGGCCCCGCATCACTCGGACTGATGCAGAACAAGCGGGGGATATCGCAGGCCTTTTCCCCCGCCGACACCGGGGGCGAGCTGTTGCGCCGGGCCACCCCCTTTGACCTTTTCGACATGTCGCGGGTGCTGACCCGCTCGATCAGCCAGCTATGCACTGCCGATCATGGCGGCGATGCCGAGGCGATTGCGCGCAGGTGCGCCAACAAGACGCCGCAGGCGCTGCGCGCGCAGATGATGGCAGAGGGTTGGGAGTTCTGGCTGCTCATCCGCGCTGGTCAGATTGCGGCCGTAGGCGCATTGGCCGAGGTCGACCGGGGCGCTGGTACCGGGCGCATCACGCTCAACTATGTTGATCCCGCCTGTCGCGGTCAGGGGGCCAGTACCGCCCTGCTGGCGGGGATGGAGGCGCGGTTGACCGATCAGGGCATCACGCGCGGGGTTTTGACCAGCACTGCGACGGCGCGCGATTTCTATCTGGCGCGGGGCTGGCAGGCCGATGGCCCAGCCCGGAAAGGTCGCTGGATTTTGGGCCATCCGATGACCAAGACGCTCGCCTGCTGAACGCTGTCGACGATAAAGCCCGCCGCGCGCTGCCGCGCCGCAGCGTGTGACGCTTGAGGCGAGCGGGCAGTCCGGTTATGTCAGCGCCAAAGGAGAGCCAGATGCCCCAGTTCCTCGACAGCCGTCAGCCCGATTTCGAGACCGCCTTTGCCGCCCTCCTGGGTGCCAAGCGCGAGGACAGCCCGGATGTCGATGCGGTGGTGGCGGACATCATTGCCGATGTGCGGACCCGTGGCGACGCGGCGGTGATCGAGCTGACCGAGCGGTTCGATCGTATCGCGCTGACACCACAGACGCTGCGGTTCTCTGCCGAAGAGATCGCACAGGCGGTCGATGAGGTGCCCGCCCCCGAACGCGCCGCGCTGGAACTGGCCGCCGCGCGGATCCGGGCCTATCACGAACGGCAGATGCCACAGGACGCGGATTGGACCGACGACACTGGCGCGCGGCTTGGTTGGCGCTGGTCGGCGGTCTCGGCGGCAGGGCTTTACGTGCCGGGCGGTCTGGCCTCCTACCCCTCGTCGGTGTTGATGAACGCGATACCGGCCAAGGTGGCGGGTGTCGGCCGTCTGGCCATCGCCGTGCCCACGCCGGATGGGCAGGTCAACCCGCTGGTCCTGCTGGCCGCGCAGATCTCGGGCGTTGACGAGGTCTATCGCATCGGCGGCGCGCAGGCGATTGCCGCACTCGCCTATGGCACCGACACCATCGCCCCGGTCGACAAGATCACCGGCCCCGGCAACGCCTTTGTGGCGGCGGCCAAGCGGCGGGTGTTCGGCAAGGTGGGCATCGACATGATTGCAGGCCCTTCGGAAATTCTGGTGATTGCAGACCGTGACAACGACCCCGACTGGATCGCGCTCGATCTCCTCTCTCAGGCGGAACATGACGAAAGCGCCCAGTCGATCCTGATCACCGACGATGCGGCCTTTGGCCGGGCGGTGGCCGATGCGGTGGACAAGCGGCTGGAGACACTGGAACGCCGCGCCATCGCCGGGGTCAGCTGGCGCGATTTCGGCGCCGTCATCACCGTGGCGGATCTGGACGAGGCGGCGGCGCTGTCGAACCGGATCGCACCCGAGCACCTGGAGTTGTGTGTCGCCGATCCCGAGGCGCTGGCGGCCAAAACCGTGCATGCCGGCGCCATCTTCCTGGGCCAGTATACGCCCGAGGCGATCGGCGATTACGTGGGTGGCCCGAACCACGTGTTGCCCACCGCGCGCTCGGCCCGGTTCTCTTCCGGCTTGAGCGTGATGGACTTCCTCAAGCGCACCACCCTGTCGCGCATGACCCCCGAGGCACTGCGCGCCATCGGCCCGGCGGCGGCGCAACTGGCGCGTTCGGAAAGCCTCGAGGCGCACGGCCTTTCGGTTCAGGCCCGGCTCGACCGGTTGAACGGATAAAACAGCGCGAGACGGAACAGCACCAGCGCAAGGGCTCTCGCTGGTATAAACCCGTCTATGACCGTATACCTTGACCAGCCAAAAGCAGGATTAGCTGCCCTTTTGCGCTTCTAGCTGCTCTGCCATCTTGCGGGCGCGCGGGCATTGAAGCCGCTCACGCAGCGGGCTGTCGGGATCGATCTCCTTGGAGCAGACGACGCAGCGGTCCGCCCCCGAGATCGCGTTGAGCCCACCGCAACTGCCCTTGATCCGCTTGCCCATAAGCATCACGCCCAGAGACATTCCCAGCACGACAATCATCAGCAGAAAGAAGGCCAGCAGGAAGGTCGTCATGGCGAAACCCTTTCGCGGTGTCAGTCGGCGGCGTTGAGCAGATCGGCGAATGCGCTGCTCTGCGCCGTCATATAAGCCTCGGCGCCGCCCTGCGCATCCCTTTCGATGAAGAACACGGCAAGTTTATGCGCCTCTGCGACCTTCAGCCCCTGGTCCAGCCCCAGAACCAGCATCGCGGTGGCCCAGGCATCGGCCATCATGGCGCTGTCGGCAATCACGGTGACCGAGGTGGTGCGATGGGTGACCGGGCGCCCGGTTACCGGATCGAGAATGTGGGAATAGCGTTGACCCTCATGCTCGAAATAGTTGCGATAATCGCCCGAGGTGGCCATGCCGTAATCACTGACAGGTACCACCAGTTGCACGCTCTGCGCGCCATGGTCGGGCCGCTCGATGCCGATGCGCCAGGCCTCGCCCTTGTCGTTCTTGCCGCGTGTCACCAGATCGCCGCCGATCTCGACCATGTAGTCGTCGATCTCGAACCCGCGCAACGTCTCGGCCACGGCATCGACACCGTATCCCTTGGCGATTGCGCTCAGGTTGATACCTGTCTCGGGCCGCGCCTTGGCCAGCGTGCTGGTGGCTTGGTCCAGCGTCAGCAGCCTTGCCTGTCCAACGCCCTCAAGCGCAGCGGTAATCTCGGAATCCGAAGGGATCGGATCCTCGGGCTTGCGCGGGCCAAAACCCCAAAGCTCGATCAGCGGGCCCAGCGTGATGTCGAACTTGCCCCCCGATTTTTCATGAACCTCGTTTGCGGCCCCGATCACTGTGACGAATTCCGGCGAGACCTGCATCGGCGCCGTGTCCGCGCGGGCCGAAAAGGTCGAAACCTCGGACTTCGGATCCCAGTTCGACATCTTGGCATTGACGTCGGCCAATGTCGCCTCGACCGCGGCCCCCAGCGCTTCGGGGTCCAGGTCTTCGCCGATGGCCGTGATATGATAGGTCGTTCCCATCGTGTCGCCAGAGAGTTTCACCACCTCCGGCTCGGCATCGAAAAGACAGCCGGACAGCATGAGGGCAACGGGCAGTGCAAGCCAACGGGACATGGGCCAACCTCGGATATTTCGCTGCTGCGGCATAGGCCAGCGGCGCGGTGGAGTCAAACCGGCTCAGCCCTTGAGCGGCAGGAAGGCCAGCGTCAGAAGGCCGATTGCCGCCGGCACCCCATAGGCCCAGAGATGCCAGCGCGGCGCGGGTGGCTCGGCTTTCCAGCTCTTGCGGTAGCCATGGCCACAAACCACCACCACAAAGAAGATCAGCGCCGCGCTGGCCGGGGTCAGGTACAGGGTGTCGAACATGGGCTGGCTGCGGTTTTGTCCTGGCTGCGGCCGATTGGCCCTTTGCGGATCGGGATGCCGGGGTAAGATGGGCTGACCCGCAACAAGAAAGCAGGAGACCCAGCCCATGGCCCCATCCTCATATCAGGCCCCGACCCGTGGCGACAAGGCCGACAAGACGACCTATAGCCAGTCGGCCAGTTCGAACCTGGCACAGTCGCAATCGACCGTTGCCGATCTGCTCGGCGGCAAGGGCGACGCGGTGTTCTCGGTTCGGCCGGGCGACACGATCGGGCAGGTCGTCAACGTGTTGAAGGACAAGCGGATCGGGGCGGTGCTGGTGACCGACCAGAACGGCGCCCTGGTGGGTATCCTGTCCGAACGCGATATCGTGCGCCGCATGGCGGACACGCCGGGCCAGACGCTGCCGCAACAGGTCGAGGGGTTGATGACACGCGAGGTCCAGACCTGTGCGCCGGACGAAACGCTGAACGCAGTGCTGAAACGGATGACCGAAGGCCGGTTCCGTCACCTGCCGGTGCTGCGCGACGGCAAGCTCTGCGGCATGGTGACAATCGGCGATGTGGTGAATTTCCGCCTGCGCGAGCTTGAATACGAGGCGCTGAAAATGAAGCAGATGATCGTCGGCTAGGGCGGCGCCCAAGAAAATTCTACGAATTTTCTCCCAAGATTATTCGTCGAATAATCTTGGTGATGGAAACGAAGACACCGGTGCCTGTCGGCACCGGTGTTTCTTGTTCATCCCCCGAAATCATCGAGCATGATGTCTTCGCGATCCACGCCCAGATCCAGCAGCATGTTGATCACCGACTGGTTCATGATCGGCGGTCCGCACATGTAGAACTCGCAATCCTCGGGCGCGGGGTGGTTCTTGAGATACTCTTCGAACAGCACGTTGTGGATGAAGCCGGTATAACCTTTCCAGTCATCCTCGGGCTGCGCATCCGACAGGGCCACATGCCATTCGAAATTCGGGTTCTCGGCGGCCAGCATGTCGAAATCTTCGACAAAGAACATCTCTTTCTTGGACCGTGCGCCGTACCAGAACGAGATCTTGCGCTTGCTCTTCAGCCGCTTCAGCTGGTCGAAGATATGGCTGCGCATCGGCGCCATGCCGGCGCCGCCCCCAATGAACACCATTTCCTTGTCGGTATCACGGGCAAAGAACTCGCCGAAGGGGCCAGAGATGGTGACCTCATCCCCCGGTTTCAGGTTGAAGATGTAGGACGACATCTTGCCCGCCGGAATGTCGCTGCTGCCCGGTGGCGGCGAGGCGACCCGGACGTTGAGCATGATGATGCCCTTCTCCTCGGGGTAGTTCGCCATCGAATAGGCGCGCTCGACCGGCTCGTCGACGACGGATTTGTACTGCCACAGATTGAAGCGGTCCCAGTCCTCGCGATACTCGTCCTGAACATCGAAATCGGTATAGGACAGCTGGTGCGCGGGCGCCTCGATCTGGATATAGCCGCCGGCGCGGAAATTGACGTTCTCGCCCTCGGGCAGTTCCAGCACCAGCGCCTTGATAAAGGTGGCGACGTTGTCGTTCGAGCGCACCTTGCAGCGCCATTTCTTGACGCCGAACACTTCCTCAGGCACCTCGATGTCCATGTCCTGCTTGACCGCGACCTGACAGGACAGGCGGTCACCGCAAGACGCCTCGCGCTTGGTGATATGGCTTTCCTCGGTCGGCAGGATCGAGCCGCCGCCCGAATGCACCTTGACCCGGCATTGCGCGCAGGTGCCGCCGCCACCGCAGGCCGAGGGCACAAACAGCTTTTCAGCCGCCAGCGTCTGCAACAGCTTGCCACCGGCGGGGACCGAGATGGTTTTCTCGCCGTTGATGGTGATGTTGACATTGCCGGTCGAGACCAGCCGCGAACGGGCCATCAGGATCACGGTAACCAGCGCGATCACGATCAGGGTAAAGAGGACGACGCCCAGCGAAAAGGTTTCCATCTGTCCGCCCCCTTACAGTTTGACGCCCGAGAAGGACATGAAGGCCATCGCCATCAGCCCCGCGGTGATGAAGGTGATGCCCAGACCCTGAAGCCCGTCCGGCACGTCGGAATATTTCAGCTTCTCGCGCACGCCCGCCATCGCGGTGATGGCCAGCGCCCAGCCAAAGCCCGAGGACAGGCCATAGGTCGTTGCCTCGGCAAAGTTGTAATCGCGCTCCACCATGAACAGCGAGCCGCCCAGGATGGCGCAGTTCACCGTGATCAGCGGCAGGAAGATGCCAAGCGCGTTGTAGAGCGGCGGGAAGTACTTATCGAGGATCATCTCGAGGATCTGCACCATCGCCGCGATCACCCCGATATACGAGATCAGACCGAGAAAGGTCAGGTCCACATCCGGAAAGCCCGCCCAGGCCAGCGCGCCGGGTTTCAAGAGCGTATTCAGCAGCAGGTTGTTGGCCGGCACGGTGATCGCCTGCACCACCATGACCGAAATACCCAGGCCCAGTGCGGTCGAGATCTTCTTGGACACCGCGATGAAGGTACACATGCCGAGAAAGAAGCTGAGCGCCAGGTTCTCGACGAATACGGCCTTGACCGCGAGGGAAATCAGCCCTTCCATCAATGCGCCTCCACCGACTGGATCTTGAATTCACGTTCCTCGACCTGCTTGGGCTTCCAGGTACGGAAGGCCCAGATCAAGAGACCAATCACAAAGAAGGCCGATGGCGGCAGCAGCAGCAGACCGTTGGGCACGTACCAGCCGCCATTGTTGACCGTTTGCAGGATGGTCACGCCAAACAGGCTGCCCGAGCCGAACAGCTCGCGGATCACGCCCACCAGCATCAGGATCAGGCCATATCCCAGCCCGTTGCCGACACCGTCGATGAACGAGGCGACCGGCGGGTTTTTCATGGCAAACGCCTCGGCCCGGCCCATCACGATGCAGTTGGTGATGATGAGGCCCACAAAGACCGACAGGGTTTTCGAGATTTCAAAGGCATAGGCCTTGAGGATCTGGTCGACCAGGATCACGAGGCTGGCGATGATCACCATCTGCACGATGATCCGGATCGAGCTGGGGATCTGGTTGCGCAGGATCGAGATGAAGAAGGAGGAAAACGCCGTCACGAAGGTCACCGCCAGCGCCATGACAAAGGCAACCTGCAGCGACGAGGTGACCGCCAGAGCCGAGCAGATGCCCAGCACCTGAAGCGTGATCGGGTTGTTGTCGACCAGCGGATCGACCAGCAGTTCTTTCTTGGTCTGGCTCATCAGATCTCTCCCGCTTTCAGGGCCTCGAGGAAGGGCGCATAGCCTTGCTCGCCCATCCAGAACCGCACCAGGTTGTCCACCCCGACCGAGGTCAGCGTGGCGCCGGCCAGCGCATCGACATAGAAATCGGCACCGGCGGCGGGCTGCGATTTGGCGACGGTGATCTGCAATTCACCCGCATCGTCGCGCAGCCTTTTGCCGTTCCACATCGCCTTCCAGCGCGGGTTGTCCACCTCGGCGCCCAGGCCCGGCGTTTCGCCATGCTGATAGAATTGCAGGCCAAAGATGTCGTTGCCGTTCTCTTCGACCGCGATGAAACCATAAAGCGTCGACCACAGGCCATAGCCGTGGATCGGCAGGATCACCTTGTCGATACCGCCTGCCTCGTCCCGCAGCAGATAGACGGTGCGATAGAGCGCCTGACGGCCGATCCCGGCGGGGTCGTCGCTCAGCGCGCGGCTCAGTTCGGCATCGTTGGCGGCGGCCTTGTCATCGAATGTGGCCGCGTCGAACTGGTCGGTAAACTGGCCGGTGGCCAGTTCCAGCACCTGCGGTTCGAACGCCTTGAAGGCCTCGGCCACGTTCTGACCCGGCTCGAACAGGCCCGCGACCTGCAGAATGTTCATCTGCTTGTCCTTGAGCTTGTTGACCTCTTGCACCGGGCGCAGGGCGACGGCGGCCGAGGACACGATCATCGAGGCGACCAGACAGACGGCCACGGCGACAAAGATGGTCTTGCCCACCGAATCCGGCGGCGCGGCGAGGAAACGGGCGATCACGCCCTTGCTCTCGGTCTCAGACATGGCGGCGCGCCCTCCGTTTGATATTGGCCTGCACGACGAAATAGTCGATCAGCGGCGCAAAGACGTTGCCGAACAGGATGGCCAGCATCATCCCCTCGGGGAAGGCCGGGTTGATCACCCGGATCAGCACCACCATCACCCCGATCAGCGCCCCATAGATGTAGCGGCCGGTATTGGTGTGGCTGGCCGAAACCGGCTCGGTCACCATGAAGGCCAGGCCAAAGGCATAGCCGCCCAGCACCAGGTGCCAATACCAGGGCATGGCGAACATCGGGTTGCTGTCCGACCCGATGACATTGAGCAGCATCGAAAAGCCGATCATGCCCGCCATGCAGCCCACGATCAGGCGCCAGTTGGCGATCTTGGTCATCAGCAGGAAGGCAAGCCCGATCAGGCAGGCGAGCGTAGAGGTTTCCCCAAAGCTGCCCTGAATGGTGCCATAGAACGCATCCATCCAGGTGATGCCGTTGGCCGCCAGCTGCTGATAGCCATCCGCCGCCGACACCGCCAGCGCGGTGGCGCCGGAAAACCCGTCGACCGGGGTCCAGACGCTGTCGCCCGACATGTTGGCGGGATAGGCGAAATACAGGAACGCACGCCCGACCAGCGCGGGGTTGAGAAAGTTCTTGCCGGTGCCGCCAAACACTTCCTTGCCGATCACCACCCCGAACGAGATGCCAAGCGCCACCTGCCACAGGGGCGCGCTGGCCGGCATGATCAGGGTATAAAGCATCGAGGTGACCAGAAAGCCCTCGTTCACCTCATGCCCGCGCACGGTGGCGAAAACCACCTCCCAGATGCCGCCGACGATCAGCGTGGTCAGGTAGATCGGCAGGAAATACAGAAACCCGTGCGCCACGTTGGCCAGCGGGTTGGCCGCATCCAGCGAGATGCCAAGCGCCTGAAGGATGGCGATGCGCCAGCCGGTGGCCGCATCGGTGCCCAGCATGGCGATGGCCGAATTGGCCTGATAGCCGGTGTTCCACATCCCCCACAGGATACAGGGGATGGTGGCGATCACGACATAGGTCATGATCCGCTTCATATCGACATAAGACCGGGCATGCGGCGCCGCCGTTGTCACCGTCTTGGGCGTGTAGATAAAGCTTTCGACCATCTCGTAGATGGGGAACAGCTTTTCATACTTTCCACCCTTGGTGAAATTCGGCTCGATCCGGTCAAAGAAGTTGCGCAACCCCATGGGCTCAGCCCTCCTTTTCGATCTTGGAGAGGCTGTCGCGCAGCGCCAGCCCGTATTCGTATTTCGCCGGACAGGCAAAGCCGACAAGGCCCAGATCCTCTTCGTCCAGCTCCAGCGCGCCCAGTGCCTGCGCGGTGTCGGTATCCATCACCAGAAGCGCGCGCAGCAGTTGCGTCGGCAGGTAATCCTGCGGCATCAACTCTTCGAACGTGCCGGTGGGCACCATGGCGCGGCGGCCCCCGTTCAGGTTCGAGGTCAAGCTGTAAAGTTTGCGCGAAAAGGCCGAGCCCAGCACCGGCTGCACCGCGAATTTCGACGGCATCGGCAGGATCCACCCCATCGTGTGCTGCTTGCGGTCTTCCTCGATCAGGGTCACCTGCCGGGCGAACCGACCTAGATAGCCAAACGGCCCTTCGGCCTGCCGTCCGCTCAGGATCGAGCCCGAGATGACACGTACCGGCGCGTCAAGCGAGATCTCGGCGGTGGTCAGATCGCCGGTCGAGGCGCCCATGATGGTGCGGATGAGGCGTGGCTCGCGCGCGGCGGGGCCGGAAAGAGCGATCACGATTGACGGGTCGAGATGGCCGGTTTCCAGCAGCCGACCAATGGCGATCACGTCCTGATAGCCGATGGTCCAGACAGACTTTTCCGACGAGAGCGGCGCCAGGAAATGGATATGGGTGCCCGCCAGACCCGCCGGGTGCGGCCCGTCGAAGGTGGCCACCGATACGCCCGCCACATCGCCGCCCGGGATCGCATCGCCCGGCTTGTGACACAGCCAGGTCGGCCCGTCGCTCAGCAGCGCCACCGCCGCCAGGCCGCTGGCAAAGGCGCTGCCCGCGTCGGCGATGATGGTGGCGGCATCCGCGGCCAGCGGTTCACTGTCCATCGCGGTGACAAAGATCGCGTCGGGCGTTTCGCCCGGCACCGGCATCTTGGAATAGGGCCGGGTGCGGAACGCGGTCCACAGACCGGCGGCACAGAGCTTCTCGATCAGCCCTTCACGCGTCTTGCCGTTGCCGGTGGTGGCGAAATCGAGGCCGGGATCGGCGGCATCGGTCACCTCGATCACAACGCTTTGCAGAACCCGGCGGGCGCCCCGGTTGATCGCGGCGACACGGCCCGTCACCGGTGCCACCATCATCGCCTCGGGCGCGTCCTTATGACAAAAGAGCGGCGTGCCCCGGCGAACCTCGTCGCCTTCCTGAACCAGCATCCGGGGTTTCAGCCCCAGATAATCGGCGCCCAGAACGGCCACCGAGCCGATTGCCGGGCCGGGATGAATGGTCTGAACCGGTGCGCCTTTCACCGGCAGGTCCAATCCCTTTTTCAATCTGAAATTCTGCATGTGATCGCTACGTCTTCTCGTGTCCGAATCCCGTCGCGGGCCCTACCTATTTCATGGGACGGCCCGGGCAAATACCCGGAAACCCTGAGAGCTTCG
>NZ_JBXWRR010000029.1:0-16584 GCF_059613025.1 Ruegeria sp. BHSC223
ACGCCGGGGCTGGCGGCGGACCCAATCGGCCTCTGGGGCTGCGCGCGCGAACACAGCCGGGGCAAGGACACGCCGTCGGGCCATTGGGAGCTGGCGGGCCTGCCGGTGCCGTGGGACTGGCACTATTTCCCTCAAACGACCCCCGCCTTTCCGGATGATCTGGCACAGGCGGTGGCCGAGGCTGCTGGCAGCGACGGTATCCTTGGCAATTGCCACGCTTCGGGCACGGTGATCATCGACCGCCACGGGGCCGAGCATATGCGGACGGGTCAGCCCATTTGCTACACCTCCGCCGACAGCGTGTTCCAGATCGCCGCGCATGAGGAGACCTTTGGCCTCGACCGGCTCTTGGCGCTGTGCAAGGCCGTCGCGCCGCGCCTGCATGCGATGAAGGTAGGGCGGGTGATCGCGCGGCCCTTTGTCGGTACGCCCGAGACCGGTTTCACCCGCACCACCAACCGCAAGGATTTTGCCGTCACCCCGCCCGCGCCGGTGCTAACCAACTGGGCGCAGGATGCGGGCCGCCATGTGCACGGCGTTGGCAAGATCGGCGATATCTTCTCGATGCAGGGGATCGATGATGTGGTCAAAGGGTCGGATGCCGAGCTGATGACCCATCTTGCCCGGCTGGTCGCCACCGCCGAAGAGGGCAGCCTGACCTTTGCCAATTTTGTCGAGTTCGACAGCCTTTACGGCCACCGCCGCGACATCAGCGGATATGCACGGGCGCTGGAGTGGTTTGACCGTGAGGTCGGGCAAATCCTGCAAAGCCTGCGGCCCGGTGACCTGATGGTTCTGACCGCCGATCATGGCAACGATCCCAGCTGGAGCGGTACCGATCACACCCGCGAACAGGTGCCGGTTCTGGTGGCCGGGCGTGGCGCCGGGCAGATCGGACAGGTGAATTTCGCCGATATCGCTGCCTCGGTCGCGGCGCATCTGGCTATTCCGGCGCAGGGACCGGGGAGGAGTTTCCTGTGAGCGAAGAACAGCCCCCGGTCGCCGACCTGCCCAAGGTCGAATTGCACCTGCATCACGAAGGCGCGGCACCGCCCGCCCTGATCCGGCAGCTGGCGCATGAGAAAAAGATCGACCTGCGCGGCATCTTCAAGCCCGACGGGTCCTATGATTTCCGCGATTTCACCCATTTCCTGAGCATCTACGAAGCCGCTTCCTCGGTGCTGACCGGCCCCGAGGAATTCCGCCGCCTGACCTGGGCCATCCTGGAACAAAGCGCCGAGAACGGGGTGGTCTATTCCGAGACCTTCCTCAGCCCCGATTTCTGCGGTGGCGGCGATGTCGCCGCCTGGCGCGACTACCTGGCGGCCATCCGCGATGCTGCGGACGCGGCCGAGGCGAAACTGGGCATCACCCTGCGTGGTGTCGTCACCTGTGTGCGCCATTTCGGCCCCGATCAGGCCAAGCGCGCCGCCCGCTGCGCTGCCGAGACGGCGGGCGACTGGATCGTGGGGTTCGGCATGGGCGGCAACGAGGGTGTGGGCAAACAGGGCGATTATGCCTGGTCCTTCGACTGTGCGCGCGAGGCGGGGCTGAGACTCACCACCCATGCGGGCGAATTTGGCGGGCCGGAAAGCGTGCGAGACGCGGTGCGTGTGCTGGGGGTCGAACGCATCGGCCATGGGGTGCGCGCCATCGAGGACCCCGATCTGGTGCATGAACTGGCCGACCGGGGCGTCACGCTCGAGGTCTGTCCCGGCTCGAACGTGGTGCTGGGCCTTTACCCCTCGTTTGCGGCCCATCCCATCGCGCGGCTGCGCGACGCGGGTGTCCGCGTCACCATATCCACCGACGATCCGCCGTTTTTCCATACCACGATGCGGCGCGAATATGAGATGCTGGCCAAGGCCTTTGGCTGGGGGGCAGAGGATTTCGCCCACCTGAACGCCACGGCGCTTGGCGCGGCATTCTGCGATGAAGACACCCGGAGCCGGGTCGCAAAGAGACTGGAGACATCATGAACGAACATCTGACCGTCGTCGACCACCCGCTGGTGCAGCACAAACTGACCCTGATGCGGGACAAGGGCACCTCGACCGCATCATTCCGCCAGCTTCTGCGCGAGATCACCCAGCTTTTGGCCTATGAGGTCACGCGTGAGATGCCGCTGACCACCCGCACCATCGAGACCCCGCTGGAAGAGATGGAGGCGCCTATACTCGCGGGCAAGAAGCTGGCGCTGGTGTCGATCCTGCGGGCGGGCAACGGCATGCTCGACGGGGTGCTGGAACTGGTCCCTTCGGCGCGGGTCGGCTTTGTCGGCCTTTATCGCGACGAGGAAACGCTGCAACCGGTGCAGTATTATTTCAAGGTGCCCGAAGGGTTGCAGGATCGGCTGGTGATCGCGGTCGATCCTATGCTGGCCACAGGCAATAGTTCCGCCGCAGCCATCGACCTGCTGAAACAGGCTGGCGCCACCGATATCCGCTTCCTCTGCCTGCTGGCCGCGCCCGAAGGCGTGGCGCGGATGAAAGAGGCGCACCCGGATGTGCCGATCGTCACCGCTTCGCTCGACCGGGCGCTGAACTCCAAGGGCTATATCATGCCGGGCCTGGGCGATGCCGGTGACCGCATGTTCGGCACGAAATAGGGGCAGATTGCGGCAACTGTCGCTTTACTAACTATGGGATTTCCTGCATCCTGCGTCCACATCTTGTGGGGGCAGGTATGCGAGTTACAAGAATTGTTGCGCTTTCGGTGATCGGGCTCAGTATCGGATTCAGTACGCTGAACGCTCAGACGTTGCGCAACGCGACACCACCGGCCGAGTTTCCGCCCACTTCCTACCAGGGCAAGCAATACGTTGACAGCCGTGGGTGCATCTATATCCGCGCTGGCATAGACGGTAATGTGACCTGGGTGCCACGCGTCTCTCGCGAGCGCAAGCAAGTCTGTGGTTACAAGCCTACCGCAGTGGCCGGGGCGACCAAGGCCGCGCCGCAACAAGCAGCGCCGAAGGTGATCACCCTCGACCAGCCTGCAGCGAAACCCACGACCAGGACAACCGCCACCGCGACGCCGAAACCGCAGGTGCGCACGGCGGCTAGCCCAGCACCCCGAACAGCTCCGGCGACAACCGTCCGCACAACGCCTGCAACGACGGTTCGCACCGCGACCACACCCCGGACGCCGACAATCCGGGCCGCCACCGCGCGCCCTGTCGCGGTACCGACTACCCGGACCACCACCGCGCGCCCGACTTCGGTCGCCGTGCCCGTGGCACCGGCCGCAGCGCCTGCGCAGGTAAAGCCACGCATGGTTGCGCCAGCTGCGGCGACGGGGGGCTGTTCCAACGCTTCGACACTGAGCCAGCGCTATATCAATCAGACCGGAGTGCGCTGCGGACCACAGGCAGAGCCTCCGATCACCTATGGCACCCGCAAGAACTCGTCGCTGAAAGTAGGCGACACCGGAGTTCGCGTTTCGCTCAACACCCGCGTCGTGCCACAACATATCTACGACAAACGTCAGAACACCACCAATGTGCAGATTCCGGCCGGCTATCGGCCAGTCTGGACCGACGATCGGCTCAACCCGCATAGGGCCGAACGCACCCTGCGCCCGGCGATCCAGTATAGCAGTTTCAACACCCCCACAGGGTTCCGAGCTGTTCATCGCGAGGATGGCCGGTTGAACCCGCTGCGCGGTATGCGTACTGCCGAAGGGGACGCACAGATGGAACAGCTTTGGACTCGCGAACTGCCGCGTACCCTGCTGCCGGTCGAGACCAATCCCAGAACGATCACCGTGGTGCATGGCGAACGGGCATATACAAATGGTGCCAAGCCACCTCTGCATTTGCGATTGTCAACGCGCAGCGCCCCGGCCGGTACGGCGGGTAAGGTGACGCGAAGCAGCCGCTGATTATGTTTTTTTAGCGAAAAGGGCCGCCAACCTGGCGGCCCTTTTCGTTTGTGACCGGAGCGGGTGTCTTAGCCGCCGCAGATATCCTGCAACCGAACCCAGTCGCGATCGGCCAGAACCGGTTCCAGCGTGCGTCCCGTCATCGGGTCGGCCTCGATCAGGCCCAGCACGGTTTCGCCGGTGATGTCGCGCGCATAGGCATAAGGTGACGACGGGATCGCTGCCTGGCTGAACACTCCCAGCAGCGTTTCATCGGGAAGATCGGGGCGTGGTTCGGCCAGCACGCGCTCGGCATAGCTGTCAAGAATGCCAGGTGTCAGTGAACCGGTCGTCAACAGCCGGAACGACGCGACAGGGCCAGCGCGATAAAGCAGGTCATCGAGCGGATCCTGGGCCTGAGCCCGGGCGCGCTCTGCCAGGATGTAACCCGCGGCGATGGAACTGTCCTCGTGATCACCGATCAGCGCGTGGTTCAGAACTACGATACCGCCAGGTAAGAACAAGCTGTCCGCGCGCCCTCCGGGCACCACGACCAGCCGCCGCACACCAGTGCGTTGGGCAAGCCGGGACAGGATCGCGTCGGTCTCCTCGCCGGTACAAGCCTGCCCGGTGACCCGCTCTACGCGGACCAGAACTGCGCGGCCGATCTCTTGCCGCTTGATCTCGGGAACCACCGCTACCACATGCCGCCTCAAGGCGCCGGGCAGCCAAAGGGCCAGTCCCGCCAGCACAACCGTCATCACCAGCGCCACAGTAATCCAGCGGATGCGACCGGGACGGGCCCGCCGGCTGTCTATGGCCCGTTGCAGGCGGTCTATTGCGGTGATCATCGTGGTCTCGCCTTCGGCCAGTTCCAGCGTTTCGCCCGGATCACCGTCGGGGGAATAGAGCGCCGGGAATGCGCCGGGGTTTTGTCGTTCCAATGCCGCCAGCGACCAGTGGGTCAGGGCCCGATCATTGAAATCAGAGATCGTCAGCGTCGCTTCGCCGATCGAGACCAGAACCTCACGCCTCTGAGCTTCTGGCGCAGGGCGCCAGAGGCCGGTTGCCTCGATCCGTTCGTATTGCTTGAGCGCTGTCATGCCTGGTACGGGATGCTCGTTCTCGTTTTTCATCAGACTACACCGTTGCCGGGCCAGCGGCAAATGGGTAGCGCGGTGTCTGAGGTCGCAGGAAAAACCTGTCTCCGGTGTCGCTTTGGGACAAGACCAGTTCGCAAGCCCCGACTATTCCGTCGGGATGCAGGCAGAAAATCCTTCGGCGCCCCTGGCGGCGGCACTCTACATGATCGCGGCGATGAGCATCATCGGCGTGATCGACAATTTCGTGATCCGGCTGGCCGAGAGCATCGGGCTGTGGCAGTTCCATTTCACCCGCGCGGTGATGATGCTGCCCCTGGTGGCGCTGATGTCTCTGATGGGTCTGGGTGGATTGCTGCCGCGCCGCAAGGGCTGGGTCCTGTTGCGCAGCCTGTTGTTGACGGTGGCGATGCTGTTCTATTTCAGTGCTTTGGCCTTCATGCCGATCGCGCAGGCGCTGGCGGGGTTGTTCACCTCGCCGATCTTCGTGCTGCTGATCACCGCCTTTGGATTGCGCCAGCGGATCGGACCCTGGCGCATCCTGGCGGTTCTGATGGGCTTTGCCGGTATCCTGTTCGTGTTGCAACCCGATCCGGCCGCCTTCGATGCGACGGTGCTGATCCCGGTTGCGGGAGGGTTCTTCTATGCGTTGGGTGCGGTGGTCACCCGCAACCACTGCGCGGGCGAGAGCACGGCGGCGCTGCTGGCGGCGATGGTGACGGCGTTGGGCCTGACCGGTCTGGCGGGATTGATCTGGCTGGCGTTCTTTCCTGCGGCGCCGGTGCCTGGGCCGGACGGGTTCGTCGCGCGCGGCTGGGTCTGGCCGATGACCGAGGCGATGCCTTGGGTTGCGCTTCAGGCAGTGGGATCGGCCACCGCCGTCTTCATGTTGATCCGGGCCTATCAACTGGGCGAGCCCTCTTATGTCTCTGTCTTCGAATTCTCGGTGATGATCTTTGGTCCGCTCTTTGCCTGGGTCGTGCTGGGCGTGGGGTTGGGGCCCTGGCAAATGCTGGGCATCGGGCTGATCGTGCTGGCGGGCGCGATCATCGCGCTCAGATCGGGTTGAGGGCCGCTGTCCGCGTCGCTACCGTGACGGCATGATCATTTCACCGGGTCGCGGCTATATCTTCGTGCACATCCCCAAGACGGGCGGCACCTCGCTGGCGCTGGCGCTGGAGGCGCGGGCGATGAAGGATGACATCCTGATCGGCGACACACCCAAGGCGATCCGCCGGCGCGGTCGTCTGAAGGGGGTTCGGGCGCGCGGTCGCTTGTGGAAACATTCGACCCTGGCCGATATCGACGGGCTGATCGCGCCTGAGGCGCTGGCCGACCTCTTTGCCTTCACCCTTGTGCGCAATCCCTGGGACCGGGCTGTCAGCTATTATCACTGGCTGCGGGTGCAGGGCTTTGACCATCCGGCGGTACATCTGGCCCGGCGGGTGGAGTTCGAGGGTTTTGTCACCGCTCCGCAGACGCTGGCGGCCTTTCGTGCGGCCCCGGCCCCCAGCTATATGCGCCGGGCCGACGGGGTGGAACACTGCGCCGCCTATATCCGGCTGGAGCATCTGGAGACCGATCTGGCACCGCTGACCGCGCATCTGGGCTTTGCGCTGGACATGCCGCGCGCGAACCGGTCCGAGCGCGCCGCCGATTATCGCACGTACTACTCGGACCGCGCCGCCGAGGCCTTGGGCGAGGCCTGTGCAAGCGATATCGCTCGGTTTGGTTACCGCTTCGACTAGGGGGCTGTTGCGCGCTCGGCGTCAATCCGCCAGACCGCGCGGCATTGTCCGAAATAGCCCGGCCAATGCCACAATTTCTCCCTTGTCGCGGCCTGTTTCCGGCCCTCGAATCGAGTGTCCTGTCCTCACAACTTGGTTAATCCGGCAAGCCAGGCTCTTGCTGCTGCCACATGAGGGACGGCGCGTATGTTCGGATGGAAACAAAAAGGAGCGGGGGAGAGTCCCGTCATGGAAGACGCTATGGCGATGCTCGACGGACCGCTGATCACAGGGCAATCGGGGTTCCTGGCGGGAACCTCGATCGCCTCCAATCTTGGCTGGCAACCCGTGGAAACGCTCAAGGTGGGCGACAAGGTACTGACCTTTGACCATGCCATGCAGACGGTTGCCGATATCCAAAGGGAGACGGTGACGTTGCCGACCGATCGGCCAACCGCGTTGCACCCGGTTCGGGTGCCAAAAGGGGCGTGCCACAACCGACAAGATTTGTGGCTGATGCCCGATCAGGGCCTGCTGGTGGAATGCGAGGCGGTGCTGGATACGCTGGGCGATCCCTATGCGGTGGTGCCCGCCCGCCTGCTGCGTGGCTATCGCGGTATCGCGGCGGGTCGGCCCAGCGACCGGATAGAGCTGACCACGCTGGCCTTTCGCCAGGACGAAGTGATCTATGTCGAGGGCGGGTTACTTGTCCATTGCCCGGCACCCCGGCAACTGCTGGACAGCGCTGATATTTCGCACAAAGCGCTATACGAACGGCTTGGTGGCGCGGCGGCGCGGTTCCTGGTCAACTGCCTGATCGACGATGATGACGATCGCGCGCTGGGCTGCGAACCTGCTGATCTACCCAACCTGCCGATGCGTCCGCCACGCCCTGGCCGCCCGGTTGCGCCGAACCCGTTCGGCTGATCAGACCCCCCCTTATGACAAACCGGCGCCTCCGTGAGAGGGCGCCGGTACTCTTTTTCAGGCCGCGTTTCAGGCCGCCGATTTCGCCTCGGGGTCGAAACGTCCATAGAAGCTCTGGCCCTTGTCGGCCATTTCGCGGAGCAGCGGCGGGCAGGCGAAGCGCTCGCCGTATTTCGCCGCCAGCTGGTCGCAGCGGTCCGCCGCATAGGGCGTGCCGATGATGTCGATCCAGCTGAGCGGGCCGCCCGACCAGGGGGCAAAGCCCCAGGCCAGGATGGCGCCCACGTCGCCTTCGCGGATGTCTTCCAGCACGCCTTCCTCCAGCGCGCGGACCGCTTCCAGCACCTGGGCGAACATCAGCCGTTCCTGAACCTCGATCAGGTCGGGTTGTTCGTCGGCCAGCGGGTACTTGTCCTGGAGGCCTTTCCAGTAGCCGGTGCGCTTGCCCTTGTCGTCATAGTCGAAGAAGCCCGCATTGGCCTTGCGGCCCATCCGCCCCAGCTCTTCCATCCAGAAGATCAGGTCATCCGCCGGGCTTTCGGGATAGGCATCGCCCATCGCCGCCTTGGTCGCCCGCGCGATCTTGGCGCCGAGATCGATCGAGGTCTCGTCGGTCAGCTGGATCGGACCCACCGGGAAGCCCAACTGCCGCGCCGCATTGTCGATCAGCACCGGCGACACGCCTTCGGTGATCATCCGCGCGCCTTCGTTGACATAGGGGATGATGCAGCGGTTGCAGTAGAAGAAGCGCGCATCATTGACCACGATCGGGGTCTTGCGGATCTGGCGCACGTAATCCAGCGCCTTGGCCACCGCGCGCGGTCCGGTTTCCTTGCCCTTGATGATCTCGACCAGCAGCATCTTCTCGACCGGCGAGAAGAAGTGGATGCCGATGAACTGCTCGGGCCGCACGCTTGCCTTGGCCAGGCCGGTGATCGGCAGGGTCGAGGTGTTGGAGGCAAAGATGCAGTCCTCGGGGATGATCGCCTCGACCTTCTTGGTCATCTCGGCCTTGACGCCCGGATCTTCGAACACCGCCTCGATGATCAGGTCACAGCCCTTGAGCGCGTCCAGATCCGGGGTGGCGGTGATCAGGCCCAGCATCGCCTCTTTCTTTTCGGCGGTAACCTTGCCGCGCTTCATCCCCTTGTCGAGATAGGCTTCGGTATAGGCCTTGCCCTTGTCGGCGGCGGCCTGGTCACGGTCGATCAGAACGACCTCCATGCCCGCCTGCGCGCTGACCAGCGCGATGCCCGCGCCCATCATGCCCGCGCCCAGCACGCCTAGTTTCTTGACCCGCTGGTCGGGGATGTCCTTGGGCCGCACGGCGCCTTTTTCCAGCGCCTGCTTGTTGATGAAGAGGCTGCGGATCATGGCCGAGGAGGAGGGGTTCATCAGTACATGGGTGAACCAGCGCGCCTCGATGCGCAGCGCGGTGTCGAAATCGACCAGCGCGCCCTCGTAGATGGCGCTCAACAGCGCCTTGGGCGCGGGGAAGGCACCCTGGGTCTTGCCGTTGACCATGGCCGAGGCGCCGACAAAGGTCATGAAACCCGCTGGATGATAGGGGGCGCCGCCGGGCATCTTGTATCCCTTGGCGTCCCAGGGTTTGACCAGATCGGCATCCTTGGCGTTCAGCACCCATTCCTTGGCCGCGGCGACCGGATCATCCGCCAGGGCATCGACCATCTGCGCGCCCTTGGCCTTGGCCGGGTCCATCATCTTGCCTTCCAAGAGGACCGGGGCCGCCGCCATGGCGCCCACCATGCGGGAATAGCGGATGGTGCCGCCGCCGCCGGGGAAGATGCCCAGCAGGATCTCGGGCAGGCCGATCTTGGCCTTGGGATTGCTGGTCATCACCCGGTGGTGACAGGCCAGCGCGATCTCGGTGCCGATCCCGGCGCAGGTGCCGTTGATGGCGCAGGCCACCGGCTTGCCGCCCTTCTTGGTCTTGGGGTCCATGCCCGCCAGTTCCAGCTTGCGCAGGATGCGGTGGCCGCCCATGACAAAGTCGAACAGGCCCTGAGCCGGGTTGTCGCCCGCTTCCTCGCGGATCACCGCCAGCGTGTTCAGGTCCATGCCACCGGCAAAATCCGACTTGCCGCTGGTGATGACGATGCCCTTGACCTCGTCATCGGCCAGCGCCTGATCGACCAGGCTGTCAACCAGTTCAAAGGCCTCGCGGGTCATCACGTTCATCGACTTGCCCTGAGCATCCCAGGTGATGAAGGCGACGCCGTCGGCGTCCTTGGTCAGTGTAAAATCACTCATTGTCGTCTCCGATCTGGTCAGCCGTCAGCGGGCTGCCATCCTTGCGGGTGAAAGCGAAGCCCGAGGCATCCTGTTTCACCATCATGTCCATATCGCTGTAAAAAGCGGTCTCGGTCGGGGTCCGCGTGCCCACCACCAGGAAGGTGGCGGGCGCATCGGTGCGATTGACGAACTGGTGCCCGTTCGGGTCGCCAGCGGGAAAGGTGGCGCAGTCGCCCGGAACCATCGGATGCTCGCCCTGGTCGTCGATCAGAACCAGCGCACCCTCGGTCACCATTACGAACTCGTCCTGCTCCATGTGGTAATGGCGCAGCGACGACATCGCTCCGGGTTCCAGCCGCACGAGGTTGACACCGAACTGGCTCAGCCCGCCGGCATCGCCCAGGCGCAGGCTGGATCGGCCATCCATGGCCGCGTTCAGCCGACCCGGATAGACCGAGCCGATACGCCGTTCGATACTGTCGAGGTCCAGTTTCGGCATCACACGCGCTCGATGATCGTGGCCGCGCCCATGCCGGACGCGATGCAGAGCGTTGCAAGACCGGTTTCCAGGTCACGACGCTCCAGCTCGTCCAGCAGGGTGCCGATGATGATCGCGCCGGTGGCGCCCAGCGGGTGACCCATGGCAATCGAGCCGCCGTTGACGTTGACCAGCGCCGGGTCGACATCAAAGGCCTGCTGGAAGCGCAGGACGACCGATGCAAAGGCCTCGTTCACCTCAAACAGGTCGAGATCGCCGATCTTCATGCCGTTATCGGCCAGGATCTTTTCGGTCACCGGCACCGGGCCGGTCAGCATGATGGTCGGATCGGTGCCGATCTTGGCGGTGGCCTTGATGCGCGCGCGCGGCTTCAGCCCGTATTTCTCGCCGAATTCCTTGTTGCCGATCAGCACGCCGGCGGCGCCGTCCACGATGCCCGAGGAGTTGCCCGCATGGTGGATATGGTTGATCCGCTCCAGATGCGGGTATTTCAGCATCGCGATCTTGTCGAAGCCGGGCATCTGCTCGCCCATCATCTGGAAGGCGGGGTTGAGGCCGCCCAGAGACTGCATATCGGTGCCCGGACGCATGTATTCGTCATGATCCAGGATGGTCAGCCCGTTCTGGTCGCGTACCGGGATCACCGATTTGGCAAAGCGGCCCTCGTCCCAGGCCTCCTTGGCGCGGCGCTGGCTCTCCATCGCCAGCGCGTCGGCCTGGTCGCGGGTGAAGCCGTATTCGGTGGCGATGATGTCGGCCGAGATGCCCTGCGGCACGAAATAGGTCTCCATCGCGATGCTGGGATCGACGGCGATGGCGGCGCCGTCGCTGCCCATGGCCACGCGGCCCATCATCTCGACCCCGCCGGCGATATAGGCATCGCCCGCGCCGCCCTTGACCTGGTTGGCGGCCAGGTTCACCGCCTCCATGCCGCTGGCACAGAACCGGTTGATGGCAAGCCCCGGGATCGACTGGTCGAGATCCGAGGCCAGCACCGCGGTCCGCGCCAGGCAGCCGCCCTGTTCCATCACCTGGGTCACGTTGCCCCAGATCACGTCCTCGACCGCGTGACCTTCGAGATTGTTGCGCTCTTTCAGCGCGTTCAGCGTCAGCGCGCTGAGGCGCACCGAGGTCACCTCGTGCAGGCTGCCGTCCTTGCGGCCCTTGCCACGCGGTGTGCGCACGGCGTCATAGATATAAGCTTCGGTCATCTTGGTCTCCTCAAGCGCGATCCGACGGATTGCCGGGCATCAGGTCATAGGGGTGTTTCCAGCCGGGCAGGGCGGCGATGCGGTCCAGCCAGGCGTCGATATGGGGCCAGTCGGCGCGGTCAAAGCCGAAAGGTTCGGGATAATAGAGGTAGCCGCAGCAGCTGAGATCGGCATTGGTGGGGCCATCACCCACGATCCAGTCACGGCCCTCGAGATGGGCGTTCAGCGTGGCATAGGCGGCCTTGAGCCGGCCCTGATTGAAGGCGATCACCTCTTGCGGGCGCTTGTCCTCGGGCAGGAAGTTCATCAGGAAGCGGGTCAGACCGGCCATCGAGCTGAGCTTGTGGTTGTCCCACAGCACCCAGCGCAGGATCTCGTAATTCTCTTCACGGGTCTTGCCGCCGAACTTGCCGGATGCCTCGGTCACATAGGCCTGGATCGCGCCGGATTGCCCGGTCTTGAAATCGCCATCGACCAGCACCGGCGCCTCGCCCAGCGCATTGATATTGGCGCGGAATTCGGGCGTGCGGGTCTCGCCGCCGAAGAAGTCGACAAAGACCGGCTCCCAGTCGAGGCCCGAGAGTTGCAGCGCCAGCGCCGCCTTGTAGGAATTTCCGCTTTCTCCGAAGCAGTAGAGTTTGATCGTCATCGTCGCCTCCCTTGGCCAATGTCGCGGCGGGGGTTTCACACCCCCGCACCCCCGTGGAGTATTTCCGGCGAAATGAAGCAGGGGCCTCTTTACCGGGCATTAAGGTTAATCTGGTCTGTTTCCGGCTGCGGTACAGGCTGGAGAGCCGATGACCGCGCGGAGTGAAGCCCCGCCGTCCCGCCTGCGTTCCGCCTGGCGGTCGGGCCGGAGGGCGGGGTGGACACGCATGGTCTTCATTCCGCTGCAAATACTCTCGCCGAAGGCGTCTTTTACCGCTTGCGGTCGTCGAGCTCGGCGTTGAACAGGCGCAGCCGGTGGATCAGGTTCTCCTCGTTTATCACGCTGTTGAAATTCTCGAACAAGAAGGACAAGGCCTCGCCTTCGTCCAGCCCGGCCTCGCGCGAGAAGCTCTTGAGCCTGCGATAGCCGTCCTCGGTCATCGCAACCGGGAAGCGGCGGGTCAGGCGGAAACGTTTCGGCATCGGGCTCTCCTGTCGGGCTGGGGTGGGTGGGCATCTCTGCCCACCCGGCAGCTTAGAAGTTCGCCGCGTCCAGGGCCATGACCGTTTCGGCGCCGGTCTGGATGCGGGCCAGGTGCATGGCGGTGGCGGGCAGGCGGCGGGCCATGTAGTAGCGCCCGGTCGCGATCTTCGTCTCATAGAACGCGGTATCCGAGGCGCCGCCAGCCAGCGCGGCGCGGGCGGCCTTGGCCATCTGCGCCCACATCAGGCCCAGGCAGACATGGCCGAACATGTGCATGAAGTCATAGGAACCCGACAGCGCGTTGTTGGGGTTCTTCATGCCGTTCTGCATGAAATACATGCCCGCCGCCTGAAGATCCTTGGACGCCGCTTTCAGCGGTTCGATGAACCCCTTGTCATAGGCTTCGTCCTCGCCTGCGTTGTCCTTGCAGAAGGTCTTGACCAGTTCGAAGAAGGCCATCACGTGCTTGCCGCCGTCCTGGGCGAGCTTGCGGCCCACCAGGTCCAGCGCCTGCACGCCGTTGGCGCCTTCGTAGATCATCGCGATACGGGCGTCGCGGGTATATTGCGACATGCCCCATTCCTCGATGTAGCCATGGCCGCCATAGACCTGCTGCGCCTGCACGGTCATGTCATAGCCCTGATCGGTCAGGAAGCCCTTGATCACCGGTGTCAGCAGCGACACCAGCCCATCGGCATCCTTGTCGCCTGCGCGATGGGCCGCGTCGATCATGGTGGCGCCCCACAGGATGAAGGCGCGGGCGCCCTCGGTAAAGCTCTTCTGATCCATCAGGTTGCGACGGATGTCGGGGTGCACGATCAACGGATCGGCCGGGCCGTCGGGGTTCTTGGCCCCGGTCACGTCGCGGCCCTGAAGCCGGTCCTTGGCATATTCCAGCGCGTTCTGGTACGCGGCATCGGCCTGGGCCAGGCCCTGCATGCCGACACCCAGCCGCGCCTCGTTCATCATGGTGAACATGGCGCGCATGCCCTTGTGTTCCTCGCCCAGCAGATAGCCGGTGGCGCCGTCATAGTTCATCACGCAGGTCGAGTTGCCGTGGATGCCCATCTTTTCCTCGATCTTGCCGACCGAGACGGCATTGCGCGCGCCCAGGCTGCCATCCTCGTTCACCATGAACTTCGGCACAATGAACAGCGACACGCCCTTGATGCCCTCGGGACCGCCCACGATCTTGGCCAGCACCAGGTGCACGATGTTGTCGGCCATATCGTGATCGCCCGACGAGATGAAGATCTTCTGCCCGGTGATCTTGTAGGAACCGTCCGCCTGCGGTTCGGCCTTGGTGCGCATCAGGCCCAGATCGGTGCCGCAATGGGGCTCGGTCAGGTTCATGGTGCCGGTCCATTCGCAGGATACCATCTTGGGCAGATAGGTATCCTTCTGCGCGTCCGAGCCATGCGCCAGAATCGCCGAGGCGGCGCCATGGGTCAGGCCCTGATACATGGTGAAGGCCTGGTTCGAGGCCGAGAACATCTCGCCCACTGCGGTGCCGATCACATAGGGCATGTTCTGGCCGCCATATTGCTCGGGCATGTCCAGCCCGGTCCAGCCGCCTTCCTTGACCTGTTCAAAGGCGTCCTTGAACCCGGTCGGCGTGTAGACCACGCCGTTTTCCAGCCGGCAGCCCTCGGTATCGCCCACCGCGTTCAGCGGGTGCAGCACGTTGGTAGCGATCTTGCCGGCCTCTTCCAGCACGGCGCCGGTGAAATCGGCGTCCAGTTCGGCATAGCCGGGGGTGTCGGATTGCGAGACCTTGAGAACGTCGTGCAGGATGAACTGCGTGTCCTTGGTGGGGGCGGTATAGATGGGCATGGATGGCTCCCTGAAGTCGTGGGTCTGGTGTCGGATCAGGCGGCTTATTCGGCCGCCTTATTGGTGTCTTTCATCGAGGCAAGCACCTTCTCGCCCCAGCGCAGCTGTTCGCGCAGGTCGTCGATGGCCTGGGTCAGCTCGTCGCGCTGGGCCTCCATATCGGCAAGCCGCTCATGGGCGATCTCGTAGGTGCGGTTCAGCTGCATGTGCTGCTGGTCGCCCACGTGATAGAGGTCCAGCAGCTGGCGGATCTGCTCCAGGCTGAAGCCGAACCGCTTGCCACGCAGGATCAGCTTCAGCCGGGCGCGGTCGCGTTTGGTGAACAGGCGCTTCTGACCTTCCCGGACCGGGAACAGAAGCTCCTTGGATTCGTAGAACCGCAACGTGCGCGGCGTCACGTCATAGGCGTCGCACATTTCGCGGATGGTCATCAGGTCTTCGGTCATTCTCTCAATCTCTCGTCGCTGGCGTCATGGCAGAGAGGTGATCAGCTTGCCCGCCGTTTACAACATTCAGTTGACGTTGACGTAAGCTGAACGTCACGTCACTTTTTTGCTGACGTAAGATCAAGTCGCGGAAGGCGCCTTTGGCGACATTTCCTTACCCGGCGGAAGCCGCGTCCGAACTGTGTTTCGCGGCTGGTACCGACGGTAAAGCTGCGGAATCAGCGTCCGGTGGCACCGCCGCGTGGCCCGCGGTAGAAGTCGCTGCGCGCCTGACGGCGGGCGGCGATCTCGCGGTCCCATTGCGCCTGGTCGACGCCCGCAGGCGCGGTGCCATAGCCGGTTGGACCGGGATCACAGGCCGCCAGTGCAATGGCCGCGATCATCAGGGTCACAAGGAGTGCAGGGTTCGGCATCTGATCCTCCCGCAAAGGCCCCGCCGGCAGGTGCAGGGCAGGGTCCAGCCTGCGCCAGGCAGGGATCAAAGGCAACCCATCGGCGCGCGCGCCCGGATCACGTTTGCGGCAAGGAGCGGTTTACTTGATGCCTTTGGCGGTTTGTTCACGCAGCTGCTGCAACTCGCTCATGGCTTCTTCCAGTTGCTGCTGTTGCAGGCGCAATTCGTTCATCTGGCGGTCGGCCATTTCGACAAAGGCGGTCATCTGCGCCTGGTTGCCTTCGTCCTCGTAGATCAGCAGCCACTGACGGATTTCTTCCAGCGCAAATCCAAAGCGTCGGCCGCGCATGATCAGCTTCATCCGCGCCCGCTCGCGGGCGCCATAATAGCGGGCGCGACCCTCGCGGTCGGGCTGGAGGAGTTCGATATACTCGTAATATCTGAGCGTGCGCGGGGTCACGTCGAACTCGGCGCACATCTCCTTGAATGACAAACGCGTCTCGGGCATGTCCAATCTCCTTGCCCGCAACCTAGGGGCTTGCGAATTCCAGCGCAACTGCCGGGCTTGCCCTTTGTGTCGCGGCCTGCTCATAAAGGAGCGGAACAAAGGCGGGATCGCAAGCGCATGACAGACAAGGTGAAACTGGCCCGGCAATTCATCCAGGCGATACCCCATGCCAAGGCGCTGGGGCTGGAGTTGACCCATATCGGTCAGGGCGAGGCCGAGATTTCCATGCCCTACAACGCCGATCTGGTGGGCGATCCGCGCACCGGCGTCATCCATGGCGGCGCGGTGTCGGCGATGCTGGACACCTGCTGCGGCGCCGCAGTCATGAGTCATCCCGCAGCGCCGGGCGGAACTGCGACAATCGACCTCAGGATCGACTACATGCGGGCCGCGACCCCGGGGCAGACCATCACCACCCGTGCGACCTGTCATCATATCACGCGCAATGTGGCCTTTGTTCGTGCTGTTGCCACCGATGACGATACCGACCGTCCCGTCGCCACCGCTGCCGGTGCGTTTACCGTGGAGGGTCGCTGAGATGGCCCGGACCCGTCCCGAACCGATGCAGGTGGTCAAGCAGCGCCGCGATGCCGCGTTGAACGCGCTGGTCAGCGGCGTGCCCTATATCCGCTTTCTGGGCATCACCTTTGACCGGCGCGGGGATGAGCTGACCGGGGTGCTGAATTTCGACGA
>NZ_JBXWRR010000030.1:0-15209 GCF_059613025.1 Ruegeria sp. BHSC223
CGGTCCCCGGCGGCGTCGGCCCCATGACCATCGCCTGCCTGCTCGCCAACACCCTCACAGCCTGCACCCGCGCTAACAAACTCACAGAACCAAAGGGACTTACTCCGTGAGCACGGTCACGGATACCCGCCTGCTGCCGGGAAAACCGGTGCGCGCGCGGATCCTCTCCGAGGTGAGCGCCTATGTGAACCAGGTCGGGCGGATCGGCAAGCTGGTCTCGATCTCGATCGGCAACGTGCCCGAGGTGGCGGTCTATGTGCGCAACCAGGCGCGTGCCGCCAGCGCGGTGGGCGTGCCCTTTGACCAGCAGCTCTGGGACCGGTCGATCAGCCAGGAGGTTTGCCAAAGCCTCATCCGTGAGATGAACGATGACCCGGATGTACTTGGAATCATTCTGCAACGTCCAGTTCCTGATCATATCAACGTGCGCGCCCTTCAGGCCGCGATCCATCCGCTCAAGGATGTCGAGGGGATGAACCCCGCCTCGATCGGCAATATCGTCTATAACGATGTGGCGATGGCGCCCTGCACGGCGGCGGCGGCGGTTGAACTGATCCGCGAGACCGGCCTGACCATGGCCGGGCTCGAAGTGGTGATGGTCGGCCATTCCGAGATCGTGGGCAAGCCGGTGGCGATGATGCTGATGGCCGAGGGCGCCACTGTCACCGTCTGCCACCACATGACCCGCTCGGTCGCGATGCATTCGCGCCGGGCCGACGTGGTGGTGGTGGCGGTGGGCAAGGCGCATCTGATCGGGCCCGACATGATCAAGCCGGGCGCGGTGGTGATCGACATCGGGATCAACCACGTGCCCGGTCCCGACGGCCCGGTCGTGGTCGGCGATGTGCAGACCGACGCGGTCAAGGAAGTGGCGGGCTGGATCACGCCGGTTCCGGGCGGGGTCGGGCTGGTCACCGTGGCGATCCTGCTGCGCAACGCGATCCGCGCCCATCAGCAGCAGCGCGCGGCGGGCTGGATCCGCTGATCGGTCACCTTACCAGGCGAGATAGCCGATGGCCAGAAAGGCGGCGAGGCAGCCGGCCCATTGCGGCCGGCTCATGCTTTCGCGCAGAAAGGCCCAGGCCAGCACGATGGTGATCAGGCCGAACATGGACGAGGCCACCGCCGCCAGTTGCGGATGATCCAGCACCCCAGCCGAGATCACCGCCAGCAGGGCAACCCCGTCAAGCAGCCCCATCACCACCAGCGGCAGCAGTGCGGCAGCACCCACCCGCAGCGTCTGGCGCCGAATCACGATCAGCGCCAGCAGCAGCACCAGCGCGGTGACCCGCGCCAGCAGCGTGGCGTTCAGCTCTCCATCCAGGGTGGCGGCCAGCTGGCCCAGCTTGAAGGTGGCGGCAAAACCGATGGCGGCGATCAGCGACAGCGCGATGGTCGGCCCCTTGGGCGGGGCGGGGTCGTCGCTGTCACCCGACAGGCCCGCCACCACGCCCACGGCCCCCACGATCACCAGCACCGCCAGCACCTGATCGGCACCGATGGGCGACCCGGCCAGAAAGGCAAAGAGCAGCGAGAGGATCGGATAGGCGCCGATGATCGGCGCGACCAGCCGCACCGGCCCGCGTTCAAAGGCAAAATAGAGGCCGAGGCTCGCCACCAGAAAGGCCAGCCCGGACCCGATCGACAGCCACAGCGCAGGGCCTTGCGGCAGGCGCGCGCCCTCGGACGCGGCCAGAACCGTGGCCTGAAACGCAAGCCCGGTGGCCAGCACCACCGCCAGCGCCCCCATCAATGGCACGGTGCGGCTAAGATAGCGGATGGTGATGTCATGCAGCCCCCAGCAGAGCGCCGCGATCAGCCCCAGGCCCAGCGCGCTCAAGACCGGCCTCGCTGGGGGGAAATCTGTTTGGAAAGGGTTCGAATGTCTTGCACGGTGGGTCCTCGGGATATATTCTCTTCAATAAAGAAATTTTCCGCTAATGCAAATGATCGGAGTGGCAACGTGCTGGATACCAAATACCCCGAGATCATCTCCGGACCGCCAAAGCCAAGCGCCATCCTGCAACCGCGGGTGTTTTCGCTGCCGCCTGGAACCGAACGCTATGTGGTTCCGGGGGCGGGGGCAATCCTGCTTCGGTTGGAAACCGGCGACCGGATCGAGATCGAGAATACCGAGGGTGGCCAGCCCTGCGAGATCGTCTGCGCCGATCCGCTTGGCGGTTTCGATACCGGGCTGATCGGAGCGCGGGCGCAGGGGGCGCCGGGGGGGCTGATGGCGCTGCTCACCTCGGACGATCCCTCGCTGCGGGGCCTGCGGATGGGGATCGAGGCGCGCGGGCTGAACCTGTCGCAGGCGGGCGCGGTGCATCTGTTCGAACACAGCACGCCTGCGGGCACGACCGAAAGCTTTACCGCCAGCCGCGAGGGGATCGTGATCATCGCGGCCCCCGGCGGCATCATGGACTTCGAGGCGCAGGACACCGCCACGCCGCTGACCGTGTTCATCCGCCGCGCGGTGCTGAAAAGCGCGGCCCGGTTCGAACTGCCCGACCCGCTGGCCGATCCGGTTGCCGATATCCGGGTGCATTCGGCCGCTGCCGAGGCCTATTTCGTCAAGGCGGGCGACTATATCCAGATCCTCGACGTGGACGGGCGCCAATGCACCGATTTCCAGTGTTTCGCGGCGCGCAAGCTGGACAAGGGCATTGCCCATGCGCTGGACGTGACCACCACCCGGACACTGATGGGCCATGCCTATCCGATGCCGGGTCTGCACGCGAAGTACTATGACCAAGAGATGCAGCCGCTGGTCGAGGTGATCCAGGACACCTGCGGGCGCCACGATGCCTTTGCGCTGGCCTGTGCCGCCAAGTATTACGACGATATCGGCTATCCCGGCCACATCAACTGTTCGGACAATTTCAACGCCGCGCTGGCGCCGCACGGGGTCGCGGGGCGGGCCGGCTGGATGGCGATCAACTTCTTCTTCAATACCGGGCTGGACGACCACGGGGTGATGTATGCCGACGAACCCTGGTCGCGCCCCGGCGATTATGTGCTGCTGCGGGCGCTGACCGATCTGGTCTGTGTCAGCTCGGCCTGTCCCGACGATACCTCGGCCGCCAATGGCTGGAACCCGACCGACATCCATGTCCGCACCTATAGCGGCAAGGAGACCTTTCAACGCGCCGTAGCTTACCGGCCCACCCCCGACGCGGAACCGAAAATGACCAAACAGACAGGCTTTCACGACCGGTTCGCCCGGTTCACCGAGAATTTCATCGAATACAACGGCTTCTGGCTGGCGAATTGCATGTCCAGCGCAGGCCCGATCGAGGAATATCATGCCTGCCGCGAGAAATGCGTGGTGCTCGACCTCAGCGCATTGCGCAAGTTCGAGATCACCGGCCCCGACAGCGAGGCGCTGTGCCAGTATATCTTTACCCGTAACATGAAGACCCTGCCGGTGGGCGGCGTCGTCTATACCGCCATGTGCTATCCCCATGGCGGCATGATCGACGACGGCACCGTGTTCCGCCTGGGCAAGGACAATTTCCGCTGGATCGGCGGCTCGGACTACGGTGGCGAGTGGATCCGGGAAAAGGCCGCCGAGCTGGGGCTCAAGGTGCTGGTACGCTCGTCGACCGACATGCAGCACAATATCGCCGTGCAGGGGCCCGAAAGCCGCGAATTGTTGAAAAAGGTGATCTGGACCGCGCCGCATCAGCCCAAGCTCGAAGAGCTCGGCTGGTTCCGCTTTGCCCCCGCCCGGATCGGCGACGATCAGGGGGTTCCGGTGGTGGTCAGCCGCACCGGCTATACCGGCGAGCTGGGATACGAGATCTTCTGCCACCCCAAACACGCAGGCGCGGTGTTCGACGCGGTGTGGGAGGCGGGTCAGGCCCATGGCATCCGCCCGATGGGGCTGGAGGCGCTGGACATGGTGCGGATCGAGGCCGGGCTGATCTTTGCCGGCTATGATTTCAGCGACCAGACCGACCCGTTCGAGGCCGGGATCGGCTTTACCGTGCCGCTCAAGTCCAAGCCGGACGACTTTATCGGGCGCGAGGCGCTGATCCGGCGCAAGGAACATCCCGCGCGCATGTTGGTGGGGCTGGATATCGACAGCAATGTCGATGTGGGCCATGGCGATTGCGTGCATATCGGACGGGCCCAGATCGGCGAGGTCACCTCGTCCATGCGTTCGCCCATTCTGGGCAAGAACATCGCGCTGGCCCGGGTCGACGTGGCCCATCACGAGGTCGGAACCAAGGTCGAGATCGGCAAGCTGGACGGGCATCAGAAACGGCTGCCCGCAACCATCGTGCCCTTTGCCCATTACGACCCGCAGAAAACCAGACCCCGCTCTTGACCTTGGTCAAGGCGGGCCGGGGGCACGGCAAGACAGGATAGGCCCATGACATCGGCACTTATATCCATCGGCGGCGAGGACGTGCTGCGCGACCTGGTCGAGACGTTCTACGACCGGATGGAGACCGACCCCGAGGCCTGGCCGCTGCATCGGCTGCACTTTCGCGGCCATGGGCTGAACCATACCCGGCAGGCGCAGTTCGAGTTTCTCAGCGGCTTTCTGGGCGGGCGCGCCTATTACCGCGAGCGGTTCGGCCATATGAACCTGCGCGAGATCCATGCCCATGTGCCCATCCGCGAGGCCGATTCCGAGCTGTGGCTGAAAACCTTCGACGCGGCGCTTGCCGAGTGCGGCCTGCGTGGCGAGGTGGTGGACAAGTTCCGCGCCACCCTGCGGCGGGCGGCGCTGATGCTGGTCAATGACGTGCCCGACTGGCGCGAGGAAAGCGACGGCAAGGCGCGCTCCGCCGAGGGGTGCCCCTAGGGCGGCGCCTGAATCGTTCAGCTCAGAAGCAGGATCTGCACATCCGCGACATTGGTGCCGGTGGCGCCGGTCACCAGCAGGTCGCCCGACAGGGTCAGGGCGCTGTTGCTGTCATTGCGCGCCAGAAACGTCTCGGGCGCGGCCCCGGCGCCGCGGATGCGGGGCAGGGTGCCCGCATCGACACAGGCGCCCGCCGCCTCGGTCGGGCCGTCGCGCCCGTCGGTGCCTGCCGACAGGAACAGCCAGGGCCGCGACAGTGGTGTGCCCTCCATCAGTGCGGCCAGCCGCAGGGCCAATTCCTGATTGCGCCCGCCAATGCCGCTGCCGCGCACGCGCACGGTGGTCTCGCCGCCCCAGATCAGGGCCTGCGGCCCCTCTTCCTGTGCGGCGCGGGACAGGGCCTCGGCCACGGTCTCGGCGGCCTCGCCCACATCGCCCACCAGCGGTTCCTCGATCACCCGGACCGGACCAAAAGATGCTAGCGCCGCCGCCGCCGCCACCAGACTCTCGCGATTGCCACCGATCAGGTGATTGCTCGCCTTTGGCAGCGGGTCGGCGCTTTCAGGTTGGCGCAGATGGCGGCGGATGCTGTCGGGCAGCGCGTCGGCGATCCCCTTACGCTCCAGCAGGTCGCGGATCTCGGCCCGGCTGGCGATCGGGGCCACTGTCGGGCCGCTGGCGATGGCACGCAGGTCGTCACCGATCACATCGGACAGGATATAGGCGGTGACCGGGGCAGGGGCCGCGTGGCGCAACAGCCCACCGCCCTTCAAGACCGAGACATGCTGGCGCACCGCGTTCACCGCGTTGATATCCAGCCCGCTTTGCAACAGCAGCCGGTTCAGCGCCTGCTTGTCATCCAGCGTTACCCCGTCCGGCGGTGCCGGCAACAGGGCCGAGCCGCCGCCCGAGATCAGCGCCAGCACCACGTCGCGCGCGGTGGTCTCGGCCAGTATCTCGCTGACGCGGCGGGCGGCATGGTGGCCGATCTCGTCGGGCACCGGATGCCCGGCGCGGAACACCTCGGCCCCGGCCACCGGCTCCTGATTCTCACGATGGGTGACGCAGAGCATCACCCGGGGGCCGGTGATCTGGCCGTGCAGCGCCCGGATCATCGCCGGGGCGGCCTTGCCCAGGGCGATCACGATGGTCTTGCCGTCACCGCTGGGGCGGGGCAGGCCGGTCCGGCGCAGGCAGTCGGTCAGTGCCAGGCCGGGATCGGCACGGCGCGCGGCGGCCCGGAACGCCCGGACCGCCGCGCTTCGCAGGCTTGTCGTGTCAGTTGCCGGCAATTTGGCGGGCCTTTTCCACCAGCACCTCGGCCTGACGGATCGAGGCATAGTCGATCAGCCGCCCATCGAGCGAGACCGCGCCCTTGCCCGCCGCCTCGGCCTCGGCCATCGCCTCCAGAATGCGGCGCGCCTTGGTGACCTCGGCTTCCGACGGGCTCATCACCTCGTTGGCCAGCGCGATCTGGCTGGGATGGATGGCCCATTTGCCCTCGCAGCCCAGCACCGCGGCCCGCTTGGCCGCCGCGCGGTATCCGTCGGGGTCCTGGAAATCGCCAAACGGCCCGTCGATCGGGCGCAGCCCGTTGGCGCGGGCGGCGACCACCATGCGAGCCAGGGCATAATGCCACATGTCGCCCCAATGCACCGCGCGGCTGCCATCCTCCAGCGGGTCGGTCAGCACCGAATAATCCGGGTTCACCCCGCCGATGATCGTGGTGCGCGCCCGGGTCGAGGCGGCATAATCGGCCACGCCGAAATGCAGGCTCTCGTTGCGTTTCGAGGCGCCCGCTATTTCCGAGACGTTCTGCATGCCCAGCGCGGTTTCGATGATATGTTCGAATCCGATCCGCTTTTTCAGGCCCTTTGCGTCCTCGATCTGGGTCACCATCATGTCGACCGCATAGACATCGGCGGCGGTGCCGACCTTGGGAATCATGATGAGGTCGAGCCGCTCGCCGGCCTGTTCGACCACGTCGACCACGTCGCGATACATGTAATGCGTGTCCAGCCCGTTGATGCGGACCGACATTGTCTTGGTGCCCCAATCGACCTCGTTCAGGGCCTTGATGATGTTCTTGCGCGCTTGTTCTTTTTCGTCGGGCGCGACTGCGTCCTCGAGATCCAGAAAGATGACATCGACATCGGATTGTGCCGCTTTTTCAAACATTTGCGGCTGCGAGCCGGGCACGGCCAGTTCCGAGCGGTTGAGCCGCGCGGGGGCTTGTTCGATGGTGTGGAAGGACATGGAAAAGGACCCTTTTCTTGCGTGTCAGAGGGATGTGTCCCTTTCAGCCATTGGCAAAAACAGATTTCCTGTCAATTAAAAAAATTGCATCCCAGTGTATACCGAATGTGAGGGCAGACCTCTCCCCGCTCAGCCCTTTGCCTGCGAAGAATAGTAGAAAGCGATCGCCTGTGCGCGGTTCTTTACCGACAGTTTGTCGAAGACATTCGACAGGTGGAACTTGACCGTGTTGGTCGAGATGCCCAGCCGTGCGGCCAGCTGTTTGTTGGTCAGCCCCTCGGCCAGCGCCTCGAGCAACAGCCGTTCCTTGCGCGACAGCGTGCTGATCGGATCGGCGCGCAATTCGCGCACGTCGAGAAAGGGAAACACCATCTTGCCCTCGGCAACGTCCAGGCAGGTCTGCACCAGCTTGTCGATCGGCGCCGAGCGCGAGACAAAGGCCGCCGCCCCCACCGCCATGGCGCGGCGCGGGACCGCGGGGTCATGATCGTGGCCATAGATGACCACGCGGGGCGCGCGTTCCTGAGCGCGCAGCACCTCGGTCAGCTTTTCCGCCCCCAGCGCGGGCAGGTTCCAGTCGATCACCCCAACCTGGATCGGCACCCGCATCGCCATGCCCAGAAACCCTTCGGCGGTGGCGGTGGTGGCGACCAGAGAGAATCGCGGATCACGCTCGAACACCTCGGACATGGCCGACAGCACCAGCGGATTGCCGTCCCCCAGCATGATTTCGACCCGTGCCATGATTTGCTATCCTTTTGAACGCAATTGTAAAATCAGAAGAAACTACCCATTCAGGTAGTGAAATTTTCGGCATACACCGGGATACATACCCAAATGGGTAGGTTTCTACCCGCCCTATTGGGTGCCCAAAAGCAGGAGTATCGGACGTTTTTTCACCAAACAAGAGATTTTATCACTGTGGGAAACCCGACCGGCCGCCTCTGGCCGACCAATGCCAAGGAGCCCACATGTCCGCTGATACGCTGTTTCCCAAACTCGACATTCCGGCCACCATCGCGGCGGGCCCCGGCCCGGGCAATACCGATGCCCGCGTGCTTGCCGCCTTTAGCGGTGCGGGCCTGGCCGATCACATGCATGGCGACGTGCTGCGCGGCATGGTCGAATGCAAGCTGATGCTGCGCCGGATCTGGGGCACCGACAACATCCACACATTCGGCGTCGCCGGCACCGGCTGGAGCGGGCTGGACGTGATGTTCAGCGCGGTGATGCCGGGCGACAAGGTGGTGGTGTTCACCAACGGCACCTTCTCGGGCATCGACGGGCTGACCGTCCGCATGAAGGCCGCCACCGCCGAGGAACTGGCCGCCAATCCGCTGGATCCGCGCCCTGCATCGGTCGTGATCGTCGATATCCCGCATGGCCAGTCGGTCACCGGCGAGATCGTCGAGACCGCCTTGGCCCAGCACAAGCCGAAATGGGCCGCCATGGCCCATTGGGAGACGGGTTCCGGCCGGATCAACGACATTGCCGGGTTCAGCGCCGCCTGTGAACGCCACGACGTGATGGGCCTCGTGGACGCGGTGTCGTCGCTGGGGGTCGAGGATTTCCGGATTGACGATTTCCCGGGCGTGCATGGCTGGGCGTCCTGCCCGCAAAAGGGCATCTGCTGCCTGCCGCTGACCTATGCGCCGGTGTCCTTCACCGACCGCTACATCGAAACACTGCGCGCCACCGGCACCCGCAGCTTTGTGCATCACCCGATCCTCGAGGCGCGCCACTGGGGCATCATCGACGGTCAGGATGTGGACAAGGGAACCTATCACCGCACCCATTCCGCCTATGCGGTCGCCGCCTTTCACGAGGCGCTGCGCATCACCCTGCAACAGGGCGTGGCCAACCGGGCCAAGGACTATGCCTTTCACGAGGCGGCGCTGCGCCGCGCGGTCGAGGCGCTGGGATGCGAGGTCACCTCGAACATGACCTCGCTGGTGGTGCTGAACCTGCCGGGCGACCTGCGCGGCCGCGAGATGGAGCTGGTGCAGAACTGCCGCGCCCGCAACTTCGGCATCTGGCCGACCCTGTCGGCGCCGGTACAGGTGCGCATCGGCATCCTGAACCTGCTCAGCCGTGCAGCGGTCACCGATATCGTCACCCGCTTTGCCGAGGCGATCCGCGAGCTGGGCGGGGCAGGTGACGAGGCCACGGCGCTGGCCGCGCTGGACGAACATTACAACAACGCGCTCGCGGCGGAATAACCGCGCGCACCCCCTTTCCATGGTCGAGGAGGAGAGACCTCATGGACATTCACGAATATCAGGCCAAGGAAATCCTGGCGAATTTCGGGGTCGACATTCCCCCCGGCGCGCTGGCCTACAGCCCCGAACAGGCGGCCTATCGTGCCCGCGAGATCGGTGGTGACCGCTGGGTGGTCAAGGCCCAGGTACATGCCGGGGGCCGTGGCAAGGCGGGCGGCGTTAAGGTCTGCTCCAGCGATGCCGAGATTCAGGAGACCTGCGAGAACCTGTTCGGCCGCAAGCTGGTCACCCATCAGACCGGCCCCGAGGGAAAGGGCATCTATCGCGTCTATGTTGAAGGCGCGGTGCCGATCGAGCGCGAGATCTATCTGGGCTTCGTGCTCGACCGCAGCTCGCAACGAGTGATGATCGTTGCCTCGGCCGAGGGCGGCATGGAGATCGAGGAGATCTCGGCCGAAAAGCCCGAAAGCATCGTGCGCGCCACGGTGGAACCGGCGGTGGGTCTGCAGGATTTCCAGTGCCGCCAGATCGCGTTCAAGCTGGGCATCGACCCGGCGCTGACCGCGCGCATGGTGCGCACGCTTCAGGGCTGCTATCAGGCGTTCAGCGAATATGACGCCACCATGGTCGAGATCAACCCGCTGGTGATCACCGGCGACAACCGCATCCTGGCGCTGGACGCCAAGATGACCTTTGACGACAACGCCCTGTTCCGTCACCCCCATATCAGCGAACTGCGCGACAAGAGCCAGGAAGACCCGCGCGAAAGCCGCGCCGCCGACCGCGGCCTGTCCTATGTCGGGCTCGACGGCAATATCGGCTGCATCGTCAACGGGGCCGGTCTGGCCATGGCGACCATGGATACGATCAAGCTGGCCGGGGGCGAGCCCGCCAACTTTCTCGACATCGGCGGCGGCGCCACGCCCGAACGGGTGGCCAAGGCGTTCCGGCTGGTGATGTCGGACGGCAACGTGCAGGCGGTGCTGGTCAACATCTTTGCCGGGATCAACCGCTGCGACTGGGTCGCCGAGGGCGTCGTGCAGGCGCTGAAAGAGGTGCAGGTCGAAGTACCGGTCATCGTCCGCCTGGCGGGCACCAATGTGGAAGAGGGTCAGAAGATCCTTGCCAAATCCGGCCTGCCGATCATCCGCGCCCGCACCCTGATGGAGGCCGCCGAACGCGCGGTGGGCGCCTGGAAGAACGACCTTACTGAAAACACCATTGTGAGGGCTGTGCAATGAGCATCTTCATCGACAGGGAAACGCCGGTCATCGTGCAGGGCATCACCGGCAAGATGGCGCGCTTTCACACCGCCGACATGATCGCCTATGGCACCAATGTCGTGGGCGGCGTGGTGCCCGGCAAGGGCGGCCAGACGGTCGAGGGCGTGCCGGTCTTCGACACCGTCGAAGAGGCGGTGGAGCGCACCGGCGCCGAGGCGAGCCTGGTCTTCGTGCCGCCGCCCTTTGCCGCCGACAGCATCATGGAGGCCGCCGATGCGGGCATCCGGTATTGCGTCTGCATCACCGACGGCATCCCGGCCCAGGACATGATCCGGGTCAAGCGCTACATGTACCGTTACCCGCGCGAGCGCCGCATGGTGCTGACCGGCCCCAACTGCGCCGGCACCATCAGCCCCGGCAAGGCTCTGCTGGGGATCATGCCCGGCCATATCTATCTGCCGGGTCCGGTGGGCATCATCGGCCGCTCGGGCACGCTGGGTTACGAGGCCGCCGCCCAGCTCAAGGAGCATGGCATCGGTGTCTCGACCTCGGTCGGCATCGGCGGCGACCCGATCAACGGTTCGTCCTTCAAGGATATCCTGCACCGGTTCGAGCAGGATGACGAAACCCAGGTCATCTGCATGATCGGCGAGATCGGCGGCCCGCAAGAGGCCGAGGCCGCGGCCTATATCCGCGACCACGTGTCGAAACCGGTGATCGCCTATGTGGCGGGTCTGACCGCGCCCAAGGGCCGCACCATGGGCCATGCCGGCGCGATCATCTCCGCCTTTGGCGAAAGCGCCTCGGAAAAGGTCGAGATCCTCACCGCCGCCGGTGTCACCGTGGCGCCCAACCCGGCGGTGATCGGCGACACCATCGCCAAGGTTATGAGGGAGGCGGCGTGATGAACATGCCGGTTATCATGAACAGCAAGCCCAAGGTTCTGGTCACCCGCCGCTGGCCCGCCGCCGTCGAGGCGCAACTGGCCGAACGGTTCGATACCGAGTTCAACCGCACCGATACCCCCCTGACCAGTGCCGAGTTCCGCTCGGCCCTGGCCCGGTTCGACGCGATCCTGCCCACGGTCACCGACAAGCTGGGGGCCGAGGCGCTGGATGTCAGCGCACCGCAGACCCGGCTGTTGGCCAATTACGGCGTGGGCTACAGCCATATCGACGCCGACGCGGTCCGCACCCATGGCATCACCGTGTCGAACACCCCTGACGTGCTGTCGGAATGTACCGCCGATATCGCCATGACGCTGATGCTGATGGTGGCCCGCCGCGCGGGCGAGGGCGAGCGCGAGCTGCGCGCCGGTGAGTGGACCGGCTGGCGCCCGACCCATCTGGTGGGGGCCAAGGTCTCGGGCAAGGTGCTGGGCATCGTCGGGTTCGGCCGCATCGGTCAGGCCATGGCCCAGCGTGCCCATCACGGGTTCGGCATGAAAATCCTGGTGCAGAACCGCTCGGCGGTGCCGCAGGATGTGCTGGACCGCTACGGCGCCACCCAGGTCGAGACGCTTGACGCGATGCTGCCACACTGCGATTTCGTCTCGCTACACTGCCCGGGCGGGGCGGCCAACCGGCACCTGATCAACAGCCGCCGGCTGGACCTGATGAAGCCCGACGCATTCCTGATCAACACCGCACGTGGCGAGGTGGTGGACGAGCACGCGCTGGCGCAGGCGCTGATGTTCGACTGTATCGGCGGCGCCGCGCTGGATGTCTTCGACGGCGAACCGCGCATCGCGCCGGTCCTGCTCGATTGCGACAATCTGGTGATGCTGCCGCATCTGGGCAGCGCCACCCGCGAAACCCGCGAGGCGATGGGGATGCGGGTGCTCGACAATCTGGTCGACTATTTCGAGGGGCGCGATCCGCGCGACAAGGTGCTGTGATGCAGGCGGCGGCGGAAACCGCGCCCTCTGCGGACGCGACGGTCTATGCCGCCGAGGTGCATGCGCGGCTGCGCTCGGCCTGGCTGCGGGTGCTGCGGCGGCGTGCGCCCGCCGTGGCGCGCGCGGTCGAATCCGGGGCCGAACGGTGGGATGAAACGGCCTATGCCGAACATCTTCAGGCCGCGACGATCTGGTTTCACCTGCAACAGATCATGGACGAGAACCTGGCCATCCGCGAGGCGCGACAGGCCGAACGCAGCGGTGCCGCCCGCGACGTGCCGGGCAGTTTCGCCCGCGCGCTCTCGGATGCCGACCCCGAGGCGCGGCGCGAGATGCGGCGCCTTCTGGCCGAGGCGAAGCTGTCCGTCGGCCCCACCATCACCGCCCACCCGACCGAGGCCAAGCGGGTCTCGGTCATGGAAATCCACCGGCGCATCTATCGCCATCTGGTACAGTTCGAATCCCGCCGCTGGAGCCCGCAAGAGGAAACCCGGCTGGAACAGCGGCTCGAGATGGAGATCGACCTCCTCTGGCTGACCGGCGAACTGCGGATGGAGCGCCCGACGCTGGCGGCGGAAATCGACTGGGGCCTGCAATTCTATCGCACCAGCCTGATTGCGGCGGTGCCCCGGCTGTATGAACGCTATCGCAGCGCGGTCGAGGCCGAGTTCGGCGCGGGCTTTCCCGGCACTGCCTGCCTGAAATTCCATTCCTGGATCGGGGGCGACCGCGACGGCAACCCCAATGTCACCGCCGAGGTGACGCGCATGGCGTTGGAACGCTCGCGCGACATGATGCGCGGCGTCTATGTCGCGGCGCTGGACGAGATCGTGCAGCGGCTGAGCCTGTCGGACCGGCTGGTACCGGTGCCGCCCGCCGAGCGCGCCGCGCTGGAGCGGATCGTGACCCGGCGCGCGGATGACCCGGCGGCCTGTGCCCAACGCAACCCCAACGAGCTGTTCCGTCAGGCCGCCGCCGCCATCGCCCAGGCGGTCGCCGCCGGCCGTTACGCCCATGTCGCCGATTTCGTCGCCGATCTGGAAACGCTGGACCGGGGGCTGCAAGCCATCGACGCCGGTCTGTTGGCCGATCTGCTGGTGCGCCCGCTGATCTGGCAGGTCAATGTCTTTGGCTTTCGCGCCCATACCCTTGATATCCGTCAGAATTCCGAAGTCGTGACCCGTACGCTGCGCGATCTGTGGCAGGCAACCGGCGAGGCCCCCGAACCGCTGTCGCCCGCCTGGTCCGCGCGGCTGCGGGCCGAGTTGGGCAAGCCCGATCTGCCCTATGTGGCGCGCGAACGTCTTGGCCCCGAGGCGGCAGAGCTGATGGCCCTGCTGGAGCTGATGCGCGAGATACGCAGCGGCGCCGACCCGCAGGCGATCGGCCCCTTCATCCTGTCGATGACACGCTCGGCCGATGATCTGCTGGCGGTCTTTCTGCTGGCGCGCTATGCGGGCTTTGGCGCCGAACGGCTGGCGCTCAAAGTGGTGCCGCTGTTTGAGACCATCGAGGATCTGCGCGCCGCCCCCGCCGTCCTGCGCGATGTGCTGGAGGTGCCCGTCGCCGCCCGCAGCCTGCGCGACGGCTCGGGCCAGATCGAGATCATGCTGGGCTATTCCGACAGCAACAAGGATGGTGGATTTGTCTGCTCCACCTGGTCGCTCGACCGGGCGCAGCGGGCGATCACCCGGGCGCTGGCACGCAGCGGGCTGAAACCCGTCTTCTTTCACGGGCGCGGCGGCTCGGTCAGCCGGGGCGGGGCGCCCACCGAACGCGCCATCGCCGCCCAGCCGCGCGGCACGCTGAACGGCACCCTGCGCCTGACCGAACAGGGCGAGGTGGTGACTGCCAGATATGCAAATACCGGCACCGCCGCGGCGCAGCTGGAGCTGCTGGCCTCGTCGGTGCTGCGCCACAGCGCCCAGCCCGCCTTCGAGGCGGTCGATCCCGAGGCCGAGGATGTGATGGAGACGCTGTCGAGCCTCAGCCAGACCCGCTATCAGACCCTGCTGCAACACCCGGCCTTTCTGGATTACTTCAACCAGGCCAGCCCGGTGAACGAACTGGCGTTGCTGCGCATCGGCTCGCGCCCGGCGCGGCGGTTCGGGGCGCAGTCTCTGTCCGACCTGCGCGCCATTCCCTGGGTGTTCGCCTGGAGCCAGAACCGCCACATGATCAGCAGCTGGTACGGGTTCGGCAGCGCGGTCGAGGATTTCTGCACTGTGCGCGGCGAGCGCGGCACCGCGCAGTTGCGCAAGCTCTTTGACCGGATGCCGCTGTTCCGGCTGATCGTGGACGAGGTCGAGAAATCGCTGGTTCTGGCCCGGCTCGACATTGCCGAGGACTATGCCGCGCTGGTGGATGACCGGGCCGGGGCCGAGGCGATCTTTAGCCGGATCTGCGCCGAACATGGGCGCAGCAGCAAGGCCATCGAGATGCTGACCGGGCAGGGGATCGGCGTCAGGTTCCCCAACTTTCTGACGCGGGTCGCGCGCAACGACGGCACGTTGCGCGCCGCCCATGCGGCCCAGATCGGCCTGTTGGGAGCGCTGCGCGCGGACCCGGCGCAAGACCGCCGCATCCGCCTGATGCAAACCATGAACTGTATCTCGGCCGGCCTTGGCTGGACGGGATGACCCCCGCGCAATTTTCAGGAGCTGTCATGAACGCGAGCCACCAGGACCCCGGATTTTTCACAGAGGCGCTTTCGGAGCGTGATCCCGAGCTGTTCGGGGCGATCACCTCCGAGCTGGGGCGCCAGCGCGACGAGATCGAGCTGATCGCGTCGGAAAACA
>NZ_JBXWRR010000031.1:0-12839 GCF_059613025.1 Ruegeria sp. BHSC223
TGTTTTCCGACGCGATCAGCTCGATCTCGTCGCGCTGGCGCCCCAGCTCGGAGGTGATCGCCCCGAACAGCTCGGGATCACGCTCCGAAAGCGCCTCTGTGAAAAATCCGGTATCCTGGTGGCTCGCGTTCATGACAGCTCCGCATGAGAAGGGTCGATTTCCGCGATTTCCTATCGGAAACCGGGGCAACGCAAAAGGCTGTAAAGCGACGAATTGGCCAACTGCGGCGTCAAGTCTGGCCACTGGGGGAAAGGTGTGCTTGTTTCGGAACCGAATGCGCAGCACCGGAAACCTCGATAGATGCCCAAAAGAATCGCCTTTCTCGCCAGCGACGCGCCGGTGGCCCAGACCGCGCGTGCCGCGTTGATTGGCCGCTACGGCAACGTGGCCCCCCGCGACGCCGAGGTGATCGTCGCACTGGGCGGGGATGGCTACATGCTGCGCACCCTGCACAGCACCCAGCACCTGGATGTACCGGTCTATGGCATGAACCGGGGCACCATCGGCTTTCTGATGAACGAATATGCCGAGACCAACCTGTTGGAAAGGCTAGCCGCGGCCGAGGAGGAGATCATCAATCCGCTGTCGATGACCGCGATGGATCAGGCGGGACAGGTACATCGGGCGCTGGCGATCAACGAGGTCTCGCTGCTGCGCGCGGGGCCACAGGCCGCGCGGCTGAAAATCTCGGTCGATGGGCGCCTGCGACTGGCTGAACTGGTTTGCGACGGTGCGCTGGTGGCAACGCCGGCGGGGTCAACCGCATATAACTACTCGGCGCATGGGCCAATTTTGCCGATCGGGTCGGACGTGTTGGCGCTGACCGCCATCGCGGCATTTCGGCCGCGCCGCTGGCGTGGTGCCTTGCTGCCCAAAACCGCCAAGGTCCGGTTCGATGTGGTGGACGCGGACAAGCGTCCGGTCATGGCCGATGCCGATTCAACCTCGATCCCGGATATCGCTTGGGTCGAGATTCAGTCCGAACCGACAATCAGCCACCGGATCCTGTTCGACCCTGGCCATGGGCTGGAAGAGCGCCTCATTTCCGAACAATTCACCTGAACCTGTGGGTGTTTACGAATATTTCGCAGTTATGTGACCAACTTCACAGGAAAGTGCGCGACACTCTGGCAAGCTCGATCTTGCCGATACTACACGTGAGGCGGAGGTGAGTGGCCACTTCACGTTGCGTGTTGGGACGAGTTCGCGTGGTATGAAGAGGACGTAGGTTCAACGCCTGCTTCCACCCTATCCAACGACCGTCAATTTTGAATGACGAGAGGGCCCCGGGCTGCGGCGAACGCCGCGCCCGGGGTCAATTCGCAAAGATAGCTTCGCCCCTTTATCGCATCTGCGCCCACAAATGCGGCGCCATGCGACCTACGCGCGCCTCGATCGCGGCGGCGGCATCCACCGCCATATCCTCGCGCCAGCGGCGGGCGGTGATCTGCACGTTGATCGGTTGCGGCCCCTTCGGCAGAGCCGCCAAGCGCGACGGCAGACAGGCGGCAGGCAGGCCCATGAAGTTCATCGAATAGGACCAGACCGCGGCGCCCAGAACCTCGTGCACGCCCTCGGCGCCCTCGGTGTCGCGGTCGGGACCAAAGAAGGGCTGCGGCAGGAACGGACCCAGCACCAGGGGATATTGCTCCAGGAACAGCGACCATTCGCGGGCGTAATGGCTGCGCTGCGCCATCACCTGCAACAGTTCGGTACCGTGAAAGGGCGGGAATTCCTGGAAATAGACCTCGAAGATGTCGCGCACGGTCTGCGAGCCATAGGCATCGACATCCGCTTTCATCAGCGCCCAGACCTCGCCCATCAGCGCGCGATAGCCCGCGCGCCCGGCCTCGAACGCATCGGGGGTCTCGACCTCTTCGACCAGATAACCGGCATCGCGCAACGCGTCGCGGGCGGTGTCCAGCGCCGCCTCGACCTCGGGATGCAGGTCATAGCCATAGGTCGCCTTGGTAAAGGCCACGCGGATCGGCCCTTCGGCCGGGGCGCCGCGCCAGGGCAGGGGCACGTGGAACGGGTCGCGCGGATCGGGGGCGATCAGGCTGGGCATGGCCAGGTGCAGATCGGCGGCCGAGCGGGTGATCAGCCCTTGCACCGACATGGATTGCGCCAGCATGCCACGCTCGGCCTTCTGGCTGGGGTTCCAGGCGGGCACCCGGCCCAGACCGGGTTTCACGGTGACGGCGCCGTTGGCCGCCGCCGGAAACCGCAGCGAGCCGCCGATATCGTTGCCATGCGCCAGTGCGCCGATCCCCGCCATCACCGCCGATCCGGCCCCGCCCGAAGAGCCGCCGGGCGAGATATGCCGTCCCCAGGGGTTATGGGTCCGGCCATAAAGCGGGTTGTCGGTATCGGCACGGAACGAGAATTCGGGCGTATTGGTGCGCCCGATCACCACCGCGCCCGCGTTCTGAAGATTGCGGACTACCGGTGCGTCACCGGGGGCAATCATGTCCTTGAGCGCGGTGACGCCATTGGTGGTGGCGTATCCGGTCTGATCCACATTGACCTTGATGGTCACCGGGACCCCGTGCAGCGGCCCGCAGGCTGCGCCCGCCGCGCGGGCCTTGTCCAGTTCCGCCGCGCGGGCCATCGCCGCCTCGGCACAGCTGTCGACCACGGCGTTCAGGCCGGGGTTCACCGTCTGCATCCGCTCGATGGCGACACCGACCGCCTGTTGGGCGCTCAGCGCGCCGCTTGTGGTTTGTTCCGCGATCTGGGTCGCGTCCAATTGCCAAAGCGCTGTTTCTGTCATGTCCGGGGCCTCCTGCGGGCAGGTTAGGCGCCCCTTCGCCCAAAGGCCACGCCCGGAACCAAAGGTGACGCTAGGTCATGACCCCTCGCTGCCGAGGTATTTGCGTGCCAGTTCCACCACCCGGTCCGAGCTGAGGATGGGCGGGAACAGGCTCAGCACCTCGCCCTTGGCATCCAGCAGATAGACAAAGGCGCCGTGGGTATAGACGGGCCCGTATTCGGGGTCGACATAGGCCAATTCGCGCTCGACCGAATAGGCGTCATAGGCGGCCTGCAACTCGGCCTCGGACCCGGTCAGGCCGATGAAGTCCGGGTGATACCGCGCCAGGGGCGCGTTCATCTCGCCGGGGCGGTCGCGTTCGGGGTCGACCGTGATCATGACCGGGGTGACGGGGATGCCGGCATCGGCCAGCCGGTCCACCGCGTCGGCCATCATCGGCATCGCCGCCGAGCAGATGCCGGGGCAGGTGGCATAGCCAAAGAACAGAAGCTGCCCATGCCCCTGTGGATCGGCCTGGCTGCGCCTTGCGCCGTTCTGGTCGGTCAGCTCGAACGGACCGCCCACGTCAAAGGGCAGCGGCGCGTTGCCCGCCTGCGCGGGAGCCGCCAGAACGGCCCCCATCAGCAGGGTGGCCCCAAGCAGGCCGCGCATCAGAACCACTCCTTGATAAAGGCCTCGTCCACCTCCAGACCCAGACCCAGATAGCCCTTGTCCTCGATATGGTCGAGAATGCGGGGATCGCGGCGGAACCAGGGACCCTTGCCGGTGGCCTCGGGGTTCTCTTCCTCCCAGACCTTGGTAAAGCGGTTGGCCTTTTCCCATTCGCCGCCGGGCAGGCGGATCATTTGCACCTGATAGACATGTTTGGCGCCCAGATCCGGGTCGTCGATCAACAGCCCGTCCACCTCGACCGTCTGGCCGCAATAAGGGGCCAGATCGGCGGCGGCGCCCGAGAAGACCGGTTGCCCGTTCTTGAGCGGCAGGACCATCACGTTATCGGCGCTGCGCAACAGGCCCAGCTGCCGCTTGCCCGCGCCGCAATCGGTAGGGCAGTCACCGGTCAGCTCACACAGCAGATCGACCACCTTGGCCTCGAAAAAGGCGGGCTGTTCGGCATAGAGGTTCCAGGGCTTGGCGGTCGACCCGGCCGAGAAATCCTGGGCGAGGGCGGGGCTGGCCAAGAGGGCCAATGCAAGCGAGAGGCGCTTCATTCCTTGGGCTCCGGAATGGCGAAGCCGGGCACGGGGCCATAGTCTTCGTGATTGAGGTTGGTGATATCGAGATCGCTGATCACCTGATCGACGATCAGGTAATTGATGCCGTCGCGCTGGTAATGCATCCCGTCCGCCTCGACCGTGTGCGAGGCGAGGCGAAGTGCGGTATCGCCCCCGGCCAGCTGGTCGTCCTGTTCGATCTTGAGCACCATGTAGATGGTGCCGTCCTCGGCCTGCAAGCCGACCGGGATGCCGCCCGCCGAGCACCACAGGGCGCAGGTATGATGGGCCGAGCCGACCACCGCCTCGGGGCCGCCCATGACACCGGAATAATAGCACCAGGTGTCGATCAGTTCTCCGGTGACCTGGATGCGGTGCCCTTCGCTTGCCAGGGCGGGCAAGGCGGGCAGGGCGGCGGAATAGGCCAGTGCGGTCAGGAATGCACGCATGGGTAACCTCGTCAGTTGCAGCGATTGCGGTCAGGGTAGAAACCCACCCAGAGTCTGGCAATCGCAGGGGCGATGACGGGCGATCACAAGCTGTTGGGCAGATGCGATGCGGGCAACGAAAAAGGCGCCACCCGCGGGGGGCGGCGCCTGTTCTTGCGGTCGCGCTTGGGGTTACTTGGCGTAGCCCAGCGATTGCAATGCTGTCTTGATCTCGTCCAGAATGGCCGGGTCGTCGATGGTGGCGGGCATCTTGTACTCCTTGCCATCGGCGATCGAGACCATGGTGCCGCGCAGGATCTTGCCCGATCGGGTCTTGGGCAGGCGGTCGACCACCACGGCCAGTTTAAAGGCCGCGACGGGTCCGATCTTGTCGCGCACCAGCTTGACCACCTCTTTCACCACATCCCCGTGGTCGCGGTCACAGCCGTTGTTGAGGCAGAGGAAGCCCAGCGGCATCTGACCCTTGAGATCGTCGCTGACGCCGATCACCGCGCATTCGGCCACGTCCTCGTGGCTGGCCAGCACTTCCTCCATGCCGCCGGTGGACAGGCGGTGGCCCGCGACGTTGATCACGTCATCGGTGCGCGCCATGATATAGAGATACCCGTCCTCGTCGATCATGCCGGCATCGCCGGTTTCGTAATAGCCGGGGAAATGCTCCAGATAGGATTTCCTGAACCGCGCCTCGGCATTCCAAAGGCCCGGCAGGGTGCCCGGCGGCAGCGGCAGTTTCACCGCGATGGCGCCCAGCTCGCCGGGTTTCATCTGGTGGCCGCCTTCGTCCAGGATCTGCACGTCATAGCCGGGCATCGCCTTGGCAGGAGAGCCCAACTTGACCGGCAGTTCCTCGATCCCCAGCGGGTTCCCGGCAATGGCCCAACCGGTTTCGGTCTGCCACCAGTGGTCGATCACCGGCACACCCAGCGCCTTTTGCGCCCACACGATGGTGTCCGGATCGGCCCGTTCGCCCGCCAGGTACAGCGCCTTAAGGCAGCTCAGGTCGTATTTCGCCAGCATCTCGCCCTTGGGATCCTCGCGCTTGACGGCGCGGATCGCGGTGGGGGCGGTGAAGAAGCTCTTGACCTTGTGCTCGGAAATCACCCGCCAGAAGGTCCCCGCATCGGGGGTGCCCACGGGCTTGCCCTCGAACACGATCGTGGTGTTGCCATGGATCAGCGGGCCATAGCAGATATAGCTGTGGCCCACGACCCAGCCCACATCGGATGCCGCCCAGAACACATCGCCCGGATCGACGTTATAGATGTTCTTCATCGTCCAGTTCAGCGCCACCAGATGGCCAGCGGTCGGGCGCAGCACGCCCTTGGGCGCGCCGGTGGTGCCCGAAGTATAGAGAATATAGGCCGGATGGTTGCCCTCGACCGGCACGCATTCGGCCGGTTCGACACCATACTGGAACCCGTGCCAGTTGTAGTCGCGCCCCTCGACCAGTTGGGCCACTTCCTGCTCGCGCTGGAAGATCACACAGAAATCGGGCTTGTGTTTCGCCATGTCGATGGCGCCGTCGAGGAGGGGCTTGTAATGCACCACGCGGCCCGGCTCCAACCCGCAGGATGCGGCGATGATCGCCTTGGGCTGGGCGTCGTCGATGCGCACGGCCAGTTCGTTGGCGGCAAACCCGCCGAACACCACCGAATGCACGGCGCCCAGACGGGCGCAGGCCAGCATCGCCTCCAGAGCCTCGGGGATCATCGGCATGTAGATGATGACGCGGTCACCCTTTTCCACACCCTTGGCGCGCAGGGCACCGGCCAGCATGGCTACGCGGTTGCGTAGCTCGACATAGGAAATCTGCCGCTTGGTATGGGTAATCGGGCTGTCGTAGATGATCGCGGTCTGCTCACCTCGCCCGGCCTCGACATGGCGGTCGACCGCGTTCCAGCAGGTGTTGACCTTGGCATCGGTGAACCATTCATAGAGCGGCGCGTTGCTGTCATCGAGCGCACGGCTGGGCGCCTCGACCCAGTCGATGCTCTTGGCGGCCTCCATCCAGAAGGCTTCGGGATCGCTCTTCCAGCTCTCGTAAACGTCCTGATATGCCATGGCGTCCTCCTCACGTTCGGCTGGCTGGTGTGTTAGGCATAGCGGCGCCACCGGGCAAGCCGGACAAAGGACGTCGCGTCACATTATCGCAAGAAATTTGCAGAGATTGCCTGATCGGGTCTGCAAATTTTTGCAAAGCCGCTTTTCTTGTCTGGTTTGCCGGAAAATTTGAGCCTCTTTGCAAAGTTGCAAATGATTGATCTGCAAAGGTGCCGGAATCGCTCTTAGTCGGTCGTGCGGTCGAAGCGACGCAGATCGTCCTGCAAGTTCAGCCAGGGAAGTCGCGCGGCATGAAAGACGTGAAACCGGGGTGGGAGCACCGACGGGTCCTCCAGCGTTGCGGTATAAAGATGGATGTTCACGCGATCATCGGCGTTGCGATAGGCCATCTGGGTGCCGCAGGTGCCGCAGAACAGCCTCTCGACCCGATTTGATGAACGATAGATGCGCGGGGTATCGCCGCTCCACACAACGCTCTGATGCGGGAGCCCGAAAAACGCAGTGACCGGCGCGGCGCAATTGCGGCGGCAATCGGCACAGTGGCAATAACAGCTCCACGCGACGTCACCGTCGCTCTGCCAGCGCACCGCGCCGCAATGGCAATGTCCCTTCATTGCGGTTCTCCCTGTTGGCGGCAAGACGCCACCGGGATCAACCGTAGTGAGCGACCGGGGTTCCGGCAATGGCCGCCATGTTCAAAAGCCCGCGCGCGGTGATCGAGGGGGTCACGATATGCGCCTTGTTGCCCATGCCCATCAGGATCGGCCCAACCTCGATTCCGCCCGCTTTCATCTTGAGCACGTTGCGTACGCCGCTGGCCGCATCCGCATGGGCAAAGATCAACACGTTCGCCGCCCCATGCAGTCGTGAATTGGGAAAGATGCGCTGGCGCAGTTCAGGGTCCAGCGCGCTGTCGAGGTTCATCTCGCCCTCATAGACAAAGTCACGCGGTTGGCTGTCCAATATCTCGATCGCCTGCCGCAACCGCAGGCCCGAGCCTTCGGCCTGGTTGCCGAATTGCGATTGCGAGCAAAAGGCGATTTGCGGTTCGATGCCGAAGCGGCGCACATGACGCGCAGCACCCAGCGTGATCTCGGCCAGCTCCTCGGGGCTGGGGCGGCTGCGCACATGGGTATCGGCAATGAACAGCGGCCCGTCTTCCAGGATCATCAGCGACAGCGCGCCATGCGGGCGCAGGTCATGGGTGCCCAGTACCTGCTGCACATAGTTCAGGTGCCAGCGATATTCGCCGAAGGTACCGCAGATAAGGCTGTCGGCCTCGCCCCGATGCACCATGATGGCGCCGATGGCGGTGGTGTTGGTGCGCATGATCGCCTTGGCCAGATCCGGGGTGACACCGCGCCGCTGCATCAGTTGGTGATAAGAGGTCCAGTAATCGTAATAGCGCGGGTCGTTTTCCGGGTTCACGATCTGGAAATCCTGGCCAGGGCGCACCGACAGGCCCAGCTTTTCACAACGCGCCTCGATCACTTCGGGGCGGCCGATCAGGATCGGGGTCTCGGTGGTCTCTTCCAGAATGGCCTGTGCCGCGCGCAGAACGCGCTCGTCCTCGCCCTCGGCAAAGACCAGCCGCCGCGCTGCCTTGGCCGCCGCCTCGAACACCGGGCGCATCAGCAGGGCGGATTTGAACACGCTCTGGTTCAGCTTCTGCCGATAGGCTTCCAGATCGGCGATCGGGCGGCGCGCGACGCCGCTCTCCATCGCGGCGCGCGCCACGGCAGAGGAGACGACCCCAACAAGGCGTGGGTCAAAGGGTTTGGGGATCAGGTAATCGGCCCCGAATGTCAGCTGCTCGCCCTGATAGGCTGCCGCCGCCTCGGCGCTGGTGGTGATGCGGGCGAGTTCCGCGATGCCTTCGACACAGGCGATCTGCATGGCGTCGTTGATCTCGGTGGCGCCCACATCCAGCGCCCCGCGAAAGATGAAGGGAAAGCACAGGACGTTGTTGACCTGGTTCGGGAAGTCGCTGCGCCCGGTGGCGATGATCGCATCCGGGGCCACCGCGCGCGCCGCGTCGGGCAGGATCTCGGGCGTGGGGTTGGCCAGCGCAAAGATGATCGGACGTTTCGCCATGCGCGCCACCATCCCGGGCTTCAGCACGTTGGGCCCGCTGAGGCCAAGGAACAGATCGGCCCCCTCGATCACATCGTCCAGCGTGCGCAGATCGGTGGCTTGGGCAAAACACGCCTTTTGCGGGTTCATGTCCTCGGCGCGCCCCTCATAGACCAGCCCGTGAATATCGCAGAGCCAGATATTCTCACGCTTCACGCCCAGTTTCAGCAGCATGTTCAGGCAGGCGATTCCCGCGGCGCCCCCCCCGGTCGAAACGATCTTGATATCCTCGAACGCCTTGCCCGCCACATGCAGCGCGTTGCGCGCAGCGGCGCCCACCACGATTGCGGTCCCATGCTGATCGTCGTGAAAGACGGGGATGTTCATCCGCTCGCGGCACAGTTTCTCGACGATGAAACAGTCGGGCGCCTTGATGTCTTCCAGGTTGATGGCTCCGAAAGTCGGCTCGAGCGCACAGACGATATCGGCCAGTTTCTCCGGGTCGCTCTCGTTCACCTCAAGGTCGAAACAGTCGATGCCCGCGAATTTCTTGAACAGGACCGCCTTGCCTTCCATCACCGGTTTGCTGGCCAGCGCGCCGATATTGCCGAGCCCGAGCACCGCGGTGCCGTTGGACACCACCGCCACCAGGTTGCCGCGCGCGGTATAGGCCTCGGCATGGGCGGCGTTATCCTTGATCTCCAGACAGGCCTCGGCCACGCCGGGCGAATAGGCGCGGGCCAGATCGCGGCCGTTGGCCATGGGTTTGGTGGCCCGAATCTCCAGCTTTCCGGGCTTGGGAAAGGCGTGGTAATCAAGCGCCGCCTGGCGCTGGCTGGGCTGGTCGGACATCTCGGAAAATCCTCCTCGGGGAACTAGTTTAGCATTAAACTAAATTTGACGTGGGGGAAACCGGGATTTTTGCGCAACAAGGTCGCAGCCCCGCTTGCCAAAGCGGGACACTGCCGCCACTCTCGCTCCGCGAGGGAGGGACCGATGACCGACACCATAGCCGAGATGCGCCTGCCGACGCAGGAATTGCGCGACGACATCCCCTTTTATACCAAGGTTCTGGGCATGCGGATGGACATGATCTATCCCGCCGACGACCCGCGCATCGCGGTGTTCTCGGGCCACGGCCTGCGCCTGCGCATCGAAAAAGGCGCGCCCGAAGCGCCCGGCACCCTGCGCATCCTCACCGATGACCCGGACGGATTCGCCGATGGCCAGCGCCGCCTGACCGCGCCCAATGGCACGCGGATCGAGATCGAGGAACGCCACCCGCCATTGGTGATGCCGCAGACCGAACACACATTCGTGGTGCGCCGGCTCAAGGATCAGGCGCCCTGGATCATCGGGCGGGCCGGCATGCATTACCGCGATCTGGTGCCCTCGCGCCTGGGCGGCTCGATCATCGCCAGCCATATCCGCATCCCCGACGGCGGGCCGGTGCCTGACATGGTGCATTTCCACCGGGTCGGCTTTCAGCTCATCTTCTGCATTCATGGCTGGGTCGATGTGGTCTACGAGGATCAGGGCGACAAGATGCGCCTGATCGCCGGGGATTGCTTCATCCAGCCGCCCGAGATTCGCCACCGCGTGCTCGAGGCCAGCGACAACGTGCAGGTGATCGAGATTGGCGTGCCGGCCGAGCATGTCACCGAGATCGACCACGAGATGACCCTGCCCACACCGCACCTGCGCCCCGACCGCGAGTGGCAGGGCCAGCGCTTTGTCTATAACCGCGCCGAGGGCGCCGAATGGTCCCCCTTCCGCCTGCCGGGCTATATCTGCCGTGACACCACCATCGCCGCCAACACCAAGGGCGTGGCCGGAGTGCAGGTGGTGCGCCGGGGGCAGGGTGTGCCGCAATGGGCGGCCCATGACACCGATATCCTCTTCACTTTCGTGATGAACGGCACCGTGACGCTCGAGGGCGAGGGGCGCGATCCGTACCCGCTGGAACAGGGCGACGCCTTCGTGATCCCGCCGGGCATGCGCACCCTCCTGTCCGACCCTTCCGACGATATCGAATTGCTCGAGGTCACCTTGCCCGGAACCTTCACCACCACACTGGGCTAAAGCTCCTTCATTCCGCCCAAAATACTCCGGGGGAGTCCGCAGGACGGGGGCAGCGCCCCCTTGCCCGGTGGTTCCTCTCGCGCGCGGGTGCGGGATAGGCTATGCATTTCCGACCAGATGATCAAAAACCGGGGAATCGCCATGAGCCTCAAATCCGCCGCCCTGACCGTTCGTGAAAACGCCCATGCGCCTTATTCCCGGTTCAAGGTGGGCGCGGCGATCCGGGCCGCCTCGGGCGCGCTCTATGCCGGTTGCAACGTGGAAAACATCGCCTATCCCGAAGGCACCTGCGCCGAAGCGGGCGCCATCGCTGCAATGGTTGCCGCGGGCGAAAGCCGCCTGACCGAGGTCTATGTGGTCGCCGATAGCCCGGCGCCGGTGCCGCCCTGCGGTGGCTGCCGACAGAAACTGGCTGAATTCGGGGATCCGGATGTGGTCGTGACCATGGCCAATCTCGATGGGATCGAAACCGCGATGACCATCGGTCAGCTCCTGCCCGGCGCCTTCGGCGCGGCCCATATGGACAAAAGCTGAACCATGGATGCACGTGCCATCATTGCCCGGCTCAGACGGCACGAGGTGCCCAGTGCGGCTGAGCTGGCCTGGTTTGCCCAGGGCCTTGCCGACGGTTCAGTCAGCGATGCCCAGGCAGGCGCCTTTGCCATGGGTGTTTGCATGGGGCGGCTTGGCCCCGAGGGGCGCGCGGCGCTGACGCTGGCCATGCGCGATACCGGCGATGTGCTCCACTGGGATTTCGTCGGGCCGGTGATCGACAAGCATTCCACCGGTGGCGTCGGTGATTGCGTCAGCCTGGTGCTGGCGCCCGCGCTGGCCGAATGTGGCGCCTATGTGCCGATGATCTCGGGCCGGGGGCTGGGCCATACCGGCGGCACGCTCGACAAGATGGAGGCGATCCCCGGCGTCACCACCCAGCTTGGGCCCGACCGGCTGGCGCAGGTGGTGCGCGACACCGGGGCCGCAATTGTCGGCGCCACCGCCCGCATCGCGCCCGCCGACAAGCGGCTCTATGCCATCCGCGATGTGACCGCCACGGTCGAAAGCCTCGATCTGATCACCGCCTCGATCCTGTCCAAGAAACTGGCCGCCAGCCCCGATGCGTTGGTTCTGGACGTGAAACTGGGCAGCGGCGCCTTCATGAAATCGCCGGACGAGGCGCGCGCGCTGGCCCTTGCCCTGACCGAGACCGCCAATGCCGCTGGCTGCCGGACCTCGGCCCTGATCACCGATATGAGCCAGCCGCTGGCGCCCAGCCTCGGCAATGCGCTTGAGGTGGGCGAGGTGATGCGGGTGCTGACCTGCGGTCACGCTGATGACCCGCTGGCACAGCTCTCGGCCGAGCTGGGCGGCGTGCTGCTCTCTGATGCAAGGCTGGCACCGGATGCGGTCAGCGGGGCCGCGCGCATTGCTGCCATCATCTCAGACGGTCGCGCGGCCGACCGCTTTGGTCGCATGATCGCGGCTGTCGGCGGGCCGGTGCAATTTGTCGAGAACTGGCAGCGGTTCCTGCCCGAGGCAACCGTGATCCGCGAGGTTCCCGCCCGCGCGTCAGGCTATGTCACCGCCATCGACGGCGAGGCGCTGGGCCTTGCCGTGGTGGCGTTGGGCGGCGGGCGGCAGGTCGAGACCGATGTTGTTGACCCGGCGGTTGGCCTGTCACGGGTGATCCGGCTGGGCACAGCGGTTAACCCAAGCACCCCGCTCGCCACCATCCACGCCGCAAGGCAAGAGGCGGCAGAGGCCGCCGAGGCCACCCTGCGCGCGGCGATCACCATCGGGCCAGAGCCGGTGGCCGCGCCACCGCTTATCCATGAAAGGATCACGCCATGACCCGTGCCTTTCTGGTGGTGATGGATTCGGTCGGCATCGGCGGTGCGCCGGATGCCGATACTTTCTTTAACGGCGACCGCCCCGATACCGGCGCCAACACGCTGGCCCATATCGCCCAGGCCTGCGCGCGTGGCGCGGCGGAAGAGGGGCGCAGCGGCCCGCTGCATCTGCCCCATCTCGACCGGCTGGGCCTGGGCGCGGCGACCCGGCTGGCTTCGGGCACGGCCACGCCGGGGCTGGCGGCGGACCCAATCGGCCTCTGGGGCTGCGCGCGCGAACACAGCCGGGGCAAGGACACGCCGTCGGGCCATTGGGAGCTGGCGGGCCTGCCGGTGCCG
>NZ_JBXWRR010000032.1:0-4569 GCF_059613025.1 Ruegeria sp. BHSC223
ATGGACGGCAAGATCGAGATCGACCCGATGATCACCCACACGCTGAGCCTGGACGAGATCAACAAGGGCTTCGACCTGATGCACGCGGGCGAAAGCATCCGCTCGGTCGTGATATACTGAAACCAACCCGGCGCCCGGAAACGGGCGCCGGGCGAAACTTGCAACGACATTGATGCCTCAGGGTCAAAAGGCGTTGTTTGAGTTGCCGATCTTTCCGTGCGACCAGATCAAGAGCTGGATGCACAAGACAGGAACGGGTCGGCTCAGATGCCCTTGGACATTTTCGACTATATTATTGTCGGCGCCGGATCGGCGGGCTGTGTTCTGGCTGACCGGCTGTCCGCATCGGGCCGCCACAAGGTTCTGCTGATAGAGGCTGGCGGCAGCGACCGGCGGTTCTGGATCAAGGTGCCGCTTGGATATGGAAAGACCTTCAACGACGCGCGTGTGAACTGGCGCTACATGGCTCAGCCCGACCCGGGCCTGAACGGGCGCAGGGCGTATTGGCCCCGGGGCCGGGTAGTCGGTGGATCGAGTTCGATCAATGCGATGGCCTATCTGCGTGGCCTGCCGCAGGATTTTGACGATTGGGAGCGGGCCGGTGCCAAGGGCTGGAATTGGGATAACGTGCGCCGCACCTACGAGGAGATCGAAACGCAGACCGGACCAGAGGGCGACATCGGAAACGGGCCGCTTGTCGTCAGCGATGTCGGTACACGAATGCACCCGTTTTCCGAGCATTTCCTTTCAGCAGCGCGACAGATGGGCTGGGCCATATCCCCAAACTTGAATGGGAGCGATGCCGAAGGGATGACCCGGCTGCGCGGAACCTTACGCGCAGGACGCCGATGGTCGGCCGCGGATGCCTTTCTGAGGCCCGCTCTTAAACGGGGAAATCTGCGGTTGGTCTCAGCTGCGTTGGTCGAGCGGGTTCTGCTGGAAGGCGCGCGCGCTACTGGCGTTCGTTACCGCCAAGGTGGCGCTATCACAACCGTACACGCCCGACGCGAGGTTATCCTGTCTGCGGGCGCAATAAACTCTCCGCAACTCTTGCAGCTGTCCGGAATCGGCCCGGCACACCTTCTGAAGCAGCATGGGATCAAAATCGTACACGATCTCCAGCAGGTCGGTCAGGGGTTGCAGGATCATCTTGGCCTCTCACATTACTACCGTGCGAACGCGGAAACGCTGAACAACCGGCTTGGGAGCTGGCGGGGACAGATGGTCGCCGGGTTGCAATACCTTCTGACCCGTAAGGGGCCACTCAGCCTGCCGGTAAACCAGATCAGCGGCTTCGTTCGGTCGCACGAAAGTATCCCGACGGCGGATATACAGATTTATTGCAACCCGATGTCCTATGTAACGGATACCCTGGGGAATACCGGAATCGACCCTGAACCGGGTTTCCTGCTCTGCGCACAGCCGTGCCGCCCGACCAGCCGGGGTCATATTCGAATAGCCTCGGCCAATCCAGACACCGCGCCTGAGATCCAGCCGAATTCTCTAGCCACCGAAGCCGACCGCCAATTGGCAGTCCGAGCCAGCCACATCTTGCGCAGCCTTGCGCAAACACCCGCGATCCGCGCAGTAACGCAAGACAGGCTGACCCCCGATATCGTATCTATGTCGGACGAGGAGATGCTAGAGAATTTTCGCTCACGCGCCAGCACCGTCTTTCACCCGACTTGTACGTGCCGAATGGGTACCGATCCCTCCAATTCGGTTCTAGATTCAAGTCTGCGGGTGCATGGTATAACAGGGCTGCGCGTCGCAGATGCGTCGGCGTTTCCCAATATCACGTCCGGCAACACCAACGCGCCGGTGATGATGCTGGCCGCGCGGGGAGCGGCGTTGATATTGGAAGATACGAAGTAGTGGCCGGAACCATTTGGACCCCTCGGCCCGAGGTCAACGTGATAGCGGCTCCTCCGTTTCTTCGTCAGGAGCCTCCACCGCATCTTCAACCTCCTCCTGATCGGACTCGGCGTCGACCTCGTCTGCCTCATTAGAGCGCTGTTCGATCGCGCCGACGATCAGAGGCAGCATGTTCGCAGTGGTCACAGCGCTCGTATCGGTGACCTGCGGTGCCCGCCAGCTGAGCGTGTCAAAGCTGTTGCAATGGACACAGACCGGCGCCCATGCGGCATGGATATGCTGGCAGTTATCGCAAACCCATTGCGGCCCACGCGGCGCGGTCAACGCGCGCGCCAGCCAGCCCTGCACCACCGCGTCCGAGGCGCCCTCGCCCCGCTCGATCGCGGCCATCAGCGTATAGGCGCGCGCATCGGGGGCGTGTTCCAGCAGATCGCCCAGCGCCCGGCGCGCCTCGGGGAAATCCTCGGCGACGATGTTCAGTTCGGCCATCATCAGACGGGTTTCGGCATGCTGCGGATGTGCCTTGGCCAAGGCGCCAAAGCGTTTGATCCGCGCGGCGGGGGTCTCGTCCGGCGCGATCTCGGCAAAGGCATGGGCCAGATCGGGATGCGGCTGTACCTGCCAGGCCTTGGTCAGAATCTTGGCCGCATTCTTTGGTTTGCCCTTGGCGATATGGGCGCGCGCAGCCATGGCCGCCGCCGGGATCAGGTCGGGGGACAGGCGGTTGGCCTCGATGGCGCGTTCCTGTTGGTCGATACTTGCAGTCTCGGACAACAAATCGCGTGCCTCCGACAGCGCCAGCACCGCATCGCGGCGCTTGTACACGTCTCGCGGCAGCGTGCCCGTCTTCAGCTTCGAGGTCAGAGTTGCCCGCGCGCCGGCCCAGTCCTGCGCCCGCGTCTGCAGCGTCAGCAGCACGTCCTGGGTTTCTTCGTGGCGGGGTTTCAGTGCCAGCGCCTTTTCGGCCAGCTTGCGGGCGGTCTCGTCATCGCCCTCGGCCAGCTTCTGCTTCATGATCCCGCGCACCCCGACAAAACGGGTGCTCTGATCGGTGACCAGCTTGCGATAGGTTTCGGCCGCCTTCTTGGTATCACCGGTCATCTCGGCCGCCTGCGCCACCAGCAGATTGGTCAATTCGGGTTTCTGCAACAGCTTCTCGGCGCGCGCGGCCTTGGACATGGCAAGACGCCCCTCGCCCGAGGCCAGCGCCATCAACCCTTCGGTCAGCGCCTGATAACCGCGTCGTTCACGCCCCCGGTCGAAATAGCGCGACAGGGCAGTTTCATCACCATTGAGGAATTTCAGCGCGGCGATGAGCAGCGTCAAAAGCTTGAAGAACAGCCAGACCGCCACCACCAGCAGCCCGAACCCGATCACCGATTGCAGCGGTCCCAGCGTGTATTCGGTGCCTGCGACGGTGATCTGAACACCGCCGCTTGCCTCCATCAGGAAACCGGCGCCCAGTGCCAGCAATGCGATGATCGCGACGAAAACCAGGATCTTGAGCAATGACCACAGCATGGGCTGTCCTTCAGTTCGAGTTCAGGCTTTGCGCCAGCGTATCCGCTGCCGCAATCGCTTGGTGGCGGCTGCTGGCCTGGGCAACCCAGTCAGCAAGGGCCGCCTGCGCCGTCTCGGGCAAGCCCGCGACAAGATCAAGCGCCGATGCCAGATCGCCAGAGGTCACCGCCGCCTCGGCCCGCGACAGTACCGCGTCGGGGTCGTCTCCTGCGCGGGGCGTGACCGAGCGGGCGCCGGTCTGGCGTTCCAGGAAGGCAAGAAGACCGGTTCCCTTGGTCGTTTCCCGCAGGTCGGCGAGCGCGGCCCGGGCGGCGGGCGGGAAGGTGTCACGCAACACAGCCAGCGAGGCGACTCCGTCGGCGGCCGGGCCGGACAATGCCGCGGGGATGTCGAGCCCGGCAGCGGTCAGCGCCGCCAGCGGTTCGGCATAGGGTGCACCGGCCTCAAGCTGGCCACGCAGTTGCGCCAGAGCACCGCGATTGGCGGCCAGTTGCGCATCGGCGGCGGCGGTTGCCTTCAGCGCCTGCGCATCGGCCACCATCTGTTCGACCTCGGCACGTTGCGCCGCCAGCGCCTCGCGCGTGCGGGCCAGTTCGGCCTCGTAGGCGGCAACCACCTCGGGCGAGGCGCCTTCGGCCACCGGGCGGGTTTCGATCTCGGACAGGCGGGAAGCCAGCGCCGTCAGGTCCTGAGCTTGGCTATCGGTACGGGTGGTCAGATCCTTGGCAGTGGAGGCAAGCGGTGCAAGTTGCGCGGAGAGATCGCCCAGTTGTGCGGACAGGCCCGAGATATCGGGCATTTCGATCTTGCCGAGATCGGATTTCAAGGCACTCAGCGCTGCCTGCTGCTGATCAAGTTTCGATTGAAGCGCAGCGATAGCCTCGGCGCCGTCTGATGCGCGCAGGCCTGGCGGCAGCAGAGGGTCGATCAGGTCGGCACGTCCGGCCAGAAAGCCCAGCACTGCCGCGACAACGCCACCGATCAGCGCCGGGGCGAAACCACCACGACGCGCGTCGGCCTGTGGCGCAGGCTGTGGGTCATGCTCGGGCGCGTGGGTAGCTTCGGCTTCGGCTTCGGCTTCGGCTTCGGCTTCGGCTTCGGCTTCGGCTTCGGCTTCGGCTTCGGCTTCGGCTTCGGCTTCGGCTTCGGCTTCGGCTTCGGCTTCGGCTTCGG
>NZ_JBXWRR010000033.1:0-4364 GCF_059613025.1 Ruegeria sp. BHSC223
GCTGCGTTTGTGAGGATGTTTGCGGCGGCTTCGACATAGGCGAAGGGGAGGAAGACGTTGTCCTGTGCGATGGCGCGGTCGGCGCGGACCATGACCTGGACGCTGCCGCGCCGTGTGGTCAGCCGGATCATGTCGCCGGGCTCGATGCCCATGGCGCGCAGGGTGGCGGGGTGCATCGAGCAGTTGGCCTCGGGCTCGACCGCGTCGAGCACGGTGGCCCGCCGGGTCATCGAGCCGGTGTGCCAGTGTTCCAGCTGCCGCCCGGTGATCAGCACGAAGGGATAGTCCGCATCGGGGCGCTCGTCGGGTTCGACGATCCTGGCCGGGGTGAAGCGGGCCCGCTTGTTGGCGCGCGGGAAGCCGTCGCCAAAGACGATGGCCTGGCCCGGATCCTCGGGGCTGAGCGAGGGATAGGTGACCGCCTCGCCCTCGAGCCGCTCCCAGGTGATGTTGTCGAGCGATTTCATGTTCCGCTTCATCTCGGCAAAGACCTGGCTGGGGTGGGTGTAATCCCAGTCGAGGCCCAGGCGCCTGGCCAGTTCCACCTCGATCCACCAGTCTTCGCGCGCCTCGCCCGGGGGCGCCACGGCGGGGCGGCCCATCTGCACCTGGCGGTTGGTATTGGTCACGGTTCCGGTCTTTTCCGCCCAGGCGCTGGCGGGCAGGATCACGTCGGCATAGTTCGCCGTTTCCGTCAGGAAGATATCCTGCACCACCAGGTGGTCGAGCATCGCCAGCGCGGCGCGGGCATGATCCACATCGGGGTCCGACATGGCCGGGTTCTCGCCCAGGATATACATGCCCCTGATGTCGCCATGGTGGATCGCATGCATGATCTCGACCACGGTCAGCCCCTTCTGGTTCGAGAAGTCGCCCGAGTTCCAGACAGAGGTAAAGGCCGAGCGCACGCCATCATCGGTGACCGACTGGTAATCGGGCAAAAACATCGGGATCAGCCCCGCATCGGACGCGCCCTGCACATTGTTCTGACCGCGCAGGGGGTGCAGGCCCGCGCCGGGCTTGCCCACATTGCCGGTCATCAGCGCCAGAGAGATCAGGCAGCGCGAGTTGTCGGTGCCATGGATATGCTGGCTGACGCCCATGCCCCAGAAGATCATGCCCGCCTTGCCCGCCGCGAATGTGCGCGCCGCGTCGCGCAGATCACCGGCCGCGATGCCGCAGATGGGCTCCATCTTCTCAGGGCTGTACTCGGCCAGATGCGCCTTCATCTCCTCCCAGTTCTCGGTGAACTGGTCGATATAGGCCTGGTCATACAGCCCCTCTTCGACGATCACGTTCATCATCGCGTTCAGCATCGACACATCCGCGCCCGGCTTGAACTGCAACCGGTGGGTGGCAAAGCGGCCCATGCCGACGCCGCGCGGGTCGCAGACGATCAGCTTGCCGCCGCGTTTGGTGAACTGCTTGAAATAGGTCGCCGCCACGGGATGGTTCTCGATCGGGTTGCAGCCGATCACGATGGCCACATCCGCGTTCTCGATCTCGTTGAAGGTCGCGGTCACCGCGCCCGAGCCGACATTCTCGAGCAGCGCCGAGACCGAGGAGGCATGGCAGAGCCGGGTGCAATGGTCGACATTGTTATGGCCAAAGCCCTGGCGGATCAGCTTCTGGAACAGATAGGCCTCTTCGTTCGAGCATTTGGCGCTGCCGAACCCGGCCACATAGCTGCCCTTTTGCGCGCGCAGATCGGCCAGGCCGCGGGCGGCAAAATCCAGCGCCTCCTCCCAGCTGGCCTCGCGGAAATGGCTCAGCGGATTGCCCGGGTCGACGTTCAGCCCCTTGGGCGCGCCCTCCCGCCGGATCAGCGGCTTGGTCAGCCGGTGCGGGTGGTCGATATAGTCAAAGCCGAACCGCCCCTTGACGCAGAGCCGGCTTTCATTGGCCGGACCGTCGACGCCGGTCACGTATTTGATCTTGTTGTCCTTGACCTTGAAGCTCAGCTGGCAGCCCACGCCGCAGAACGGGCAGACGGATGTCACCTCGCGGTCGTAATCGGCGCTGTCGCCATGCTGATAGCTGTCCAGCACGGTCGCCGGCATCAGCGCGCCGGTCGGACAGGCCTGCACGCATTCGCCGCAGGCCACGCAGGTCGAGGCGCCCATCGGGTCGTTCTGGTCGAACACCACCTGCGCCCCGGCCCCGCGCCCGGCCATGCCGATCACGTCGTTCACCTGCACCTCGCGACAGGCGCGCACGCAGAGATTGCAGTTGATGCAGGCATCCAGATTGACCCGCATCGCCACATGGCTGTCGTCGAGCAGCGGCACGCTGTCGGGCGTCTTGGCGGGAAAGCGGCTCTCGCTCACCCCGTTCAGACCGGCCATGGCGTGGAAATGGCTGGACGCGTCATGCGCCACCTCGGGCTGGTCGGCCAGCAACAGCTCGACCACCATCTTGCGGGCGCCCTCGGCGCGGGCGCTGTCGGTGGTGACCACCATGCCCTCGGCCACCGGCCGGATGCAGGAGGCCACCAGCGTGCGCTCGCCCGCGACCTCGACCATGCAGGCGCGGCAATTGCCGTCCGGGCGATAGCCGGGGTCGGGCTTGTGGCAGAGATGCGGGATCACCAGGCCGCGGCCATGCGCCGCCTCCCAGATGGTCAGCCCCTCGGGCACGGTGACCTCTTCGCCATTGAGGGTGAAGCTCACCATCTCGACATGTGCGCCGTCGGCCATCTCAGATCTCCTCCGCGAAGTGTTTCATGGTCAGCCGGATCGGGTTCGGCGCCGCCTGGCCCAGACCGCAGATCGAGGCATCCGCCATCACCTGGCACAGCTCTTCCAGCAGCGGCCGGTCCCAGTGTTCGGCCTGCATCAGCTTGACCGCCTTTTCGCAGCCCGCCCGGCAGGGGGTGCACTGGCCACAGCTCTCGTCCTCGAAAAAGCGCAGCATGTTCAGCGCCGCGTCGCGCGCGCTGTCCTGCTGGCTCAGCACCACCACCGCCGCCGAGCCGATGAAGCTGCCATGGGGCTGCAACGTGTCAAAATCCAGCGGGATGTCATCCATGCTCGCCGGCAGCAGGCCCGACGACGGCCCGCCCGGCTGATAGGCCTTGAACACATGGCCCGCCGCCATGCCGCCCGCCGCCGCGATCACGTCGCGGATGGTCGAGCCCGCCGGCAGCAGATGCACCCCGGGCTTCGCCACCCGGCCCGAGACCGAATAGCTGCGCAGGCCCTTGCGGCCGTTCTTCTCGACCGAATTCAGAACCTCCGGCCCCTCGCGGCAGATGCGCGCAACCCAATGCAATGTCTCGATATTATGGACCAGCGTCGGACGGTCGAACAGACCCACCTGCGCCACGAAGGGCGGCCGGTGGCGCGGCAGGCCGCGCTTGCCCTCGATGCTCTCGATCATCGCGCTTTCTTCGCCGCAGATATAGGCGCCCGCGCCCCGGCGCAGGTCGATATAGCCTTTGGCCACGATCCCGGCCGCCTCCAGCGCCGCGATCTCGGCGGCCAGGATCTCCAGCACGGCGGGGTATTCGTCGCGCATGTAGATATAGCAGGTCTCGGCCTCGACCGCCCAGGCCGCGATCAGCATGCCCTCGAGGAACAGATGCGGTACCCGCTCCAGGTAATGGCGGTCCTTGAAGGTGCCCGGCTCGCCTTCGTCGCCATTCACCGCCAGGTAACGCGGGCCCGGATTGGCCCGCACAAAGCCCCATTTGCGCCCCGAGGGGAAACCCGCGCCGCCCAGGCCGCGCAGGCCCGCCGACAGTACGCTGTCCTGCACCGCTTCCCAGTCGCCGCACGCCCGCAGGTCCTTGAGCACCGCGTAGCCGCCCGCCGCCGCATAGGCGTCGAACCCCTCGTAATCGGGCAGATGCGCATGGGTATCGCCCGCCGCGATCGCCGCCCGCACCTTCTCCGGCGTGGCGTGATCGATATGGTTATGGCCCAGCTCCAGCACCGGCGCCGTGTCGCAGCGCCCCATGCAGGGCGCCCGCAACACCCGCACCTGGCCCGGATCGAGCCCCTCTTCCAGCGCCGCGCGCAGCTGCTCGGCCCCGGCCAGCTCGCAACTCAGCGAATCGCAGACCCGGATCGTCAGCGCCGGCGGCGGTGTCTCGCCCTCCTTCACCACGTCAAAATGCGCGTAAAAGGTTGCGGTCTCGTAAACCTCCGCCTGCCCCAGCTTCATCTCGAACGCCAAAGCCGCAAGATGATCCGCCGACAGATGACCGTAAGCGTCCTGGATCAGGTGCAGAAACTCGATCAGCAAATCCCGCCGCCGCGGACGATCCCCCAGCAAAGCCCGTACAGCCGCCAAACCCTCATCGCTATAAACACGACCCTTCGGCAATCGACGCCCTCGACCACGACCACTCTTCCATACGCCCG
>NZ_JBXWRR010000034.1:0-3518 GCF_059613025.1 Ruegeria sp. BHSC223
AGGCGGTAGGACATATAAAAGAGAGCGGAAGGCGTGGATTGGGTCTAGCCGGCTCGATCTGACGTATCCCTGTTGAAACGAACAGACGTTGTCCAAGTCAAGTACACTAACCCGGTGCGGTCCGCGAGGATACGCACCAATATGTTCAGCCCTGACGGGCTGAGCGGGAAAAGTGACTTTTGGTTCAGAAACAAGGCCTGGTCGAACCAGCCCGGGCCGTGAGAGTTGGAGCCCTCAAGTAGCCGCAAGGCGGTAGGGCGCTAATCAGTCTCTCTTTTTCTGGATCGAATCAAGCGCGAGAAGGGCGTTTGGTGGATGCCTTGGCAGCAAGAGGCGATGAAGGACGTGATACTCTGCGATAAGTCATGGGGAGCCGAGAATAGGCTTTGATCCATGAATCTCCGAATGGGGCAACCCACCTGAATGTTTGTTATTGTTAGCCTCGCTATCAATAATGAGCATGAACAGGTACTTAAGACCTGAATACATAGGGTTTTAAGAGCAAACCCGGGGAACTGAAACATCTAAGTACCCGGAGGAAAGGAAATCAATTGATACTCCCCTAGTAGTGGCGAGCGAACGGGGACCAGCCGAGCCTTGAGAATGAGAAGAACATGTTGGGAAGCATGGCCATAGCGGGTGACAGCCCCGTATTCGAAGTTCGATGGGACGTATTAAGTAGGGCGGGACACGTGAAATCCTGTCTGAAGATCGGAGGACCACCTTCGAAGGCTAAGTACTCCTTGCTGACCGATAGCGAACCAGTACCGTGAGGGAAAGGTGAAAAGCACCCCGACGAGGGGAGTGAAACAGTACCTGAAACCGGACGCCTACAAGCAGTCGGAGGGACCTAGCGTCCTGACGGCGTACCTTTTGTATAATGGGTCATCGACTTGGTCTCACGAGCAAGCTTAAGCCGTTAGGTGTAGGCGCAGCGAAAGCGAGTCTTAATAGGGCGTCGAGTTCGTGGGATCAGACCCGAAACCGAGTGATCTAGGCATGGCCAGGTTGAAGGCAAGGTAACACTTGCTGGAGGACCGAACCCACATCCGTTGAAAAGGATCGGGATGAGCTGTGCCTAGGGGTGAAAGGCCAATCAAACTCGGAGATAGCTGGTTCTCCGCGAAATCTATTTAGGTAGAGCGTCATCCGAATACCCCGGGGGGTAGAGCACTGGATGGGTAATGGGGCCCCACAGGCTTACTGATCCTAACCAAACTCCGAATACCCGGGAGTACTAGATGGCAGACACACTGCGGGTGCTAACGCCCGTAGTGGAGAGGGAAACAACCCTGACCTCCAGCTAAGGCCCCCAATTCATGGCTAAGTGGGAAAGCAGGTGGGATGTCCAAAACAACCAGGAGGTTGGCTTAGAAGCAGCCATCCTTTAAAGATAGCGTAACAGCTCACTGGTCTAATCAAGACGTCCTGCGGCGAAGATGTAACGGGGCTCAAGCCATGAGCCGAAGCTGAGGATGCCGCAAGGCATGGTAGCGGAGCGTAGTGTGACATAGGACTTGTCCTGTATTGCCGCCGGTCATTTGACGCGAGAAATCGCGCTCAAGTAGCCGAATAGGCGGTAGCGCAGGATAGAGTCCTTTCGATGAAGCGGGCGCGTGAGCGATCCCGTGGAGAGATCACTAGCGAGAATGATGACATGAGTAGCGACAAAGAGTGTGAGAGACACTCTCGCCGAAAGTCCAAGGGTTCCTGCTTAAAGCTAATCTGAGCAGGGTAAGCCGGCCCCTAAGCCGAGGCCGAAAGGCGTAGGCGATGGGAACCAGGTTAATATTCCTGGGCCAGGAGGATGTGACGGATCACGGATGTAGTTCGACCTTATCGGATTGGTCGGGCTGCTGAGTGGTCCCTGGAAATAGCCCTCCATCAGACCGTACCCTAAACCGACACAGGTGGACTGGTAGAGAATACCAAGGCGCTTGAGAGAACGATGTTGAAGGAACTCGGCAAAATACCTCCGTAAGTTCGCGAGAAGGAGGCCCGGGTTCAAGGCAACTTGGATCCGGGGGCACAAACCAGGGGGTGGCGACTGTTTATTAAAAACACAGGGCTCTGCGAAGTCGCAAGACGACGTATAGGGTCTGACGCCTGCCCGGTGCCTGAAGGTTAAAAGGAGGGGTGCAAGCTCCGAATTGAAGCCCAGGTAAACGGCGGCCGTAACTATAACGGTCCTAAGGTAGCGAAATTCCTTGTCGGGTAAGTTCCGACCTGCACGAATGGCGTAACGACTTCCCCGCTGTCTCCAACATCGACTCAGCGAAATTGAATTGCCTGTCAAGATGCAGGCTTCCCGCGGTTAGACGGAAAGACCCCGTGCACCTTTACTACAGCTTCGCACTGGCATCAGGATTGTGATGTGCAGGATAGGTGGTAGGCTTTGAAGCAGGAACGCCAGTTCCCGTGGAGCCTCCCTTGAGATACCACCCTTCGCACTCTTGATGTCTAACCGCGGTCCGTCATCCGGATCCGGGACCCTGCGTGGCGGGTAGTTTGACTGGGGCGGTCGCCTCCTAAAGCGTAACGGAGGCGCGCGAAGGTTGGCTCAGAGCGGTCGGAAATCGCTCGTTGAGTGCAATGGCAGAAGCCAGCCTGACTGCAAGACTGACAAGTCGAGCAGAGACGAAAGTCGGCCATAGTGATCCGGTGGTCCCGAGTGGAAGGGCCATCGCTCAACGGATAAAAGGTACGCCGGGGATAACAGGCTGATACTGCCCAAGAGTCCATATCGACGGCAGTGTTTGGCACCTCGATGTCGGCTCATCTCATCCTGGGGCTGGAGCAGGTCCCAAGGGTACGGCTGTTCGCCGTTTAAAGAGGTACGTGAGCTGGGTTTAGAACGTCGTGAGACAGTTCGGTCCCTATCTGCCGTGGGTGTAGGATACTTGAGAGGAGTTGCCCCTAGTACGAGAGGACCGGGGTGAACGATCCACTGGTGGACCTGTTGTTGCGCCAGCAGCAGTGCAGGGTAGCTATGATCGGACAGGATAACCGCTGAAGGCATCTAAGCGGGAAGCCCCCCTCAAAACAAGGTATCCCTGAGGGCCGTGGAAGACCACCACGTCAATAGGCCGGAGATGTAAGCGCAGCAATGCGTTCAGTTGACCGGTACTAATCGCCCGATAGGCTTGATCCGATCCAGTAACAGAAAGACTGATCAAATGGCCTCCAGCGCTCCGCGCGCCAGGCCAAATCAAGAACCAAAAGCACCAAAAAACTTGGACAACACGTGACAATCCAAAACTGGATTGCACCGGATTGATACCCTCCGCCCGGACAAAACGGGTGGCAACGCGCTTTCCTGCGGAAAACGCTGCCTGCCACTCTCACTGTCCGCAACGCGGACAGTGAGTATTTATTCGGTTTGGTGGTCATAGCGAGCGCAATACACCCGGTCCCTTCCCGAACCCGGAAGTTAAGTGCCTCCGCGCCAATGGTACTCGGGCTCAAGCCCCGGGAGAGTAGGTCACCGCCAAACCTAATAAATACTCAATTCTCTCTAA
>NZ_JBXWRR010000035.1:0-3005 GCF_059613025.1 Ruegeria sp. BHSC223
CATGGCGTATAAGAGTGACATTGAGATAGCGCGCGAGGCGCGGAAGTTGCCGATCTTGGAGATTGGTGCGAAGCTGGGGATCGGGTCTGAGGATCTGCTGCCTTATGGCCATGACAAGGCGAAGGTGAGCCAGGGGTTCATCGATTCGGTTCAGGACCGCGCCGATGGCAAGCTGATCCTGGTGACGGCGATCAACCCGACGCCTGCGGGCGAGGGCAAGACCACGACCACGGTGGGTCTGGGCGACGGTCTGAACCGGATCGGCAAGAACGCGATGATCTGTATCCGCGAGGCGTCCCTGGGGCCGAACTTCGGCATGAAGGGGGGGGCTGCCGGGGGCGGCTATGCGCAGATCGTGCCGATGGAAGAGATGAACCTGCATTTCACCGGCGATTTCCACGCGATCACCAGCGCCCACAGCCTGCTCAGCGCGATGATCGACAACCACATCTATTGGGGCAACGAGGCCGAGATCGACACCCGCCGGGTGGTGTGGCGCCGTGTGGTGGACATGAACGATCGGGCGCTGCGGCAGATCACCTGCTCGCTGGGCGGGGTGTCGAACGGGTTCCCGCGCGAGGCGGGCTTCGACATCACCGTGGCCTCGGAAGTGATGGCGATCCTGTGCCTGGCCCGGGATCTGAAGGACCTGGAAAAGCGTCTGGGCGACATCATCGTGGCCTATCGCCGCGACAAGAGCCCGGTCTATTGCCGCGACATCAAGGCCGAGGGCGCGATGACCGTGCTGTTGAAGGACGCGATGCAGCCCAACCTGGTGCAGACGCTGGAGAACAACCCGGCCTTTGTGCATGGCGGCCCGTTTGCCAATATCGCGCATGGCTGCAACTCGGTCATCGCCACCAAGACGGCGCTGAAAGTGGCCGATTACGTGGTGACCGAGGCCGGTTTCGGGGCCGATCTGGGCGCCGAGAAGTTCATGAACATCAAGTGCCGCAAGGCCGGGATCGCGCCGTCGGCGGTGGTGCTGGTGGCGACCGTGCGCGCGATGAAGATGAACGGCGGCGTGGCCAAGGCTGATCTGGGCGCGGAAAACGTGGCCGCGGTCAACAAGGGCTGCGCCAACCTGGGCCGCCATATCGAGAACGTCAAATCCTTCGGCGTGCCGGTGGTGGTGGCGATCAACCATTTCGTCACCGATACCGAGGCCGAGGTGCAGGCGGTCAGGGACTATTGCGCCAATCACGGGGTCGAGGCGGTGCTGTCGCGCCATTGGGAGCTGGGTTCGGAAGGCTCCGAGGCGCTGGCGCGCAAGGTTGTCGAGCTGGCCGATTCGGGCAAGGCGAACTTTGCCCCGATCTATCCCGACGACATGGGCCTGTTCGAGAAGATCGAGACCATCGCCAAGCGCATCTATCGCGCCGACGAGGTGCTGGCCGATCAGAAGATCCGCAACCAGCTGAAGGAATGGGAAGAGGCCGGCTATCGCAACCTGCCGGTCTGCATGGCCAAGACCCAGTATTCCTTTACCACCGATCCGAACCGGCGCGGCGCGCCGACGGGCCATTCGGTGCCGGTGCGCGAGGTGCGCCTGAGCGCGGGCGCGGGCTTTATCGTGGTGGTCTGCGGCGAGATCATGACGATGCCGGGCCTGCCGCGCAAACCGGCGGCGGAGACCATCCGGCTGAATGACGCGGGCCAGATCGAGGGCTTGTTCTGAGCCGCGATATGCGCAATTCACGGCCCGGGACCGATCCCGGGCCGTGAGAGTTTCAAGACATGAGCACATCCATCCCGCCGCAGGATTGTAGCGACATGGCCAGCCTGCGCGACCAGATCGACCGGCTGGACCGCGAACTGATCACCCTGCTGGCCGCGCGGGCGGGCTATATCGACCGGGCGGTGGAGCTGAAACAGGGCAATGGCTGGCCCGCGCGGATCCCCGAACGGGTCGAGGAAGTGGTGATGAACGCCCGCGCCGCCGCCGAAGGCCAGGGGCTGGACCCCGGCCTGATCGAGGACCTGTGGCGGCGGCTGGTGGACTGGTCGATCGCCCGCGAGGCGCGGGTGATCCGGGAAATCTAGGGCCGGGCCCGCGTGCGCGGCCCCAGACGGCAACAAGGCGGCAACAAGGCGGCAACAAGGAAGAGAGCAAATGGCAGCAACTGTGATTGACGGCAAGGCCTTTGCGGCCCGGATCCGGGGCCAGGTGGCGGAACATGTGGCAGAGCTGAAGGCCGGGCATGGGATCACCCCCGGCCTGGCGGTGGTGCTGGTGGGCGAGGACCCGGCCAGCCAGGTCTATGTGCGCTCCAAGGGCAAGCAGACCGTCGAGGTCGGCATGAACTCGTATGAGCACAAGCTGGACGCCGACACGTCGGAGGCGGATCTGCTGGCGCTGATCGACCGGCTGAATGGGGATCCGGACGTGCATGGCATCCTGGTGCAGCTGCCGCTGCCGGGGCACCTGGACGAGGACCTGGTGATCAACGCCATCGATCCGGCCAAGGATGTGGACGGGTTCCATATCTCGAATGTGGGCCTTCTGGGCACCGGGCAGAAGAGCATGGTGCCCTGCACGCCGCTGGGCTGCTTGATGATGCTGCGCGACCATCACGGCTCGCTTTCGGGGATGGACGCGGTGGTGATCGGGCGGTCGAACATCGTGGGCAAGCCGATGGCGCAACTCTTGCTGGGCGACAGCTGCACGGTGACCATCGCCCATAGCCGGACAAAGGACCTGGCCGAGGTGGTGCGCCGCGCCGATATCGTGGTGGCCGCGGTGGGCCGGCCCGAAATGGTGCCCGGCGACTGGATCAAACCGGGCGCCACGGTGATCGACGTGGGCATCAACCGGATCGAGCGCGACGGCAAGACCAGGCTGGTGGGCGATGTCGATTACGACAGCTGCGCCGAGGTGGCGGGCGCCATCACCCCGGTCCCCGGCGGCGTCGGCCCCATGACCATCGCCTGCCTGCTCGCCAACACCCTCACAGCCTGCACCCGCGCTAACAAACTCACAGAACCAAAGGGACTTACTCCGTGAG
>NZ_JBXWRR010000036.1:0-2971 GCF_059613025.1 Ruegeria sp. BHSC223
GATGTATATTCCTTCCTACGAGGACATGCTTTGTGCGCATGATCGGATCGCGCCGTATATCCGTCGTACGCCGGTGCGGGTGTCGGATTATCTGAGCGAGTTGGCGGGGTGCCGGCTGTTCTTCAAATGCGAGAACTTTCAGGAGCCGGGCGCGTTCAAGGTGCGCGGGGCCACCAACGCGGTCTTTGGACTGGACGAGGCGCAGGCGGCCAAGGGCGTGGCGACGCATTCGAGCGGCAATCATGCCTCGTGCCTGAGCTATGCCGCCATGCTGCGCGGCATCCCCTGCAACGTGGTCATGCCGCGCACCGCGCCGCAGGCCAAGAAGGACACGGTGCGTCGCTATGGTGGCGTGATCACCGAATGTGAGCCCTCGACGACCTCGCGCGAGGCGACGTTCGCCGAGGTGCAGGCCGCCACGGGCGGCGATTTCGTGCATCCCTACAACGATCCGCGGGTGATCGCCGGGCAAGGCACCTGTTCGAAGGAATTCATGGAGCAGACCGACGGGCTCGACATGGTGGTGGCCCCGATCGGGGGCGGCGGCATGATCTCGGGCACCTGCCTGACCCTGGCGACGCTGGCGCCGGAAACACAGGTGATCGCCGCCGAGCCCGAACAGGCCGACGACGCCTATCGCAGCTTCAAGGCGGGTCACATCATTGCCGATGATGCGCCCAAGACCATCGCTGACGGTCTGCTGGTGCCACTCAAGGACCTGACCTGGCATTTCGTCTCGCACCACGTGTCCGAGATCTACACCGCCTCGGAACAGGAAATCGTCGATGCGATGAAGCTGATCTGGAAGCACCTGCGCATCGTGATGGAACCCTCCAGCGCCGTGCCGCTGGCCACCATCCTCAAGAACCCCGACGCGTTTCGTGGCAAGCGCGTGGGCGTGATCATCACCGGCGGCAACGTCGATCTGGACAAACTGCCCTGGATGCAGGGCTGAACAGGAGAATTCCCATGAAAGACTCGATTGACCTGGACGCCTACGAGGTCGGTTTCGACATTCCCGCCAAGCCGGGCATGGATGCCGCCGATATCCAGACGCCTGCCCTGGTGCTGGATCTCGACGCGCTTGAACGCAACATCAGGAAGATGGGCGACTATGCCAAGGCGCATGGCATGCGCCACCGCGCGCATGGCAAGATGCACAAATCCGTCGATGTGCTGAAGCTGCAGATGGACCTGGGGGGTGCTATCGGCGTCTGCTGCCAGAAGGTGTCCGAGGCCGAGGTCTTTGCCCGCGCCGGTATCCAGGAGATCCTCGTTTCGAACCAGGTCCGCGATCCGGGCAAGATCGCGCGCCTCGTCCAGCTGCCGAAGCTGAGCGGAGGTGAGGTGATCGTCTGTGTCGATGATGTCGCCAACGTGGCGGACCTGTCGGCGGCGGCCGTCAAGGCAGGCACCCGGCTGGGTGTCTTCGTGGAGATCGACTGCGGTGCCGGGCGCTGTGGCGTGACCACCACGCCTGCGGTGGTCGAGATCGCCAAGGCCGTCGCCCAGGCGGACAACCTGACCTATCGCGGCATCCAGGCCTATCAGGGCGCGATGCAGCACATGGACAGCTTTGACGACCGCAAGGCCAAGATCGATGCCGCCATCGCGCAGGTGCAGGATGCCGTGGATGCTCTGAAGGCGGACGGGATCGAGACCGACCTGGTGTCGGGCGGTGGCACGGGATCGTATTACTTCGAGAGCAATTCCGGCCTCTACAACGAACTCCAGTGCGGGTCGTATGCCTTCATGGATGCGGATTATGGCCGCATCCTCGATCACGAGGGCAAGCGCATCGATGCGGGTGAGTGGGAAAACGCCTTCTTCATCCTGACCTCGGTCATGAGCCACGCCAAGGCCGACAAGGCGATCTGTGACGCGGGCCTCAAGGCGCAATCGGTCGATAGCGGGCTGCCGTTCATCTATGGGCGCGACGACGTGGAATATGTCAAATGCTCGGATGAACACGGCGTGATTTCCGACCCGAAGGGCGTCTTGAAGGTCAACGAGAAGCTCAAGCTGGTGCCCGGCCACTGCGACCCGACCGCCAATGTGCATGACTGGTATGTCGGCGTGCGCAACGGCAAGGTCGAATGCGTCTGGCCGGTCTCGGCCCGCGGCCGCGCCTACTGACTTAATTTAAAGCATCCTGCCCTGTCCGGCTTTCAGCTGGGCGGGGCCAAACTCTTTGGAGCCTGACCATGCTGATTGTCCCTGAACGTGAAATTGCCGACTTGATGACGCGCGAGGCGGCCTTTGATGCCGTTGAACAGGTCTTTGCTGCCATGGCTTCAGGCGATGCCAATAACTTTCCCGTGGTGCGCGAAGCAATCGGCCATGAGGATGCGCTCTATGGCTTCAAGGGCGGGTTTGACCGGGCAGGCCTGACGCTGGGTCTCAAGGCGGGCGGCTACTGGCCCAACAATCTGGAAAAGCGCGGGCTGATCAACCACCAGTCGACAGTTTTCCTGTTCGATCCCGACACGGGCAAGCCCTCGGCGATGGTCGGCGGCAACCTGTTGACGGCCTTGCGCACGGCGGCGGCGTCCTCGGTGTCGATCAAGCATCTCGCCCGCCCGGATGCAAAGGTCATCGGCATGATCGGCGCCGGCCATCAGGCCACGTTCCAGCTGCGCGCCGCGTTGGAGCAGCGCGCCTTCGACAAGGTCATCGGCTGGAACTACCACCCCGAGATGCTGCCGAACCTGGCCAGGGTTGCCGAAGAGGTCGGCATTCCCTTTGAGGCGGCAGAGCTGGACGGCATGCGCGAGGCGGATGTGATCATCACGATCACCTCGGCCTTTGCGCCCTCGCTGATGGCGGGTCATGTCAGCCCCGGCACACATGTCGCCTGCATGGGAACCGACACCAAAGGCAAGCAAGAGGTCGAGGCCGCCCTGCTGGCCCGCGCCAGCGTATTCACGGACGAGGTCGCGCAATCCATCAGCATCGGCGAGGCGCAGCACGC
>NZ_JBXWRR010000037.1:0-2481 GCF_059613025.1 Ruegeria sp. BHSC223
AGAAGACCGGGGCTTCTTTCTGGTCTGAAATACTCCCGCCGGAGGCGTCCCGGACGCACGGCAGGTGCAGAGTCAGAGGCTCAGGCATTCAGAAAGACACGCACCGCCGCTTCGAATTCGCGGGGTTTGTCGGCGTGTAACCAATGACCCGCGCCCGGAATCTTGGCAAAACGGGCGGCGGGGAACAGTTCTCGGATCAGCGGGCGATGCTCGGCGCGCACATAATCCGATATGCTGCCGGTCAGGAACAGAGTCGGTCCGTCCCAATGTGCTGATATGTCGGGGAAGGACATGATCGCGGGCATGTTCGCCGCCAATCCGTCGAGATTCAACCGCCACCGCTTGCCGGGCAGATCAAGCGACTGGGTAAAGAAGCTTTGCAACGCTTTCTCGACCCCTTGCGCCGCCAGCATTTCTTCGGCCTCCGAGCGGCGCTCGACCCGGCTCAGGTCGACGCCGCGCATCGCTGCGATGAAGGGCATCTGGCTGTGGGTATAAGTCACCGGGGCGATATCCGCGACCACCAGGCGGCGCAGCAGGTGCCCGTGGGTGAGCGCCAGCATCATCGCCGCCTTGCCCCCCATCGAATGGCCCAGCAAGTCGGCGCGACCGCCATGGGCCTCGATCACCTCGGCCAGATCGGCGGCCATCGCGGGATAGTCGTGTGTCTCGGCCCAGGGGCTGTGACCGTGATTGCGCATGTCGACGGCGATCACCTGCCGTTCATCGGCAAGTCGCCGGGCGATCACCCCCCAGTTGCGGCCAGATCCATAGAGCCCATGGGCGATGACAAGGGGTGGGGTGTCGGTCGGGGTGCCATGCAGGATCGTGGTCAGCATGCCGCCCTGATAACCTGACGCGATCGCCCCCGCCAGCCCCATTGAGCCTGCCCGGACCGCGCGATATGGTGCCCGCCGGGGGTATGACAGCCATGACCGATAGCGACCGGATCGAAGACCAGATTGCCGTGACCGTCGCGTTGCTGCGGACGCGGCTTGGGGTGCATGGAAAATCGCTCCGCCTCGCGCTCAGACGGGCCAAGCACCGACTGCCGCGTCGTATCTATCGCCGTGCGATGGAACTGGCCCGGGTCGAGCCGATGATGGCGCATCCGCGATTGCGGATGACGTTGAACGCCCCTTCGTTGAGTGCCGCCGCACGCGAGGTGCAGGCGCATCTGCGCGGCATCGACCTGGCCGACCGGCGCAAGGGCTGGTGGCTGGGTATGCTGGGGGCGCTGGTCTTCAACCTGCTGGTATTTGCCGCGTTGTTGCTGGCCTTCCTGGCCTGGCGCCGGCTGATCTGACGAGACAGCGCCGTGCGGAACGCACGGCGCCCGGCCCAACGCATCTTTGGCCGCATCTCTGATGCGGTCACATGGGGCGGGAGCGCCCCTTGGCTGGAGCCTCCTCCAGCGCGTCGCGCATCACCAGCGTGACCGTGACGAAGCTGACATAGAGCAACAGATACCAGGATCCCATCTTGGCCAGCCGCACCATCTCTCCGGCGATCTGCCCGGAATAAAGCCAGGTGCGCGTGGCGGTGCCCACATTCTCGGCCAGCCACAGGAAGAACGAGCTGAAGAAGGCCGCCAGCGGCAGCGGCATCCAGTAGCGGTGATCGCCGATCCGAAAGGTGATCCGCGTCCGGGCATAGAGCGCGACCGTTGCGGCAAACAGGGCCAGCCGTAGGTCGAACAGGAAATGGTGAGCAAAGAAATTTACATAGATCGCAACCGCCAGCAGGACCGACAACCAGAAGGGCGGGTAGGGCGCAAACCGCATGTCGAACAGCCGGATGGCGCGCGCCATGTAGGACCCCACAGAGGCATACATGAAGCCCGAGAACAGCGGAACGTTCCAAAGCTTGACCAGGCCTGGGCCGGGATAGGTCCAACTGCCGGCCTGGACCTTGAAGATCTCCATCACGGTTCCGGTTAGGTGAAACAGCAGGATAACCCGGACCTCGCGCCAGCTTTCCAGTCCCAATGCCAGAAACAGCACCTGCAGGCCCAACGCATAGATCAAGAGCGCGTCATAGCGGGCGATCGCCCAGTCCTGTTGCCAGATGCGGTCGCTGACCATCAGGCCGATCAGCAGCGACGCGCCGAACAGGGCGGCCCAGCCCTGTTTCAGAACGAACATGACAAATTCTGCCAGCACATGGGGCAGGCGGGCACGCATCCAGTCGCCAAGCCGCCGTTCCAACTGGCGCGTCCGGTTGCCCCGTATCCTGGTCAAATGGTCTGCCCGAAAATGAAAACTGCCACCGGGATGACCGGTGGCAGTGATGATGTCAATCCGAAACGTTTTTATTCATCAAAGGTTTGGATAGATCGGGAATCTGGCGCAGAGGTCTGCGACCTGGGCTTTGACCTTGTCCTCGACGGCGCCGTTGGCGTCTTCGCCGTTGGCGGCCAGGCCATCGACCACCTCGATGATCCAATCGGCGATCTGGCGGAATTCGGCCTCGCCGAAGCCG
>NZ_JBXWRR010000038.1:0-2337 GCF_059613025.1 Ruegeria sp. BHSC223
AGGTCACCGCCAAACCTAATAAATACTCAATTCTCTCTAATACGATCACAAAAACAACCGGCGCGGGATGGAGCAGCCAGGTAGCTCGTCAGGCTCATAACCTGAAGGTCGCAGGTTCAAATCCTGCTCCCGCAACCAAAATACTACACAATATCAAATATATAAGTCGATGGTATTCCAGTACCGTCGACCTTCCTGCGCTTACATCAACGCCACATCAACTGACCTGCCCCCTGCGCGGGGTTTGGCATATGACTGAGAAACACGTCGGCGTTGGGGTGGACTCGCCCCCTCGGCGGCTGTGGTGTGCTAAGCAGCGGGTGACCCTGTACAGTGCAAACGAGACGCCACCATTCGAAAAATCTGTTGGCGCGAGACCCGATCGTGCCCATCGTGGAAGAGCTAGACTCTAACAGCGGCCAATTAGGCGCTGAATAGAGAATTTTGATTGGAAATTGTTATGGTCACTTACTCGATGACGCCGGTGTCTGGCAGCGTGGATGAGGACGCCGGGTCGATCACCTTCACCATCACCCGCTCGGGCGATCTGCCTGCGGAGACGATCTACTTTTCAACTCTCACCAACGAGGGCTACTCCAACAACGGTGACTATACCGGGATCGTCAACCGAGCAGTGAACTTCAGTTCCGGCGTGAGCACCGCGACCGTCAGCATCACCGACGATAGCAGCGTGGAAAGCAATGAGCGCTTTGCCGGGATCATTCAGCGGAACAGTTCCGATCCGGTTTCCACGTACCTGGACCGCTCCACCTTCACCATTGTCAACGATGATGCGGCGCCAGTCCATTTACCCGGCCTTCCTCCTCCGGGAACCGGAGGTGTCGTCGAGTTTGATTTTGTTGTGCCAGAAGTTGATTGGTCAAACTTCGGCATTGATCCCATCACAGCGGGTTCTACACCCGCCACATGTAGTGAACTAGACCCGGCTTGGGTCATCTGTGGGTTGGACCTTGATGATTTTGACAACTATTTGACCGGTGTCGGTGTAGCGCTCGGGATTTCGGAAGAATATTTGTCGTATTATCGTGAACTCTTTTTTCAAGAGCCAATGCTGGAAATGATCCAGCTCCATTATTCGGATAACCTAGGCCCTCGAATTAATGGAATGTCGCCAAACGAGTTTCGTTCGATTGTTGCATCGGCTGACGAACTAGATTCATTCTTAGGGTTTCTTCAGGAGTCCGCAACGACACTTGGTACTGGACTTGACATTCTCAATATTTTCCTAACGGCTTGGGAAGCTTACTCTAACGACCAGACCGATTCAGTTGATGTTGGGGTCGAATCAATGAACGCCCTGATCGGCTGTCCGTCGTCAGAGTTTTCCGGACATCATGAGCGGTTTCGTATCGGAGGCTCTGGTTCGCTTTCTGTCAGAGTTTAGGCGGCAGCGGCTTGGTGCTGCAACCGGCGTTTTCGGATTGTCTGTTTCTTGATCTCCTCTCTCATCTTCACCAATCACCGCTGTCTTCATCCGGTCATACAGAATGTGCTCTGGCACTCCACCCATGGCCTCAAATGCCGCGATATGACAACGCATGACCGATTGCAGGTTTTGACTGGACACAAACCGACCCCAAAGCCAGCGTGAATGGCCAAGAACGGTGGAAAACAGCCAGACCTTGCGCGTGACGCCGGGCTCATCGGTAAAGGAAACGCTGAACTCGGCAAAATCCACCTGCGCCTGTTGCCCAGGCGGTGTTTCAAAGCGGCGTTCGAACGGTGTTTGCTTTGACGGACGCACATCCCGCAGGAAATCTGTCACAGCCGTGTAGCTGCCCTCATACCCCATCGCCCGGATTTCGCGCAAAAGACGCGCGCCGCTCAAATCAGGAAAGGCAAGAACGCGGTCACGCAGAAAACCCTCAAACGGATCTATCAGACGCTCACGCGGCGCGCGCGGACCGTAAATCGGAGCGTCCAAACCGCGTTCGAGATATTTGCGAACTGTCTTGCGATCACAGCCCACCTTCCGGGCGATGGCTGAGATGCTCAAGCCTTGTTTATGTAAATCGTTGATCAAAACGATCTCCCTAATTCCCTGCACTCGATTGCCCCCGTCGTTCTCCATTGGGGCCATCAAGCTTGCTTCACCCGGCCACGCCAATTTTCGAATATTTGAGGTTCGAAAATCAGCGCAGCCGCGCACGTTGGGGAAATTTCAAACGGCGGTTTTGGGGAGATTACGTCCGGCACTCATAGATTTAACGGCTGTAGTCGTCCAGGATTGTGCTGAGATAGAACCAACCCCAGCCGATCACCTTGAGATAGGTGAAGTCGGTCTGCCAGAGCTCGTTCGGACGGCTGGTCTTGTCG
>NZ_JBXWRR010000040.1:0-1281 GCF_059613025.1 Ruegeria sp. BHSC223
GTGTTTTTCCGCCTGGGTTACGCCGCTGCCGCATCAGGTATTGGCTTGTTGAAGTAGGCCTGATCGGGGGTTCTCCCGTCAAGCGATGAGTGCGGTCGACGGCTGTTGTAGAAGCCCAGGTATCGGCCGATCCCGACCCGGGCTTCGGCCACGCTGGCATAGGCCCGCAGGTAGACTTCCTCGTATTTGATAGTCCGCCACAGACGCTCGACGAAGACGTTGTCGCGCCAAGCTCCCTTGCCATCCATGCTGATCTTGATTTTGCGGGCGGCCAGCACCTTGATGAAGCCGGTGGACGTGAACTGGCTGCCCTGATCCGTGTTGAAGAGCTCGGGTGCGCCGTGTCGCGCCAGTGCTTCCTCGACAGCCTCAATGCAAAAATCCACCTCCAGCGTGATCGACACCCGCCATGCCAGGACACGCCGTGTGAACCAGTCCAGCACGGCGGCCAGATAGATGTACCCGCGGGCGATGCAGTGCCCGGCAGGCGAATGCGTAGCATTCTGCCGAGAGGGGGATGTAGGTGATATCCATCGCCCAGACCTGGTTGGGGCGGGTGATGGGCAGCTTTCTCAGAAGATAGGGGTAGATCTTGTGCCCCGGCGCCGGTTTCGAGGTGTTGGGCTTGCGATAGAGCGCCTCGATACCCACCCGCTTCATCAGGGTCGCGACATGCAGGCGCCCGACCTTGAACCCTTCCTGGACCAGCAGCCCCTGCAACATCCGGCTGCCCGCGAACGGGAATTCCATGTGCAGCTTGTCGATCCGGTGCATCAGCTTCAGGTTCGTGTCCGAGACCGGGCGGGGCTTGTAATACACGCTGCCCCGGCTGATCCCAAGTACGGTGGCCTGGCGACTGACGCTCAGCTTCGCGGTGGGATCGATCATTTTCTTGCGCTCGGCAACAGACCCGCCTTGCCGAGCGCGCCGGACAAAAAATCATTCTCCAGCGTCAGCTCTCCGATCTTCGCGTGCAGCGTCTTCACGTCGATGGTCGTTTCCGGATCGCTCTTCGGCGCCTCCCCAAACACCCCGGTCGCGCCTTCAAGGAGCTGATCGCGCCACTGCTTGATCTGGTTTGGATGCACGTCGAAATCCTGCGCCAGCTCTATCAGGGTCTTCTCGCCCTTGATCGCGGCCACTGCCACTTTCGCCTTGAATGCCGGGCTGTGGTTCCGGCGCGGTCGTCTTGTCATGGTCTTCTCCTCGCTCGCAGCATCATGCTGCTGTTGCGCGGAAAATCCACTTATCCCGGATGTTCAGTTTTCCGGAACCGTCTCT
>NZ_JBXWRR010000041.1:0-1249 GCF_059613025.1 Ruegeria sp. BHSC223
AATGGCAAAGGAAAAGTTTGAGCGTAATAAACCGCACGTCAACATTGGCACGATCGGCCACGTTGACCACGGCAAGACGACGCTGACCGCAGCGATCACGAAGTATTTCGGCGACTTCAAGGCGTATGACCAGATTGACGGCGCGCCGGAAGAGAAAGCACGCGGGATCACCATCTCGACCGCCCACGTGGAATACGAGACCGAAGCGCGTCACTACGCCCACGTCGACTGCCCCGGCCACGCCGACTATGTGAAGAACATGATCACCGGTGCGGCGCAGATGGACGGCGCGATCCTGGTGGTGAACGCCGCTGACGGCCCGATGCCGCAGACCCGCGAGCACATCCTGCTGGCCCGCCAGGTCGGCGTGCCCGCGCTGGTGGTGTTCATGAACAAGGTCGACCAGGTCGATGACGAGGAACTTCTGGAGCTGGTGGAAATGGAAATCCGCGAGCTGCTGAGCTCGTACGACTTCCCCGGCGACGATATTCCGATCGTTGCGGGCTCGGCCCTGGCCGCGATGGAAGGCCGTGATCCGGAAATCGGCGAGAACAAGATCCGTGAACTGCTGGCCGCGGTTGACGAGTACATCCCGACCCCGGAGCGCGCTGTCGACCAGCCCTTCCTGATGCCGATCGAAGACGTGTTCTCGATCTCGGGCCGCGGCACCGTGGTGACGGGCCGTGTGGAACGTGGCGTGATCAATGTCGGCGACTCGATCGAGATCGTGGGCATCAAGGACACCCAGACCACCACCTGTACCGGTGTGGAAATGTTCCGCAAGCTGCTGGATCGCGGTGAAGCCGGCGACAACATCGGCGCGCTGCTGCGTGGTATCGACCGCGAGAAGGTCGAGCGCGGCCAGGTGCTGTGCAAGCCGGGTTCGGTGACCCCGCACACCAAGTTCGAAGCCGAGGCCTATATCCTGACCAAGGAAGAGGGCGGCCGTCACACCCCGTTCTTCGCGAACTACCGTCCGCAGTTCTACTTCCGGACTACCGACGTGACCGGCACCGTGACGCTGGCCGAAGGCACCGAAATGGTGATGCCGGGCGATAACGTGGGCTTCACCGTCGAGCTGATCGCGCCGATCGCGATGGAAGACGGCCTGCGCTTCGCCATCCGCGAAGGCGGCCGTACCGTCGGCGCCGGCGTCGTGTCGAAGATCATCGAGTAATCGGTGATCCCGAGACACGCCATCAGGAATGTGTCGAAGATCATCGAGTAATCGGTGATCCCGAGACACGCC
>NZ_JBXWRR010000042.1:0-1222 GCF_059613025.1 Ruegeria sp. BHSC223
TTGACCTTGTCCTCGACGGCGCCGTTGGCGTCTTCGCCGTTGGCGGCCAGGCCATCGACCACCTCGATGATCCAATCGGCGATCTGGCGGAATTCGGCCTCGCCGAAGCCGCGCGTGGTGCCCGCCGGGCTGCCCAGGCGGATGCCGCTGGTCACCGTCGGCTTTTCCGGATCAAACGGCACGCCGTTCTTGTTGCAGGTGATATGCGCGCGGCCCAGAGCCTTTTCGGTGGCGTTGCCCTTGACCCCCTTGGGCCGCAGGTCGACCAGCACCACATGGGTGTCGGTGCCATGGGTCACCGTGTCCAGACCGCCCTTGATCAGCTGTTCGCTCAGGGCCTGGGCATTGGTGATAACCTGTTGAATATACGACTTGAATTCAGGCCGCAGCGCCTCGCCAAAGGCCACCGCCTTGGCCGCGATCACATGCATCAGCGGGCCACCCTGGATGCCGGGGAAGATCGCCGAATTCACTTTCTTAGCAATATCTTCATCATTGGTCAGGATCATACCGCCACGGGGCCCGCGCAGGGTCTTGTGCGTGGTCGTGGTGGCCACATGCGCGTGCGGGAAGGGGCTGGGATGCTCGCCCGCCGCAACCAGACCGGCGAAATGCGCCATATCGACATGGAGGTAGGCCCCGACCATATCCGCAATCTCCCGCATCCGGGCAAAATCGATCTGGCGCGGAATGGCCGAGCCGCCGGCGATGATCAGCTTGGGCCGGTGTTCCTTGGCCAGCGCCTCGACCTGGTCGTAATCCAGCAGGTTGTCCTGTTGGCGCACGCCGTATTGCACCGCGTTGAACCATTTGCCCGACTGGTTGGGCGCGGCGCCATGGGTCAGGTGGCCGCCCGCGTCCAGGCTCATGCCCAGGATGGTGTCGCCCGGCTTGATCAGCGCCTGGAACACGCCCTGATTGGCCTGGCTGCCCGAATTGGGCTGCACATTGGCAAAGCCGCAGCCAAACAGCTGCTTGGCCCGCTCGATCGCCAGGTTTTCGGCGATGTCGACATATTGGCAGCCGCCGTAATAGCGCCGGCCGGGGTACCCTTCGGCGTATTTGTTGGTCATCACCGAGCCCTGCGCCTGCATCACGGCGGCCGAGACGATGTTTTCCGACGCGATCAGCTCGATCTCGTCGCGCTGGCGCCCCAGCTCGGAGGTGATCGCCCCGAACAGCTCGGGATCACGCTCCGAAAGCGCCTCTGTGAAAAATCCGG
>NZ_JBXWRR010000043.1:0-1116 GCF_059613025.1 Ruegeria sp. BHSC223
GGACGGCTCGGTGAGCATTGCGGTGCTGGGCAATGACAGCGACCCGGATGGGGACAGCCTGGTGGTGAGTGGGGCGAGTGATCCTGCCAATGGCAGCGTCGTGGTGAACGCAGACAACACGCTGAGCTATACGCCGGATGCGGATTTCAACGGGACCGACACGTTCACCTACACGGTGAGCGACGGCAATGGCGGTGCCGACACGGCAACGGTGACGGTGACGGTGACGGGTGTGAACGACGCGCCCGTCGGTAATGCGGATTCGGCTACTACCGAAGAGGATACACCGGTAACCATAGCGGTTCTGGCAAACGATGGGGATAGAGAGGGCGACAGTCTTTCTATTGCTTCGTTCACGCAACCAGAGCACGGCAGCATTACCGTCAACGGGGATGGTAATGTCACCTATTCGCCGGATGAAAATTACAATGGGCCAGATAGTTTCACATATGTCTTGACCGATGGTGCAGCCAACTCGGCCCCGGTCTCGGTGTCGCTCTTGGTTGGCGTTGTCAACGATCCTCCCTCCGCATCTGATGACGCCGTTTCAACCCTGGAAGATACTCCGGTGAGCATTGCGGTGCTGGGCAATGACAGTGACCCGGATGGGGACAGCCTGACGGTATCTTCGGTCGGATTTGCGGCCAATGGCAGCGTCGTGGTGAACGCAGACAACACGCTGAGCTATACGCCGGATGCGAATTTCAACGGGACCGACACGTTCACCTACACGGTGAGCGACGGCAATGGGGACATCGACACGGCAACGGTGACGGTGACGGTGACGGGGGTGAACGACGCGCCGGTTGCGGTTGATGACACGGTCTCGGTGGCCGAGGACGGCTCGGTGAGCATTGCGGTGCTGGGCAATGACAGCGACCCGGATGGGGACAGCCTGACGGTGAGCGGGGCGAGTGATCCTGCCAATGGCAGCGTCGTGGTGAACGCAGACAACACGCTGAGCTATACGCCGGATGCGAATTTCAACGGGACCGACACGTTCACCTACACGGTGAGCGACGGCAATGGCGGTGCCGACACGGCAACGGTGACGGTGACGGTGACGGGCGTGAACGACGCGCCGGTTGCGGTTGATGACACGGTCTCGGTGGCCGA